>JBEBFS010000026.1:0-44509 GCA_040081855.1 Bryobacteraceae bacterium | reverse complement strand
ACTGGATTGACACTGGAGCAGGTGAAGTCGGCGTCGTTTGCGAGTATTCTCCGGAGTTTGTAAAGAGCCGAGGGCAATCCGTTTTCATGGGGCAAGCCAACCAGCGGAGAAAATCCGGGAAACAAGTTACCATTCGCCCAAATTCTTCCGATGACGGTGTTGCGGCAGAACTTGTCCAGATTCTGGAAGTGATGACCGCTGACGGACGGATTGATGACTCAGAAATTCAAGAGCTGAGCGACTGGCTGGAAACAAACGATAGCCCATCGCCAGCACTCACGTTCTTGAGAACCACGATCGAACTAATCCTTGAAGACGGCAAGATTTCAGCCGCCGAACGAGAGGCTCTTCACAAAGCAATCGAACGTGTCCTACCGAGTGATCTCCGCGAACAATCCAAAGCAGTTCGGACGGCAATCAAAGCGCTTGAGAGGGAAACGAAACGGGCAGTCGAGTCCGAACGAAAGCAAGCGGAGCGCGACGAACGGGAACGGGTCGCGGTGCAAGCTCGCCTCAACTTCATGGTCATGGGCGTGGCCTACGACGGGCGTGCTCAACTGATCGAACAACATCTTCAGGTAGATCAGCACGTAACAGCAATTCGCGAAATTGGCAATCCCTTCGATGCAAACGCAATTCTGATCCGAATACCAGAGGGTATCCTTGGATACGTGCCTCGTGAGGACGCAGCACAGCTTGCACCGTTGTTCGATCAGGGCTACCGACAAATCGCATACTGCACCAAAATCTTGCAGGGGCGACGATTTCCCATACCAGTCATTCAACTGGTGCTTCACCGTCCAAACTCTCAAACTGGGCAAATAACACCAGATCCCATCCAGTATGTTCGCAGGACCCAAGCGGCTTCAGGATCAGCGAAACAATCGGCAGCTACTGGATGCCTGACTGCGGCCGTATGTTTGGCAGTCGTGCTGTTGTCTTTCGTTTTGTGGATACTTAGCGCGTCATAGTGCCAGACGGTGAGTCTACTATGGGAGCACGAACGCACAACATCTGAAGAACCCCTAACTCCCCACCACCACTGGCAGCGCCTCCGCCGCAGGCGCTCTCCATGTGAGATCCACAGTCCCCGACACCGGGGTGTCCGCGATATTGATCTCCACCACTTTCGCGCCCGACGATTTTGCCAAGTGAACCAGCCCCGCCGCCGGATGCACCACGGCCGCCGTGCCGATGACAAAAAACAAATCCGCCTCGCGAGCCGAGTTCACCGACTCCTCCCAGATCGCGTCCGGCAGCCCTTCGCCGAACCACACCACCGCCGGCCGCTCCATGCCGCCGCACTGGCATCGCGGAGGCAGTTCCGGCAATTGCGGACGCAGGTCGCGCCGCTCGCGTTCGCACATCGTGCAGCGTAGTGTCCAAATGTCGCCATGAACTTTCAAAATATTCACGCTGCCCGCGCGATCATGCAGACCGTCGACATTCTGCGTGATCAAGCTGAACCGGGGCACGCGCCGCTCCATCGCAGCCAGTGCCGTGTGCCCCGCATTCGGTTCGGCTTTGGCAATCACGGAGCGCCGCCAGTCATACCACTCCCACACCATTTTTGGATCGCGCTGAAACGCCTCCGGCGTCGCCAAATCCTCCGCCCGGAAATTGCGCCAAAGACCGCCCGGTCCGCGAAACGTAGGAATGCCGCTCTCGGCGGAAATCCCAGCGCCGGTCAAGACGGCCACCGAGTGCGCGGCCGCAAGCCATTCGCGAACCATCTTTGCTTCCGAAGGAATCAGTTGAGTCACGGCTCTTTAAGATTTCCCAACAAATAGGAAGTCCAGAAAAAAGGAAAAACAATTAAGATAATTTTGTGATACGCGTTCCGACTTTTCTTCTATCGATCCTTGCGTGCTCGCTTTCCGCAACGGCCGCAGCACAAACCATCCAATACAGGCCCGTTCCAAAGGAAACCGTCGAGAAGCGGCTTGCCTCTTACGTTACCAAGAATGAGAAGCGCGGTCCGGCCATTCGCCAGCTATTCGAAGACGCGGGCTGCGTCAGCCCAAAGATCGAAGAGTTGCCAGTAAAAGGCCTGAAAACGCCGAACGTCGTCTGCACATCGCCGGGTTCGTTGGATTCCGTGATTGTTGTGGGCGCGCACTTCGATCTTGTGGAAGCGGGCCACGGGGTCGTAGACAACTGGAGCGGCGCCAGCCTGCTACCCAGCTTGTACGAGGGGTTCACGAAAACGCAACGCAGGCACACCTTTCGCTTTGTGGCCTTTGCCGGTGAAGAACGAGGCATGGTGGGTTCGCGCGCCTATGTGAGGGAAATTCAAAAGAATCACGATACCGTCAGCGCCATGGTTAACATGGATACCCTCGGCCTCGGGGAGACAGAGATCTGGGTTAGCCGCGCGGACAAGAATCTCGTGGAGCTAATGGATCTCGCCGCAGCAGCCACGGACCTCCCCGTAAAAGGAATGAACATCGAGGCCGTCGGCTCCACCGACTCCGAGTCCTTCCGGGAAAAGAAAATCCCGGCCATCACCATTCATTCCCTCACACAAGCGACACTCCCGCTCTTGCATAGTCCGAAGGACAACATCGACGCAATCAGGAAAGACGAATACTACCGAACCTACCGCCTCGTGCTGGCATACCTGGCTGTACTAGATCTCAAGCTGGACTAGGTCCATAATTCGCAACCTCCCGCCCTCAGCAAAACACCCTAATCCCAATCCCAGATTCCGCCGATGCCTTCAAGGTATGGCATCCGTTCCTTCCATCGCTGCGCCGTCCGGGTCGAGGATCGCCGCAAACGCGGAGAACACGCAGCTCGATCAGTTGAAGAACATCTTCCTGGCCACGTTAAGCCACGAGATCCGCACGCCGCTCAGTGGCATTCTCGGCATGGTGGGTCTTCTGGAGGAAACCAAGCTCGACGAGGAGCAGCGCGAATATCTCTCCGCAGTCCGCCTGTGCGCCGACAACCTATTTCAGGTTTTGAATGCCAGCCTGCAATATTCGGCCATCGCCACCGGTCAGGTACGCGTGGAGAACAACGAATTCTCCATTCGCGAGGTAGTGCACGCCGCCGTGCATCAGGCGCGCGGCAAGGCGGAAGCCAAGGGACTGCGACTGGTCTCGGCGTTCGCTCCCGGCGTCCCGCAGATCTGCTCCGGCGACGCCATCAAGATTCAGGAAATTCTAAACCTGCTGCTCGATAACGCCGTGAAGTTCACGCACACAGGCCGTATCGAGGTGATGGTTCGGGTTAACGCCGCTGCATCCGCGCTTGAAATCGCCGTACACGACACGGGCATCGGCATCGCCACGCAGGATCAGGAACGCATCTTCACTTCCTTCGAGCAACTGGAAAACGGACAGGCGCGAACCTACGCGGGCATCGGCCTCGGCCTGGCGCTCGCCCGGAAACTGGCGCAACTGGTGAATGGCGATCTCGCTCTGGACAGCAAACCGGGCGAAGGTTCCACGTTTACCCTAAGCGTTCCCACGGGAATGCCACCGCCGACTCCGATGCTGGTCCGTCCCCCGCAAACTCCCCGTTTCAGCCCCGCGCCGCGAATTCTCCTGGTGGAAGACAACCCTACGGGCATGAAAGTGCTGCAGCATGCACTGCGCCGGCATCCTGTGGCCACGGAAACCGCAACCGACGGCGAGTCCGCCGTGGCCGCTGCCGCCCGCGAGCGCTTCGATCTGGTTCTCATGGACCTGCAAATGCCCGGCATGAGCGGCATCGAAGCCACCGCCGCCATCCGCAAGTTGCCGGGCTACCGCAACGTTCCGGTCATCGCGCTCACGGCCGATTACTCGGACCTGACGCGTCACGAATGCCTCTCCCACGGGATGCAAGACTTCCTCAGCAAGCCCATCGACGGCGCGGCTCTATGGAACGCCATCTATCGCCACCTGAAATAAATTCGAAGACCTCCAAATTCTCTGGGAAGATTGTCGAAACTGTTGTAAATTATCGACAGCCGGGTGATGCGACCGTCCGGCACTCATGCGCGGAACGCAATACTCCCTGCTTCTCGGCATTGCCGTAAGCCTTCTCGGATGGACCGGCTGTACCCGGCTGGAGAGCCACGCCGCTCCCATTCCATGGACGTTCGGTTTTTGGTTCTGGCAAGGCAGTTCGACGGAATCGTCTTCCCCACGGCCTGTAGATGCTTTGTATATCCACGCTGGGGACATACTTCAGTTGGACCCAAACAAGCAAGACGCCGAGTGGGAGGTGTTCGGCGACATTCCCCGCCAGTTGCCGCCCGCAAAGGAGTACTGGATCGTCTTCCGCTACAACCGGCAAGGCTTGCCTGCGCTGGAAGCAATCGCGCCGCTCGCCCGCAAGATCCATTCGCTACGCGGCATCGCCACGCAACGCAACATTCCGCTGGCAGGCGTCCAACTGGACGTTGACAGCCCCACCAGAGCGCTTCCCGCCTATGCGGATTTCCTCGCCCAATTGCGCAAACAGCTTCCCGCAGGAATGCAGCTTTCCATCACCTGCCTGCTTGATTGGTTTCGCGATGGCACCTCCATCGACGGGGTGATTCGCGAAGTCGACGAGTTCGTCCCGCAGTTCTACGATGTCGCGAACCCGGACAACAAGCAGGGCGGTGCCGTCGCCGCCACCATCGATCCGGCCGTCTGGGGACCGCAGTTGAATGCGTTTCGGAAGCGCTACCGGATCGGCGTCTCCACCTTCGGACGCGCCCGTCTCACTACAGGAGCCGCCGGAGCGCTCCCAAGCGGTTCCATGTTCGCCGACCTCAGCCCCCTGGAACTGGCCGGCAATCGCGCCTTTCGCAAATCCGCCTCGCGCAATGCGGCGAAGGAGATTGTTCTGCGCTACGAAGCGGTTCAGCGGACCGAAGTCGGGTATAACCAATTCCACCCCCCGATGTCCCTGGAGTTCATCCTGCCCACGGCGGAGTCCGTACGCGTGGCGGTGGAAGCCGCCAGGAAGTTGCAAGGCTACTGCGCCGGCGTCGTCTTCTTCCGCTGGCCGGCGCCAGGGGAGACCCTGACCATGTCCCCGGAAGAAGTGCTGGCGGCGGCAGAGTCGAATGGCGCGCGTCCGCCAACGCCGGAAATTCGCACGCTGAATGGTGGCTGCGCCACGGTCGTCTGCACCGACCTTTACCTTGAACACGCACCGGTGGCGGCCGAACATCCAATCCGGCTCCGAATGGAATCGGATTCGCCCCTCACGTACTTCATTTCAGAAAAACCCGCCAGCGTATCGAATCACGATCCGCTGGTTCTCGACATGACCCTACCCGAGTACCTGGGGCGAAGCAGCATCTACTTGGGCCGGGCCATGACGACTGAGAAAAGCCGCTTTCAGCTTCGGGAAGTCCAATGAAAAAACTCCGTCCCCGCCGAATCGCCGCTCTCCTTCTGACAAGCGCAGGCCTGTTTGCGTGCGGCTTCGATGCTACATTGCGCGAGTATCTGGACGCTCACTTCTGGCTTCCGTTCTCCCGGCATCCGAGTCACTTTGAAAAACCCGGCGTTCAAAGAGCCTCCGCTCCTTTTGCCGGGATGGGCGAAAACACTGGCGACACTCCAATCCGGCGGCTTCGAGCCGCCTACAAAGAGATATCCCAGCCTCGTCCCTCCGCTTTCGACGCAACACAACTGCGGCAGTGGGTTGCCGCCGCACGAGCCACCGCAAACCTTTCCGCGCGGGACCGGGAAGAGGTGGAACTGATCGAAGCCAAGATCGACATGCGGCTCGCTCAACCCGGCGCCACCGAACAGTTGACGGCCGCGCGGGCACGCTTTGAGCGTTTTCTTTCCACGGCCCGCGTGCCCGAATTCCGCAGTGAGGCCCGTGGTTGGATCGCCTATCTCTACTACTTGGAGGGAAACCAGACCGCGGCGGGCAAAATTTACCTTGACGAACTGAACCGCAACGGCTCCAATCTTAGCCGCGAGACGGTTCTCACCTCGTTGCGCGTCAACTACGGTTATGACGGCGGCCCCGGACTGCTCCAGCATCTGGATGAATACTTCGACACTCCCGAGCACGCCGCGTTCGCAATCCAGTTGGCTACCAATCCTCAATGGTCTCGAAGCAACGACGCGATGCGATCGGCAGTGACGGGAACCACAGCATCCGCCGCGTTTGCACAAGAGGCTCAGGCCTATGAACGGATTCGCAAGCTTCTCGATCAACACCAGGATCTACTCGCCTCGCAAACCGGCGCGAATGCGCTCGCGGTGCTCAACATGCGGTTGGCCCTTCGCATGGGCGATCCCGAATCGGCGATTCAAGTCGCATCGCAGGTTCCCGACAACGCCGCGGTTCGGCAGGATCCACATTTCCTGTGGATGCTGGCTTCCGCCAACTTCCTGACTCGGCAATACGCGCAAGCCGAGCCGCCGCTGTTGGCTCTGTTTCAATCCAAGACCGCCGAGCGCTCCCAGAAAGCCGCCGCGGCGTATGGCCTTTGCGGTGTCTATGAGCGGCTCAAGAATCCGGTGGAGCAACTCCATTACGCGCTGTGGCTCGCGAACGCCGTTCAGCCGTCCGATGGAGACTTCCTCGCCTCCAGCGGTCTGGAGGATGGCTCCGTCTATTGGGCCGCATCCGGATGGGATCTCGCCTTCCTGCTCGACGCCGAGGCTCCTCTCGATTCGCTCCGCACATTTGCCGAACGTTACCCCGGCGCCCAGGGTATCCGCAAAGTCCAGTACGCTCTCGCTGTCCGCTTGAGCCGGGAGGGGCGATACGAAGAGTCCGCCCAAATTTACCAATCGATCGGGGCCAACCTTCGTGCCGCGCGAATGCGGCGCTTGTCCGCTTTGCAAGCGGAACTGGAACGTACGGATCTCCCGCCCGCCCAGCAGCACCGGGCACGTTATGCGAAGGCAGAGTTCCTCGCGGCAAATCCGGAGCGTGTCTTTTTCAACGACACCCTTTGGAGTGGCTTGCAGCGCTACGCCATCGACGGAACCGCGCGCGAAAATCGCGCGGACAAGGAACAACATGCGGCGCTCCTGTCTGCGAACCGCACGTTGCAGGATTCACAGGAAGAGCGCTGGCAAGCCTACCTGCTGTTGCGCGGTGTGGCCGATGATGAGGGAAAAACCGATCTCGGCGTGCGTGCGGCCCAGCTTGCGATTCGCTGTTTACGCGGGATCAACGAACGCTTTGGAAGACGAGCGGAGATTCGCAAGGCCGACATCGAACTCTCCACCTGGCTCCGGCACTAGCCCCAGCGCAACGACACCAGGAATCCCCGACGGCCTTCCTTTCGAGGCCGAACTCGCATACCATCTGCCTTTTCTGGCACCCCGCATGCATTTCCTCCCGGCATGTTGGACCGACTCACAGGCAACCTGGAGCGCTACATGGACCTGCTCAGCACCCGGCAGAAGCTGGTCGCCTCCAACGTAGCCAACGCCGACACCCCCGGCTACAAGACGCAAGATATTGATTTTCAATTCGAGTTCATGACGCTGACCAAAGGTCAGCAGCCGCAAACCGTCACGCCCGATGGTCTCCCCGAAAAGCCCGACGGCAATAACGTGAACCTCGACCGCGAATCCCGGCTGCTCGCCGAAAACTCGATTCGTTTCAATTTGGCTTCCACTCTGCTCAAAGGCCAGCTCAAATCGGTACGCGACGCCATCCAAGGAGGCTCATCGGCATGAGTTTGTTTTCTTCCCTGCAAGTCAGCGCATCAGGAATGTCCGCCCAACGTACCCGTGCGGAGATCCTTGTGGAAAACATGGCGAACGCGGAAACCACCCGGACGCCGGAAGGCGGCCCCTATCGCCGCAAGGACGTCGTTTTCTCGAGCGATATCCAAGCCTCTCCCTTCTCGGCCGCCTTTCAGAACGAGTTGGGCATGGGAGTCAAAGTAGCCGACGTACTCACCGACACCCGCGAGCCGGAACGCCGCTACGTGCCCGGTCATCCCGACGCCGACGCCCAAGGCTACGTGGCGTTTCCCCGCATGAATCCGGCGGAGGAAATGGTGGACCTTCTGAACGCCTCCCGTTCCTATCAGGCGAACATCTCTGCGATCGGGACCATCAAGGATATGCTCAACCATTCCATCGATATCTTAAGGTAACTTTATGGCAATAGGAATCTTACCTATAACACCACTCACCGGATCCGGCGCACTCGGAAGCCTGGGCGCGTTAGGCTCGGGCACACCGTCCGGTGGCAGTACAGGATTTGAAGCCGCCTTCCAGGAAGCCGTCAAGAAAGTAGAATCGTTTCAAACAAATGCCAACGAAAGTGTAAACCGATTCCTCAGTGGTGAGGGAGAAGAAATCCACAAAGTGGCGCTGGCGGCGCAACAGGCCGACCTCTCTTTCCAGTTGTTCCTCCAGGCCAGGAACAAGATTGTATCGGCGTACCAGGAAGTGATGCGGATGCAGTTGTGAGGCATCGCTTCAAGTCGCTAATAACCCTGAATGGATCAACTTAGGAAACTTTTCGAAAGTTTTAGTTGGAAGCAGCGTATTTGGCTTCTGGCGGCGGCGGTCGCCGTCGGCGGAGGCATTTCGTGGTTTTCCCATTGGAATCAGGAACGGGATTTCAAGCCCCTGTACTCAAACCTGGCGCCGGAAGACGCCAGCGCGCTTGTGGCGAAACTGAAGGAAGCCGCCATCGAATACCGGTTAGGCGAGGGCGGCTCCACGATTCTCGTTCCCTCCGCTCGCGTCTCAGAAGCGCGCCTTTCCCTGGCAGGTCAAGGACTTCCCAAGTCCGGGCGCATCGGCTTCGAGCTATTCGACAAAGCCAACTTCGGGGCCAGCGAGTTCACCGAACAGGTGAACTACCACCGCGCAGTGGAAGGCGAACTGGAGCGGACTGTCATGTCGATCCGCGAAGTGGAACAGGCGCGTATCCATCTAACCTTCGCCAAGGAGTCCATTTACACGGAAGTTCGCCAACCGGCCAAAGCGAGTGTGTTGTTGAAGTTGCGGGCAGGATCGAAACTATCGCTTCAAAACGTGGCTGCCATCTGTCAGCTGACGGCCAGCGCTGTTCCCGAACTCTCGCCCGATCAAGTCTCTGTGGTGGATTCCAACGGCAACTTGTTGAATCGTCCCAAGCGCGGGGGCGCGGCGGACGCGATGAATGAAACGGCCCTTGACTACAAGAAGACGATCGAACGCGATTTCCAGAACAAGATCGCCGCGACGCTCGATCCGATGCTCGGCAGCGAGCACTTCCGCGTCAGCGTCTCGGCCGACATCGACACCTCGAGCGCCGAGCAGGAAGAGGAGACCTACGATCCGCAAAAGTCGGCCATGTCCTCTTCGCAGACCTCCGAGGATGGAAACGGGCAGTCTTCGGCATCCGGAGGGGTTCCCGGGACAGCATCCAACCTTCCCCGCCCGGCATCTGCCCCAGCCGCCGGCGCCCCCGCGTTCACGCGCAAGACCTCCAACGTCACCTATCAAAACAGCCGTATCATCCGCCGGACCAAGCTGCCTCAGGGCGGTGTCAGTAAGCTCGCCATCTCCGTGCTGGTCGATCACAATGTCCGGTTTGAGGGCGCAAAGCGAATCGTGGAAGCTCCGTCCCCGGAAAAGCTCATGGTGGTGCACGATCTGGTGGCGGCCACATCCGGATTTAACATGGACCGCGGCGATCAGTTGGTGGTGGAGGCATTCCCCTTCGAATCGACCGTCGCCGTCGAGCCGCCGGCCTCTCCTCCCGCGACCGCGCCCACCTCTCCCCTCGGGAACATTCCTCTTCCCCCCTGGGCCCAAAAGCTGATGGGAACGAAAAACTTCATGGTGATCGCGGGTATCGGCGCGGGCGCCGTCCTGTTGCTGGTGGGCCTCGGAGGTTTCTTCTTCGTGAGGAGCCGCAAGAAGAAAAAGAAGTTCGCAGCGGAGACATCCGCGGCAGCGCTGGAGGGGGGTAAGTCCAAGTCAGCGTTGGGCACGCCAGAGGAAATAGAAAAACAGTTCGAGGCCCGCATGGTCGAGCACGCCGCGCTGCAGGCGAAGCACCAGGCTGAAGAGCTGATGAAACTCAAGGTTCCGGAGGTTTCCACCAAAAAGACGGACGTTCTGACCAAACATATCGCGGAAGAAACGAAGAAAGACCCCATGGCGATGGCACAAGTGGTGCGGAGTTGGCTCAATGGTCAGGATCGGCGAGAAAATTAACGAAAGCGAACAAGTGAGCGGGCTGCGCAAGGCCGCCATCCTCATGGTGATGATTGGCGATGAGGCCTCCAGCTCCATTCTGAAGGAACTGGACGAAGACGAGGTCCAGCTGATCAGCCGGGAGATCGCACGCGTGCATTCGATGACGTCCGAGCAGGCCGAAGGCGTTCTCGAAGAGTTTTATCAGATGGCTGTCGCGCACGACTACGTCATCAAGGGCGGCGTCGATTATGCGCGAAAGGTACTGATTAGCGCTTTCGGGCCGGAGCAGGCCAAGCGAATGCTCGACCGGCTAATGAAGTCCCTCGGCAACGAAACCGTAAGCTTCGACGCGTTGCAGAAGATCGATCCGCAACAGCTTGCCAAATTCATTCACGCCGAGCATCCCCAGACCATCGCCCTGGTGCTATCTCACTTGAATCCCACACAGGCCGCCGGACTGCTGTTTTCTCTTCCGCCCGAAATGCGCTCCGATGTCGCCCTGCGAATGGCCAGCCTGGACCAGATCTCACCCGAAATCATATCGAAAATCGCGAATATCATCGGCATGAAATTGAAGTCGCTCGGTTCGATGAGCCGCGAGTCCTACGGAGGCGTCACAGCGGTTTCGGAAATGTTCAACCGCCTGGATTCAAACACGGCAAAAGACATTCTGGACTCCATCGACAACGCCAATCCGCAGCTGGCCGAATCGATCCGTCACCTGATGTTTGTCTTTGAAGACCTGATGTTGCTGGATGTCAACGCGGTCAAGGAAGTGCTGGCCAAGGTGGACCGGAAAGTCCTGACGGTTGCCTTGAAGGGCACCAACGAAAAGATGAGGGAACATATGCTGCAAGCCATGAGCCAGCGCGGAGCCGACATGCTGCGCGAGGACATGGACGCCCTTGGCCCCATCAAGATCAAGGAAGTGGAAGGCGCACAACAGCAGATCATCGCCGTGGTTCGTCAACTGGAGTCCGAAGGAGTCATCAGCTTGAAGGGCACGGCCGGAGAGCAGTATGTCGTCTAGAATTTACCGCGACAAAGAAACCTCGGGCGCAGAAGTTCTTCACTGGCGACGCGTGGGCGGCGGACACGCGGATCTTCCCCAAATTTCGACACCGGGTCCGCAGGCCTCCCCCCCGGACGCCGCAACGCAGCAGGAACTTCTGGCGCGCGTGGACGAAGCGCGCAGGAAGGCGTTCGCGGAAGGCGAAGCCATCGGCACCAAGAAAGCGTTGGCAAACCTCGCGCCCGCCATCGAAGCGTTCCAAACCATGGCCGGGCGGTTGGCCTCCCAAGGACAGGTTTGCCGCGCGGAGGCCGAAGAGGACATGGTGAGACTCTCCATCGCCATTGCCCGCCGGGTGATCAACCGGGAGTTAACCACCGATCCCGAAGCGATCCTCGGCCTGGTCAAAGCCGCAGGCGCAAAATTGAACGCGCGCGAAATCAAGCGGCTCCGCCTTTCGCCCAGCTTCTTCGCGGTGGTTGCCGCGCACCGCGGCGCACTGGATCTTCCCCCCGGACTTGGCCTGGAGAGCGACGAATCCCTGCCACCCAATACCGTCGTGTTCGAAACGGCACGGGGCGAAGTAGACGCCTCCATCCAAACGCAACTGGCCGAGATCGAACGCGGCCTCACCGATATCGTACGGAGGCAAGCGCGATGATCCTCAGAGACTGCGTCCGCGCCGTACAGCAAATGGAAACGCTGCGTTGGTCGGGCCACATCCGCGAACTTGTCGGCCTGGTAGCCGCCTCCGAAGGTCCCGCGGCAGCGGTGGGCGATTTCTGCGAAATTCTTTCGAGCGACGGCCGCACCGTTCGCGCGCAAGTCGTCGGCTTCCGCGAAGGCCGCGTACTGCTGATGCCGCTCGAAGAAACCGGCGGCTTGCAGCTAGGTGACACCGTCGTTGCGCGTCCGGAAGCCGCACGCGTCGAAGTCTCCCCGCAACTATTGGGCCGCGTTCTCGATGGCTTCGGCAAACCAATCGACGGCGGCCCCGAGATTCGCCCCGACGCCTACTACGATTTGTACGCGCAGCCACCCGGCCCCATGCAGCGCGAGCATATCACCGAACCCCTGGTCACCGGTGTCCGCGCCATCGATAGCCTGCTGCCCTTCGGCAAAGGACAGCGCATCGGCATTTTCGGCGGCTCCGGCGTCGGCAAAAGCACGCTGCTCGGCGCCATGGCACGCCACAACTCGGCCGACGTCAGCGTCATTGGCCTCATCGGAGAACGTAATCGCGAGGTTCGCGAGTTCATCGAGAAAGAACTTAGCGCCGAAGGTTTGGAGCGAAGCGTCGTCGTAACGGCAACGTCCGATATGCCCGCCCCTCTGCGAATCCGGGCCGGATTCGTGGCGCTTGCCGTTGCCGAATATTTTCGCGATCAAGGCAAGAGCGTCCTGCTTGTCATGGATTCCGTCACACGCCTCGCCATGGCCCAGCGGGAAATCGGGCTCGCCGCGGGCGAACCGCCGGGCCAAAAAGGCTACACGCCCAGCGTGTTCAACCTGCTCCCCAAAGTCTTCGAGCGTGCCGGCAATTTTCCCAACGGTTCCATTACCGGCTTCTTCACCGTGCTGGTAGAAGGCGACGATTTCAACGAGCCAATCGCCGACGCCGTCCGCGCCATTTTAGACGGCCACGTGATCCTCTCGCGCCAACTGGGCGCCATGGGCCACTACCCGGCCATCGACATTCTCAATTCCGTTAGCCGTCTTGCAAGCCGCATCGCGACGCCGGAGCAGAAAGACGCCAGCCGCAAAGTGCGCGAGGCGCTTGCATCCTATCAACAATCGGAAGATCTGATCAACCTGGGCGCCTACGCCTCCGGATCGAATGCTGCCCTCGATTCCGCTATCCGCGTGCGCCCGGCCCTGCTCAACTTCCTACGGCAACCGCCCGACGTGACGGAAGCCATGCCCAAAACACTGGAGCAGTTGTATGCACTGGCATCACAAATGTAATCAGCACCGTTGTCATCCCTACCGTGGGGCGGAGTGGAAATCCGCGGCGGAGTGTCGCTCTGCCCACTTGAGAACGGCGCGGCGTTGCAGAACAAAACGTCCCGTCCGGCTTAGGGGGTCCGCATGAAACGCTTTTCGTTTCCCCTGGAACGTGTGCTCGAGTGGCGCCGAACCCAGCAGCGTCTCGAAGAAATCAAACTTGAAGGCATCCACTCGGAATTGCGTTTGATCGACGCGGAAAACACCGCGATCAAAGGCCAGTGGGGTGCATTGCATAAATTGCCGGTCACCGGTGGCTTCACGTCGCTCGAACTGGCGGCGCGCGATCAGTTCCGGCGGCATCTCACGCTGGAGCAGAAACGCCTCACGCAGGCGCGCCGCGCGGTAGAGGCGCGGCTCTCCACACAACTGACCGCACTCGCCAAGAAACGCCGCGATGTTTTGCTGCTCGAAAAAATTCGCACCAGGCGTTGGGAAGAGTGGAGCCGCGCGCTCACCAACGAAATCGATTTGCAGGCGGCCGAGGCCGCACTGCGGAAATGGACACGGTTACAATAGTGTATGGCTACTCGAAGAATCGGCATTCTTACAGGCGGCGGCGACGTTCCGGGGCTCAACTCGGTCATCAAGAGCGTCACATACCGCTGTTCCGCGCAGAACATTGAAGTCGTTGGCATCCGTCGAGGTTGGGAAGGGTTGACGCACGTCGACCTGGAAGACCCTGCCAGTAAAGCGCGCTACGTACTCCCGTTGACCACCGAGAACACGCGGGACATCGAACACGTGGGCGGCACCATGCTCCATTCCAGCCGCACCAATCCGTCGAAGATGAAGGCTGTTCCCGATTTCCTCAACGGCGCGAATTTTCCCACCGACGGCAAGACGTGGGACATGAGCGCGCAGGTCCTCAAAAATCTGGAAACTCTAGGCATCGACGAACTGATCGCCATTGGCGGCGACGATACGCTCAGCTTCGCCGCGAAGCTCGACAAACTGGGCATGAAAGTGATCGGCGTGCCTAAGACCATGGACAACGATGTCCGCAACACCGAATACTGCATCGGCTTTTCCACCGCCATCACGCGCGCGATCGACGCCATCGAACGCCAGCGCACCACCGTTGAATCCCACGAACGCATCGGCGTCTTCCGTGTCTTCGGCCGCGACGCCGGCTACACCGCTCTTTACACCGCCTTCGTCACCTCTATCCGCTGCGTGATTCCCGAATACAAGGTGAACCTCGAAAAGCTGATCGATCTCCTGATGCACGATAAGCACTTGGACCCGAATAACTACGCGCTGGTGGTTCTCTCCGAAGGCGCGGAGTGGGAAGGCTACCAGGTGCAGCAATACGGCGAACCCGATGCCTACGGCCATCGCAAAAAGGCGAGCGTCGCCGAAGCGCTCGCCAGCGAAATCACGCGGCGCACCAAAGAGGAAACCATCGCGAGCGATCTCACCTACGATCTCCGGAGCGGCTCGCCCGACTTCATCGACAAAATGGTAGCCAACGTCATGGGCACCATGGCCTTTGAAGCCATTGTCAGCGGCAAGAGCGGCCTGATGGCGGCCGTGGTGGAGGGTCGCTACGCCATGGTTCCCATCCCGGACCCCAAACTAGGCCCCCGCAAAGTGGATCTCGATTCGATGTACAACAAGGAACGCTACCGCCCCAATTACACACAGAAACTCGGCCTGCCGGTATTTTTGACGAAGGCTTGAGAATAAGGGGCTTAGCTCTGCTCGCAAGAGTTTGTGTGAAAAGTGATTTTTTACCGCTCCCTTCAGTCGCGGCTCAGTTTGAGCGGCCTGCGGTTTCAGCGATTTAACGGAGCCGCGACCACAGGGAGCGTGTACTCGAGTTTTCACACAGACTCGCAAGGGCGGGTCCCCACAAATTCGGACTCGAGACACCTAACAGTGTCAGCATTCGACCGGAACCGAAGCAACAGTAACCGCGTCAGCACCGCGATCGCAAATTCACCAACGGCACCAAAACAGCTGGCCCAGCACGCCTATCTCGATTCTCAAAATGAATCAGCGAGCCACTCGCCACGGGGAAACATTGGGCCACTTTTTCAGTTCGTCTTTTGCCCACTGGTTCGATCGGTCCACGTGGCACGAAGTGCAGCCATTGGGAACTTTCAGTTCTTCCGTTTCCGCGGGAGGAATGAACCGGAAGGTGTGGCTACGCACATTCACGTCGCCGATTTGTTGCGCGATTTTCGGCATGTGGCATCCCACACATTCGCTGCCCGTGCTGCCTGCAGCGTGATGGGTGTGCTCCTGCAGCGAAGTTCCCCTCGGGCCATAAGGAGACTTGGGCCCGTGGCACTCCAGACAGAGCACGTTCGCGGGCTTGATTAAATCGGCATTGTTCGCGGTGCCGTGTACGTCGTGACAGCTATTGCAGCTGACGCCATGCGTGTACATGGCGCTCTGAACGAAATCGTTCCCCTGCATCCGGTTCTTGTGCGCGCTGCCATCGGCGAAATGCGTGAAAGACTCCTGGCCCAGCTTGAACTCTTCCAGCTTCCAGAAATCCTTCAGATCCTTGCCAACGTCGAAACCGACCGGCCAGGCCCAATACTTGCCACTGATCGGATTCGTTAGCGGCCTGCCCTCGGAATGGCACTGCATACAAACATTCGTCGCCTGAACATTATCGAGCCGCGCAGGATTCACGATGCTGACTTGAGTGGGCCGCGCCACGTGCGCCGAGCCCGGCCCATGGCATTTCTCGCAGCCGACGTTCCATTCCGTCACTCTTTTTGTTTGGATATTGAAATTCACCGAGTGGCACCCGTCGCAAAGCTGCCCGGTTGGCCGCCCCATGTTGTCATCCGGAAAAAACGGCACCCACCAGTCGGTGTTGGCGGCTACTTTATACGGACGCCATAGTTGCTTGCCCACGTCCCACTGCGCACCCAACGGATAGTAGTCGTCCCCTCGCCTGGTGAAGTAGCGCTGCTTCCACTTGCTGCCATAGACCCACGCAATATCGTTCACCGTGAAGGTCACCAGCGGATTGGGCTTGGAAAGATCGGGTATCACCGCGTCCGGATGCACTTTGGGGTCACGCACTACATTGGCCATTCGCGTCTTACTCCACCGTTCGTAAATCGCCGGATGGCAGGACTTGCAGCGTTCGGAGCCTACGTATTGAGCCTGCCCCCACAATGTGGCCGACAGGAATAGGAGGAGAAGAGTTGGCTTTTGCATACAGAGCAACTGTGCGATACCAGTTTACTCACGAAAGAGATCTGTGCACCTTTGAAGTTGTACGAGAGTTTCGGTGCATGAATGTTCCGGTGCTCTTCGTTTTGGCCGTTGCTGCTGCGGGTGACGCGAAACTCCTGATCTTCGTGGGCGAATGGGCTTGTGCGAAACTAATGTGAAGAATCGTGCATGCGGCAGTTATCGAAGAGAACGCAGTATAGCCTCCGTGCACTGTACGCGCTGGCCCGCGGGTACGGCCAGGGGCCGATTCTCATCAGCCATATCTCCAGAGACGAAGTGATCCCCCAGAAATTCCTCGAGCAGATTCTGCTCAACCTGAAAG
The DNA here is from genome assembly GCA_040081855.1 of Bryobacteraceae bacterium. Classification (GTDB taxonomy): domain Bacteria; phylum Acidobacteriota; class Terriglobia; order Bryobacterales; family Bryobacteraceae; genus Palsa-187. Next base: position 27,858 of record JBEBFS010000026.1, on the reverse strand, counting down.
GTCTGGGGCTCGTCGCAAGCAAAAAGGGCAAGGGGGGCGGCTACAGCCTGGTTCATCCTCCCGAGCAGGTTACGCTGGCTTCCGTCATACGAATGATCGAAGGTCCGCTGGCCCCACTACCCTGTGCGAGCGAAACCCGCTTCCGAAAATGCGATGAATGCATCGACATCGAAACGTGCGGGACCCGCATCGTGATGAAGGAAGTCCGCGATGCAATGGCCAACATTCTAGAGAACACAACGCTTGGCTCGGTTTGCCGGAAGGTGGACACAGCCAGGCAGAAGCAACGGCCGCCAAGTGCGTTGACGTACGAAATTTAAAGCGCGAATACTCCGGGGATTCTGTCTCCTGTCTGCTTTTTCTTCTCGTATCTTCCACTTATCCCCTCCCTCGCGGTCGGGTTCGTATTCCAGAAGGTGCACCTTTAGGGTTGCTATGGATCCCTGTCATAGGCTTTCGCCTCGAGGGACCGCCCGCATAGCCGGAACCGGTTGAGATCCGGTGGAACTCCCGATGCACAAAGACCCAAACGATGCGGATTACCATGGACTCCGTCGAGCTGGTCGGCTCGGCTCTCCATCGGGGGAGCGCTCGAACTCTTGCCTATGTTGTACGGCATCCGTTTGCAGACGTGCGCGAAGTTTTGTTGCAAGCGATTGATGATGCGGCGGAAATTGTGAAGTGCGGCGCGGTGACGGTGCAGTCGATACAACGTTCCCAGGGCCGAATTGTCTTGCTAGGCCCGATGAATAGGTCCATACTGAACGCAGAGTCGGGCAGTTCCGCCCACTCTTCTGGCGCCGGTCTAAGATACGGCTGCCCGATCCGCTTCTTCTTAGCCAACCGCCGCGTGGTGCAACTACCCCACCCGTCGCGCCGCGTTTTCGTAACGCGTGGCGTTGAGGAGAAATGTGTCGCAAGTCGAGGAACTCAATCTGTTGGATGAACTGATCGCCGGAGTCAGCCGCAATGATCGAGGTGCGCAAAGCGAAGGCCCCAGCGGTTTGATGTTGGAGCACCTGCGTGCCGCCCGCTCTTCTCTTCTTGGGGCCATGCGGGTTGAGTATAATTTCAGCCTGGAAAGCGCCATCGCTACGCTATCCTCGGTTCCCGAGAAAGTCGCGCGGCTGAAGGTCAAGCACGTGTTGCAGAGACTGATAGACTTGCAGGCCGAAAAGCCCGTGCCACTGGGGAGCGCCTAAAAATACATGCCGACATCAACGATAGTTGTGATTCTTTGGATCGCCGCCGTGCTGGTGCTGATTCTGTACTTCGTGCGCCGGAACAGGCGGCAGAACTACAAACGCTAAGTATTGACGAATAGAAGTTAGTTGCGCGTAGCAAGACTCATTGCGGAGCAGAGCCGACGCTGGCACCAGCCGGGCGTTTCCGTTTGCGCCGGGTGGATGGCATTTCCAGCACTTTGGAGATCGCGGTCTTGAGCGATTCAAACACCTGATCGGCCGATCGTGAGGCGTCGATGATTTCAAAACCATACGGCTCTACCATCGTGTCAAACCCTTGAATTAGGCTCGACTGGTACTTCACGAAGCTCTCATACATGTCTTTGCCGAAGTGGGAGTCCAATCCACTTTCCCAATAGTCAAACGATCCCCTGCCGACGACCACGCGAGAGATGAGATCCTGCGGCGTGGCCCGGAGATAAAGGACGACGTGGGGAACAACCGCGAACCCGGCGGTGCGCTCAATCCATGTGCGATCCTGGCCGCGCGCAATCGCTCTCGCAATGATGGAATAGATGTAGCGATCCGTCAAGACAACGAAGCCGGCGCGCAACGCAGGGATGATTTCGTTCTCGAGGCGATCGGCAAAGTCGGTCGCATAAAACATCGTCATCGTGATCGGACCGAGCGTGTTGCCGTCCTTCGCCTCTTTGATTCCTTTACCCGCCAAGGCGGAGCGTGCCAGGCCCGTATCGAGCACGGCATAGCCGAATTCTTCGAGCCAAGGTTTCAGGAGGCGCATCTGCGTGCTGCGGCCGACGGCATCCGGACCTTCAATGACGATCAGCTTTCCCTGAAGTTCCGCGTAATCCACGCCGGGTAGCGCGGTCCGGTAGTACGAAAGAGGCGGCCTATTCTTGTAATCCCGCATGAGGACCCTCCGTTCCAAGGACTCCGGGTGGGAGTTTCTTGCCGAATTCATGCAGGACGATTTTACGCATCTCTTTCTGTTGGGCCTCGATCGATTTTGTCGCATCGATTACGTGAAAGCCCATCTCCTCGATCATCGATTCGTATTCCGCGAGAATCCTGCCCTGAAAAATACGGAAGCTTTCCTCGATGTTGTTGCTCAGCCCCAAATCCATTCCAGCTTCGTAATACTTCAGCGCGTCGCGTCCACCGAGGATTCGACCGAGCGCCACTTCGAGAGGCACCTTGAAGTAAAAGGACAGATTTGGTTTCACCGAAAAGCGATATAAATTGCGAACCCAGGAGCGGTCCACGCCGCGAACAACGTCGCGAGCGAATGCCGTGTATGCGTAGCGATCCGCACAGACGACGGCGCCCGCTTTCAGCATCGGATAAATGTAGCGCTCGAAACGATCCGCAAAGTCCGTGGCGTGTATGAGGCTAAACGTCGTCGGCGTGAACATCTGCTTCTTCTTGCCACGACGCGTTGTTTCGCGCACAAGAGGAGAGGAGTTCCATTCGCTAAAGGTGACGCCATAGCCTCTGCGCCGCAGCCATTGCGAAAGCAGTGAGATCTGAGTGGATTTGCCGGAGCCGTCGATTCCTTCGACAACGATCAATCGCCCCGGGCAACGATTCGGGAGGAACACTTGCATGAGCATTCCCATGATAGCGACTCTGGCGGGCCGCACGAATGAATATTGCGTTACAACTTGTGGCGGTAGATCAGGTCACTTCGTGACACTTCCGCACTGGGCATGGCAAAGTTAAACGGCAGACAACGATCGGACGGCAGCTTCCTTCGATCCGCTAATCTCAAACAAGTTTGCAATTCCGGTCATCTCAAACACGTTCTGTACATGCTGATTCATCGCAGCAAAAACCAGCTTTCCGTCCGGCCCTAACTTCTTGGCGATGCCGATGAACGCCCCGAGTCCGGAACTGCTGACGTACTGCAGATCACGGCAGTCCATGACGATCTTTGTAGCACCAAGAGTCATCAGGCCGTCGGCGCGATCCGTCAATTCCGACACACCAGTGAGGTCGAGGCGGCCGCGGATGTGGACAATGTGGATGTCTTCCACCGTTTCAACAAGAAGTTCCATGCCTCACCACTATAAGCTTGCTGTGCCCGTGATCCAAGACGTTTGCGCAATATTCATCAATTTGCAACATGTCGCATGTTAGCCTTGCCTTTGTTGCACGACCTTATTTGCCATTTTGTGAAATCATCCGCGCGCGCATATTCCGCAACCTAAATGCTCGCCGGCCTCAAAACGAAACTAAATCCCCAAAAACCGGAAGCGGCCAAAGGCGCACGGCACCGGAAAGCCGTAGGTCTCATTTACGGGCGCGACGACCTTCCTCCGTTCTCGAACCTCGCGATGCTGGGTCTGCAGCATGCGATCGAATCGGCCAGCAAGATCACGCTGCCGGTAGCGGTCCTGCTGGCGCTTGGGTCTGACACGGCGTCGATGCAGACGATGATTTCGGCGACGTTGATTGCATCCGGGATCTGCACAATTGTTGTTTCCAGCCGGCATCGGATCTTCGGTTTCGGACATCTGACCCCGTCGGCGATCATCAGCTCGTTCGTTGCTCCGGCCATGATCGCGGTACAGGCCGGCGGCTTGCGATTACTGGCTGGGATGACATTTGTCACGGGACTGGTGGTTGTTCTGCTCAGCCGGATTTTGCATCGCTGGCGAGCGTTATTCCCACCAGAGGTGGTCGGTTTGATTGCCTTCATGGTGGGAGCATCCCAAGTGGGCTTGGCGCTCTCGCGGTTTCTCGGCGTGAGCCGCAACGCGGATAAACTTGATCCACACTACCTGCTGGTGGCTTCCGTCACCCTAGCGTTATTAGCCGGCCTGACGGTTTGGGGCAAGGGCCGCTTGCGATTGCTCAGTTCCTTAATCACTCTCATCGCCGGTTACGGACTGGCGAACTACTACGGGTTCATACGGCCGGAGCAGTGGAAACAAGTGACTGAGGCGCGAATTGTGGATCTTCCGACGATTCATCCCCCCGGCCTGGCATTTAACGCCGGCCTACTTATTCCGTTCATCATTCTGGGTCTGAGCGCCGCAATGAAGAACGCGGGGGATCTGGCGGTAAGCGAAAAGATCAGTGATCCGAACTGGAAGCGTGCCGACCTTCGCCGCAGCCGTTCCGGCATGCTTTCCTTTGGACTGGGAACAATGGTGTCCTCGCTATTCGGTGGCTTCGCTGTGATGAGTTCGTCGAGTAACATCGGGCTGGCTGCGGCAACCGGGGCGGCAAGCCGCTACGTCGGCTACGCCTGCGGTTCCATATTGATCGCACTTGCGTTTCTTCCGCGAGTGGTCGCGCTGCTCACCATCGTTCCGCCTCCCGTGGCGGGCGCGATGTTCCTGTTGGTGGTGTCGTACAACCTCATCGCCGGCATGCAGATCATCATGAGCCGCATGATGGAGACGCGGCATACTTACATCGTCGGCTTCTCGCTGCTTTTCGGCCTGGGTGCCGAGAACCTGCCGGACCTGGCCAGTCAGGTTCCCGACTTCGCACGCCCGCTGCTCAGCTCAGGCCTGACTGTGGCAACGGTGATGGTGGTTTTCCTCAATGCGCTCTTTCACGTCGGAACATCGAGGCGGCAAAGTATCCGGTTAATGCCCGAACCTGATTCCCTTCCCGCGCTCACGGAGTTTATCGAAGAATTCACAGCGCAATGGGGAGCGCGGCGTGAGGTTGCGGTAAGGGCCGTCGGCGCGATGATTGAATTCCTCGAATCGGTTATTGCAAACGAACTGGTGGCCGTTGGCGATGTTGAAGTTTCCGCATTTTTCGACGAATACCGGTTGGACTTCGCCATCCGCTACCGCGGCAAAGTCTTTGATATCCCCAAAGTGCGTCCTCAGCTTACTCTCGACTCCGACCCAGCCGACATTTTGCGATTGTCGGGGTACATGCTCTCGCGCCTGGCGGATTCGGTTAAAACGCAAGAATCACTAGGCGTTGCACAAATCGACATTCACTTCGAACACTGACAGGTGAGCCGTGTGCGATTCGCAAGAAACAGAGGGGCCAGGTCTCTTATGATAACGAGTAAGGAACCCGTTCCCGCCAATCTGGGTCCAGGGCGATGAGTCACGCTATGTCCCGTTATGCGGCGATCGATATCGGCAGCAACTCCATACGGATGCTGGCCGCTGAAGTTGGACCCGATGGAAAAATTACGCCGCTCGCGGCGGAGCGGCAAGTGGTTCGCCTTGGCACGAGTGTTTTTCGTGAAGGGCGGCTAAGCGAATCCGCCATCAACCTTGCGTGCGAGGCGCTGGAGCGGATGGCCGCCTCCTTTCCGCGGCTGGAACTTCTGGGCATACGGGCCGTTGGAACGGCGGCGCTACGGGATGCTTCAAACCAGCCCGAGTTTCTGGCCCGCGCGCAAACGATTCTGGGGACGCCCGTTGAAATTATTTCCGGCCTTGAGGAAGCGCGATTGGTCCATCTGGGCGTGCAGAGCCAATGGCCGCACACGAAGCAACGCATCCTCATCGCGGATGTCGGAGGCGGCAGCGCAGAGCTTATCTTGAGCGAAGACGGTCATATCGTCGATTCGTACTCGAAGCCGCTGGGCGCTGTGCGGCTGACGGAGTTGTTCCTCAAGAGTGATCCCCCAACGCCCAAGGAGCTGATCCGGCTGCAACGCTACGTCCAGGAGCGCATCGCTAGTGCTGCGCTGCGCATCAGTGCGAAGAAAATTGACCGGATGATCGCGACATCCTCCACTGCGGCGGCCGTCGTATGTGCGGCCAATCGCATCCGCCGCTCGCGTCGTGACGCGGCGGACCGCGTTCCGGCAACTGCGGGACAAGTTCGAAAACTGTGCCGGGAACTCAGCCAGCTATCGCTGGCGGAACGCCGAAGCGTCACGGGTATTGGCCCCAAGCGCGCGGAAATCATCATCGCCGGTGTCACCGTGCTTCGTGAGTTCGTGGAAGCCTTTCATGTCCCGAAGCTCTACTACTCCGCGGCGGGCGTACGTGATGGCATCATCGCGGACCTCGCGCATCGAAAAGTAGGCTTGGAGCAAACGCGCCTTGATGCGGAGCGGCGCAGGTTGGTGCAGGGGCTCTCGCGGAGATATGGAATCGCGGCGAAGCATGTCGGTAAGGTCGCCCACCTGTCAAGCTCCCTGTTCCAGGCGCTACGGCGCGTTCACGGACTTTCTCCAGAGTATGGGCAACTGCTTGAGGCGTCCGCATACCTCTACAACATCGGCCACTTCGTCAATGAGTCCCGCCATCACCGCCATTCGTTTTATTTGGTTGCCAATACCGATCTTGCCGGCTTTAGCGAACAGGAGCGTATGATTGTGGCCCATTTATGCCGCTATCACCGGAAGTCTTTGCCTCAGCCGTCGCATCCGGAATTCCAGTCGATGGATAGCAATAGCCGCCGTGCGGTGGTGTTGATGACCCCCTTGCTTCGTTTAGCCGTTGCACTGGACTGCAGCCAGGAACAACTGGTCGACGATGTTGAGATCACCGTCGAAGACCGTACTGTCGTGCTTAATCTGGTTTCCCGAGGCGATTTAGATGTGGAGCAATGGCACGCCGAACAGGTAGCACCTGTTTTTCGCGAGGTCCTAGGGAAGCAGCTAGTGATTCGCATGAAACGTTAGAACGAAGCGAACCATGAAGAACCGAGCGTTAGTCAACTTTGCGGAACGCAGTACCCAGGCAGCGTTACTTCGTGTAGCGAAAGAACTTCGCAGAGCCGCGAGGGATCCGGAGGACGTCGATATCATTCACGATTTGCGCGTCTCCATTCGCCGCTATACACAATGTCTGGGCACATTCGCCGCGCTGTTCGATCCGGAAGCCACAAAGCGCATCCGCAGGCGCCTGCGAAAGTTGATGAGTTTGTGTGGCGAGACACGCAACTGCGACGTCGCGATTCAACTGCTGCAATCGGTCAAAGTTCCCTTGGGAGATCCGGCGTATTCTGCACTTCGCGAGCGCCGCGATCTCGCCGCAAAGGAATTGACTCGCCACCTGGCCAAGAAGCGTTGGGCGGATTTCGCGGCCAAACACAACTTGAGGTGCCGGAACAAGGATCACGGTTCTGAACCCTGGGACAACACTCTCGGCGTTTTCGCAAATGCGCGACAAGTACTGCCGCAGATGGCAGACGATTTCTTCGCGGCGGGCGCATCCGCCGCGGCTACCAATCGTGATTACGAAATGCTGCATGCTTTCCGCCTTCGAGCCAAACGTTTCCGCTACACGCTGGAATTGTTTCGCAGCGTCTATGGAAGGTCCATGGACCAGCGCCTGACCCAGATGCGTGGGCTACAAGATAGACTCGGCGGGATTAACGATTGCCTGACAACGCTGGAGTTAGTGGCCTCCACGGCAAAGACGAAGCGGCGGATCGAGGCCCTTCTCGCAAGCAGAGATCGCGACTTCCGCGAGCATTGGAACGATCACTTCTCCAGCCGTGCGGGCGTGCAATGGCGAAGCTGGCTTTCAAGCGCGAAGCAAACGAAGGCGTTGCCGTCGTAACACAATATTCATTACAGGCGTTTGAAAAACACTGGAAATTGGGGCGTTCGATGGGGGAAAATAGGAACTCCTCATTATGCGGTGCCCCGTGTGTGAATCGTTGGTTCGTGAATACGGCTTGATGTGCGAAGTGGAAGCGACGCTGATCTTGCGCGAACGTTACGAAATGATCAAGCCGCCGGGAGAGTCCACGGACCATCGCAACGACCCGCAAGCCCGTGAACTTGTCCTCTTAAGCCGGAAACGCCAGGCGAGCATTCGCTGCAACCTGGAGTCTCACAAAGCCCGCGCTCATTCGGCCTGATTTTGTTAACTAAGGGCGCGCCGCGATGGCGGCTGAAGAATGCCCGCACGATGTCTGCTTGGTGAGGATGTCGCACGATTCAAGCACACGGTTCTTCGAGTTCTTCAAGGTCAGATTCCAACGGCCACTCTTCTTAACCAAAAGGACGTAGCCGAACTCCACCTGGCTTTCGCCCATCAGGATGGTTTTGCTACCCAGCTTCAATCCATCGAATTGCGAAGGTAGCGGCGCCGACAACTGTGTGCCGCCGATTCCGGCCACCAATTGCGTGGGCATTTCGTCGAACGTGAGCAACTCAAACAGGTGTGTGTGACCCGAAAGGATCATGTCGATGCCGCGAGGCGGGCTCGCCTGCCATGCCCGTTGAAAGCCCGCACTAACGGGAACGGTGTCTCCTTCCTTTGCCGGACGGATCGCCCAGATTGGGTGATGTGCGACAAGCCAGGCGCCGTTTTCCTGAATCGAGGCGAATTGCGCCGCGAGACGCTCTTCCGTTGCATCTTCTTTCCGGTCTTCGGAAACCGGCGACGAGTCAAACATAACGATGTGAGGTGTGACGTTACCGGCAGAGTACGGCTCAGTAAATTTCGCGCATGTCTCACCTTGCCATGGACGCGGGTCCAGGTAATAAAACCATCCACGCCAGGCACGATTGCAATCCTCATGATTGCCACGCACCGGAGCCCACGGAGCGGCCGCAAGCAGTTTCGCCGCCGGGGCGAAGAAGTCGGCGTTCCATGTCTCCCAGTTATCGCCACTCGGAGTACCCGCGCATTTCGCGGAAGAATCTTTCGGACAAATGTCCTCGCGATACAAGTAATCACCCACGTGAATCACCAAGTCCGGCAGTTCGTCCGCGGCTTGGGCGGAGACGCGCTCGAAAGGCCATCTCTCCGGATCGTTACAATCCTGGACACGTCCCCCTTTGATGCGGCAGCCGGTATCCCCCAATACCAATACTTTCGACGGTTCCGGATTGGGGAGAGGGAGCCTTTGCGCCCCGATGGACGCGGCCTTCGCGTCTGGCGGCAAGGTTGTTTCGCACAGTGGGCGGAGCGCGGCAGGTACCGGGGTCCGCAATGTCATCTGGCGGGCGGCGCCGTCGATGGTGATCGTAGGACAGGCATCCGGATCGGTGACTACGACTCGGACAATGGAAACGCCGTGTTCGCCCAGTTCCACCCACGCCGGAGTAAGAAGATCGGCGCGGCAAAAAGCCGCGCCGGTCAAAGCGAGCAGAATGAGTATTCTCTGCTTACCCATGCTGCTAGAAGAGGAAACGAACGCCAAGCTGCGCCTGGCGCGCGCCGCCAAAGCGATCCGTGCCCGGGAACACATTGGCGATACCAGCGGTGCTGTTCGCGTACGAGAAACCGGTGGCGGCATTCACTGCGGCGGTTGGCTTGCCGAAGGTGCTGTCGCCATCGCTATTGAAGCTGAAGTTCGTAGCGCGAGTCAGGTTGTATCCCTCGATCGAGAACACCATGCGGGCACGTTCGCCTAATTTGAACTCTTTGGTCAGGCGCATGTCCCAATCAACGAAGCCGGGCAGACGAACGGAGTCACGCGAAACCAAAGCGCCGTTGATGACGGGGCGATCATTGTTCTTGTTGCCGTCGTTGTTCAAATCGCTATTGATGACGTAGCGTCCGGGCGTGCCGGTGTGGGCCATAACCAGGCTGCTGAGCGTGAAGCCCTTACCGAGATCGAACAACACGTTGGTGTTGAAGTTGTGGCGAATATCGTTTTTAGCGTAAGCGCCATCGCGGCTCAAATCGTAGACGTTCAACATGTACTGACGATTAAAATCGCGCTCGTTCGAATCGTCATCACGATTTACGGCGTACGTATAGTTCATACCGAACTGAACACGGTGGCTCATGCGGCGCTGAATGCTGATGTAGGCGCCGTTGTAGCTGGAATGTCCAACCGACTTGTTCACGTTGAGCGAACCAATCCTGGTGTCAGGACGGGCGACGCTCGGCTTGAACGACTTACCGGTAACGCTATCGATGTAGATACCCTGCCCGGTCAGCGGATCGTAGCCGCTCGCTTGGACCAGGACCATTTTGGTCGAATCATACGAGGGGTAAGCGACATAACCGTTGGCAAGCACCGTTGGCCGGAACAGGTTCACATCCATGCGGCGCTGCAGGGACCACGTTGAGTTGCGAACGAATCCGACGGTGACTTTGGTGTCCTTATCGATCTGCTGCTCCACTGCAACGGACAACTGACCGGAACGCGGATTGCGGAAACCCGGATCGAAGGCGTAGACCGCATTGTTGCCTGCAACGGCGACACCGGAAGGAAGCGTCGCCAGCGCATTCGGCACGGTTAGATAATTGATCAGCGTCTTGTCGACTTGAGCATCCAGAACAACTGTGTCCACGCCGTTATCGGTGAACACGCGCTGCATCAGATAGCCAGGGGTGCGGGCATCGAACAATCCTGCGGAAAGGCGAACAACCGTCTTGTTCCTGCCTGCGATGTTCCAGGCGAGTCCAAGGCGCGGCTGCCACATTTTCAGATCGTTCGGAATTTGGCCGTTGATCGGGTGAGCAGGATTTGCAGGGGGTTGGGGGTTGATCTGGCCCTCCCAACGTAAGCCCGCCGTCACGGTGAGGTCACGGCGGACGCGCATCGTATCGGTGAAGAAAACGGCGTGATCCTGTTGCATTTGTTTGTAGATGCCTTGCTTCCCGCTGGCGGCCAGCGTCTGCTGGTAATTGTTGCTTCCGCTATTAATCTTGGTGCGATCGCCACCAACTGCGGCCAGATAATCCGCAAGCGAGGTGAACGTGTAAGCGCCACCGTAGTTGGTCTCGCGTTGCTGGCGTTCCGGAGTGAAGTTTATATCGACGCCCACTTTAATGCTGTGGATTCCCTTCGTCCAACTCAGATTGTCCAGAAACTCGTTTCGAGTAGCTTCGTAAATGTACGTTCCGTTTGAGCTGCCGCCAATGGTGCCCAGGTCCGTGATGTCCACCTGCGCGAGAGGACTCACGGGCACCTGCTGGCGATTGTCATAAACGTACTGGCCGCGGAATTCATTGAGAAGCGCCGGAGAGATAACGGTGGTCAGCCCCCATTTCACTCCCTGACTTGCGCGATCGAGAATGGTGTTGTTGGTAGACGCGCTTTTCGTCACGCCGCTCTGCCCGCCGAAGTCCATGCCATTCTGCGCGGCATAAGTGTATTGCAGGTTCACGGTGTGCTTCTGCCCGAGGTTGTAGTCGAGGCGTCCGAAAGCAACCAGTGGGTTGTTCTTCTGATCAAACACACCCTGCTGGCTCAAAATATTCTGAGGTACGGCGATTGCGGGTTTGTCGAACCGCACCTCGTACGGAATGTTGACCATGTTCTTTTCGACTGCGCCAAAGTAGAACAACTTGTCGCGCTTGATCGGCCCACCCAGTGAGCCGCCGAATTGGTGTTGTGAGTTGTTCGCCGAGTCGGTGCCGTCGGCCAGAGGAGAAGTCATCTGCGGATTGCGGTTTTGATAAAAGCCAGCGCCGCGAATGCTATTCGTGCCTGAATTGGTCACGACGTTCAGGTAGCCTGAGTTCGTGCGTCCGACTTCGGCAGAGGCGCCGTTCAAAACCATCTGAAATTCACGGACAGCAAGCTGAGGAAAGAAGTATGCGGATTCCTTCGGCGCGCCGCCACGGGCACCGCCTTGTAGCGGGTCGTTGAAATCGACGCCATCAATGGAAACATTCGAGTTGATGGACCGCTGGCCGTTGACGACGATGCCGAATCGATTCGCCTCTTGTGTCGTGTTCGGGGCGAGCTGAGCGAATTCGGTAAACGTCCGCGCGCGGATCGGAAGTCCTTCGATCGCGCGATCGTCAATGGTGACGCTGTTACTGTGGTCGGCTGAGTTGACAAGCTCCGCCGTCTCCACAACCGTCACCTGCGTAGCCACCGAGGACACCGCCAGAGGAAGGTTGACCGTCTTTGTTTCACCAACCAATAGCATCACTCTCTCAGCGCGCGCGACACCAAAACCCGGTGCCGTCGCTTCGATCGTGTATTCACCCACCGGGAGTGCCTGCGCGCGGAACTCACCGTCGGCGTTGCTCGTTCCTTTACGGACGAAGCCGGTTTCCGGCTGACGCAGTGTGATCTCCGCATTCGCAATCGATTTCCCCGAGGGATCGAGCACGGAACCTTGGATGGCAGCGCGGCCCGATTCGGACTGTGCCTGGATGGCCGCCGCAAAGCAAAGCAAAGCGGCAAGACTCATGAAAACTCTCTTCATTCGAAATACTCCTCCCAAAAATCTGAATGAAGAGTAACAATTGGGCGTTTCGGATCGATCACAACTCCATGACGTTTCCATAACCGTCGGGAATTTAATGTTTGGCCGCTTGCTGGTTACGATTCCGTTTCCAATTGTTTAAGTGGAAAGGAGCGTGTGGACCTCACGCGTGCTGTAGCACAAGTTTCACCCGAACGGAATCGGACTGACATGAGCCACCGCTACTCTCGGAGCGCAGTTCAATTTAATTCGAGAGGTTCGAAATGTTTTCCCACAACTTCAAGCGGATCATGCCGCTGGTATTGGCGGCAGGCGCCTTCGCGGCGCCGCCACTTCCCACGCATGTCCCAAGCGCGAATGCCAAATCGGCAGGAACGGCCCAACCCAACGTCCTTTCGCCGCAATTGACGCAGACCGTCGTGGCCCAGGGTTCGATGCGGTTGGAGATCCCATCCGGAATCACCGCCGGCGTTTTCAAGTACTACGGCTACAACGACGATGGCGTTAATGCGATGGTTCCAACTGCCTCGGGAAGCCGAGTGGAGTTTCGCAAGACCGAGCCTGATAAGAACGTGTATCTGACACTGCGGAAGCAATCCGGCGCGGACCCGGCCTACAACTACGGCCGTCATTTTCTTTTTCAGGGGCATGAAACCGGCGTGAGCGGTTATCTGACCCGCATCAACCTGGACGCCGATTCCACACATCGCGTAACGCTGATGGCAAACAAGGACATCAACGGTGCGGAAATGCCGACCTTTGATGGCATCACGTGGTATCCCTTCTCCCAACAACTTCTGCTGACGTCCGAGGATGCCGTGAATGGAGGGGTCTGGCAGGCAACGCTCGACGTTCCTTCGAAGGTGAAAGGCTTGTCCGGGATTCTCGGAAACGGAGGCTACGAAGGAATTCAGGCCGACCCACAAGGGCGCCTTTATATCATTGAAGACGTGGGAGGCAGCAAGGGCGCGGTCAACAGCCACGCGCGGCGTCCCAATAGCTTTGTGTACCGCTTCCTGCCCAAAGATCCGGCTGACTTGACTAAGGGCGGCAAACTTCAGGCGCTGCAGGTGCAATCGCTGGCCCATGCGGGTCCCATCCATTTCAATTTCTTCGCTTCGCCGGATGCGTTCATTCTCTCGGACGACGTGAAGGATCTCCACACCTACGGCAAGACATTCAACACGGCCTGGGTCACACTCCACGACACAGACGTCGATGGCACGGCTCCGTTCAACGCGAACGCCGCTGCCAAAGTGAAGCAGGCGACTCCGTTCAAGCGGCCGGAAAACGGACAGTTCCGTCCGGGAAGCGGTTTCACGGAGTTCATCTTCGACGAAACCGGCGACACGGATATGCTCACGGAAGCCGGGACAACTTACGGCGGTTTCGGCGGGATCTTCCGCTTGCGTCTGACCGGTGACACGGGGAAACTGAACCTGGTCTACAACGGTGACGCCGCACATTCCGGTTTCGACAACTGCGCTTTCTGGGATGCTGACCGGATCGTCTTCGGAGAAGACGCCGGGGACACGCTGCACAGCCAGCGCAATGCCCTGGATTCGGCGTGGTTATTCGACCTAAACGTGAGCTATAGCAGCGGAGCACAACCGGTCCGGATACTGGCGCAGGGCCGGGACGTTTCGGCGACGCTCGATTCGCTCTTTGCGGGCGGCGGATTTTCCGGCTCCTTCTTCAACGACGGAGACAATGAGATCACCGGCTGGCACCTGTCCGACGGCGATCCGACGGTGAACGGCTTGCTCGGCGCAAAGGTTCCACGCCCGCTCAACGGCCAGTGGCGCCTCTTCTATACGCAACAGCACGGGGACAACACGACGTACGAAGTGCTGCGTAACGACACCGAAGAAGACGAGTCCGAGTAACGGACTATGGGGAGCGCGTTTCGGCAACTTCAGCGCGCTCCCTTTGTTTCGTTTTCACGAAACTGTCACGAGGCGCTCACGTCGAATCAATCGTGATCGCCTTAAATGGGACAGTGAGTTATCCTTCCCCCTACCTGCTATCCAACACCCCTTGCTCCTGCGATGTTTGTACAGGGCGCCATCCCTGCCTTGCACCGGAGTCGCCCGCCTCAGACACCGTTCACAGCCAATCCGCAACTGCAGAGCGACAGCCCGTCCGATTGGTCCCCCGAATCTCCCCGAGGGCCGCATAGCTGGCGGCAGAGTCCCGGCCTCCGCAAAACCCGGCGGCAGCGCGGCGAGACGCATTAAAACGTTTCCAGTAACAAATGTCTCGTGAATTTCATCCAGTCGAGACGAAATATTAAGGATCGCCGACGATGCTAAGTGCATGAGCATACGAGCCAGGCGGCTTCCGATCCTCATACGCGTTAAGAACCGGTTGCTGCCGGAGCGAATCGTTGTCCGGCTTCGCGACCTCCTCCGCACGGACTTCGAAGGTGCTTCGAACGCCTGCGGCTCTATCCTGCACCCCCTCATCCCCCGGAGGTTCCGTGAACTTCACGCATATCCACTTTGAATCTGACATTCACCCGGCCCAGCACTTTCGAAAGGGCGTCTCCCTGCATAGCCATACTCTCCATTCGAAGGAGAGTCTTGAATTCATTTACAAATTTGCAAGAAGCATCCTTCCGCTTCGCATCGCGTTAGATGGTGGAGCCGCGCGCTATGAGCGGCTTCACGGCACAAGCCTCGATCTACGCCGCGGACATTGGACGCCCCCGCTTTCCGCACGGCAGGCATGGACGGTGGAAGTGAATCAGATTGAGAATCGCCTGGATATGGAAAGCCTCGTGTCGTTGTCCGATCACGACAGCATTGAGGCTCCCATGAGTCTCCAATTACTTGACGCCTGCCGGGTGCCGGTATCCGTGGAATGGACCGTTCCCTTCGGCGGGACGTTCTTCCACATTGGAGTGCACAATCTCCCTGGAGAAACCGCCAGGCAAACTATGGCGACGCTCGCGGCGTTTACGGAGGATGCCAGTGCGGTGAACCTGAATGATATCTTCCGCCATTTGTCGGCGGATCCCCAGGTTTTGATTGTTTTCAATCATCCAAACTGGGACGAGAAGGGCATCGGTGAAGAAGTACACCGCGATACGGCACGCCGCTTTGCCGCACTGTTTAAGTCCCACTTGCATGCTTTTGAACTGAACGGCCTGCGGCCTTGGACGGAGAATCGCACCGTATTTGAGCTCGCGAAAATGTTTGAGAAGCCTCTCATTTCGGGAGGAGACCGCCACGCGACCGAACCGAATACGTTACTCAACTTATCGAATGCCGCGACGTTTTCGGAATTCGTGGAAGAAGTTCGGAACGGAGTCAGCGACATCTTTATCACGGACCAGTACCGCGAGCCCTTGTCCATGCGGATACTACACAGCCTGGAAGACATTCTGGGATATCGGGAGGATCACGTCTATGACTGGAAGACGTGGAGCGACCGTGCCTTCTATCTCTGTGACGACGGCGTAACCAGATCATTGAGGGACCAGTGGGGCGAGGAACCGCTTGCGGTCCGGCTGTTCACCAAAGGAGTGGACCTGCTGCGAAACCCGCAATTTCGCCAGGCGTTTCGGCTTGCTTTTGCAAAGCGGGAAGAAGTTGTTCTATGAAGGCGCCACGCGTTGCCTTCTTCACAGACAGCTTGCATGAGGTAAACGGTGTCGCGCTCACCAGCCGTGAATTTGTTCAGTTTGCACAGCGGACCGGACGGGAGTTCTTGGCAGTCTGCGCGGGTCCGCAAGATCGAATGGAGCAACAAGGATCGGTCCGCACAATCGAGCTTGGCCGCTCTCGCGCCGTTCTCCGCCTGGAGCGCGACCTATCGTTCGATTTGCTTTTTTACCGGTACCGCGCGATGCTGGCGCGTCAGCTAGAGGCATTTGCGCCCGACCTCATTCACATAACCGGTCCCAGCCATATCGGCATGCTCGGGGCAATACTCGCGCACCAGTTCAAGGTGCCGCTGGTCGCCTCCTGGCACACGAACGTGCATGAATTCGCCGGCCGCCGCCTGGAGCAAAAGCTTCAGTGGCTGGATCACCAAACGCGGCATTCGCTGATTCACTGCGCGCAAAACGTGGCTCTGAGTCTCAGCATTCGCTACTATCGACTGGCCCGGCTGCTGTTTGCGCCGAATCCTGAACTTGTGGAGATGCTGGCATGCCGGACCGGCAGGCCCGTCTTCTTAATGCATCGAGGTATCGACACCACACTCTTTTCCCCAGAGCGCCGGCGGCGCACCACTTCGGAATTTGTGATCGGTTTTGTTGGGCGGTTGTCTCCGGAAAAGAACGTCCGGCTCTTCGCCCGCATCGAGGACAATTTGCGCCAGGCAGGAGTGCGCGACTACCGATTTCTTATCGTTGGCGACGGCTCAGAGAAACATTGGCTGCAGCAGAATCTCAAGCAGGCGGATTTGCCCGGAGTTCTTTCGGGCCCGCGTCTGGCTGAAGCTTATGCCGGCATGGATGCATTCGTGTTTCCCTCGGAAACCGACACGTTTGGAAACGTCGTCCTGGAAGCGATGGCTTCGGGTGTACCCGTGGTCGTCAGCAATGAAGGTGGGCCGAAGTTCCTGGTGCGATCCAAGGTGAACGGCTATATCGCCGATGGCTTCCAGCCGTTTGTGGATGCCTTAATGGACTTACGTACGCACAGCCATTCGCGGCAACTGCTTGCAGACGGCGCCAGGGCAACCGCGATGAGTTTCTCCTGGGACAGCGTCTTTGAAGGCATCTATGAGCGCTATTCAACGATACTTCTGCCGGGCGAAGCCAGTGCACAAGATACGCGCTCCGGTGCCCGGCGGCTAATCACGGCATAACCGCCGGGAAGCGCGTCAAATTGTGCGATTTGATTCCTCGCCGGATAAAGGCGAATTCGCCGTGAGACTTCTCCCCTATTTCGCTTGAATGGACTCCACGTACGACGTCAGCGCTGTGACTCGGTAGAGTATCCCGGGACGGCTGGCGTCAATCCTGCCCAGCACGGAACCCCAGACTGGCATCTCCCGCGAGCCGTGTGCGTCCGGAGGCGTTGAAGTTCCGTCAATGAATTTGCGAACCCTGTCGGTTGGGAACTTGCCGCCGTTGCTTTTCGTGAGCTTTGTGAGATCGGCTGGCGATTTCCGCAGTGCTTTGGCAGCGGGCCCGTCACCGCGTCCTTCCGCTCCATGGCAGGAAGCGCACCACGATTTGAACATCTCGGCACCAGAAAGCGTCGGCGTCATGGCAATGTCATCCGAGGAACTTTGTGCGGATACGAATTGGCAGGATGCAAGTAGCAGAATGAAAATGAAAATGAGTTTCATGCGTTCGATCAAGGCAATTGGGTAACCGCGACAAGAACCAAATATTCGCTGCGCAGAATTCCAGTAACTTCCGTGCCCTGCTTTCGTTGCCCATGGCCGCAACATACTTGTAACATTCGCACGTGCGGAAGAACTCGCAGCACGATGGGTACTCTTGCGCAATTGAAATGGTGTTGTAACATTGCGTGCTGTGCAAAGTGATCTTCTCCAACTCCGGGCGCAGTGGTTGTAACATTGCAACCCTGGTTTGGGCGAAAGGAAATCATCGTGAATCTCACCGCACTGTTCGTCATTTTCATCGCAGCGTTCGCCTGCACCCTCGGTCTGGCAGCGCTCCGCTCATGGATTGCGCGTTATCAGGAGGACGACAATATTCATATTCTGGATCGCGACGCGCATCTCGTCCCGCAGCAAGTTGCCGTAGCGCGCCGCCTGCGCGTTTTGGATGCGTGGGGCAAGGCCGCAACCGTACTTGCCGTTGGCGCTGGGACTGCACTTGCCGCCGGACATCTCTACCGGGCTTGGAACAGCCATTAAACATAAGTGCTTTCCGAATGGCGCACCGTCAGCTCGCCCCGCGTGCTGCCGCCAACGCTTCTTTAGGAGAACCCCATGGACCCAGAGATGTTGAGAGAAACGGAAGCGTTAGCGGAGGAACTACTGCGGCTACGCTCACAAATGCGCAACCTCGAGGCCGAACGTTCTCTTTATGAGGATCTGCATCCGGACCACTGTGCGGGCGCTCGCAATCTCCTGCACTACATGGCACTTCGTAGAAACGATATTCGTCACTTGCAAGGCCGGCTCGCCTCCATGGGGCTATCGTCGCTGGGCCGCACCGAATCCCACGTAATGGGGAATTTAAACGCCGTCCTCCGGATACTATTGCTGCTTCGCGGCGCGCCGCCAATCGACTGTGAGGAGTCCGAGACCCGCGCGAACGAGGGCAGCGACGCTCTCAAGCGCAACACGTCCGCACTGTTGGGAGAGAGACCCGACTCGAGGCGTGTCCGCATCATGGTCACCATGCCTTCGGAGGCGGCGCACTACTACGAATTGATTCGGGATCTTCTCGATGGCGGAATGAATTGCATGCGCATCAATTGCGCACACGACGGCCCGGAGCAGTGGCTGGCCATGATCAACCACTTGCGGAGAGCGGAATCGGAGACTGGCAAATTCTGTAAAGTCGCAATGGATCTCGCAGGTCCAAAACTTCGTACCGGCCCGATGGAACCAGGTCCCGCTGTTTTAAAGTGCCACCCGAAGCGTGACGAGCTTGGCCGTGTTCAATCGGGATCAAGGATCTGGCTGACATCCTTTGCGAATCCCGAACCTCCGGCTGAACGTGCAAGCGTGGTCCTGCGAGTCGCCGACCGTTGGCTGGCGCGGCTTCAATGCGGTGACGAGATTCATTTTCTGGATGCAAGGAGAGCACGCAGGTCGTTGGTGGTCACGGCCACGAAGGGACGAAGCCGCTGTGCTGAGGCCCGTCAAACAGTCTATTTCACGCCTGGCCTCGTTTTAACGGCAGTATCCGCTTCGGGTGTGACGTATAAAACCCGGATTCACCCAAAGGCGATCGCCCGACGAGCGCAGGCCATCCCACTGGTGGTTGGGAGCAAGATCGTCTTAACTCGCTCGCTCAAACCAGGCCGCCTTGCCGTGACCGATGACAACGGGGAGACACTGACTCTTCCGCGAATCGGAGTCACACTGCCCGAGTTTTTTGAGTGTGTGCGCACTGGCGAGCCAGTTTGGTTCGACGATGGCAAAATCGGCGGAATCGTCACTGTAGCCAACGATAAGGAGGTGGCCGTTGAAATCACTTATGCACAGGGCGGACGGGCAAAGCTCGCCGCGGAGAAAGGAATAAATCTCCCGGAATCCGAATTGCGGCTAGCGTCCTTAACGGCCGAAGACCACAAAGCCCTGGAGTTCATTGTCCGTCACGCTGACCTGGTTGGTTACTCATTTGTTCGGACCCCCGCGGATGTGACGGCTTTGCAAAGGCGGCTGAAAGAGCTTGGGGGCGAGCATGTGGGCGTCATATTGAAAATCGAAACCCAACAAGCATTCGAGAACTTGCCGCAGTTGTTGCTCGCCGCAATGAGCTTCAAGGCTTTTGGCGTGATGATCGCCCGCGGCGACCTTGCCGTCGAATGTGGTTTCGAGCGGCTTGCTGAGTTGCAGGAAGAAATCCTCTGGATTTCAGAGGCAGCGCATGTGCCCGTCATCTGGGCAACCCAAGTATTGGAAAGCCTGATCAAGAGCGGCGCACCATCCCGCTCCGAAATCACTGACGCGGCCATGGGCGAGCGCGCAGAGTGCGTGATGCTCAATAAAGGGCCCTACCTCGTTTCCGGCGTCAAGGCGCTCGATGACATCCTCTGCCGGATGGAGTCACATCAAGAAAAGAAGCGACCGATGCTGCGCAGACTTCAGGTAGCCGCCTCGTTCCGGCAGTAAGCGATCCCGGATCTAACGCACCTTGAGGCTTTTCAAATGCGCGATTAAACCGGCCGGATCGTCGGTGATGATCGCATCCACTCCCGCAGCTACAAGGCGATCCCAGTCTTGGGCCTTGTTCGCAGTCCACGGCACTACCGGGAAACCGGCCTCATGGGCGACCTTAACGAGGCCGGGCGTGACCAAGTGGTGTTCCGGTGAAATCATATCGGCTCCGGCTTCCCTGCCGATTTCCGCGAAGCTCTTCGTGGGACCGTTATAGAGCGCTGACAGTTTGATCTCCGGAGCCCGCTTCTTCATCTCGCGCAGTGTGCGGAAGTCGAACGACTGCAAAATCACACGGGTTTCCAGATGATGCTTCCGCACTACCGCAAGTACCAGGCGGACGAACTCTTCGGGGGAGACCGTTGACTCGGGGTGCTCGGGAAAGATTTTGGTCTCCATGTTGAACCGGAACTTTCCTTTGGAAGCGAGCGACAGAACTTCATCTAACGTGGGCATGGGCGTGCCGGGCACAGTCTTCTGTGTCGGAAATTCTGGATTTTGGATGGCGCCGCAATCCCATTGGCGAAGCTCGCTCAGTGTCAGATCGTGAATCAGCACCTTTTCGCGCGGACCCGAACAGATTGGCTTTGCAAGAAACGGATCGTGGGAAACAACAACCACTCCGTCTTTGGTAACGCCCATATCGAGCTCCAATACGTCCACGCCCTGGGCGATAGCATATTCGAAAGCGGGCAGCGTGTTCTCGGGAAAGATCGCGCGGCCACCCCGGTGTCCGTGGACTTCAAGCGGCTTCATTTGTCCCAGGAGAGCACACGGAAGCACCATGACGGCGGCAAGCAGCGTTATTTTGCGGAGCATGTGCATACACTTTAGCGAGCTTCCGCTACAGCGCCATGACAAGCGCGTTGCACGCCGTTCATTCATCAAATTGTCGTTCGGCCGACATCGTACTGGAGCACTCGCCCGCTAGCTTGGGCAATATGAAATACCCACTTTCGGGGAATACCCTACTTTTATTCCTACTCGCATCCGCGCCACTACTGGCCCAGTTCGATGCCGCCTCGGTTGTCGGCACTATTCGAGATCGCAGCGACGCCGCGATTCCCAATGCCGCCATTGTTCTTAAGAATCAGAACACGGGCATTGAAGCAGCCACCAAAACGGACGCAGAGGGAAACTATACGTTTTTCAACGTAAAAATCGGTACGTACATGGTCAGCGCCGAAGCACAAGGATTTTCGAAGGCCGTTGCGAAAGACATCGCCCTCAACGTCAACGCCCGTCAGCGCGTCGATCTCGCGCTGCAAGTCGGCACATTGTCGGATTCCGTCGAAGTCACCGAAGCCGCCACCATTCTGCAAACCGATTCGAGCGAACGCGGGCAATTGATCGCGGGCCGGAACATTGTCGAACTACCCCTGAACGGCCGCTCGTATTCCGACCTCGCGTTGACGGCAACCGGTGTGACGAAATCGCCGTCAGGCTATTCCGGGACACCGCGCGAAGGATCTTTTAACGTGAATGGTTTGCGCGCCGTATTCAACAATTTTGTACTGGACGGCGTCGACAACAACGCGTATGGCACCAGCAACCAGGGATTCGCAAACCAGGTAGCGCAGCCTTCACCGGATGCGATCGCGGAATTCAAAGTGGTCACCAGCAACTACAGCGCCGAGTTCGGGCGAAGCGGTGGCGCCACCATCAATGCCGCCACAAAGAGCGGCACCAATCAGTTCCACGGAACCGCATACGACTTCCTCCGCAATACGCAATTGAACGCGATCGGCTACATCTTCGGAGCTCGCCCGGCGACCTTCAAAAAGCCCACTCTGCAGCAGAATCAGTTCGGGCTGACGATCGGCGGCCCCGTGAAGAAGGATCGCATCTTCTTCTTTGGCGATTACGAAGGCTTCCGCTCTCTCGCACGCACGCTGCGCTTCTCGAGCATCCCCACCATGGACGACCGCGCCGGGATCTTGACTGTCGCGGTGGCGAATCCGCTCACCGGTGAAACCTTCGCGGCGGGGACCCCGGTGAAGATGACTTCCTTCGCACAAAAGGTCCTGAATGATCTTCCGATTCCTACCAATTCCGGACGCTCGAACAATTATCAGCAGCTTTCGCTCGACCGGAACTATAACGATAAATACGACGGAAGGCTCGACGGTCAGATCACCAGCAGCATGCTTGCATTCGTCCGCTGGAGCCAGCGCAAGGTGAACATCTTTAACGAGCCGGACATCCCGGGAGCATCCGGCGGCAACAGCAACGGATTCACTCGAGTATTGAACCAACAATTGGCGGCAGGCTACACGTGGGTGACAACGCCGCGCTCGGTGCTCGAAGCCAGATTTGGCCTCTCCCGCACGAATGCCGGCAAGTTTCCGCCACTTGTTGGCGGCGCCAGCATGCAGACACTGTACGAGATCACCGGTCTGCCGACGACGCCCGACCTGACAGGTGGTTTGACAGCGACGACGATCACGGGCTTCAGTCAACTCGGCCGTCAGGCAACGAACCCCCAGTTCCAAAATCCGTTGAGCTTCAACTACAAGCTGAACTACTCGCACGTGATCGGAAAACAAGCGTTGAAGTTGGGCTATGAGTTCGTGACCATCAACACGGAAGTTAACGACATTAACCCGCTCTACGGCCGGGATGCGTATGCTGGCAACTACACGGGCCTCGGCGGCACAAATGGATCTCTCGCCGATTTTTACTTTGGTCTGCGCAGCCAATTCGCACTGGCAAACTATGTTGTGGGCAACTACCGCCAGCACGAACACTTTTGGTATTTGCAGGACGATATCCGCCTGACGTCCAAGCTGACGCTGAACATTGGCCTACGCTACGAATACGCGAGCCCACGCTGGGAGCGCGACAACGTTCTCTCGAACTTCGACCCAACAACCTTGACCATGCTCAAGGCGAAAGATGGCGGCATTTACGACCGCGCCCTCATCGACCCGGACCGCAACAACTTCGCCCCCCGCATCGGCTTCGCCTGGAGCGTCATGCCCAAGACGGTTGTGCGCGGTGGTTACGGTTGGAGCTACATCCACCAAAACCGCGTTGGCAGCGCCGATCTGCTTGGTATCAACTATCCCCAAGTTGTGATCGCCACTGTCAACAATCCTACTGGATCCACGGGACCGGCCAATCCGGCTTTCGTAACGACGCAGCAGGGATACCCGGCCGGCATGACGAATGCCGCGAACTTCCCCATCGTCAACGCGAACATCAGTTACATTCCGCGCACTTTCAAGTCGCCTTATGTGCAAAGCTGGTTCTTTTCCGTCCAGCGTGAGTTGATGCGCGACACAGTTCTCGATATCAGCTACGTCGGGAATCACTCGGTCGGCATCCCCGTCATCGCGGATTTCAACCAGGCCTTTCCGCAGACCAACTCCACGGGCACAGCTTCGCTCAACTCCCGCCGCCCGCTGCAAGGCTTTGGCGCCATCACGTGGTTCGATCCTGCTGGCTTCTCAAATTACAACGGACTGCAGGTCCGCCTGGAACGCCGCTTCAACGCCGGCTTCTCTTTTACGAATGCGTTCGTATGGTCCAAGGCCATCGACAATTCAGCGCAATCGTTGGATAACAGCGGCGGCAATGACGCCAGTCCGCAAAACGTACGGAACATGGCGGCAGAGAAGGGACTCTCCAACTACGATCAGAAGCTGACCAATGTGCTTAGTGCGTTTTACCAAATTCCCGTCGGCAAGGGCCGCAAATTCGGCTCACGCCTGCATCCCATCGCAGATAGCGTAATAGGGGGATGGGAGCTAAGCGCGATCAACACAGCACTCTCGGCCGCACCGATCAACCTGCGCGCCTGGAGTGGCAGCGTTCCCGCGGCGTTCCAAACCGTCGGAAATCTTGCTGGATTCCGCGGCGGCGAAAGCTTCCGCCCAAATATATCCGGTACGGTTTTGGCCGATAATCCCGTGGATATCACGAACACGTTTTTCAATACCGCGAACGTCTCGCTCCCCACGGACCCGAGCCAGCCCTTCGGCAATGCGGGAAGGAACAGCGTACGTGGCTTCCCATTGAACCAGTTGGACCTTGGCATCCACAAAAACTTCGTTCTGCCGTGGAGAGAAGGTATGTACGTTCAGTTCAGGGCTGAGATGTTTAACATCCTCAACCACACCAACTTCCTCCCTCCGAATACCGACCGCAGTTCGGCTGCTTTCGGCACCACACGTTCCACCGTGGCGCCCCGTCAGGCACAGTTCGCTTTGAAGATCGTTTTCTGATCGGAGGCGACATCAGACAAAATGAGGACCAGCGTTTTGCCGGTCCTTTTTTTTGGCGATGTCCGCGATCAAGGCGGTGGCCCGCCCTCATCGCGATCCCCGGCCAAGCGCGACACAAATACGGCCGCAATTACGCGTGGAAGGAGGACAAGATCGTGCCGGATCGATCTGCCCTCGGCTCCCACGCGCAGTATGCCTTGCCGCATCGCATGGATGTTGAAGAGTGTGGATAGGACCGTGAAACCGACCGAAGCGAGAAGGCTGGTTCGCAGGTGCGGTGTATGGCGGATGGAATGGATGCCGAATTCGATCGAGTGCGAAACGACCGGGATTCCAATGGTGAGTAAAGCGCCCGACAACCAACGCGGCTTAGCGGCCTGAAAGTGTTGAGTGATCGCTCCGTAAAATCCGGCGGCGACGGACCGATAGGCAAACTCCGCGCACATCGCACCCGTGGCCGCACTGAGACCTGCGCTGAGGTTGGCCGCAAAGAAGATGCCGCCACGAAAACTCGAGCTGAACAACGCAGCCTTCCAGTTCCATCGCTCCATCAGGACCGAATGCGGATCATCGCAAAGAGCTCGAAGTTGACGGATCATGAATGGCGCACCCCATACTGCCAGCAAAAACAAATAGAGAATGAGAACAACCGGCTAACGTAACGTTTCCTTACGAAGTTATTGGAACAACATTACAAAATCATGCGCTTTAGATCACAGAGTTAAAAATCTCCGGTCAGCCTTTTACTTGCGGCTGACTTTCGTGCAATCAAATTGTTTTCGCGGGTGCATCTCTTCGTCACGCCCCATTCGTATTTTTGTATTGGAGGAAATCGATTGCTGGCACCTCATGAAGACGCGGTAGTGGTGGAACGAATGCTTGGGCCCGCCTTCCCGGAACTGAAGCGCCTATTTTCACAAAGTTCCCTCGGTCCGTTTGCTCACATGCTGGAGCGAAGGCTGGTCTCCGACGCGGCAGTGCTGTGTTCGTCGATCCCCACGTCGCCACAAAACCTCTTCAGCGAGCTTCTGGAGTCTATCGGAGTTGACTTTGCTTGCCCAGACGCGGACCGTTGCCGGATTCCGAAAGACGGACCGCTGCTGATTATCGCCAATCATCCGTTCGGGCTGATCGAAGGTGCCATTTTGGGGGCGCTTCTCGCCGAGATACGCCCGGACTTTCGCTTTTTTGCAAATCGCCTGCTAGGATCAATCCCCCAACTTCGGAATCATTTGATCGCCGTCAACCCTTACGGCGGGGGCTCGGCCATCGGCGAGAATCGCAAGGCGTTGAAGCAATCCCTGGAATGGCTTCGTACAGGCGGAATTCTCGTCCTTTTCCCTGCGGGCGACGTCTCCACCTTGCGCCTTTCGCCTTTTGGTATTACCGACGCGGCATGGACGCAAACAGCGGTTCGGCTGGCCCGCCGCGCGGGCGCCTCTGTGCTGCCGGTTTTCTTCCATGGAGCGAATAGCGCAGGCTTCCATGCGGCCGGCATGATTCACCCGCGCTTCAGGACAGCGCTTCTTCCCCGTGAGTTTCTAAACAAGCGCGGAGAAACCATGAGCGTTTCGATCGGCACACTAGTGCGGCCCGACCGGTTATTTCACCTTTCCTCGGAAGTGGCCACGAGCTACCTACGGGCTCGAACTTTAATGCTGGAGGCCCGAAGAGACGGTCCGTCTAAACCTACGGCTTCCCCCTTGCGGTTCTTCCTTCCGAAGCCGGCCGAATGTGCCGCTGCGCAGGATATCAGCCAGTTGGAACGCGACATCGAAAAGCTACGGCCCGATCAGAAACTGGCCAGTAGCGCTGCGTATTCCGTTTACGTGGCGACGGCACAGCAGATCCCAACGCTACTCAAAGAGATCGGACGCTTGCGTGAAATCACGTTCCGCAACGCAGCCGAAGGCACGCAGAAAGCGCTGGACCTGGACCGATTTGACAACCACTACGAACACCTTTTTCTGTGGAATCAGGAAGAGAGAGAAATCGTTGGCGCGTATCGAATTGGCCGGACGGATACAATTCTTCAAAAAAGCGGCGTTCACGGACTATATACGAGCACTCTTTTCCACTTGGACCTCGGCTTCTATTCATCGATCGAACCTGCCCTGGAATTGGGCCGCTCCTTCGTGCGTCCCGAGTATCAGAAAAGTTATCTGCCATTACTCATGTTGTGGAAGGGGCTTGGCCGTTACGTCGCGTCGGAGCCGCGATACCGCATTCTGTTCGGCCCAGTCAGCATCAGCAACGCCTACAGCCCAGCATCCAAAGCGCTCATGGTGTCTTACTTAAAGACGCGCCACGGAAATGAGAACCTTTCCGCTCATGTCCGCCCACGCCGCCAGTTTCACGCGGGCCAATTCGTGAACTGCCATCCGGAAGCCTTTAGCTCGCTCATTCAGGATGTCGACGAATTGTCGGAGGTCATCTCAGATTTGGAGTCCGATCACAAAGGAATTCCGATTTTACTGCAGCATTACCTGAACCTTGGCGGCCAGATGCTCGACTTCAGTGTCGACCCCAAATTCGCGAACGTGCTTGACGGACTTGTGGTGGTGGACCTAGCCAAGTCCAACCCCCGGCACCTGCAGCGCTATATGGGGAAAACCAGCGCACAAAAGTATATTGACCTTCATTGCGCCCGATAGTCTACTCGAATTAGCGGCCGTTATTGAACTCCAGCCGGAGTGCGCCGGGGACACCGTCCCGAAGTTTACCGGATGGGCGATTCAAGTCTGCGTGCATCTGCAGATTCTCGATTTCTTTTGCGTCGCCCCCGGTCGCGGTCAAGTGACCGTTGACATAGTCGATCTGTTGGGCTGCAACGCCGCTCCCGGCGATGGAAGTTCGAACACACCTTCGTACTCCTTCGGATTCGAGGCGGTCATTGATACGCCATTTCTTTGTCCGCCGCAGGTGACCACCGCAGCAAGGATCTCGGCATATAACCGCGCTGCGCGCGGCTGTGCAAAAAGAGTGTCCTATAGCACGCAATCCTACAGTAAAGTGGCTCGCGCCTATCGCGCGTGACGATTCCCCGAAATGAACTAACGCGTGCGCGCTGGCGCGCTAAAGCAACCGCTCCATGGCATCCGCGGCCGCAGCGCAGCCATTTTCCTGGAGGATAGATTTCGCCAGCGCCCCCGCCGAATGCGCATACGACGGCTGTTTCAGGACTTGCCGAAGCAACGGTTCGACGCGATCCGCCTGGTACTTCGGCTCGGCCAGCCATTCTCCTGCTCCAAGGCGCCGCACGCGTTCGGCGTTGTCGTACTGATCGTGCGCAAACGGGACAACCAACATCGGGTGTCCGGAGCGCAGTGCCTGCGCGGTGGTTCCCGCTCCTCCCTGGTGAACGATAGCGGAAGCCCGCGCAAACACTGCCGCATGCGGAGCGTAAGACACGGCAATCACCGAATCCGGTAGGCGAGCGGGCAAGCCCTGGGGATGCGATCCCGTCAGCAAAACGCAGCGTACGCCCAGCTTTTCGGCTGCATGCAAACTATCGGTATAGAAATTGCGCGCAGCCCCGACCGCA
>JBEBFS010000168.1:0-3537 GCA_040081855.1 Bryobacteraceae bacterium | reverse complement strand
CGCTCTGTCTCAACACGACTCATACGAGGCCAATGCTAGGATGTCCGATGACTAGACTGTCACTGGTTTTTCTGTCTCAGGGGAGGGGTGCAGTGCACGAAACATTTTCCGATTTCTTGAAGCGATTCGCCATTGCCAGAGATTAGCACGTTCGTCGAAACAGGGACAGACACCGATTTCGGCACGGACCGTCTTGAGCATCGGCGCCATGGCGAAATCTAGTGTCTGTCCCTGTTTCCGAACTTAGGGGGCAAACGGGGCAGCGCGGGACGTACATTCAAATACCATTGCGAGCGATCCCGTGAAATTGTTATGGCCGGTACGGAATCGGGGGATGGCGAATGAGAACCGGGGAATCCCCTTGCTGACGCGCGGGGCTCGCGGGTGCGGGCTGACCTGGTGGTGACGCAGGACAGTTCACTCCAACACCATTAAGATCGATCCCGTGAAATTGTTATGGCTGGGACGGAGTCGGGGATGGGGAATGAGAACCGGGGAATCCCCTTGCTGACGCGCGGGGCTCGCTTGTGAGGTTTGACCTGGGGGCAAATGGGGCAAATGGTGACAGACGGAACATTTCCCATCTCTCCCCCCATTTCCCCACTTGGGGCTGCAATCTCTTCGGATCTCGCTTGGCCTTTGCTCATTTGAATTTCAGCGGAATTGCGGGGTAGGGGCTGGAAAGGCCGAGACGAAGCTCGGCCTGCCGGCCGGAAGGCTCGCCCCACGTGGGGTTTGATCTGGAGCGACAGCCTATGCCGGCACCAAGTATTTCGCGAATGAGGAGACACGGCTGCGTCTCCCTTTGCGGAATGACGAGGGTGTCCCTCTCCTTCGCCCTATTCGTTTTCGTCCTATCCCTTATTTCTTGGCCTTGGGGGCCTGCACCCAACCTTTGTCTTTCCAGGCGGCCCAGATTGCCATGGAATGCCCATGGCCTAAGCTGTAGGACTCCTTGAGCCAGGCTACGAGTTCCGCGGCTTTCATGGTGGGGGAGTAGATGCCTGCCTTGACGGCCGCTGCTTTCAGTTCCTCGGGAGTTTTCCCGGTCTTGGACTTGATGTTGTCGATGTAGGCTTGAAACGACATAACGTTGCTCGGTTCTTTTTGCTTTGGGTTATTACTGTCTCGGCTATTCTTGGTTCCACAGAAGCGCTTGCAGGCGGGGGTTTTGCAACACTAACGCGGCCCATAGCGCCACGGCGAGAAGGACGGGAAACAGGATATTGAATAGCGGCGCCTGCACGCGGACGTGGGTGGCGACTGCTCCGCCTAAGTAACCGGTGAGCAGAATGGCGCCCAGCACGGCGGTGCGAGGGATCAGATAGAGGATGGTGCAGAGGAGCAGGGCCGTCCCGATTCCGGTGATGGAAGACGCCGGGTAACCCAAGCCCACTGTGGTTTCCACGACGACGCGCGGCTGGATCAGCTTCATCACGCCATCCATCAACAAAAAGAGAGTGGTGAATCCGGCGATGATCCGCCCGGCCCAAATTCGCCGTCTGGAGAGAGTGGTCGGCAAGTGTTTTTCCATGCGCGTGGTGTTTGGGGAGCGCCTTCCGATTGGTTATGGGAGATTCGGGGACAGGCTACCCTTTACTCATCTCGAATTCTAACTGACGTGCAAGGATCGGCTGGTTGCTTGGAGGAAAGGCCGAGACGAAGCTCGGCCTGCCGGCCGGATCGCCCGCCCCACGTCCATCCTCCACGTTGCTCCGTTACTCCGGCAGCTCGCCTTTGTAGGCGTCCATTTTGTGGCGGATGGGGGTTACGGTTTGGAGGAAGGAGAAGATGGCCTGCATGTCTTCGTCCGCCATGTGCGAGTAGGCTTCGTAGGGCATCATGGTGAAACGGTCGGGGCCGATTTTGGGGGGGCCTTCGGCGTTTTCATATTCCCGGAAGGTGGTGAGGCGCTGCTTGAATCGGGTGAAATCCCAATCGCCGATTCCGGTGGCTTTGTCGGGCGTGATGTTGGCGCTATAGACGGTGCCTGCGGGAGTCACGAAGCGGCGGCCGCCGGCGAGGCGATAGCGGAGATCGGGCTTCAGTTCGGGATACGGCGTGTGGCAGACTTCGCAGTGGCTGATGGTTTGGAGATACTCGCCGTACCGAAGAATGTCTTTGCGATCGGGTGTATTGATGGGTCCGGCGACGGGACGGGGATCGCCTTTCATCCACATGGAGTCCGGGAAGTTCACGCGCGTGGCCGGGAGCTTGTGTTTGACGGCGGGCATGGTGTCGAGATAGGCGACCAGCGCTTCGACATCCTCGTCGCTCATATAGCGGTAGAACTGATACGGCATGATGGGGAACAGAGCGCGTCCGTTTTTATCGACGCCTTCGCGGATGGCGCGAATTTTTTCGCCGTCGGTCCAGGAGCCGATGCCGGTTTCCATGTCGGGCGTGATGTTGGCGGCGTAGATCTCGCCGGGCATGTCTTTATCGGCCATCAGCTTTCCATAGCCGCGCGTGGCGGGGTCGACCGGGCGCGCGAGGCGGCTGAAGTCCTGTTCGGAGTGGCAATCGTCGCAATAAGAGAGGTTGGTGAAGATGTACTTCCCGCGGGCGATGCGCTCCGGGCTCTTATCCACCACGATGTTCTTCGGCGGAGCCATCCGCGGATCGCGGAAATAAAAGTAGCCAAAGCCCGCGAAGAAGATCAGCAGCAGAACGCCAAGGAGCTTAAGAACAGTTTTCATAGGAGTGGTGATGGGCCTCTAAATTTGCTCTTTGAATTGTACGCGAAATCGGCGGAGGTGTGGACCCGGCGGTTCAATCTGTTGGACGGAAAGTGTCGAAAAGGCCTATCGCCTGCGCGTTGACGTGGAGAAGATTGATGAAGGTCTCAAGAAAAGGAACGGCCGCCATCGTTTTGGGCCCCCAGGCCCACGCCTGGGGCTATGAGTTTGCGGGCTCTTGATTCACGGAACGGGCCGAGGGAATAGGGCCTCCGATTTGGCCGGTCCAATTACCGGAATGATTCGACGGCTTTGCGCTGCATGGAGCCTTCGGCGAATTCGATGAATTCGAGGCGGATGCCGTTGGGGTCGTTGATGCTGGAGTGCGGGGCGCCGCTGCCGGCGGAGGTGGGGTCGGGGACGGTGAGGCCGCGCTTGCGGAGTTCGGCGGCGGTGGCGTTCATGTTCGGGGTTTCGACCGCGAAGTGATTGAGGCCGGCGGGGCGGTTGGCGTTAGCCTGGGAAATTTCCAGAAACGTGTTCTTATCCACCTGGATGCCGTAGGTGGTGGGGTTGCCGCTGGCGTCGCGCATCACGAAGCCTTCGCGCATGCCGAGGGTCTTCTCATAGAAATCGAGCGTCTCCTGCAGGTTCTTCGCGGCGATGCCGACGTGGTTCACGCGCACGCCGAGTCCTTTCTCCTGCTGGGCGTCGATCGTTTTGATGGTGACCATTCCGAGAATGGTTCCGGCGGCGAATAAGATGAGTCCACGGGTCGAGGGGCGCATGATGATTCTCCTGAAAGTATTGGCCGCTATGACTGGATGAATGCGAGCTTGTGCGGCGCGGGGGTTAGTAT
>JBEBFS010000025.1:0-44920 GCA_040081855.1 Bryobacteraceae bacterium | reverse complement strand
CACTGAATCGACCCTTCTTCATCTCGAATCTCCTTTCGTCTTCTTCCGACGAGCTGAGATCCTCAAGTTTATCTGGTCCAGATTAGCGAGGGCAGGTCAGAGGCTCCTAAGTAGCACTTTCTTTCCAAGCCCGCGCGCTGGTTCGTCTTCCAAGCCGACTGTTTTAGTGGATGTTGTCGGAGGTGGTCTCTTTATTGGCCCGCTCCTGTAGGCGCTTCGCAAGCGAAGAGGTGAGAACGGCTTCGGAAAGTTGCTTCATCTCGCCAACTTCAGACAAGGTGATTGATCCTTGTTGAAGCGTGCGCGATTCCAGTTGCGCGATTAAGGCAGTGTGTTTGACCTTGAATGCGTCATCGTTGTCGAGCGCTGCCAGCAGGTCATTCATGTCGGTCGGCACAGTTCCGGCCAACTCCGGTTGGTATAGCTTGAGAGCGGAATTGATAGTGGCAAGGAATTCAACGTAGGATTGAATTTCGAACTGCAGGAAGACATCGGTCTTTGCGAGAAGGGCGATGCCAGTCATGTAGTGAGATAGCGGGCCGCTTTGCTCGGGGGGATCTTGGGGTTGAGGCATTACAGCGAAAAGTGCCATGGCACGATCAAGAATGGCTTCGTCCAAAACAGCGGGAGGCCAACCGATCTTTAGTTCCGGGCTTCTGCCGATCTTGCCGGTCATCTTTTCTTCGGTATCCACAAGACTCTCGAAGAACGTCGATAGGTTGCGGGGCTCGTGCCACCAGAATAGGCCACCTGAGGCCACATTCAAGGCGGCGAGAAAGATGTTGGAGTAGCCGAAGCCCACGTAGTAGATGCCTTTGATCGTGATGAACTTTGGGATTTTGATAACAACATCAATTTGGTTCCTCTTGTTGTTGATCGGATAAAGTTTGATCCACGTCACTCTCTCGTTCCACTTGTTGAGGGGTTTAGGTCGAATCGAGTGCGATTGGGAGTAGAGACGGATCTTCAGCTCCCATTTGTATTCAAGGCCCTCTTCACCTGGCGTGAATCCGCGGTTCAGCTCCTTCTGGATCGATGCGGCTGCTTCGGCGTCACAACGCTCGATCTCTCTTTTTACCCAAGGGAGCCAGTCCTTCGCGCCAATTTCCGCCATCTTATCGAAGGATTGTTTGCTGAAGATGAACTTGCGCTTTTCAGGATCGCTGGTGATGTTGGAAAACCAGTTGAGAAGATCGAGATCTTCCTGTCGATACTCCACACCTTCGAGGGAAGGATTCAGCGCGAGCTTTGCTTCGACCAGCGCCATCAGTGGGCCAAGAATGGTGTCGTTGATAGCCTCGCTCGGAGCGACGAGGTTTTCTGGACTTGGGTCTACATACAGGCCGCGCAGCCTATTTTCATGAATGATGTTGGCGGTGCCGCGAAGCTGCTCGATCTCTTTGGGATCGGGTCGCGTCGTTCCTAAAAACTGCCCCCAGAGGGCCCAAAAGATTTTCTTTACGTGATCGTCGATCTGCTTCGAATACCACGAGTCAGCATCATCCTTCGCGAACGAGTGCATGCCGATAAGTTGGGACTTCCCGAGTTCTTCTAACGCGATGGTGGCGAGGTGGTACGCGAGATTCGGCTTGCCATTCTGGCGCAGAAGCTTTGCGCCATCGAAAGCGTCTTGCGCGTGGGCACGACAAGCCTCTATGGCTTTCAGGGCTTCCGGTTTGAAGGGCGTCATAACGGGTCGATTATAGAATGACTAGCGCTAGGTGATTTTCACTTCTTCCCGTGCATAGGAGAAACGGCATGTCTTCGCTTTATGTTCGCACGATTGCGGGCGAGCGACGGTCACGGCCTCACATGTTGCGCTTTAGGAACGATCACTACACAAGATATAGTAGCCCGCTTGCTTTTGTCAGCTCGTGTAGTATTCTAAGTGAGCCTACCGGAAACGGAAGGCGGGACGTAAAGACCCGGCACGTCGAAGACGGGATGCAAGAGGAAGACAGCGTTCGGAAGGACGTGAGTTGAAGGGAATACCCGGACACTGCTTGCATTGGGGGTTGCTAGAGTTCCTTAGGCCCGGCGACTGGTAACGAATGTCGCTACTCCAGGTTTAGCGCAATCCGTGCAGGTTGGCATCAGACCGAAGATCGAAGATGCCCAGTTTCCAGAACTGACGAGAGCGAGGGGTAAGCTCCCGTCTGCCCAGCCATCCAGTGATAGAGTCAATGCTCTGTCAGTCCCAATAAGAGTCATCATAACTATTAGGGCCTATAAATCTTGACTGACAGAGCATTGACTCTATCACTGGATGGCCCAAGCAAAGGCGGAAACCCCTGAGTTAGTAAGGAGGAATCCCCAATGTCTACAACCCTATACGTTTCCTGCACCGTTTCCAACGGTCTTTTTGAAAGTGAATTCTACATTACCGTCAGGGATTCGGCGGTTTATGTGGATCGAGAAAAGGTGAAAGTCTCTGAAGCGCCGCACAACGGCGATAAAGTAAAAGGGCAAGTTGTAGCCTATTTCATAGAGGAGAAAGGTGACGGTCAGGTCCTGGTGGAACTGCCTGGAGAGCCTGTTGTTGGTGGCCTTCGGGCGTGGGTGCCAAAAGGTGATTTGATCTACGCAAAGACGGCATGATCCTAAGCAACGACGGCATTAGAAAAGCTCTAGCGCAGGGAGCATTGGAAATCACTCCAGCTCCCGATGAGACGCAATATACAAGCTCTGCCGTCGATCTTCACCTTGGTGAAGAGTTCAATGTTTGGGACGAAAGTAAATTAGCTGTAAAAGGGTTCAAGCCTGAACTGAACCTTGCAGAGCAGAGCTTCAACGAGACCGCGAAGGCCTTTCTGATTCCGTTGAAAAAAGAGGGCGACGGCTCTGTTATCTTCCCTCCATACCGAATCTATCCATGGCACATGCTTGCGATCACACGAGAGCGAGTTAGCCTCACCCATGGTCATAAGCTTGCCGCTCGCGTTGAGGGTCGGAGTTCGCTGGCCCGTCTCGGCATTGTCGTCCACCTGACAGCTCCAACAATTCACGCTGGATTCGGCGGGAAGATCACCTTGGAGATGATTAACTTCAGCCCGTTCTATCTGCGGATGGTCCCGAATAAAACTCGCATCTGCCAATTGATCGTAGAGATGCTTGAAAGCGATCCAACTATTGAGATCAACACTAAATTTCAAGGGCAGACGGTTCCCTCTGGAGAGAAGAAGTAGATCGTATCGGCTCAGGGGTAAGATCCGGAAGGAACCCATCGTCATATCCACAATCCTCTGCGAATCGCGGCAACCCTAAATATCTCTCGCTTGTCGTCTTCAGGTGTCGTAACCAACTCCTGACTTAACTGGCATGCTGCAGGATGTATGGGAACAGACGGGGCCAAGCTGCGCAAAGTCCCACCTCTAGCCGCGATCAGAAACTCATTCTCCCGCGGACAACATGAGGTGCCCAATATTAACAAGAGCATCTACTTGCTGTTCAACTTGGCGAGCGGCATGGCCATTAGAGATTAGCAACCCTAGCTCCATGTTCCGCTCTAGACCGTCACCTGTAAGATTGGCACTCGAAATCAGCAGTACCTTTCCATCGGCAACGGCTGCTTTGACATGCATCAAGCCGGCCCTGCCCAGGTCGTCGCGTGATCTGCGCTCGGGGGGCCAATGGTAAACTAGTGCCTTCCCCATCGTCACTCGCCCCAACTGGCTTTTCTGTCGAGATTGAGCAACTTCGAGTTGTTCCTCACGTTCTCCAAGGACGATTCTGGCTTTTACGCCCCTACTCAGCGCATCCTCGAACTGAGCAAGAACTCTTGGAACCTGAAATAGACCGAAACTAAGAATGGTCAAATGCTCCCGCGCTCCGCGGATTATCTCGAGCAGAACCTGCTCGGTACCTCGCACGGGTAAGACCGACGTGGTCGGGCCGGTCCACACAAGGTCGATCGAGGGCTGATGTTTACGCGCCAAAATAGCAACCTCGAGCATGGCGGCTATCTCGTTCGCTGGGCCGGGTGAGTCGCGAAGGAAATCTTTGACTATTCCGCTGTATCGGGGATTGGGAAAGCTCAACGGGGCGTTTGCGGAACGCAGTTTAGCGATGACCGCCTTCGTGTAGTCGGGCGGCAGGTCCTCAACGAGTTGAAGGCACTTCTCGGCCATCGTCATGGTTTAAAGAACGAGTACTCATTTCGCTCGAGCGTATTCACCAACACTGAGCGATCTAAGTATCGGTTGCCTCGCTCGCAGCAAGTTTCAGGCAGGAAAAGGCAGTTGTGGCAAGCGGCACCATGCAAGGCCAAGGAACCGTGGTCGGGGCGTGACTCAGCGCAAAGGGGATCTGACGCGCAGATCTCAAGGCTTTCGAGAGCTTGGTCGAAATGT
This sequence comes from Bryobacteraceae bacterium, assembly GCA_040081855.1. Lineage (GTDB taxonomy): Bacteria > Acidobacteriota > Terriglobia > Bryobacterales > Bryobacteraceae > Palsa-187. The sequence continues at coordinate 40,571 of JBEBFS010000025.1, read as the reverse complement.
CGTTCCAAGGCCTCCGTTTCGCCGAGGCTTACCAAGCCACCAAGCGTTCCCTCGCTATCGGGCGCGGCCGTGTAGATCAGAATGCCCGCCATAGACTCGCCCGAGTCTGGATAGGCAGAATAGATTCGCTCGCTCAAGCTGGCCGACGCGTAACCGCACTCAAGGGAGAACTGACGAATTAAGGCGTGCGAAAGCGAATGTAAAAGTACATAGCGCAAGCCAGGATAGCCGAGATTCGGCTCCATGTTTCGCTGCTCGCGCCAGCGGCGGTGGGATGTGAGGAACTGTCCATCAAGTGTTCCGGATTGTCTAAGCCAACGCTCCACCTCCGTCTCGGAGATTTGCAGGAATAGGCCCTCTCCGCGGACCTCCGCGGCCGGCACCCAATCTGAGGTCCCCCGGCGCAACGGGGCCAATTGCGAGGTTGAATCATCACCCGCGGCTTCTACCCGTGTGAAACCTACCAACGCACGAACTTCCCGAAGCTTTTCGACCAGTACAACCTGCTCAATCCAGCGACCGTACTTGGACGGCGGCGAGACAAGTCGAACTTGGAGGTCGCGGTTGTTCCGTGCCGGATTCGGCCTCGAGAAGAGCTGCCACTCTGGGAGTTTCAAGTCATGAGGTCCAATGAATTCGACGGAGTCCTCATCACGAATCTTCTGGATCGCAGCCCAAATTTGTTCGTCACTGAAGCCTTCGTATCGCGGTAGTCCCCGTCGTGCCAACCCGGCCTCGCGTGCAGACTCGATTCCGTCGAATAGGCTAGTCAAGTCCTGGGATACTTTCTGTTCGAGCGGGTCCACCGACGTCGGTATCGAGAGTGCGGAATAGATCTTTGAGAACCACTGGTTCGTTGCACCGAGTAGCATGGGCCGAACCTCGTGGCCGCAGCCCTCGGCCGGAGCTACGCGAAGGTGTGGATGCCAACCGCGACAACGCGGTAGTCTGGCTCGTCCATCCTCGGAGAAAGCGAGAGCCATCGGACGCGACTTCTCACAGACTCGGCATTTGAGCCGGACGTCAATCGCCTCGCCCGTCACACCCAGATCACGCAGCTCGAGCTGGCTTATGCAGGGAGGTCCATCGCCATGGAGGTACTCATGCCAAGGAAAATCGTCGAGGTGGCCCTGCTCGCACGCAATCAGAAAGCGAGCCGGAATTGCTTCTGGCCGCAGGGTGCCCGGCCGAATGCAATTGGTGTGGACATATCGCGATCGTTCAGGACGATATAAGTCGGCCTTGAAATCGAAAAGGCTACTGGCAATCGGTGCCAGCAAGTGGCAATGCGTGCACACCAGCCAACGCGGGAATGCAGCCACAGGGACGCCCTCGGGAGGTGCTGTGCCGAAGCTCCGCCCCAACAATCCCTCTTCTTGCGCGAGGGGAGCTGATTTCAACGTCCGGACCTGGCCGCCGATGACGCTTCGCACAACACGTAACAGGCGGTCCTCTCCAATATCTTCCATCTGCGCCAAGGGCCAGTCATCTAACCCCATCACCATTACAGAGATTTGAGGCAAATCAACAGTTGCCCCGACTCCGTATGTTGAGAGTAACTGGGTTGGGCGGACGGCACCTACGCGCTCGCCGGACATTATTCTATTCCTCCCGCCACGTCCATCCCTGCATCATTGAAGACCAGGGGAACCTCCGGTTCTACATCTCGTAACGAGTTCAACACGGTGAACTCAGTCCAACCCGAAACGCCAGGTTGCCTGAGAAGCCCAACTGTCGTCCCATCAGGTGCCGTTTCATACCCCAGCCTTACGCCACCTGGCCTGCGCCGTACACGATCCATCCATAGATCGATTCGGCTTTGCACCGCGGAGCGAACGTCCTGTTCTAGCGATGCCCGGCTCCCTGCCATCCCGGCCCGATGGGCTATCGCTTCGCGCGCGCGGGCCAACATTGGATGCGTCTCTGTCAGTAGGCCCGCCCCCAAATTTGGATTCAGATCCTGACTGCCTTGGCGCAGAGCACTCACGAGCACTCCAGTCAATGCGCGCTCGAGTGCGCCGGCTGAATACGGGGTTACGCTCAACGCCTCTACGTGACGATAGAATGTCGCGTGATAGTTTCTGAAGGTCTCGAAGTGAGATAGATCTCGGGGCCGAGACCAGTTGTACACCGTGAACACGATTCCCGCGGAATCGCGACCTACGCGGCTGGTGGCTTGGATGTATTCCGATGTCGATTTCGGCTGACCCGCAACCACCATCAAACCTAAGCGGCCCACGTCGATACCAACAGACAGCATATTCGTGGCGAGTAGCACGTCCACCGGACGCTGGCCAGCGGGTGCGTGCTGCCCGAACGGCGGGAACCGGCGATACATCTTCTCGAGAAGTTTCGGGATGTCCACCGCGGAGACGCGGGACGTCAATTCTTCCACTGCGTCGGGCAGCATCAGCCTGCGCGGACGAAGGCCCCTCGCCGCTATCTGAGTCAGACGGCTACGGACGTCGTCGTCTACCAATCGACGCATGCCGCCTAGTTCCCGCAGCGAACTGAAGTACCCAACCGCGGTCAGGAAAGAATCCACGGAGTCGCCGTGCTTCTCGTACATCGTCTGGCCGGCGGCGAGCACTGCCACGTAAACCCGAATCAGCGCAGCCTTCAACCGACGGCCTGGAGCGCAAATTCCGACGTAGAGTCGCCCAGGGGATTTCTCGCCTTCTTCCACCTCACGCGAAAAGAAGTTGTGCCCGGCCTCGAGCCCCGGAGGAGGGAACACGCGGACGTCCCGCATGAATAACGCGTTCACTTGGCCCTGGGCGCGTCGGACCGTGGCCGTGGACGCGACCACCTTGGGCCGCACCTTAACCCCGTCGACTTCCCACGTCGCAAGATTGTCGATAGCGCCTTCGTAGATCCCTACCAAGCTCCCCAACGGGCCACTGATCAAATGTAGCTCGTCCTGGATGATTAGGTCCGGCGGACGTAGCTTGGGACACATTTCTGTCCGGACGGCTAGGTTTCCCGCTGCCGCCTGGTGCATATCGGCGTCCTGTAACTCCGGCGAACGGAATCCATGGCGCGGACAATGCCCAGTAACCTCTCCGAAAAGCGTCTGTACTTCACCCGTCCATGCCATCTGCGCAAACTTGTCGACCGTCGCGATTAGCATGGACGGCGGACGGCGGTAGATCTCCTCATCAACCACAACAACAGGCAGGCCCTCATCTGGTGCCTTCGCTCGCGAGAACTCGCAGCGACCGAGCTTATCCCCGCAGGTGATGATCGTCCGCGCGCGGCCACTTGGGTAAAGCTCCACGCGAATGTGTTCGCCACCTTTGATCTCCGTTCCGCACCAAGGACACGTCGTAATCTGGTGCGGCGATCCCACGCCCGCCGGCGGTCTCTGTCCGGATCGCAGCGCCTCCACCACGGTCTGCGCCTGAGCCGTTGTATTCGGCGTCGTCTTCCGTCCCACCCACAGCCCGAGCCGAAACGGAGTCCGGCCCCATTTCTTCTCATCGCCCCGCCGAATCACCTCACATGCGCACATCAGCGACGAAGCCCTCTGAAACTGTTGCAGCGTCAGCAGCCGGAGCGTGTAGCGCATCATGACCGCCATACCGTTCTCGCCATCGCGACCACCCAAACCAGGCTGGAGCCGCCGGATCGCCAGCGTGTACGCCGCCAACCCCAAGTAGGCTTCCGTCTTACCGCCGCCCGTAGGGAACCACAACAGATCCGCGACCGCATCGTGCCGCGTCGAACGATCCGGATGGTCCACATGCGTCACGCCCGGCAGGTTGAGCAATAGGAACGCGAGCTGGAACGCGCGCCAGCTCCGGTTCCGAGGAATATCCACTTCCTCCAGTGTGAGCTGCGGATTGGTGCGCTTCTGCTTAATCCATTCCCCGCGCACGCGCTGCCACGCCATCGCCTGATTGGTGAAGCGAAACGCATCCCGAGCCATCCCGCTCGACTCGAGCAGCGCCAGGCCTTCTTCCATCCGTCGCAACGCGTCCTCGGCCTGCCGAACCGCTTCCTTGCTGGCATCGGCATATTCTTGGAGGTCCGGTTCTTGCTGACGCCGCCGATTGAGTTCTTCGATCCAATCGTTCCGATAACTCCCCACAATCGGCTGCAACAACCCCGACAGGTCGGCATCTGACGCCGAGGCGAGCACCTGCATATCGACCACGAGATTTTTTACGCTGGCAGGTTCAACGCCCAGAACCGTCTCTCGCGGCATGGCCGAGGTGAACGCTTCCACAGCGCGATCCCAGCTACCCTCCGCGAGTTTCCAGTTGGCGCTGATTCCGTGCCCCATCGCAAACCCCAACTGCCTTCGATAGAGCATCTCATTGACGAGATCCTCCATACGCGAGGCCGGGTCCAGGCAAGCCAGCGCCGCTCGCGCCGTCTGGCGGATCAAGTCACCTTTCACCTTCAGCTCAGCCTGAAACAACCAAGTCGGGTCCTTGGGGCGCTCCTCTTCCTGTTCGTTGCAAAGAAACAGGGTGACGCTCCAATGGTGATCGCGCTTTCGGATCTTACCCCGCACCAATACTCGCGGACATTCGCGATCCGGCCTCCACGGGCCAAAGGTTCCTTCTCGCAAAACCACTGGCTCCGATGCGCTCCCGCGCGGATGTCGGACCCACACGGAATCGCCCGCCGCGTCTTTGTCGCGCAGATACTGCCCCCAATGCGCTTCGACTACGAAGGACTTCGCCGTCGGATCGAGCGAGAAACTCATCCCGAACGATGAAGGCATCAGGCCGCGGGCGGCGGGAGTGGCAGGCTCGGGTGAACCTTCTTCAGGAGAATCGTCGCCATCCTCCGCGAGCTCATCAAACTGCTCCCTTGTTGGTTCGTCGGACTGCTGGAGGGGAGCCAGCATCCCGAGCAGATATCTGTCGCGGACGTTGGCCTCCGTGATCACCTCACGTTCGCCGCCCGCCGGGCCGAGTAGGTCCCGGCGCACCAGTTCAAGAAATTCTTCGCGGAGCGCATGGCTGGACATATTGGAGGATCGACCGAATTCTTCAGAATAGAGTGTTTTGAAGCAGAGTATTCTCGATGGCGACTTTCTTCATGCGTGCTCGTTTGAGTTTAGTCTCAGGCGCAGCCGCGAGTTCGAGCGCGTGCCGTGCATGATTTAGGACAAGCAGTCTGTCGAGTACCTTGCGCCGGGCCTCCTCCGAGATTGTGAAACGGATGCCTTGCTTTGTTTCGTGGAAATCGTGGCCGAGATCGAGATCACTCCAACCGTAAGCGGTGGTAACGGCATGGTCCATCTCGACGTGGAGCGCACGGAGCTGGCGGATGTCTCTAGCTGCTTCCGTGCGACGGTGGAAGCGGTTATAGATCGCTGTGAGACCCTCACGGAGATCCGATGCGATCTTGAGGCGCAAAGAGAAGTAGTGATCTCCAGTCTCTTTGAGACGCGTAACATCATCGGGAAAAGGAAATGTTTCAAAGCACTGCGTTGGAGTGTAGGTAGCGTCGGTTCGGAGTGTGGAGCCGTTTGCCAACGCCCAGAAATAATGGATACTCGAATCGAGTAGCGCGAATTGACCGCTACAGTCTGTTGCGAAAACCACTAGTCGCTGATCGTACACGATCTGATTGCTTACGAAGCTCCCGGCCTGGGTTTTGCTGACTTGGCTGCGCACGAGCACCCGAGAAAGGCCGGCAATCTTCTCGTACAGCTCAGGACGCGGTCTTTCGTATTGCCACCAATTCTCTCTCGCGTGAGCACTGTATTTGTTTCTGATGCGTTCAGGCTTGACAAGTCGTTCGATAATCTCGAAGCAGTCCGGGTACTCCCTTGCCCGATCGATGGGCCAGTCATGGAAGTTGATGACCCAGCGGCTCGGAGATTGATCCCAACGACTGTTGAAGTCGTCTCCGTTCAAGTACGGAAACAGCACGTCCCTGTTTCGCTGATCCTTATTGAGTAGCTGTTCCGCATGCTCCGGTTCCAACACAAAGCCCAGCCCCAAAACGATCGATCCCTGGAAGCTCCTGGCCGCGTTTGCGATCAAGCGGAAGGGTCTCCCCACTGTCGCCCCTGGGACAATTAGCTGAGATGAAATTCCCGCGACAGGCGTCTCCTCTAGAACTGCCTCACCACCCCATTCGCCCTTGCGCCACCAGACCCACGCGACTTCGAGTGACGCATCACCCGGCCATTTGCGACTTGCAACGGCACGATAGATGGTCGCACCATGAGCAGTCAACTGGTCAAGTCCTACCTCTCGAGTGTCCCCCTGCGCGATGGTATTGGTCGCCAGCAGCCCAGCCGTGCCGTGGGGCTTCAACAGTTCGTCAGCGCGTAGGAAGAAGTACGCCACATAATCGGCGCTGCCGCGTTGGCCTCGCGCCAGGCGCTCGACCAAGTAGTCCCGGTACGGCTTCCCGAGCGCTCCCGTGATTCGCTGCCCACCCATGAACGGTGGATTTCCGATGATCGCGTCGAATCCGTCGCTGCGTGTGAACACCTCGGGGAATTCCACTGGCCAGTGGAACGGCCTCATGTCCAACAGTACGGAACGCGCGGCAACTTCCTGTTGGTCCAGACCCATGGCGACTTGTTGCGCCAAGTTCTCGGGGTTATCCTCGAACGCGGTGGCGAGCAGGAGATCCGCTGCGGCGCGCGCTCGCCGGGTCCGAGCCAAGGCATCCTTCAACATGCGTTCCTGGTCTTCAGGTCGATATTGCAGCTTAGAGAGGCCGTCGCGTCGCTCGGAAGCGTACATCAGGTCGTCCTGCAAGAACATCAAATGCGTTGCTTCCTTACCACTGCCCGAGAGATTGTAGAACTTGAGTTGCTGGAGGTTCACGCCCAACAGCGAATCGCCTGAACGGATGGCGTGGTCGAGGAACGTGAACGGTTTGTCCTTTTCGAGCGTCAACAGCCACAGGGAGAGCTTGGCCATCTCCGCCGCAAGAGGGTTCTTGTCAACCCCGTAGAGGCAGCGCTGGGCTACAAGGCGGCGCGCAATAAGCGCTCGCTCGTCTTTGTCCGCGGGGAGTAATGCCTCGTCTGGAAGGCCGACGGAGGCGTCTCCATATGGGGTGATCTTGACTCCGGGGCCCAGACGCTGCTCGGCTGCATCCCAGGCTTCTACTAGACGGTCCGCGAGGTAGCGGCACGCTTCGGCGAGGAAGGCTCCGGAGCCGCAGGCGGGATCACAGATCTTGAGCGAGAGGAGCTCGCCCGCGTCCTTGAGCTTCCATTCGGTGGCAGGGTTGCCTTCGGCGGGTCCTTCGTAGCAGATGGGCTCGAGCGCGTATTTCACTACTTCGCGTGTCAGCGAGCGGGGAGTGTACTGAGTGCCGGATTGGCGGCGCGCGGTTCCCGCTGTGACGTAAACGCTCCCCGAGGGGATCACGCTCGGGTCGCGATTGTCGTCTAGTCGCACTAACGCGGCGAACGGCTTCACGCGGTCCCACAGCGGCCAGCGAGCGGTATCGACTGCTATGTTCTGCTTAAGCGCTTTTTCGAGTGAGGGAGCGGATCGCCCGGTCTGCTCTTTAAGCCATGCAATAAAGTCAGGGCTGTCCTTCCGGATTTCGATCTCGGCAAGTGCGATCTCCGGCTCTTCGGGACCGGCGAGTCCGAGGATTGGCTCGGTGGCGCGTTTGGCGGTGTGATCGAGCAGTCCTTCGTAGACGTGGCCGATTTGCTCGATGTCCAATGCGCGGAAGCTGACACGGCGTTTTTCGGTGCCACCGCCGGGCACCTTCATTTCCAGGAACTGGAGTGCTTCGAGAAGGTGGAGCACGGTCCGGTTATGGATGGGGATGGGCTGCGCCTCGGCGTCGCGCCAAGTCGTGTCGGCGGCCCGGCCCTCGAGGAAGGGGAAACGATCGGGATCGAAGAGATGGCCTCCGTAGGCGGGAAGGGCGAACTGGTCGTGGGTTGTGCCTCCGTGTACCGCACGGAACACGGCCAGGAGTCGCCTGAATCCGTCTTCGCGGCGCTCCAAGATTTCTTCGCCGTGCGCGTCGGCGTCGTCGCGCAACTGTTGGTGCATGGTGGAGACCGCGTAGTAGCTGTTGTAGACGGGGTTCGAGAGCGGGAGTAGGTCGCGTTCCTCGGCAAAGAGTAGGAAGACGAGGCGCATCATCAAGGAAAGAGAGGCTTCGTAGATGCGTTCTTCGGGGACATCTTTCAGCAGGGCCCGGTGGGCTTCGCGGTCGGCGCGATCGAGGGCGGCGACGAACAGTTCGACGGCTCGGCGGACTTGGCGGCCGAGGGTGGTCGAGACTTCCTGCTGGTTTTCTAGGCTGCGACGGTAGAGCGCGGCGAGGGTCTGGGTCGGTTTGCGATTGAAGAAGCTTTCTACGCCCAGTAGGTCGCGGAAGGCGCGGATTGTGAGGCGCTCTTCAAACCACAACTCGGCGCGCCATTCAGCGGTGCCGGTCGGTTGTTGGCGTTCGGCGAAGACGAGTACCCAGCGCTCGCCATTGGTGACGAGGCCCAGTGGGACACCGGTGGCGATCAGCAGTTCGGCCATCCGGGAAACACACGATGCATTCCACGTGGTTCCGATCGGGCGCTTGTCTGGTTCCTGCCTTGGCGAGAGGATCTGGACCAGAATCAACGGTGAATCATCCTGCATTAGCACTAAGTCTGGCCGCAACGTTTCCTGGTGTTGGGGGATCTCGGCAGACAAAGTTTGCGGGATAGCGTTGTGTTCGCGCAGCAGCTCGGCGGGCCAGGCGAGGGCGTCTTTGAGGACGGTTCGAACCCATTGCCCATCGAACGGCGTGACGAGAGACTTCGAATCACCTTTGGCGGATCTCCACTCGTCGTAGGCTTCGCGGAGTAATGCGGTCGCGGCGGTGTCGTCTTTCACCAGACCTTGTGGGAAGACTTCTTTGTAGATGGGGAGGCTGAGGAACGGCCCGCTGATTTCGATGAGCTTGAGCAGCTCCGCGTATTCCGTGGCGGCGCTCATCTATTTCAGGCCCTCGGGGACGAGGAAGGTGACAGCCACAGGGAACAACCGCGGCTCGGGGTCGGCGTAGCGCTTTCGGATCGTTTCAATTTCGCGAGCGAGGTCGGCGGGGATCTGGTTGAGGCGGTCGGCAAGAAACTCGTGATTGCGTTTGGCTTGCTCGCGCTCCATTTCGGTGTAGGTGCCGAAGAGCTCGAGCTGCCGCGGATCATTGAGCTCGGCTCGAATGCTGCGTTCTAGGTCCGCAAGGATCACTTCGACTTTCTTGACTTCACTATCCCCTCGCTCGGCCAGTTGGCGCTGGATCGACTCCGTCTTGTCCTTGGCGCGTGCGTTCAGGACAGACTGCAGCGGCTTGAGCAGTTGTGGCCACAAGCTGACCATCCGCGTGCGAATTGTCTCAGGAGCCTCGCGGTCAGTCTGCGCGGCGAGCAAGTCCGCTGTTTGGGACACGTTCAAACGCTCGAGCTTACCATCTACCAAAACACCTCCGGCCGCGATCAGCTCCTCATGGAGCCGTTGGCTGTCACTGGAAACGACAGTGAGGCGCGCGTGCGCTAAGACTGCAGGCGTTTGCAGTGCGGAACTCGGGACCAGACGCGCAGTAACGCGGTGGATGCTTTGTCGATCCTCGGGCGCCCAGACCTCGGCACGCAGGAGCCGCAAGCAACGCTCAACGAGCCGGTGATTCAGATGCGCCAACACGATGTCGTCGCGGCCTTTCGCCTCATCAGGATCAAAAGTGATGGCGCGCACCGTCCGGGTGTGTGGATGCTCCAGCCCGATTCGGCATTTCTGCCAGCTCGGATCCACAAAATAAGGGAGGTGGTAGGCGCGAGTAACCCCTTCGACTTTTGTCGGTATTAGCTTTGGCTGTCGGGCGAGGTCGAGCGCGATGTGCACCACGCTCTCTATATTGGCGGGCGTGAGGTGCAACTCGCGCCGGGTCTCTTCGTGCTGTTTCTTTAGCCGTTCCGTTTGTTCGCGTACGTTTTGCTCGAACCGCAGAAGGCGTTTGACTGGTTCGTTGTCGCGCTCAGCCCGTCCTGTATCCAGCACGCGTCGCTTGCCGAGCATCGCTTCCTCAACTTGCTGGGCAATCACGGGCCCCACCTTGCCGAGGTCTTCGCGGATTTGCTGAACCTTCTTGGCGGCTCGGAACAAAAACTCGAGGTCGGCTGCGAGGCTACTTCCGGAGTCTTCCGTGGCGGCCGCTCCGTCGCGATACCCAGACGCGACGAAGTGGTAAACGAGCACCTTGTCGGCCCGCTGCCCGTGGCGGTCGATACGGCCGTTGCGTTGCTCAAGCCGGTTTGGATTCCACGGGATCTCGTAATGGATGAGCTGATGGCACTGGCGCTGGAGATCGATACCTTCGCTCGCGGAGTCAGTGGCGAGCAGGATGCGGACGGGTGCTTCCTTGGGATCGTATTGGAATGCGGCCTTAATCCGTTCGCGTTCCTCCGAATCCTGAGCGCCGTGAAGCAATTCGACACGACCACCTCCAGCAAGTTGGCGAGCCGCCAACATGCCGTGCAACCACTTCTGTGTGTCTCGATATTCGGTGAATATGATTACGCGCTCATCGTTCCACTGACCATTATTGCGAAGGTTCGTATCGATCCAAGCAAGTAATTCTTGCGCCTTCGAATCGAGTGTCGCGGACGCACGCTCTGCCCATTTCTGAAGTTCGTCCAGAATGGCGGTCTCCACGGCCGATACCGGTCGGAAGGCCTTGGCCGCGGCTTCTAACGCCTCCTGCGCGGCTTCGGTCTGTTCGTCATCGCTGCTGAAATCTTCCTCGGCCCGGTCGAACACTTGGGCAAGGAACCTCTGAGCTGGTTGTGGAGATTGCGTTCGCGCCGATCGCCGCAAAGTCTCCCGATGCTTTCCTAGTGTCGTGAGGAACGCCTGAGGAGATGAAAACAACCGCTTCTTTAGCAGCTTCAACACGAATTCAGTAGCAAACTTCTCGGCATTATCGCGATACGCGCCAGACCGGAGTTCCACGTATTCGGCTAGTAGAGCGTGAACGCGCTTCTCCTCATCCGAGTACTTCACTTCGATCGGGTAGAGCTCCCTTGGGGGGAATTGGTGATCACCCGCCCAATCCTTAATCTCGGACTTGAGACGTCGGACCATGATGGCGCGTAGCTGCACCGGGTCTGGCGTGACGGCGCGGGCGAATCGCTGGTTGTCGAGCAGTTCAAGTAGGGCCGAAAAACTCTCGCGATAGCCGTTATGGGGCGTGGCTGTCAGGAAGAGCTTGTGTTCGAAATGCGAACCAATCTCACGGACGGCTTGGGTTCGTTGCGAATCGAGTGCGTATGTGCCCGAGGCGCTCGGTGCGGCGTTGTGCGCTTCGTCCACGATAAGGATGTCGAACTCGCGCGGGCCAGCCACTTTGTCGGTCCGCGCCACGGCCTCGCGGAACAGTCGTAGAGGCGTTTCCCGCTTTAGGTAGTCCATCGACGTAATCAGGCGGGGGAAATGGGTCCAGGGATTCGCATGGAGCCCGCGTTCTCGGCGCAATCGCTTGATCAGTGGTGTATCTACAATCTCAAACTCCAGTCCAAACTTTTCCGACATCTCCGATTGCCATTTAATCTGCAGTGTCGCCGGGCAAACTACGAGAATTCGGCGTGCGCGATGCCGCAGCATCAGCTCCCGTATCACCAATCCAGCCTCGATGGTTTTACCTAGCCCGACATCATCCGCCACGAGTAGGCTCACTCGAGGCATCTGAACCGCACGGACCACGGGGTCGAGCTGATATGGTTCGATCTCGATCCCGCTATAAAAAGGTGCTTGAATGAGCTTCGTGTCAGCCACTGAGGACGCACCCCACCGAACCGCATCCAGGAATGCGTCGAGTCTTGCCGGAGTGTCGAATCCGTTTGGTGTTGGCAATTCGATCTTGTCGAAAGCCCGCGCCGCGGGTTCAAGTTCCCAAATGACTTGCAACTCCTCACCAAGCGCATCGTCTTCGACGGAGACCAACGACACTAGATGCTGAGGCAATACCGCGCCCATAGCAGCTTGAGGTGCGGCGCTGCGACGCACGTCGCTAACGACATACCTCCGTCGCCGAACCTCAGCCAATTGGCCCTGCTCTGGCACCGATCTCAGAGTACGCATTGATACTTGTTTAGAATATCGGAATGGGAGGAACAGGAGCGTGATTCCCGAAGTGTTCCGCCCTTTCTACACTCTTCAAAAGGTTGGCCACTGAGGGAGACGCTAAAATAGCGCGGCTGCTGTAACGTTATATATACTCGTAAGTTCTGCGGTGCGCATCTATTCCAAAGGGCGGCCGTGCGTCTTTGACAGTCCTATCCGAGCAATTTCGTGACGGTGAAGAGACCTTGTTCTGTCAGGGCCTTCGGGCGCGACTGCTTGAAGCTAAGCTTGAATTCACTGATTTTTCAAGTCTCTTCAGTGCGGTGACGTTAACCCTTGGGCACTCCAAGACGTTAGAAAGAGTCCGCAATTCAACTGCACGGAATCACACCAGGCCTGGGCCACTGACTTGGCCGGTCCATCAACTACCGGAGCTCCTTCTAGCTTTGTGCTGCCCGGCCGAGGTCGATGCATGGGTTCTGGTCGAGTTCTTCAAAGACGTCAGTGGACTTGAGTTCATGGCCGCCGGTAAACGAAGTCCTTTTTGGGCTTTCCATACTCCATCATTGACCACCGCGGCGATTGTTGCACTCAACAGACGAACCGGAATTCAACGGAAGCTGAACGGCTTCAACGGCCGCAACCAACTCTACAATACTGAGATTCTTTTCGGACAGATCATTTACGAATTGAGCCGAGGTTTTCGGGACGAAATTGGAAAGGTCTTACGTCAGAAGAACGTGGCTCGCGTATGTGAGTACTGTCACAGACTCGCCGACGTGGATCGACGTAAGTTTTGTTCCGACCGTTGTATGCGGGCAGCCAGAGACGCCCGGAAAGCGCCCAAACGCCAGCAATAATACTGAACTGTAGAGTTGCGTGCAGCCTAACTCTGCTGGTTTTTCCATATCGGAAAAATCCACCGCCAAGGATATTCTGTGGCGGTAATGAACCTCACTCCACATGAATCGATAGTGACTGAAGTTGGTGCGGCTGCAATCCTCGGCTGCTCGGTTAATTGCCTCCGCTCGTGGCGAGGCCGCGGATGGGGACCAGCCTATACGAAGGTGGGCCGCCTCGTTCGCTATAGCAAGGCCGACCTCACAGAGTGGCTCCATCGAAGACGGGTTCAAACGAACTCTGACGATTCTGTGACGAAGAGACGCCAAGTCGTGGCGGTGCCGCGGTGAGGCGGTTGCTGGAGCTGACAGCACCTGGTTCCGCCGGGGAGGTACTCACCCGCGAAGAGGCCGCGGCGTACTTGAAAGTGTCCCCGGCCCATATCTCTAAGCTCGCCCGAGGGCTCGTTTTGGGTGTGCCGAGCCTGCGCTGTAGTTTCGCCGGACGTCGAATGCTTTTCCGTCGGCGGTGGTTAGACGAGTTCCTGGAAGTGATCTCCAATGAGGTCACCTCCTAGTGATAGCATTTGAGGCATGTCAGAATTCAACGCTCGACGCGCCTCACCAAGGAGACAATATGCGATCGAGAATGCGTTTTCAGAGTCCCAAGCCAAGGCTTCGCAAGAGCGGCGGCGTTTGGGTGTGGTACGGCCAATGGCGAGACGCCGACGGCCGAAAGCGAGGGAAGATCCTCGGTGCGAAGTCGCTTCTAACCCAGAGTCAGGCCAGTTCGGCGTTGGAGGCAATAGTCCACCCCATCAATTCTGGGAGTACACTACCCGCCAAGCCCATAGTCACTGTGGGAGAGTTTGTCGAGGAAGTGTATATCCCGTTTGCGGAACATGGGTGGAAGAAGTCGAGCGCTGGAACGGCGATGTACGAAATCCGCATGCATGTATTGCCGGAGTTGGGCGACAGAACGCTCCATGCAATTCGTCGCGAGGATCTTCAAGCCATCCTGGACCGAAAGGCTTCCGGAGCGTCAGAAAGCATAGTCAAGCATGTTCGCTGGTTCATGAATGCGATCTTCAAGTTGGCTATGACCGACGGGCTAATCCGAGTCAACCCCGCGGCATCCTTGATAATTCCAAAGAATTGCAAACCCAGCCGGGAACGGAGGATTCTGGCACCGGAACGGGTGCCTATCTATATGTCGGTCCTCGCGCGAAGAGAACAACTTGCGGCGCGTCTTTCCCTGATCGAGGGAATGCGTCCTGGCGAGTTTCTCGGACGACGATTTTCGGACGTCGTTGGGTGCAGCATGCAAATCGATAGCCGTGTTTATCGTGGTGTTTTCGACACACCCAAGAACGGTGAAGCCAGAGAGATCGCGCTCTCCCGTAGTTCTGCCGACCTCATAGCGGAACTGCGTTTATTGGCCCGCAATCCAGAAGGTTTCATCTTCGCTTCTGAAACAGGTGAGACGCCCATCTCTCGGGATAACCTCTGGCGACGATATATAGCCCCGAGACTGATGACCGTTGGATTGCAGTGGGCGAATTTTCAAGTCCTCCGTAGAACTAATGCATCGGTTGGACAAAAAGGGGGCGTCGATCCGAAAGTAGCCTCCGATCAGCGGGGACATGGGCTTGGAACGAGCATGAAGGTCTATACAAAGTCGGACCTGCAGCAGAAGCAGAAAGCCGTAAAAAAACTGGAAGCCGCAATGCTTCCGAAACAGAAGTTGAAGCGGTCAGCGTGAGGTCTCGGTGAGCTTAACGGAGTAAAAGGAGTATGGCGGGAAACTTGGTGGTTCCTAAGTTATTGAAAAATGGAGCGGGAGACCGGGGTCGAACCGGCGACGTCCAGCTTGGGAAAATGGGCAATGTTTTGTTTTCAGTAACATAAATGCGCATGGCGTTGATTCAGGGTATGGAAAACGCCAACAAAACAAGGGTCCGTTTTCAAATGCACGTTAATGGAGGGTTTTTGGAGGGTGTGGGTGCGGCTCAAATGGGCGGGCACTTTTCATCGAAGGCTGATCTATGCTCTTGAATCGCGACCCTGCGCCCAAGGGACCGGAATCGACTCCAATGGCTCCATCGTTTTTCGCCGAATCCTAACAATTACAACAATCTGGGGAATCTGCTCTTCGCTCAACAGTGAACCCAAGCGGCCTCAACAGCCATTCGAATCTCTAGAAGAATAATTCTCTCGTACACATCAGCGGCGGCAGAGAGCGCCGGGCGCGGATGTCGTGATGAATTCCTGGTGCTCTTTCCACATCGGAAAGTCGGCAGTACTGGCGGTCAGCGATGCTGTGATCGATCCGGCGCAGCAGCGCCGTGTGTCCCTCCCGTTCGCGAATACCGAGCTGATATGGGTGTGGTCTGTTGTCGGCACGGTCGTGGCGCAGTGTTCCGAGAGTTGAGTGCAGGAGATCTTCACTTGTGCGTTCAAGTTTCGTGCCTTGTCGACTACCTCCGGAACGGGTGTTCCGTACCGGCCGCGCCCGATAGAGAAGAGGACCTGTTCTGGCTTGACCAACTGATAGAGCTTTTCAGAAAATGCGGCCATGTCGGTGCCAGCGTGCCCGCCGTGATGGGGGAACACCAGTATCGGGGCCGTCATGTCCTTGCCGCCTCGCAGGATCTCGTCGAGACCGATCAGATCCATATCGCCGGTGAGGAGCGCCACGGGCGACCCTTTGTAGAGTACCCGAATAACGGCGCTAATCGAGTTGGTCGTGATCCGTCGATCGTAGGTATCCTTCCCGCTGGGACCTTTCGCGGCAAGGTACGTGCTCGGGCCAATGATCTCTATCGCAACTTCTGCAGAATTGAACTTCCCGCTATCAGCTTCGGTGAGCGCGGGAGAGAAGTCGGTCTTGCCTTGCTTTTGGAGAGAGTCGAGTTCGAAGAGTAGGTCGTCCCAGATGTCGCTGCCCTTAAGCGAATCCGTGTTGAGGCGGACCAACTTCACGGCGATGGCATTCGTGCCTAAGATCGCGATAAGTCCCTCGATATGATCCCTGTCTGCGTGCGAAATCATCACGAGGTCGATGGTGTTGATCTGATGTTGGAGGAGGAATTCGAGGAGGCCGCTCTTGGGGCCGGCGTCGAAGACGACAATGCGCGCGGCCTCCGCGAGTATCGCGCAACTCCCGTGTCCAACGTCCAAAACGGTCAGCGACGGCACCGCGAGCGCAGCCATTGTCAGAGCTCCCACGCCTCAAAGAAGAGTTCTTCGTTGCCGGCCGCGCCAAGGTTTACCTTCGCATGGAGTCGGCTTCCAGCGCTGAGCTTCTTGAGAATCTCCGGTGGAATCAAGTTCGCGGGCAATTTCACGACTTCGTTGGAGTTCCATGCCGGAACCACGACGTAGGCATACTCGCTCCCCTGATCAGTCTTGCGAATATCTTCGACCCGTACCAGTGCGCGCCACGGGCGGCGAACCGGCCGATAGTCGCCGTCGAATTCGCGAATGCAGGATTCGATGCCGGTCTTGATGGTGGTGGGATCGAGCTTGGAGGGATCAATTAGGGACGGAATGAAGCGCAAGTACTGTCGCATCTCATCGATCACTGCCGTGTGCCACTTGGTGCAGAGGACAGCGGGGAATTGCATCTTATAGAATTCTGCGGCAAGCTCTGCGCCGTTGAAGCTGGAGTATGCCTTCACCTTGAGGTTGTAGTCGCAGATGGCCGCGTCTGCTCGTTGACTCACTGCCTTGACGCAGTTCGGGAGCTCCTCATCGAGTGGCCCACTCTCGGACACGGACTCTAGGCCCAGATCTTCCACGGAGAGTTCGTAGCTCTCGCGTACGGGGGCTTGATCGTCGATGATTGAGATCTTCTGGATCGACCGCTTTGCTATGGTGATCGCCACGGTATTATTTCCCCACCAGTGGGATGCTCACGAGTATCTCCGCGCCGCCAAGGTCGCAATGCTCATCGGCATCGACGCTCCCGCTCAGATCGATCACGGTATCACGAACAATCGTCAGTCCCAGACCGGTCCCATGTGGTTTGGTCGTCTGGCCGGGAAGCCAGATATTGCGCTTGGCGATCCCCGTGATACCGGGTCCGTTGTCGGCCACGGCAAGCGTAAAGGTATCATCCTCGATCGTTGTTGAGATTCTGAGCGTCCGATTTTTTGTCCCATCGAGCTCGAAAGCTGAGACGCTGTTGTTGATCAAGTTCGTTAGAATCGATTCGAATGCGGCCTCGCTGCCACGAATGAACGGTGATCCTGCATCAAGATTTAACTTCAACTCCACGTCCCGGCCCTTGAAGAAGGGGTCGAACATCTTTACGACATTGTTGATGACATGGTGAAGATCTACGCGGCTCATGCGTCGTTTGTCGTGGTCGATCAAGCTGAGCGTGGCTGTGCTCAAAACGCCAAGGGTATCGATGGAGCGGATGATCGCATCGACAGGCTTCGCGAAGCTGGTGTCATACTGCGCTTCGAATTGTTGCTTGCCTCGGCGCTGAATGGCGTTGATGGACTGTTGGATGACTTTGATCGGATTGCCGCTCGATTCATGCGCAAAGGTCGCGGCGGTGATCCCGGCGGTGCTGAGCGTGCGATAGAGCTGGACTTCCTTGCGCAGCACGCCGACTTCCTTTTCCTTCTGGCTGTCGTATGCCTGCATCGCCTTGCGCAGTCTCGCCTGTGCAGGCTTCGGCGCAGCACTGATCGCCTTCTCTAGGACCGCCTTTGCCTTATCCGCCTTTTCTGGTGCTTGTTTCCGTTCTTGCTCCCGACGCTTGTTCGCGACCGCTAGGCGCTCACGGGCCATCCATTCCAAAGCGTCTTGAGCGAACTCGCGAAGTTGCTTGAATGCTTCTGTCTCGATGAAACCGGAGCGATCTGTCTTTTGGATGAGCTTGAAGTTCTCGTCCAGGACGGAGATCTTGCCGATGGAATTGTTCGTTGATGGCCGCTCTTCCGGGCTTTGGGCACGCCGGAGGTTGATGTCGAGCCAGTCGTTGCCGGGATTTCCGTAGGGGCTGACGCGTAGTTCGTTCTGGTAGAGATGCACGCCGCCGACTGCGTCGAGCCATGCGCGGACGTCTTGGATCTTTGAGTTTCTGCCGAGGAATGTTTCCGCTTTGAGTAGGAAGGCCCAGAAGTCGAAAGTCGCCGGAGGGCAACCGTACGGTGCACCTTCACGACGCTCGGCGAGTTGCTTGTGGTTGGCCTTGAAGAGCTCTTTTCCCTTCCAGTCCAGCACGGCGGCTGAAGCGCGCCCGTTGGGAGCGACTGACGCCTTGAGGTGGAAGTCGGCATCTACGAGGTATCCCGTTTCTACGATTTTCGCTATGTCGTCGAATTCTGGTGCTACTAGCACAGGCGTGAATGAATTCTTTGTTTGCCCAAACGGATCAGCGAGCAGAATGAGTTCGCGGGCCAGCCGCCGCACCTCGGCTCTCGACACTCCTGCCCGCAGTCTTGTAATGGTAATGTCAGTTCCCGTCGTCGAACCCGACCTACGCTTTCGCTCGTCTATGAGTAAGTCAACTTGCTCAACGAGCGTCGCCGTATCAAAATCTTTCCAGTTGATGTTGATGTGGTACTCAGCATCACTTGGAGTCCTCGGCCGAGTTTTCACGCTGGCGACGCTACCAAGGCGTAGCGCCGCGAGACGGCCGAGACCTTTATAGCCGGCAGGAATACGTCCGCCAGGGGTTCGCTTGATCGAGCTCTTGCGAGATTGCCCGAGCACGAGCCACCCATCTCGTATATCAGCGGGCGTCATGCCCGTTCCGTTATCGGAAATGACGACGGAGCCCCCTGGTTTGTCGGCGTTAGCTAAGACGACAGTGAATTTCGTTGCGTCCGCATCGTAGGAGTTCTTCGCGAGTTCAACGATCCCGTGCTCAAGGCTCGGGTTCAGTTCCTCGCCGAGTCGGCGCAGGATATCGGTGGAAAACCGGAAGCGCGCCTTGTTGTCAGGCATCTGTTTCGCCCTCCGGCCAAGGAAGCTCACCAACGGATCCTACGGTGAGGTGACGGCAGCGAATGCGTTCATTCATCCAGGTTGATGTGGACTCACGCTTGAGCACGTCGAGGAGTTGCTTGCAGATGCCAACGCGTTTATCACGCGGCATCGCAATGAGGAGATGGTTCTCAACGGCGATAGGCGTGTCACCTGTGACAAGCGTTCCGATACAGCGTACTTGGTAATCTGCTTTCGAGGTTCGACGGATAGCTACGAAAGGTGGTTTGTACGTCGTGCCCTTGAAGCGAATACGCTGGTCGATCTTGCGCACCGTCTCCCACGGAGGCAGTTGCTCCGAATGGACGTACGTGCACCAGCGACCCTTGCCATCGAGCCGGAACGGGACGACCGGACCAACGTGGACATCGAAGAGATCATTCACGGTGCGCGCGCTGGGGTTCTTCGGATGCGCCCATGCCGTCTTCGTCGCAGTTCCCTCGCCGACTTCGAGTTCCAGGAGAAAGACGCTGATCTCGGTCAGCTCGTCAAACTGGCCGACGATCTCCACGGAGTGCACGGTCGCCTTTCCGGTGATCATTTGTCGCCATTTTTCATAGCGACTGCCGGTGCGTAGGACGTCCGGGAGGATCGCAAGAATCCTGGTGCCTCGCGCTGCGTTGCCTAGACACGTATCCATGAAAGTCGCAGCTTGCGAGACGCGGCCATTTGCCCAGGTGCAATTCTTTTCGGCAACACCGTAGGAGAACGGAGGATTTACCACGATGACCGCCGGCGAATCCTGGATCTGCCATGCGGACAAGCCCGAGCGTGATTGGATGTTCGAGAAAATCTTCTCGAGTGGCAGGGCGTTACGGATCTCCCGTGGGGAGGTTTGCGTGCGTTCGAGCGCAAGGAGCGCCAAACGATAACGAGTAGCCTCGACGAAAGCGGAGTTTATGTCGAAACCTGTGAGCCGCTCGCCCCAGTCCTTCAGCGTCTCGGAGACGTCTGCCTTCAGCGGCAGGTGACGGGCACACGCTACGAGGAGATCGCCGGCTCCGCATGCCGGATCCACTACGCGTTGGGCAGTGGGAAGAACGCTGGCCAATGCTGTGACGAGGCGGTTGGCCAATGCTGATCCAGTGAAGTATGTGCCGGTCTCCCGCAGCGCATCGATCGTATAGAGCTTGCGCAACTGTCGACCGGGTTGACCGTCCAGGGCAGACGCGAGTTCCGCTTTGCGTGCGTCAGCACCGTCGCAGGCGGTAGCCCTAAGCAGCGTCGCGAGATGTTCGACGTAAGGAGCGAACGTCCCCGGCCGAAGGACAACTTCTTCAACAACAGGCCTACTTTTCGGCGATGCTTTGCTTGCCATCATTTCCGCTTCCCAATCGGCGGGGTTGTCTTGTCAGCAAACCCCTTGATCCGGCGCACATCAGCGTCCGTGAAACGACGCCAGTTGTTTCTGTCGCGAGTCACCTCATCGACCTTCGCCGTGAGAAGCCACCGCTTCAACGTGATCGGCGCAACGCCAATCTTCTCCGCAGCCTCCATAAGCGTGTAATATTTCGTTTCGGCCATACCCGGATCGAACCGTATCCAAGCGTATCACGCTGGACAGCCGAAGAGATTCACTTCGGGCGACAGGAAGGAGCGAGGACGTGCTGAAATCCTTCATGTCGATTCGTGTCGTTTAAGTAGCCGATTTGTCGTGTCGCTTGGAAGCTGCACATCTGCTTGCCGGGGAGCCTCGTCGCCTCCAAGACTCCATCGTTTCGCCGAATTTTAACGATTGCAACAATCTGGGGAAACCGAGATCGAAAAGGATTCTGCAGATCCGACACCTCTACACACATCAGAATGGAATTATTGACGAGAAGTTCCGACAATCGTTCCCTACCGAAAAGCTCAACGACGAATACCGCATGACGCTCGATGAGTTCCTGAAACGATTCGAGTATCTTGCACAGTCCATCGAAGCCGTCGATGAGGCAGCGCGCAAGGACTTCAAGCTCGCATCCTTTTCATAGAATGCCGCCCGAGCGAATCGGGCTGAATGGTCAATAGAGGGCGAAGCCTTCCGAAGATTCTTCGAGGGCTGCTGCGATTTCTTGGAACCATTCGTGTTCCATCAGCGCGGGGAAGTCGCTGATGAGCAGCGCACATTCTGTTTTCTGATCTTTCGAGTGGGTGAGCGCGAGCGTTGCTGCCCTGACCGCTTGCGTTTGGTCGGGGTCATTGAGGAGCAGGGTGATCACTAGATGGAGTTTCCTGACGATGTTCGGGTCTTGGTAGAGCAGCACGTCGAGGCATTCCCCGAGCGTGCCCTGGCCGTAGTCAGAGTGATCGACTGCCCGAAGCATGTGCGCGAGTTCTTCCGGTGACCAGCGGAATGAGGGTAGGAGGAGTCCTTCGGCTTCCGGTTTCATCCAGGTGTCCTTGGTGAAGAAGATATTCGGGTGCGAGGCGACGTGAGATAAGAGCCAGATCGCTCGCCGGGTTGCCTCGGAGTGCAAGTCCATAAGGAACCGTCGCAGGAACAAGAGGTACTTGGGATCCGAGCGACTGAGGGCCCACGCATCGTAGACCGCGCCGGTCTGGAAGGGATCGGGTGATAGGAGGTTCAGTACGAGATCGGTCGTGCCGCGCGCGGCATACGTTCTCACGGCGGCGGTAAACGCTCCGCGTAAACTCAGTTCGTCGAGCGTGTGGCGTCCGACAACAGGGACGCTCCCACCCGTCTGCTGCGGATGCGCCCGGAGGTAGCCCGTCAGATCGATCCACCGAAGCTGCGAATCATCAGGGTCATGCACGATGCCGAAGACGGGAACCGTGGACCGTCGCCACAGGTCCGCATGATGCGTCACCGGCACCACGTAGTCGCGCTTGGAGGTACGGTACGATATACCGGACTTTATCTGGAGCGCCACGCACAGCGGCGTGATCCCGGCCTTGTCCGCAAGGTCAACGTACGCATCCTTGCCGAAATCGTGCTGCTGGCCGATCTCCTGAAACGTGCAAGCATGGTGCTCGAAAAATAGCCGCGTCGTGTTCACGCCATCCCTGCTGGTAATGCGGTTGGAACCAGGTTGCACCATCTCATTTTCGCTTGTTCGCCTATCCACCGCCAAACGGAATAAGACGATACTTCTTGACAATTGCGGGATGGAACGGGATATCGGCATCACAGACAAGGGCCAAGAGGTTCTCCTCTGCGAAGTGTCGCCCAAAGACGTACTTTCCCTGCGCGCACGCTCGGGAGAACTTTACGATCACAACTACATCTTTCCCAGTGAGGAAGTTCTTCAGGCGGCAGCGAATGCTCACAAGCCATCTCCTTTTTCGGCAGCCCTGCGTCGAGCGCCAAGCTCAAAATAGGCGTGCCACCAGACCCCGTTTAAGGCACTCCTCTGCGGGCAATTCAATCCGACCTGCGGCCAACAGCATAGTGGTTAGATCGCTCAACCCGCGCCGTTCCACAAGCTCGTAAACCATGCTTCGGTGCTTCAGCCACGGCGTCATCAATTGGGAAGAAATCCGCCAGTCCGAATCAACATGATCAGGGTTACCTGATTGTATCGTCAGGCTCCCTAAGGTGAATGCGACCTTGGTATCGCGCGCGAGTTCGTGCCGACAGCCTAAAGAGAACGCCAGAAGAGCGGCACCCGCCTGCGCTTTGTAAATCTTCACGCTGGCCCTCTCAGCAATACGGCGGAGACCTGATTCCTGCTGCACGGATTCCAGGAACGAATCAATCGCGAACATCTCCCCTTCGGAACTATCCACAAGGAAAATGACCTCTTCGTCAGAGGAAGCAGCGAGATCCCTCATTTCAAGCAGAATGCGGGTTAGCACTTCCCGGGTCAACAATCCCGATATCAAAACAGTCCGGATCGGCGGAATCCCATTGCCCGAAGCGTCCGGGACCTGGCCGGAACCGTCGGTACGACTTGCTTCGCCGGATCCCGACTGGAAAAGTGCATCAACGAGTCCCCGCTTCCTGCATTCATCCGCCGATAGGCGCAGCCACCCGGTGCTAAAGATCTGCGACCTCTGCTCTGGACCGTCCACACCGTAGCGGTTCATGAGTGATAGAGTTCGTTCGACGTATCGGGCGCACGCCTCGGCACGCCACATACTCCCATCTCTGTCGACCTGGTCCCATCTGACAGTCACTACCGGCAGATGGAAACCAAGGTGTGTACCAGCCGCCATTACCCGTCGTTGCCCGATCGACAGAGCAACGATTGCTGCTCCAGATTGCGCGTTGTATATTTTTACATCCGCTTGCTCAGCGGCAGATCGAGCTGGGGCGTCTTCAAAAATATGTTCAAGGAAAGCGTACGTTTTTTCCGCAGAGCCGCCGTCACTATCCACAACGACAACAGGACTCTGGTAAGGCGACCGAGCAGCGCTGATGTCTGCAAGCTCTCCCAAGGCGTGGTACATCCGCGCTTCGTCTATTTCCCCGGAAATCAAAACGGCTTGGATCGGTTCAACCATGAATGTATCCGTCGTCGCCTGCGCCAGAATGATTGCCAATGCATACCGGCGGGCGGCGTCAAATCGCCAGTCAAATCAGAAGCCTACCGTACTTTGTGAGCGCCGTTACACCGCTGCGGCCGCGTTTGCTAGCTCCGAGTGTAGACACGCGATTCGCTTCCTTCTGGCTCTCGGGTATTTGGTTTGTCGTCATATCATCTCCTCCCGATGATACGCTGTGGCAACTGGCAGCGTGTCGCTGGCAGCTTGTCGACGGGCCTACTCCAGAATTGAGTAGCCGGCCTGAGTGGTTCCTGGGAATATCAACGATCCTCTCTTTCGTAGCTCGGCGCCTGGACCATCCATCAGATCTCTTGTTTGCGGTAGTCTTTCTTCTTGTGGCATCTATTCTTTTCCATGACCCGAGGCTCTCATCCGTTTCGGGCGGAGGCGAGACCGTCACACTGCAATTGATCTCGCTGCTGGCAGAGAGTGGCCACGAAGTGACGATCCTGACCCGCCAAGCTTCGCGGACGAGGCTTTTTGAGGATGCGCTGCTCAAGTCTTCGAAGGTGCGGGTTCTGGAGATGTCGATGACTTCGCTAGGTCATGCCCACGCGCGTGACGACGGCGATAACTTTGCAAGAGCTCTCTGGGATTCCGATCAGCTCGCACCAGAGTCGCTCGCCTTCAACGTGGCAGCGAGGCAGTTCTATCGCGACCATTCCTTCGATCTGGTGGTTGTTTCCTTCATTCTCGATCTGGCAGGTCTCGCCACTCGCGACCCGATTTTGCTCAATGTGTTTGGGTTGCCGCCGGATCTGAAGACCGCACGCTTAGAACGTCGGCTTTTGGAAAGGTGCTCCCACTTTACATTCGCAAGCCATTACGCGAGAACCGAGTTCTCGCGTCTGTTCGAGTTGGATGCCGGCGCGGTTCTTGGGCCAGTTGTACACGCGAGCATACACCCCGCCTTCTTCGGCCCTACAACGACGAGCGGCAGAGCATTTGACGTGTGCTATGCGGGCAGGCTGGTCCGTCGCAAGGGACTGGACGGAGCGCTCGATGCGGTCTCGTGGCTCAAATTCCACTGCGATTTGGTTGTTAGCATGGCGGTCGCGGGTGATGGGCCTGAACGCGATGCACTACATGCGCACGCTGCCAGGATGGGTGTGGCCGAACAAGTCCGGTGGCTCGGTAGCCTAAGCACCGATGGCGTAGTGGGGCTATTCGATCGTTCAAGCGTTTTCGTATATCCTACAGTGCTACCTGAAGCGTTTGGTTGCAGCAATCTGGAGGCGATGGCGCGGGGCTTGGTCGTGATTACCAGCAACATCGGAGGCACTGCGGATTATGTGGAGCCGGGAGATAATGCGCTGGTGTGTGAGCCAGCAGATCCAGCTAGCCTTGCGGGTTGCATTGAATTGGCATTGCGAAACGCGGAAGTGCATACCCGCCTTTCTCGCAACAGCCAGGCCACAGCGAAGAGATTTACGCAGGAGATCCAAGCAGGGCGATGGCTCAGCTTTTTTCAGGAGGCTTTGGACGGCAGGCGTCGCTCCTGAATGAGCGCCACGAATTTCGATGGCGCGCGAAATTCTTGGTTCCTGGGATGCAAACCCACAGAGTGTCCAGGTTCAATAATCCCGCCTTCACAAGTGCAACATGAATTCTGGCTGCACGGCGTAGCGATCCTTCGAGCAATCGATAGCACGCATGAAGGAGTCTTAAACGGCGAGAGAATCGCTGAATGGCTTCAGGCCGCCAGTTCGCAGTGAAGACGCGCTCCTGGAGATGGGAGTGACCAGGGTAGAGGAGATCGAGTCGCTGGAGTTCCAGAGCCACCCGAAGGTGTGCCGCATAGAGTCCACGCAATGTGTCTGGCGGATCGAAATAGACATTAGCCTCCTGGACTTCGCGAATCGATTCCGGCCCCCAAGTCGCCACTGCAATCCGGCTCAAGACGATGTCATCCACCAGTGGTCCTCTGTGGAGTTGCAACCGCTTTGCCGACGCTGAATGTTGAGCCTGCGCGGAAGTTGGTGGTTCAAGAAACCAGCGCCGTACCATGAAGGCTCGGCCGTGGAAATACACTCTGCAGTACGCCCTCTCGCGAAGAGAGTAGTGCGTGCGCAGCAGCAGATGAACCCAGTTGAAATTCTCAGGGAAAACTGCCACGGGCTGCCCATACGACACCATGCAATCCGAGTCGGATTCCAGGATCTCCCACAGGCAACGCAGAGCGTTGCTTTCAAGTACCACGTCCGAATCCACGAAAGCCAGATAGCCCGCCAGCGAGCGCGCATCCACAATCGCTTGCTGTGCAGTCAGTTTCCCCTCCGCCGATGTGATGACGCGCACGCCGTGATGACCCAATGGAGATTCCTTTGCGAGCATTTCCAGATACCTGGCAAAACCCTCCGGCGAGCCGTTGACACAAAAGACAACCTCCCTCGCAATCTCCACAGGTAGCGCGTCCAATGCTTGGGACAACCCACCTGCCAGAAGGGCAAAATCCTGACCCTCATCGCGATACGGGATGCCAACAGTGACGGGTGTTGGTGTCGTTGATCGCGACTGGTTTGGCATCAGCGTTGGTATCTGTCAGGTTAATTGATTCCATCACGAGATTGTCCGGTAGTCTGGCAGCGCGTACAAACACTGGCCATTCATTCGCCATGGCTTGAGAGAGTTCGGCAGGCCGAACACGCGATTCCGGGCTGAGGCGGCGCGGCTCCCGATGGCAGCGCACGGAACGCGATGACAGCTCTTTCCAGGGCCTCGCCTTCTGATACCCAGGCGAAAGGGTCCGTAGGGTTAGGTCCGATGTCACGGGTGATCCATATGGGAAATGTTCGTCGCACTAAGATAAGAGAATAAGTTCCATTTTTGCGTGGCGATCTCGCTCGGGAACCTCGCCCATCCTGAAAGCCACAGCATGAGGATCGCGCGAGCCGGCGTCCGTGGTTGCCTCGCAGTAATAGAACTTTTGGCCAGAGATTGGGTCTCGAAGTACGAACCCATTGGGCAAATCGTCGGCACCCCCGACGGCAAGAGCCATATGACCTGGCCCAGAGCCATACTCCAGGGAGACCAAGCGCACCTCGTAACCTAATCTAACCAAGCACGCTGCCGCCACAATGGCGTGGTCCTCGCAGTCGCCGCGATCTTCGACCATCGTCTCTAATGGATACTTTGGGTATTCTGGTACGCCCTTGTCTTCGTGATCCAAGGCGTATCGGAACCGTTGGGCAAGCGCCAGGACGTTATTTATTTCAGAGATAGTATGGAGGCGATCCCTTTCGGTAATCTGCCTTAGCTGATGAGCCGTTTCGTCAATCTCGGGCGTGAGGCCGTCGCGAACGAAACGTCCGTAATCGCCGACTGCCCTAACGCTGTGATCCTTAGAAAGAAGCATCTCGTACCTGCTCTTGGACGCCTGCACTCGGATTTCGTAGCCCGTTGCCGGTAACCCCAACGCTCCCGGCTCTTTTCTAAAAAACCACGACATCGTAAGCGGGATCAGGTCTGCAGGGGAAGGCGGTTGCGGCATTGGCGTCGGCTCCGGGATAGGTGCAGGCGACGGGAAAGGCAGCGGGTCGTATTCATCGATTGGATTGGGCAACGGCGGGGGTCCGACCAGCGCGAGTAAGACCGCGGTACTCGCTGCAAGCGCTTCGACAAGACCGTTGATCCACTCTCCATGACTTCCGAGGGTTGCGCCAACGACTAGCGTGATCCCTAGCAGCAGGAACCATCGGTAGGGCCATCCTCCGCGTACTCCGACATCCATGTCAGCAAAGCCGAGTCCCACCCAAGCGTCGGCAAACACCAGCAGGCGACGAGCCAACCACAGTACGGTGGCTACTACCGCATAGGAGGACATCAGGATCAATAGGTATGTCAATCCAGCAAGGAGTGATTCGAGAATACCCTCTCTTCCAGATACTCCCCAGAGGTAGCGCAAGGTATACTTCGCAGGTGTCAGAACCGCTCCCAGGAGAATGAAAGCGGCGGCTATCCGCGCGAATCTCATCCTGCCTCCCCGTGCGGCAAGGTGACGCTGGAGCCGACCTTGAGGCAGCCCAGCATTGCAAAACTCTCGGGCACTTCGATAGCGGCTGAGTCCAGTCCAACAATTCTGTCTTGAAAGCGAATAAGAACTTCCGCAGGGCCGTGCCAGGTTGAACGGAGGGGAGCGCGTCCGGCAAGCGCCGTCGCCCGCCGGTCAAGGTCGCGAACAATCCTGTTCAAGAAGCCGTGTTCTTTTTGATCGCGAAACTCGATTAGACGCAGGAGGCTCAAAGCGTCCATACGCGATTCGAGGTGCTTCTTTGCAAACTCTCGAAGGCCCGATACCGTCTGTGCCATGCAATCTTCCCCATCAATCGGATCAGGGACAAACTTTCCATCCCCTGCGGCTTTGGACTGCAGCGTCGCAAACGGGAGGTTTAAGGAATCGAGCAAACTCGCCCGGAGAGCAACTGGTACGAGTCGTTCGACGTTAACGAGATCGGCCATAGCATCGGCCCCAAAGTCCCCCGCCATTGAGATGGCGATTGTAGAAGCGATCCCAACCTGGGTCTGCAGCCTATGAACCTCGTCTCTGACACCAGCCAAGAGGTGACTGCGCACGCGGTCCAGAACAAGGATTAGGTTATCCCTGGTTTGTGCTTCATATCTCAGCATCAGTGCTTCTTGGGCCGCACGAAGCGCAGAGTAGAGCCCCCGATGAGCGCGTTCGAGCAGGCGAAATCCTAGGGCCGTGGCAACAACCAGCGCAACCCCGAAAACCACCCAGCCGAGAGTATTGCTTAAGAGCAGGGCCGCGTGATAGCGCATTCCTTCCGCGCCAAGCCAAGCCAGGAGCGCCACGCGAACCCAGATTGCAATCGCATTCGGCGCATTTCGGATCTCCTCTCGAAGCCCTTCAACGGCCCGGTCGAAGTCAGCGTTCGCCGGCCGGGCGATGTCTGGCTGGACTTCGAGCACGGCCTGTGCCAACGATGCCCATACCAGCAGGCGATCAGGTCCGCGTTCATAATGATGCAGCTGTCTCACGTCCTCCTTGATCGCGGTGTCGAGTGAATCCAAGATTTCGGACTCAGAAGCCTCAATCGCCTCACGCCATCGCCGAGCCTTCGTGAAATCAAATAGATCTCGGAGTTTCAGCAACACGGCGACCCATCGACGTCTGGGAACACGTTCGAGTTCCGCCGTAATAATGCCCGATGGAAGGCCAATGTTCCACACCCCGCCTTGATCCGCGGACAGTGTAAACGGAGTCCTTGCCAGCAGCTTTCGAGCCAGGGCCTCCGGTTTCACCAGCTCAAGAATTTTAGCGCGCCTCACATCGTCAAAAGCCGCCGACGGTTGAAAGGTCTTCGCGTCCTTGAATTGGCGTTCTAGGAGTTTACCCGCTACTGGGCCTGATAACGCGTCCAGCAGGTCTTCGAGGCCACAGTCCAGAAATGCACCCCCTATGTTCGTGATCGATGTGCCGGAAACTGAAGAGGGACTGACATGCCCGAGAATCTTCGAGCCGAAGTGCGGTTGATCGGCAACGGAAAGAAGGAATACAAGCCGCGCCACCGTGGCAACGATGTCACTTGCCGATCGCACGCCAGCGACACGATCCTGTGTGGGAATTGGAATCGCACAATTCCAGGGGTGCTTGGAAATGACGTCATGGGAGATGATTTTGGCGGTCGGACCATCACCAAGTGCTACAATCGCCACCATCGTCGTGTCGCAGAGGGGCCTGAGATCTTTACGAGCTTTCTCCAAGAACTGGGGCGTCTGCGCATCGTCCAAGTCCACAACGAAAGCCACACTCAACCTCGGAGGTTGGCCCACACCGCGACCAGGTATCTGGTACCCCATCTGTTCAAGCAGATCGAGGTTCTTGTTCGAGAGAAAGTGCTGGGCAATTTCCGTGAGGCTGGAATCTTTGTCTGTGCAGCACCAGGAAGCGACTGCCCTGCGATGTCCTTCTTCTGCTGTCGCAAGTAGGCCTTTGAGTTCCGAGACTACACGAGTACCAAGCGATCCAATTCCCACCACGAAGGTGAGATTGGCGATACGCGTGGAATGAGGAGATACGTCATCGAAACCCACCATGCTGATGTCCCGGTACTCCAGCTATTCCAGGTTCTTCCGATAGTCTATGATCGACTCGCGTTCTTGTTCGATCTGCTTACCCAGTTTGTCGGCCTTGAAATCATCAAGGTAGGCCTCGTAGGAAGATAGCAGTGTCTTCACCGTTTCCGAGCCAACCGCCCTCACGTACTCTGACAGACCAGCGAGAATCAACTCGATCTTCTTGGACTCTTGCCCGAGCCTAGAGCATGCCTGAGTTCGTCCTTGGGCAAGGAGAAGGGCTTCCTTGGGCTTCCTTTTCTTGAACTGGAACGCGATAGGGCCGGACTCGCCAGGGATCTTTCTCTCAGCCGATGGACCGAAGGCGGTTTGCCATTCCGTGTCCATTGGAACTGTGTAGGCACCGTCCGTTTCGTCCGGACCGCCTTCAAGGTTCATGTAATAGTAGTCACCTCGTTTTGCAACAAATCCAAAGGCCATGGCGATCGCAAAGACCTGGCGAGCGATTCTTTTCTTATCGGGAAATAGGTCTGGAATGTTGGGCAAGCTCTTATTCAGCAGCAGCGGAAACGCCTTCTGTTTCGCCGTCTGCTCGTACTTGTCCTTCCAATCGGCAGCATCGCTCAAATACCACGCACGCGCCCCGTGAGTGTATCGGACCAGCTCGAGCTCGTATGGTGCACTTGTGGAAACAAGGGTCGCCGGTGCCGCGACGCCGCCACGAGTCGCCTTGGTGTATAGACTCGCCCACCGGCGTACGTCGGGCGGAAATCCCCCAGCGTCAGCAGAGTCAGACGTTTGCGGCATACAGCCAAGCGCAATGTATTGATCGTATTGCATATTGACCTGGGGCAGCCTAGTGTTCCAGAAGGGCTGGCACATCTCAAACAACTCACCGAGCTTGACCGTTAGCGAACTGTTCTTGTCCGCCTTCGAGGAGATGTGTTCCACGACGCTGAGGCTCTTGATCTTTGGGAAATAGAGATCAGCCGCTCTCTGGCCAAATTCCTTCACCAAGCCATCTGTGTTCATCGACAGGAGGCTCAAATAGTATGGCCGATCAATGCCAGCTGCCTCTTTCGCGGCCTTTAGCAGTCTCGATGGCGGCACTCGATTCGCGTGATAGTACTCTTCCAGAAACCCGCGGTCTGTAACGTCCATTTCCACCACGAAATTGGAGGTCTCCCTTCGGCGTTCCACCCGAAGAGTGTTCAATCGACTATTCAGCGTCTTACCCAATGTCTCGCAGGTGGATACGAAGCTGTCGACGGCTTGCTTCCGAGCCGTGGCAAGCGAAATCAGCTCATCATAGACCCTGACCGCAGCGTTCCGGGCAACGGTTCGGAGTTCCTCGCGCGCAATAGCCTGGAAGGCCCCGATTGCTTCCGCCTTTAGTCTCTCGTCCTTGCTGCTCACCAAAGCTTTGACGCGACTCATGCCGCCCAACGCGGCCAGCGCCTCGTCCATCACTTTCGTTCTAGCCTTGCCTTCGCTCTCTGTCCAGGTGCTACTTTCAGTGAGCATCTCACCACGAAGCGCGGTTGCCCTTGTTATTAGCTCTTCGAGAACGCTCGCGCAGCCGCGGGCGCCCACCCTTGCTAGGCAGTCATTCAACAATTCCCCCAACCAATCCTTGAGCGGATTCTCCAATACGGTGGCTTTCCCCAGGTAAAAGGCCACATTTGCGGTAACAGCTGACTCGGCGGCCGGGAGGCTCTGTTGCTTGAACGTATCCAGCTTTTGCCGGATCACACTCACGAAATCGCGTGTCGACTTGTCTTTGCCGAAAGATCTACCTACGCCTTCGCTCGCTTCGCTAATGAGTGTCTGCTTTTGGGGATGCTGGAGAAGACGGTTCAGCACTTGGTCGACAGGCCCTTGTTCGTCCAACTGGTGCGTCGTTAAGAACGTCTGCACCTCCTCTGCCCGCTTTGCGGTTTGCAGCTGGGTCTTCAGGATTCCGTCCTCGATGAGTTCGCGAAGCGTCGACCACGCGCAGTAGCGGGTCAACGTCTCAATCGGGAAGCCCAGCCTCGTGTTCGCAAACGTACTGAAGTTGCGGGGCAACTGCGTCTCAGGGCAACGGGCTACGCCTCTAAGGGTGTTTAGGTTGCGCTCGACGCTGTGCGCATTGACGCTGAACGGAGTCGCGTTTTCATGCAACAACAGGCGGGCTACTAGTTCGTAGGCGTCTTCTGTCTGAGAAAACGACTTATGACTTTCATTCTTATAATCGATCAGATAACAGAGATCGAAGAGTTGGCGGCCGCTCGGAAGACTCAGCGTTTCGCCTTCGGAGTTGATGATCGATTCAAGCCGGAGGTCGTCGCGCATGTCTTGGAGCACTTGCAGCTCCATCAACGCCGCGTAGGCATTTGCGCGCATGATCCTAAGCTGCGACTCATCGCCCTGAACCTTTTCATCGAACGCATCTGGCAAAACAAAGATGCCGACCATTTTTGCCCGTTGCTTAGTGAGAGATCGCGCAAGTAGAGCGGCGTCCATATAAGCGCCGCTGCCGGTTCCTCCCGCCAGCGAGCACACTATGTATACCACCGGCTCCACAACTACCGTGGCCGTTTGATTCGCCGCCCTGAGCTTGGTGCTCAATCCCGAAACAAGTGTCTCGACTCGGTTCACGGCGGCCGTGAACGCAGTCTTCACATTCAACATTGAGGCCAAAACCGCGATGCGCCCGACCGTACGGATTTGCCCGCAACCATCGCCCTTGACCGCCTTTTCATAGTACGCGGATCCAAGTTTGCCCGGAATCTGGTCGAGTAGCCAGCGGTGGGCGTCTGGTTGGTCGAGCAGGGGCCGCAGTTGGTCGCCGCCGATGAAGCACTGCTCATTCTGTTCGACAGGCGCAAGGCCGGGGGCGTTTAGGAATGACCCTTCGTCTGCGTCAACATACACGTACGCCACGGTAGGTAGTTTCCCAACGCGGCTTAGGATTTTTTGTTTGGCCCTTCGCACGCACGCAACGCCGGTGCCACCTAGACCGATCAAGATTGCTGGACGGAATTGAACACCACCAACGTCACCGGCTTTCGCCGCCGCTCGCGTGGGGTCGACATCCACCGTCGCCCCCAGTTCCTCCGGTTGCCCCAGGCCCTCGGTCAAGTCGATGTTTGCTGCTTCAGTTTCTAGCTTCGTGTCCGTCATAATTATTCATTCCCTCTCAGGACCGAGTTGGCGGGCGGCTCATCCAACTCGCGAACCGACCTCGCCCTCATACTGCAAACTATAAGTGCCCACCTGAAACTGATCCCGATCATGCAGTTCCAGGCGGATTACCGGCTTTCCTTGGAACTTCAGGCTTACCCCGTCCTCCGCCTCGATAACACAAAGTACTTGCCCTTCGATGCGCGCGGCGGTCAAGATCAGCCCATGTTCTCCAACGTCCGTCAAGACAAGGTCGCCTGTGGGCGGACCAATCCGAAGTCGCCTCTTGCCTGCCGCAGCAAGGTCGAAGGTGCGGGGTGCCTCGCCGGGCTTCCAGTATTGCAGAGCTCCGTGAGGTCTTGGCCGGCGTCGGAGCATCACGATAGCGATCCCCATCAAAACAATGCCAACGGCCACCGCCCCCCACAGCAGAAGGGCTTGCCATTTCATCTGGGGCTCCGCTTCTTCCTTTACCTGGCGCTTTCCGTCGTCAGCTGGGGCAGATGTGCTACGCTTTTGTGCTTCCGCCCGTTCCGCTGCCTGACGAGCTTTTTCAGCTTCAACCTCTTTCAGAATCTCGGCCCTAACCTTGCTGAGGTCGGCGGCCGCAGTTCGCACAGGTCTATAATTCGGAAATTCGGCTGATCGAAAAGCCTCGTCCACGCCGCCGTCGATTTTGGGACCGAGCTGAACTTGCCACACGAACCACGGCATACCTTGGAAACGGCGAGCCACTTCGCTAAGACGAACCTCGGAAGCAGACCCCCGGACCGCGGGTGGTGGATCGTTCAATCCATCAGTCAGCAGCACCACGACCTTCGCGTGCTTGTTGGTACCTTGAGCTTCGTCGAGCCTCTTGGCTTCCTCCAAGCCCTTCTGTAGCGCGGCTGCAGTGTACGTCCATGGCCCTGCAGCCTTCATTTCGTCGATCTCGCCGTGAATAGAGTCTTTGTCTTGTTGCCCGTAAATGGCCGCAGTCGGGCGGGACCGGACATCAGCGTCGTACGGAATCAGAAGGATGTTGTCGCCTGGGTTACTAGCGCTCACCAAATCCTTCAATGCCTTCTTTACTTCGGGGAAAATGTTTTGGCCCCCAGCTTTGCCAACCATGGAGGCCGAGGTATCCACGATCAAGATCAGGTCGATCTGCGTCCTCGCCGGGGCTTGAGGTGCAGGTTGGGCCATAACGACTGAGAGGCCGCCCGTCAGTCCGCACAGAGCAACCATAAGTAGCCGAACACCTGCAGTGCGAAGTCGGAAGCGCATCATTTCGTGAATTCCTCCCAGAGTTTGCTTGCTTTCTCCGTGCCCAACATCAGGACGAGCTCGGCTTTGTTGCTTGCCCCAACATACAAGACCTCTGCGCCTCCGGCCGGTGGAGATACCGAACCTAGAGCGTATCCGATCAGACATTGCACTTTGGAATCGTTGGGGTCGGCCATGATAAGGAATACAGTACCTGCCGGGATGCCATCCTTATGTTTAGATTCGATGTGGACCGGGACACGCGCCTTCCCATTCGCCACCGAGGGTTCGTCCGTGACTTTCCCAACTTTTACACCAGCCAAGTACACCGCCTCACCGCCCCGAATGCCTTCAGCGTTTCGAAACTCAACGAGAATCTTCCTTCCGCCAAAGGAGGCGCAGGAAACTAGAGCAACAATCGCCAAAGCACAACCAATGTTTCGAAGGACAGAGCACATGAACGTTCCTCCCACATTCGTGATCAGTTTTGTTAAACTGTCGGATACGAATCCCCCTGTCAAGTGCATTCTGCTCTCCAAAGTCTCGGTCAGTGTTTTCAATAGCTTCGCGCGGGTGACAAAGCCTTGCCACCTAAGCCCAGTATCGTTTTAGCTACCAATGCTAGCATACGCGATCGAGCATCAGCGTCGCTTTGAGATGCCGGTGCTTGATGGCACAACTACGCCCCGGCGCCACCTCAGGAAGTGAGCTAGATCCGAAGTGATAAAGAGGTGGATCTCGTTCAGGCGCCAGTTCTCATTAGTCGACGATACAACACCGAAATCATCAGGCCGAGGTTGAGGTATGCAAAGCCGATCTCTATCAATAGCGCAAGACGGTAAAGGAAAACGGCGGTAGGCCCCAACTTGTTGCCGATCATCGCTAGGTCGAATTCTTGTACCCCTGGCTGAAGTTCAGCGAAAGTGAATAGAGAGTGACCCGATGCAAGGCCGAGCTGTTGCCAAACGCCCACATCAGGCAAAGGGTTATAGCTGAAAAGGAGCGCACAATAGACGAGAGTGGAACAGCCTATCACCAAACTGTTTGCTTTGATGACTGCCCCAACGCTTGTACCGTGGTCAGTCGCCCACCGAACGTACTCCCAAAACCAAGAAATCAGCCAATTCCAAAGACGAGGCAGACGGCCCTCTGCTCCCACTGCGGCGACGCTCGATTTCCGAATTTGAGCCTCGAGATTGTTGATCTCTCGCAAACAGTGTTCCGATGCGACAATTTGTCCGCTGTTACTGTACCGACGGCGAAGGTTATCGATCAAACCGTAAAGGAAGCTGTCCCGCGATCTTTCAAGCGCGGAGACTTCAGCGCCCATCTTCGCTTCATGCTGAAGCAATCTATCCGCTTCTTCTGTTACACCTTTGATCCGCCGTTTTACCTCGTCTTGAAAGTCGACGCCGAACCACGAGAGTTCCGCTAGGAGTTCACCCTCGATTTGGAGGCGAAGCGCATCGTAGGCAGTCGTTCGGGAAAGTTCCCCTAACAACTCCTTAGCCTCCAGCGCGAGGACGGCTTGCAGTACGCCATCATCGACCGGCCTACTGCTGTCCATTTGTATATCTCTAGCTCGCTGCAATAAATGGTTTGTGACGACGCTGCGCGCGTAAGGGAGGCTATGGTTTCTCGTCGCAGCCTGTGGCTCCACGTCACTGGAAGTCCGGCCGCTGTCCCCGCTTTGTGAGACCTCCGCGCGAGGGCGCTGATCCGGGGCTAAAGCGTCCGCGGAAAGTTGACCGCTGACCCTCTTTAATACCTCCAGGTCAGTGCGCTGTGTAATCTGCTCAATATGCGACTTCACCGAGTGAACGCCGGAATGTGGCTTCCCAAGCACGATGCGGCGCTCTTTATCCCGAGCCAAGAAAGTCGTCAGCCTTTTAGAGCTGTACGTTGAGACGACTAGAACCGAGATCTTGTCGCGTTTAAGACGATTTTCTCGCCGCCCTGTGGAATCATCCGGGTCGAACTCAACACGCTCGAGTAATTCGGTGCTGTCCCTTTGAGATTCCACCGAATTCACTTCCTCATGGTCCGCATAGGCGAGATCCCAGTCGCTAATGACAAGGTTCAGCGGAGTATTCGCGTCCTTCAGTACGCGGTTGAACTCTTCCTCGGACCGGAGTACCGAGACGCAGTATCCCATTTTGAAAGCAGCATACGCGTGCAGAGAGACGTAGTCGTCTTCTTCGTCTGCTGAGGCTGCGCACCGTTCGAGTCGAGACTTGATGTCCGGCAGATACATTAGTCCCCGCTGGTTATCTTTGTTGATACCAAGCAGGAGAAGCTTCAGGCTGCTGCGTAGCCC
Organism: Bryobacteraceae bacterium; assembly: GCA_040081855.1. Lineage (GTDB taxonomy): Bacteria > Acidobacteriota > Terriglobia > Bryobacterales > Bryobacteraceae > Palsa-187. The sequence goes on along the minus strand of JBEBFS010000025.1, from coordinate 4,431 downwards.
GTAAGGATCGAAAAGTGTTCTGAAGCCGCTGGCATGAAAATGTAGCAACTCAGCAAGCCGCAACACCTGCGGCCACTCCAGTACATGATGATGATTGATCGATTCTCTCCGGGCACTAATCAGTCTCCTTTGGACATCATCCAAGGTGTCGGGCAGTTCAAGTGGCAGAGGACTGGGACCTCCCAGGAAAACAAAGTAGACCTCCGGGAACGAAAGGACCAACATGGCAGCGTATCCGCGGCCATCAACCCCTAGCTGCTTGAGATCCCAAGGATCTGGCCCCGTAGGATCGAGATTGCAAAGAACCATCGTCTCGCGCAACTCGTGTAAGCCGAGTCTATTCAGCTTGTCGACGATGTCATTGGGAACTCGCCACTCTACAATGTCGGGGCGATAGAGAGCGGTGCTGCTCTTGGGCAGGACGTTCCAGAACGATTCAAAGCCTGGAACAGGTAGTGCTTCGGATAGAGCGATGATGAGGTTTGCTCGCCGCACTCGCTTACTGACCCTCCGTCTTATCGCGAGATTCACGTGGGGATTTCACCGGGCGCAAGCGGAGCGCGCGTTGGTATGCTTCGCGCAGAACTTCGTCCTGTAGAAACAGTTCCCGAGCTGCAGGATCCGCACCAATCAGCTTCTTGATAAGGTCGGCCGCCTTCGATGCCGAGATATCGCGACGGCCGAAGAGAAGCTTTACAGCAGGGTGCAGTAGCAACTCCCCATCAGGCGAGTCCGGAGTCCGTCGGCGTGTAGCTTGAAGCGCCGCCTTGAGGAGCGTGACGCGGAGATGTGAAAACGTGCCCTGTACGTTGTTGAATATTTGACTCAACCTGCCTGGGTCCAACTCATCAGGGTGAAGCTTCGCCAGAGCGCTGAGAGCGTCTTCCCATCTGGCAGAGTCGCCTTCCGCCTTCGGTGTGGTTTCAGTGGCTGCTGCTCCGCGTTCGCGCGAGGTCACCGCGGGTGAAGATGTTGCGAAGCCGAAATGTTGCGTAAACAAGTGCTCCACATCGGCATAGCGAGTTACGGCTAACGTGATGCAGTTCCGCAATTCGCGAATGTTGCCAGGCCACGCATGGCGCTGCAAGGCCTGCAGCGCGGCAGGCTCAATGATGTGTTTCAGGGATCCGGCGGTCTGACCTTCTGCCTCCGCCATTATCTTGTTTGCCAGCGCGGGAATGTCTTCTCGACGTTCCCCAAGCGCCGGGAGGCACAGAGTGCCACCCTCCCGCAGGCGATCAAATAGATCTTCTCGGAATGCACCATCCGCGAGTTTGCGTTCGAGGTCCTCGTTGGTGGCTGATATGAATCGAACATCAACGCGACTTCCACTCTGCGCTCCGAGCGGAGTTACTTCTCTCTGCTCAAGAACCCTAAGAAGACCGGCCTGCACATCGGGAGGCATGTTTCCGATCTCGTCGAGAAAAAGATCACCACCGCTAGCGAGGCTGATCTTGCCAGTTCGCGCACTATCTGCACCGGTAAATGATCCCCGCCGGTGGCCGAAAAGCTCACTAGCGTACAGTTGTGGGTTAAGAGTGCCACTGTCGATGACTATATACGGACTGGATGGAACGGAATGCCGATGGATATATCGTGCCAAGAGTTCCTTGCCAACTCCGCGTTCACCTCGAATCAGGACGTTGCGCCGGCTACCGGCCGCTTGGCGTGCTTCGCGCAGGGCAAGTAGTAGCGCCTTTGAGGTCCCAACAATCTCCCCTGTGGGATCCGGGCTTAGCCCGTACCGGCCGAGGGTGTCGCGGAAGAGTTCTTCACTTCCCTCATCAGCACGGGGAAGGAAGGCAAGAGCACCGCGAGAGGAGAACTCACGGCTGACCTCCTCTCGTGAGTGGCTCGACAGCATGACAATGGGCAAATCCGGGAAGCGACTGCTTATCTCGCTAAGAAGGGTAAGCCCGAAATAGTGGACTGGATCTTCGTCGTCTGGGCGACCCTCTGGCATTCCTTCGACCCTGCGATTCGATTTCTCGGTAATCAGTCCCGTATAAAAGCAAAGGTCGAGCAAGACCATCGCCCAGGGCGAGTGAGCGTTTTCTCCACCAAACCAACCACGCCTAACCACCTCGAGAGTTCCGGGAAGATCGTTCTCAACGATATCGCCAGATGCTGCTCGTAACGGGAACTGCCCGCGCCAAAAGACAACCTCCGCGACTGGCTTCTTGATACGCAGCGAGGCGTCAAAGTCCGTCTCATCTCCAGTAACGTCGGTGAGTAGGTATTGAGCACAAAGGCTCGCACGTTCCCGGTTCGGATGAGACGGGTGGCTCCGTCCATAAAGGTCGTCAACTATGAGAACACGGGGCAACTGGGAAGCCTGGCTCATAACAGAGTTATCGTAATTGGCAATTCCGTGATAGCACGTCTCAAGGCCAAGCAAGCCTGTTGAAACGCACCCAGCGCAGCGATGAGCTCACATTGTTTGTTGGTTGATCGCGCCGCGGTCAACCCAGCATAGTCCGAATCAACTTGATAAACCGCCGCTCGGACCTGGGCGACTGTCGCGCTTGTGCGCCCGACCCAGAGTCCATGGATCAATTCAACAATATGGGGTTGCCGCAGGTTGGGTAGCCAACGAAGTGGTTCCTCTTCAAAAAACGTCTGCGGACTCATCTCAGACTCAAAAGTCTCGGCCAGTCGCATCACATCTTCACGGCGTTCTTGCCATTGGGGGAGTAGCTCCTGAAAGAAACACTCTTCGAAACCAGGGTGCTCAACCCGGTCATCGAGTACCTTGGCGAGATGACCCAACTCAACCAAGAAGTGGCTTAGCCAACCATGCTGCAAGTGATTTCGCTCCTGGAGCCAGTTCACATTCACCACTCCTTCAGGTCCTTCAAAGACGAATAGGCAGCGAGGACAGTTTCCGAATTGAATTCTGGCGGAGCGGTCGCCTCGCCGCTTTTCGGAGTGCCCTTCTTTAGCACCGCTCGTACAAGTTCATCAATCGCCTTCGGCGCTGTCAGACCGCGCGCCGCTGCCTCCGCCAGTTCGATGGCAACCTGCGGAAGCACATTCTCCTCACCTCCCGCCGCTGCGTTAATCTGTTTCGCCCACCACTCGCCACTACTGACGACAACGTGACTAGGAAGTGCATCGCGCTCATTGCAGAGCCGCTGGCGAACCTTCGGCGGCAGTGAAAACCAGCCCATCGCGCGATATGCCGTGTCTTCACGGCTGCCATTCTCACCTTCCGATACTTCCTTTGTTCCTATTGTCTTTGCTGCCCGGACCGCCAAGTACAAGACACAAAGGATGCCAATCGTACGGAGTAGCGGAAGGCAGACACCCGGATGCAAGATGGGAGGGTCGTACTCGATGTTGGCTGCCGCCATCCGCAGCTCCGTGCAGTCCATTTCGGTCAATAGTTTTCCGTCACCGCCCATCGCCTTCCAGATTCGTTTTTCGTCCTGCGGGATTTCCGAGTCAGCCCCCCCCTTCCCGCTGTAATAGATTTTCCGCTTAATCACGAGGTGCTCCGCCTCTATAAGGGCCGTGAGCCTTTTATCGTCTCTCACATGGATCAAAGCAAGGTCCCACGCCTTGGGTAGCGCACCTTCCGTTGGGTTCAGCTTCGCTTCATTTAGCGGGAAGCGAAGATGACTCGATGGGTATCCCTCTCCATCAAGTTCCCTCCGGAGAACTTCCCCGCGTTCCTGCCGACTATCGACGATCAATATCCGACGCGAATCAGTCATATCATTCTTTTCGAAAGACTACATATGTCTTGACTAGATCGCCCTGAGCGTGGCGCTTCAAAAATGTTCGGAGAAACTCCTCGTCGCCGAATACCGAGTCTTGTTCGAGCGGGAAGTCATGAACTGATGTCGCCAGCCACCAATCCAAGAGAGCCCGTGCAGCACTATTCGGGCCTGCAGCGACCTTATTGCTCCAAGAGTGTCCACCAGGTGGCTGGTTTCGCAAGTAGGCATCCCGCCAGTGGCTTACGTTCTCCGAAAGGCTGCGAGGTGCCGGAGGGATGGTGCTCCAAGAATCGAAAGAAAGGACAAAACAGAGGCCCTCTTTATGATTCAAAATAACCTTCTCCAGGGGCGCAGCTTCCCCACGTGCTGCTTTACCCGCTTCGTGACGAAAAAGACGAAAACACATCCAATAATAGTATTCGATCGCCTGATGGAGACTGTGGGCAGGAAAGGTACCATTGCAGGTTAATCTTGGAGTAACCAGGATATTTCCCCAGGAATGGCCGTTGGGAAGTACTGAAAGGTTTGTGACGTCAAAAATTTCTGTCCATGGGCGTTTGCCATCGACCTTCTGATACGCCGAAAGAGCCAGGAGCCAGGCAGCCGCAACGGAAAGTCCTCGCCGTGCGATCGTGCCCGAGTGCATGACTACGTCGCTAGCATGCGAGGCCAATTGGGGCCACAAGTTGTCGTTCCAAGAGTCCTCCGA
>JBEBFS010000001.1:0-162309 GCA_040081855.1 Bryobacteraceae bacterium | reverse complement strand
ACGAAGAGAATGGAGACACCAGTCATGAAGCTGAACTTACTTGCAGTATGCTCGAGCGTGCGGATTCCGGCGTTGGCGGGGCTGCTTATGGCATCCGCTGTTTTTGCGCAACCTCCCGCAGGAAAGAGGGCTCCGGAACCTCCGGGCGTGCGCGAAGTGACGGTCACGGAAATTCCGGGCGTCGTCGCCGCGGGTGCGAAGTGGGAACTCGTCTGGCAGGGTCCGGATAACGCAGACGGTATCGTCGGAACGCCGGACGGTGGATTGTTGTTGGCGAAGGAGCAGCCGAACCAAATCGCCAAGCTGGATAAGAACGGCCAGGCATCTGTTTACCTGGCGAATCCGCACGGACCCGGAGCCGTGGCGATCGACGCAAAGGGCCGCCTCCTCGCCATTGAGCGCACCTGCACCGACCCGGGCCGGCATCCGGAAGACTGCAAGGAAGCGACAGGCATCTCCATGCTGGCGTCAAAGGGCGCCGGCACAGCGAAGCCCGTGGCCGAGCGTAAGGTCCTCGCCGATAACATCGACGGCAAGAGCCTGGGCCGTGTCAATGATCTGGTGGTTAGCAAGAAAGGCCATGTCTACTTCACGTCGAGCGGCGCGTTCTTCCTGCCCGCTGGAGGCAAGGTGAGCACCTTTGGCGAAAATCTACGGACCAATGGCATTATGCTGAGCCGCGATGAGAAGACGCTGTATATTACCAACGGCAACACCGTGGCCGCCTTCGATATTCAGGCGGACGGGACTCCGAAAAATCAGCGCGAATTCGGCAAACTGGAAGCCGGCGGCACCGGCGACGGTTTGGCCATCGATGCTGAAGGCCGTTTATATGTGACCAGTCAGCCCGGTGTGCAGGTGTTCAGTCCGGAGGGCAAGTATCTTGGCCTGATTCCGACGCCGCGCGCGGTGATCAGCGTCGCCTTTGCCGGCCAGGACAAAAAGAGCCTGTACGTGGTTGAGACCGGTTCGCTGGGGCCGGATGGCAAGGAGTTCCGGACACCCGAAGGCGTACGGAATAACGCGAAGACAATCGTAAAACTCCCGATGCTCGCGCAAGGCTTCAAAGGCCGCGCGAAGTAAGCGGAATCGCTAGCACTCGGCCGGGCGGCCGACCAGTCCAAGATTGACGGCGCACAGCACCAGCTCGGCGGTGTTGTGCACGTCAAGCTTTTTCATCAGCCGGATGCGGTGCGTTTCCACGGTGTGGATGCTCAGCCCAAACGATGTCGCGATGGCCTTGTTGCTGTTGCCCTCGGCGAGCAACTGGAAGATCTCGCGCTCGCGTTCGGTAAGCAACCCATAGCGGTCTTCCGCTTCCGGGTTCTTGCCGGTGAGATTGCGCGTGTAGGCCTCCAGCAGTAGCTTCGCAACACCTGGACTGAAATAAGTTTGCCCGGCCTGGACAGCGCGAATGGCGCGAATCAGGTCTTCTTCAGTGGAATCCTTCACCACGTACGCTTTCGCCCCAGCGCGCACAGCGCGGTTCACATAACGTTCGTCGCTGTACATGCTGAGCACAATCACGCCCGTGGCCGGCAGCCGGCGGGCAATCTGCGACGTGGCATCGATTCCGTTTAGGTTTTTCATGCTCAGATCGATGATGGCAATGTCAGGACGAAGTTTTTCGGCCATGCTTACGGCTTCAAGGCCGTCCGTGGCCTCACCCACGATGGTGACCGTTGGATCCGATGCAAGTATCGTGCGGATGCCATGACGGATAAGCAGATGGTCGTCGGCGATCAGTATGCGCGTTGGCATGATTTAGAAAGAAGCGTCCGGGCTGATGCTTTGTTTCGCCGGATCAACGGGAATCGTCAGCAGGATCGCAGTCCCCTTTTTATTCGAAGATTCAATCGTGAACGTACCGTGCAACAACTCGACGCGCTCTCGCATGTTGGATAATCCCGAACCACCAGGAACGAGAGCCCCAGGCGGTAGTCCGCATCCGTCGTCGGCGATGGTCACACTCAACTCGCCCGCCATTTTCACAGGATCGGCGCGCTCAATCGTGACGTGGATGCTCGAAGCCGAGGCGTGCTTCTCGCAGTTGTTCAGGGCCTCTTGAATAACCCGGTAAACGCAAGTGCGTATGGAATCGGGTAAATCATCCGGCTCTCGCAGCGAGCATATCAGAGTACACGGGAGCCCTGTCCGCTCGTAAAATTTCCGGATATGCCCCTCCAGAGCGGCCTTTAGCCCAAGGTCATCCAAAAGTGCAGGGCGGAGCATCGAGGAAATATCGCGGATCGTATGCAGGATTCCCTCCGTGTATTCCCTCGCTCGGGCAAGGCGCGCGACATTCGCGACGTCCGAACCTGCATCGATGCGAGACAGTTCCATGAGGAGCGCTGTGACTCGCTGCCCTAGATCATCGTGGAGTTCCCGAGCCAGCCGGCGGCGCTCAAACTCTTGAACTTCCACGAGTTTTTGAGAAGTTAGGGCCGTTACTTCCGGCGGTGCATGAAGGCTATCCCCTAAATTCGGCAAATCATCCCCCGCCTGTTCTGCGCAGCCTCGCCAGTTTCGAGATCAAAATGCCGGAATGACGAGAGCAAGCGCGTACCGGCCGAGACAGCACGGCACAGTAAGAAACGAATTGATTTGATTATGCGTTGATCGTCCGAGGAGGAAATACAGGAAAACTACCAGCGCTACTGCTGACTTATGGGTAAGCTAAGCGGAACGGCGGAGCCCAAGCACCAGTTGACTACCCACGGCCATCGAGACGTCTACAAGCCGCATCATGGCAAGGGCCGCGAAGCCCACCGAAGCCATCCCTAAAATCATCACTTCGGTGGCGGCGCCCAAAATGAAGTTCGACCCGGCATCGGGAGCTTCTGCGGAAGTAAATGGCTCGGCCGGAAAAGCACCGTGGTATTGGTGCGCAACGACAGTCACCGATACTTCACGCGCGTCAGACTGGGTCACATCAGACCGGGACGCGTCATCCACGGGGGCGGCCGCGCTGTTGTTCTCGCTGGACACATCCCGGTAACGCTCGTCCGCGGGCAGGGCTGACACGGCCGATTCTCGATACACCCAACCCGCGGCGGACTCAGAAGCGTCCGTCTCGGCGGGCAGTGCGAAACTCGGTTTGGTCTTTTTCGAGCCTGTCTTGTGCGTGTGCGGCTCCTTAGAATCGCCGATCTTATCTGCTGTTTTGCGAGGCACGGTGCGTTTAGTTCCCTGCTCCGGCATGTCCGTTGGCAACGGCTTGGAAGGATCTTGCTGTGTCTCGTGACCGGTTTACATCCGAAGTGTCCGCTCCAGCAGAAAGATGCTGAGCAGGTTTTTCGACGAAATCAATCAGCTTCGTGTAATCTTCCGCCGCGCGGCTTTTGGGAGCGTATTCCCAAATTGTTTGCTGGCTGGCGGTCGCATAGTTCAGATCGATGCACTGGCGGATGCCAGGACGGAAAAGGCGGCTACCCATCACCGGGTCGCTTTCGATCGCTTTAATGGTCGCCCGCGTCGCGTGGTTCGCACTATGCACGTAGGTGGGGAGAACCGCGAGCAGGTCGAGCTTGCGCTCCGGCCACAGTTCGCGCACTTGTTTGACGCCCGCCATGGTCTGGCGTGCGCCGATGACGGCCATCAGATCCATGCCGACAGGAACCAATAATTCTTCCGCGAACAAAAGCGCGTTGTAGGTAAGCAGGTTCATCGCGGGCGAAGTATCCACCACTACGACGTCGTAATTCGCCGCGCCGCTCTCGCCACGCATACGGCGCGCAAAGATCGTCTCGCGCTGTGTTTCGCCGGCCAGACGGCGCTCCAGTCCAAAACCCGCAGGCGTGGACGCCATCACATCCAGGCCCGGACGAACGCCGCGAATCGCTGCGGCATCAAGCGTCGCCTCGCCCGTCATGAACTGTTCGAAAGTGTTGGTAGGCCGAAGGCGCAGCGTGTGGCCAACATTGCCCTGCGGATCGGCGTCGACAAGAAGGACACATTTGCCTCGTGCAGCCAAGCCAGCCGCGACGTGGATGGCCGTGGTGGTTTTGCCCACCCCGCCCTTCATGTTGATGACCGCCAGTTTCCGCATCGGAACTCGTGTCAATCTCAAGTATAAAGAGGTTTCCGCCAAACACAACAAAAAAACCACGAAATGTTTTAAGCGCGCAGGCGGAAGGGAAACTCCGCCAAGCCCTTTATTTCGAAGGCTTGAACTTCTGCACCCGGCGGCCGCGGTTCTCGGCGACGTAAATGTTGCCCTTTGAATCCACCGCGATTCCGTGCGCCTGATCGAATTCCCCAGGAAAATGCCCGGTGCGGCCGAAGCTGGAAACAATGCGGCCCGATTCGCGCTCGATCACATGCACCTGCGAGGTCTGCTGATTGATCAGATACATCCACTTCTGCAGCGAATCGCGCGAAAGATCGAAGGCCACCGCCGCGCCGCCGTTGTCACGAGGCTTGCCGTCGGCAAACGGAGTGGCGGGCGTCCAGGGAATATCGAAACTCTTCTGCAGCTTGCCCATTTTGTCGTACAACAGAATTTTGCCCGCGTCGCGGTCACAGACATAAACGGTTCCGTCATTCGCGACGGTCATGCAGTGCACGCGCAGCATATCGGGCAGCCACTGCCGGAGAAACGCGCCATTGCGGTCGAACACCGCAACCCGCTTATCGCTCTCGGCCCCTTCGCCATCGGAGACATAGACATCGCCATTCGTGCGATCCACGAAGATGCTGGACGGCATGAAGAAGATCGGCCCCGGCGTGTTCAACGGCTTGCCCTTCACTGTGCCGTCGGAGGAATCCACCACACCCTTCTTGCCGATCTGCAATAGAAGTTTGCTGCCATCGTGTGTGTACTTCTGGATCATGCCGCTGGGAGCGCTGCCCACCCAGATGTTGTTTTCCTTATCGAATGCGCAGCTATGCAGACGCGGGTCCAGCACCTTGAGATCGCCCCAGGAATGCAGAACGTTGCCCGAGGCATCCATCTCGATCACAGGCGGCGCCATTTTGCCGGGATTCAAATCGCCGGGGAGAATGTCCTGGCGGTTCAGGATGAAGACGTGGTCGTTGTTATCGACGCACACGCCGCCGAGGCCGCCGAGCACCCAGCGGTCGGGCAAGGGCTTGGGCCAAGCGAGATCCACCGCGTACTTTGGCGCGGTTTGCGCCGCCGCCGAACCCGCAAGCGCGAGCATCAGGCAAACGGCCGGTCGAATTCTGTGGAAGTTTGGAAGCATTCTCTCCCCTTGGCCCGGTCCGGTTCCGGGAATGGCTTGAATCTTTCGATTATATTGCGGCGGCGGTGAGCGGGGCCGCCCTTCCCGCGCGAGTTCCGCCAGTATATGCTGGTTTCGACGTCTCGTCAGGGGGAATAGTAGGATGGCTTCTGTGAAATTCAATGTAAACGGCAGGCCGCAGACGGTGGACGTGGTCCCCGAGATGCCGTTGTTATGGGTGTTGCGCGATGTGCTGGGTATGACCGGCACGAAGTTCGGCTGCGGCGCTGCGCTGTGCGGCGCGTGCACGGTACACGTGGAAGGCAACGCCGTGCGGTCTTGCTCGACGCCGGTCCAGAATGTGAGCGGCAAGAACGTCACGACCATCGAAGGGCTTTCGACCGATGGCAGCCATCCGGTGCAAGCCGCTTGGATTGAGTTCGACGTTCCGCAGTGCGGCTACTGCCAGAGCGGTCAGATCATGCAGGCGACAGCACTGCTCAACAAGAATAGCAAGCCGAGCGACGCCGATATCGATGAAGTGATGCGCGGCAACATCTGCCGCTGCGGTACGTATCAGGACATCCGCAAAGCGATCCATCGGGCATCCGAATTGAAGGCGAAGGGAGGCCGCGCGTGAACACCATTTCGACAAAAACCATTACCTCCGTGTCGCGCAGAGGCTTCCTCACGGCGGCCGGCGGCGTGATGCTGGGCTTCGTGCTCCCTGGCCGCAAAGCGTCAGCGCAGCAGGTGGGTATTCCTCCCGGAAATCTGTTTGCGCCGCCACCGGCGCACAAGCCGAACGCGTATATTCACATCGGCACCGACGAAAGCGTCACGTTCTACATCACCAAGAGCGAAATGGGCCAAGGCCCTGCTACGGCATGTTCACAGATGCTGGCGGAAGAGCTGGAATGCGACTGGTCGAAGGTCCGCATGGAGTTCGCGCCGGTCGATCCGGCCTCTTTCGGGCATCAGACGACAGTAGGCAGCCAGGCGGTTCGCACCGCATGGGAACCCATGCGCCGAGCGGGCGCCGAAGCGCGCGAGATGCTGATTCAGGCCGCCGCGGACAAGTGGGGAGTGAACAAGTCGCAACTCCGCGCCGAAAACGGGTTCGTCATCAACCCGGCGAACAACGAACGATTCAGCTACGGCTCGCTCGCCGAGGCCGCCGCCAAAGTGGCGGTACCCGACAACGTCCAGTTGAAAGATCCGAAGAACTACAAGATTATCGGCAAAGCGGTGAAGCGCCTCGACTCGCGCGATAAGATTCTAGGTAAACCCGTGTTCGGCCTGGACACCCGTATGCCCGGCATGTTGTATGCAACGCTCGAACGGCCGCCGGCGTTTGGCGGAAAAATTGCCAGCTTCGACGCAGCCAAGGCTAAAGCGATTCCCGGCGTGAAAGATGTTTTCCAAACGCCGCGCGGCGTGGCTGTGGTCGCGGACAACACATGGGCGGCGATGCAGGGCAAGAAAGTCCTCAGCGTGCAGTTCGATGACGGTCCGAACGCCGCGGTTTCGAGCGCGACGATTCGGGCATCCTTCGTACAGAAAGCTTCGGAACAAGGCGCTGTCGCGCGCAAAGAAGGCGACGCGGTAGCAGGTCTTGCGAAAGCGGCGAAGAAGATTGACGCCGTCTACGAGGTTCCCTTCCTCTCCCACGCGCCGATGGAGCCCATGAACTGCACCGTGCATGCGCGTCCCGATGGAGCCGACGTATGGGCTCCGACGCAAAGCCCCACCACGACGCGTGCTGTGGTTGCGGAAGAACTTGGCCTGCCCCCGGAGAAGGTGAACGTTCATGTAATGTTCTGCGGCGGCGGATTCGGACGGCGCGGCGAGGGTGAACTCGACTGGGTGCTGGAAGCGGCGCAGATCGCCAAGCGCATTCAGGCTCCGGTGAAGCTGACCTGGACGCGCGAGGATGACATGCAGCACGATTACTACCGCCCCGCATCGTATGTTGAATTCTCCGGCGGCATTGACGCGCAGGGATGGCCGGCGGTTCTCAAAGCGAAAGTCGCGTGCCCGTCATTCAGCTTCCTACGCGACGGCGTCGACGGCACTGCCGTCAGCGGCTTGAGCAACCTCAACTACGAACTGCCGGACATGCTGGTGGATTACCGCGTGGCGGCAACCCCAGTGCCGATCTCTTACTGGCGCGCACCGGGCGCGAATCAAAATACGTACTTCGCCGAGAGTTTCTTCGACGAGCTTTGCGCCCTGGGCAGCAAGGATCCGGTGGAAGCCCGGCGGCGTTTGCTGGCGAAGACACCGCGATTGCTCAACGTGCTTAACGTTGCGGCTGAGAAATCCGGCTGGGGCACCAAACTCCCGGCGGGACGCTTCCGCGGCGTGGCGGTCGGCTCCAACTCCGGCAGCTTCTGCGCAATGGTCGCCGAGGTCTCCATTGTGAAGGGCAAGGCGAAAGTCCACCGCGTAGTGAGCGCCTTCGATTGCGGCCTGGTCATCAACCCGGGCATCCTGAAACAGCAGGTCGAAGGAGGCGTAGTGTTCGGCTTAGCCGCTGCGGCAAAGGGCGAGATCACTCTCGAACGCGGCCGAGTGGTGCAGACTAACTTCAACAACTACGACGTCACGCGCATGGATGAATCGCCGATGATGGAAACCCACATCATTCCCAGCACCGAGCGCCCCAGCGGCGCGGGCGAGGCGACGAATCCAACCATCATTCCCGCAGTGGTCAATGCGATTTTCGCCGCGACCGGGAAGCGTGTTCGCAAACTGCCTCTGCGGTTGGCGAACCTCGCTTAGAAAACATGACGAACGCGCGGCGCGGAGGATGGCTGGCCTGGCTCTCCGTGCCGCTTTATCTTTTGGCGTTTTCGCTCTATGCGCAAGATACAACGCTTGACCGCAGCAGCTTAAAGGATCTGGACGGCGTCCGTGTCGTCGTCGAGGATCTGCCGGCAGACGTTGCGAGCAAAACCTTCACTGCCGAGCATCTTCGTAAATCCATCGAAGACAAACTACGCGAAGCCAAGATCCCGGTCCTGAATCAAGGCGAATTTCCCGTGGGCGATCCTTTCCTGCGCGTTCGCGTTACTACCACCGCTCCACAAAAAGGGCTCGCGGCCTATCGCGTGGAAGTGGACTTCGCGCAGATCGTCTTCCTGCGGCGCAATCCGATGATCACCTTCAACCGCGCGCAGACCTGGTATGCGACGCCCGTGATGGGGCTCGCGCCGCCCGCGCGGCTCGCCGACAATATCAAGAGAGGGCTGGCGCAGCAGATCGAGCAATTTATCGCGGCGTATCTGGCGGCCAGTCCGAAATAGACAAATGCATTTCGCCAGGCGGTTGCGCAATTTGTTCGCCATCCTGTTCGCCGCCGGTTGGCTGCTCTTGATCCCGGCATTGGCGCAGACGGAAGAGAGTGCGGACGTTGGCGCGGCAACCTCCGAGCAGCCGCCGTTGCCGACGAACCCGCCGTCGCCCATGAATGAGGAAGCCCGGCAGAACGTTAACTCGCCGTGCCTCGAACCGCCCCCGATGGTTCGCGTGGAGGATTACCGGGGACCCATGCAAAAGGCGGTGGGCATCATGGCTCGAAAGCTGGAGCGCCGTGCGGTCCCAACGCCGCACTACCGCCCCGGTGTAACGCTTTGTTCGCTCGAAATCGACGATAAACTGAAACTGTTTGTGGGAGACACGTTCGAAACGCTCTCACTCTTGGGCGTTGCCTACGATTCCGGATTGGATCAAGCGGCAAACTCCGATCCCACGTTTGGCCAGGGAGCCACCGGATATGGCCGCCGCTTCGGCGCGAATTTCGCGAGCCGCACTTCGACCCGATTCTTTACCGAATTTGCGTATCCAACGCTGTTCCGCGAAGACCCTCGCTACTACCGGTTGGCTCACGGAACGTTTTCTCAACGATTGATCCATGCCATGGGTCATACCGTGATCGCGCACCGCGACAGCGGCCGTCACATGTTCAATTTTTCGGAATGGCTGGGCGCGGCAACAGGTTCGGTGATCAGCAACGCTTATCATCCGGGCAACGAGCGGGGCTTCGGTCCGGCAGCGCAGGGGGCGACGTTCACGATTCTCACGGACATGGGCTTCGATATGCTTCGCGAATTTTGGCCTGAACTCGCACGGAAATTCCACATGCCCTTCCGTGGCGCGAACGAACCGGCGCTACAGCCGGTCCACTAGGTCGGCTACCAATAAAAAGGGCCGGAGCTAAGCCCGGCCCTCAGAGAACAGCTTTTTTCTGCTTACCGCTGGCTGGCCTCCAACGCCTGATCGAGATCCCAAAGAATATCTTCGATATCTTCCAGGCCAACCGAAACGCGGATCATGTCGGGCTCCACGCCCGCCGATATTTGTTCGGCCGCACTCAACTGCTGGTGTGTGGTGGAGGCAGGATGGATGACCAGGCTGCGTGCGTCGCCGACGTTCGCCAGGTGCGAGAACATCTTCAGGTTGTCGACAAACTTGCGGCCCGCTTCGTAACCGCCCTGGATACCGAACGAGAATACAGCGCCCGGACCCTTCGGCAGATATTTCTTAGCCAGCGCGTGATACGGGTTATCGGCGAGGCCGGGATACTTCACCCACTTCACAGCTTTGTGTCCCTGCAGGTGAGCAGCCGCCGCCTGTGCGTTGGCCACGTGGCGGTCCATGCGCATGCCGAGCGTCTCGATTCCCTGAATAAACTGAAAGGAGTTAAACGGGCTGATGCACGGACCAAGGTCGCGGAGTCCTTCGACGCGAGCGCGGATGATGAAGGCGAGATTTCCGAAGACGTCGCTGAAATTCATACCGTGATAGGCGCGCGATGGCTGGTTCATCTGCGGGAACGGACCCTTCTTCCAATCGAACTTGCCGCTATCGACGATGATGCCGCCGATCGACGTGCCGTGGCCGCCCATGAACTTCGTGAGGGAATGCACCACAATGTCCGCGCCGTGATCGATCGGCCGGCACAGATACGGCGTGGCGAACGTGTTATCGATCACCAGCGGCAAATTGTGCTCATGCGCGATCTTCGCCACCGCTTCGATATCGAGGATATTGCCGCGCGGATTCGAAATCGTTTCGCCGTAAAGAAAACGCGTCTTCGACGTGATCGCCTTGCGGAAGTTCTCCGGATCGTCCGGATCCACAAACTTCGCGTTGTAACCCATCTTGCGGAAGCTGACTTCGAATTGCGTGTAGGTGCCGCCGTAGAGAGTGCTCGACGCCACCACCTCATCGCCCGCTTCCATCAGGCTGTTGGCTGTTAGAAATTGCGCGGCCTGGCCGCTGGCAAGAGCCAACCCCATCGCGCCATTTTCGAGCGACGCCACGCGCTGCTCCAGCACGTCGGTCGTCGGATTCATGATGCGCGTGTAGATGTTGCCGAATTCCTGCAGCGCGAACAGATTCGCCGCGTGCTGAGAATCCTTGAAAGAAAACGACGTGGTCTGATAAATCGGCACCGCGCGGGAGCCGGTGGTAGGATCGGGTGCGTAACCATGGTGCAGCGCCCGGGTATGAAAGCCAAAAGTGCGTTCAGGTTTATCGCTCATGGCCAACAGTTTATCCGGGTTCGCAGTTGTTTGCTAGATTTACCGTAGTGGCCCCTTTCGGCGAAGAGCAGTTTCGCGGCTTGTCGGAACAGGAGGCCCGGGCACGCCTGGGGCAATCGGGCTACAACGAACTCCCGTCGTCCAAGCCCCGCGGTATTTTCCGTATCGCATTCGAAATGCTGCAGGAGCCAATGCTCCTTCTGCTGGTCGCGGCGGGCGTCATCTATTTCATACTCGGCGATCTGCGCGAAGCCGCCGTATTGTGCGCGTTTGTTGGGGTCGTCATCGGTATCGATCTCTATCAGAAGCGCAAAACTGAACGCGCGCTGGATGCCCTGCGCGATCTTTCGAGCCCCCGCGCTTTAGTGGTTCGTGACGGCGTGCGCCGCCGCATCGCCGGTCGCGAAGTCGTCGATGGCGATATCTTCATTTTGGGCGAAGGCGACCGGGTCCCGGCCGACGCCCTCCTGCTCTCGGCGACCAATCTTACGATCGATGAATCTCTGCTGACCGGTGAGTCCGTGCCTGTCCGCAAACTCGCGGACGTTGCCAACGGCTCGGTTGCGCACCCCGGCGGCGACGATCTGCCGTATGTTTATTCGGGCTCTCTTGTGGTGCACGGCTCTGGCATTGCGCGGGTCACGAAGACGGGCATTCGCACGGAGTTGGGCAAGATCGGCGCAACACTGCAGTCGGTGCCGAAGGAGCCGACGCTGCTTGAGCAGGACACAGCCAGGCTGGTACGCGGCGTGGCCACCGTTGGCGTCACGCTGTGCGCTCTGTTCCTGGTGATTTACGGCGTCACCCGCGGCGATTGGCTGCACGGCTTCCTCGCCGCGCTTGCCATGGCGATGTCCGTGCTTCCCGAAGAGCTGCCCGTGGTCCTCACGGTGTTTCTTGCACTGGGCGCGCGCAGACTATCCCGCGTCAATGTGCTAACGCGCACCAATCCGGCGATCGAGACGCTCGGCTCCACCACCGTGTTGTGCGTCGATAAAACCGGAACCCTTACGCAGAACCAAATGGCCGTGGCGCGGCTCTACGCGAACACGCTGACATTGGAGATTCCATCCGCAGCAGCGTCGCTCGGAGAAGAATGGCATGATCTCACCGAATTCGCTGTGCTCGCCAGCCATTCCGATGCGCTCGATCCGATGGACCGCGCCATCCGGCGCCTGGGCGACGACGCGCTTTCCGGCACCGAGCACCTGCATGGAGATTGGTCTCTGGTGAAGCAGTACCCGCTGGCGTCGCAGTTGCTCGCCATCTCGCAAGTCTGGAAATCGCCCAGCGGCGAAGACTACGTGATCGCCGCCAAAGGCGCGCCCGAAGCCATCATCGAACTGTGCCACATGCCCGACGCCTCAGCGCGTGAGATTCTCTCGGCGGCCTCGGCATTCGCCAGCGACGGCCTGCGCGTGCTGGGCGTGGCGAAGTCACGCTTCCGGCCTGCGGAATTGCCCAGCAATCAGCACGACTTCGTCTTCGAGTTCGTGGGCCTCATAGCTCTTGCCGATCCCGTTCGCCCTGCCGTTCCCGCCGCCGTGCGCGAGTGCCAGGACGCGGGAATTCGCGTCGTCATGATCACGGGCGATTATCCGGCTACGGCGATGAGCATCGCCAAACAAATCGGCCTCGATACCGGCGGATCCGCGCAAGGTACACACGTCCTTACCGGCACGCAGATCCGCGACGCAAGTCCCCAGCAATTGCAGGAAATGGCCGCAAACGTCAGTGTTTTCGCGCGCGCCGTGCCCGAACAGAAGTTGTTCTTAGTGAACGCGCTGAAGGCGCGCGGCGAAGTGGTGGCCATGACGGGTGACGGGGTCAACGATGCGCCCGCGCTCAAAGCAGCCCACATAGGCATCGCAATGGGCGCGCGTGGAACCGACGTTGCCCGCGAGGCTTCCGACCTGGTTCTGCTGGACGATGACTTCACCTCGATCGTCGCCGCCGTGCGACTTGGCCGCCGCATCTTCGACAACCTGAAGAAAGCGACATCCTATGTCCTCGCGATTCACGTTCCCATCGCCGGACTTTCTTTCCTGCCAGTACTCTTCGGCTGGCCCGTAATCCTCGGCCCGGTACAGATCGCGTTTCTCGAATTGATTATTGACCCCGCTTGCTCCATCGCTTTTGAAGCCGAAGAGGAAGAGCCCGGCATCATGCGACGCCCTCCGCGCGCGAGCACAGACCGCCTCTACGAGCGGCGTCTGATTTTGTTGAGCTTGCTACAGGGTTTCGGGATACTGCTGATTTTGCTGGGTGTGTTTGCGCTGAATTTCTATCGCGGCCACGGCGAAGAAGACGCTCGCGCCCTAACGTTTACTTCCCTGGTGGTGACGAATCTGGTGCTGATTATCGCGAACCGCTCGTGGTCGCGTAGTTTTGGGGAACTGCTGCGGACGCCTAACCGCGCGCTCTGGATCATCGTTGTCGGCGCTCTGGTGGTTCTCACGGGGGTTCTTTATATTCCCTTCCTCCGCGATCTCTTCCACTTCAGTACGCCCCATCTGGACGACATCGCTCTCTGCCTGGGTGCCGGCGCAATGGCCGCCGTGTGGTTTGAGCTCCTAAAGTTTGTTTACGGCAAAAGATCGGCTTGAAATCCGCATAGCATGACCCACCCAATCATGCGCGCCGTTTCGCGAGTGATCGCGAGTCCCCGTAAAAGTCGGTGGAAAGACGCCGTTTATTGCATCTCCGCAATCAGTCCGTCCAGACCGCGCGTGAGCTGTAGTTGGTTAAACTTGAAATCCGACGCCAGCACCTTGCCGATTTCATCGCGATTCTTCTTCTCAACGACCATCTGATGAACGCGGTCGCGGATAGTGGCGATGTTGGTCCTAAATGGCAGCATGTCCTGCTTCACACCCACCGGTCCGTGGCCGGGAATCACTGTCTCAAAGTCCAAATGAGTCACGTCGTCAATCGTCTTGGTCCACTCCTTCGCGCTGCCGCCGCCCGCGTAATCAATCAGCGGGGCCGGCACCGTGTCGGCTCGCGTGAACATGTCGCCAGAGGCCAAAATGCGGTGTTCCGGAAACAGCACCACCGTGTCTCCGTTGGTGTGCGCGCGGCCATAGTGGTACATCTCCACGGTTTTGCCGCCCAGATAGATGTGGCCGTGGCCGGCGATGGTCATCCCCGGCAAGCCGGGCATCTTGCCGTCCACCATGTTTTCGCGCGCTTCTTCTGAGGAAACAATCTGGACGCTCATGGGCAGCAGCTTCGCATTGCCGCCCGTGTGGTCGCCGTGATGGTGCGTGTTGATCACATAGCGGATCGGTTGGTTCGTCACCGACTTCACCAGGCTCATGATCTGGTCGTGATCGCGCTCGAATTTGTCATCCACCAAAATGACACCTTCGTTCGTGATGTAGACCGTGACGTTGCCGCCGTCGTTTTCAATCTCAAACAAGTTGTCCTTCAACTTGTTGATCTTTAACTGCGGAGCCGCCTGCTGCGTGTAGGCAACCCAAGCCCCTCCACAGAGAACAACGGCCGCGGTAAGACGAAGAAGCGAACTGGTGCGCATATGGGCGGAGTATAGCAAGGGCAGCGCCGCGCTTCAATCCGGTGCGGGCGCCTTCGACGTGGCTATTTTTTCGTGCGGACCGTATTGATCAGCGTTTCGCGGTCGCCCTTACTCCAGGCGTCCTGAATCTGCTGTTCGCTCCACCCGGCGACGCGGCCGGTGAGGATGAACGCGGGCAGCGCATGGGCCAGCGTTTTCCAGCGCGACATTTCGATCAGCGCCGGCAGCGCGCGCTCGCGCAGCAGGCCGAGAATCGCTGGGTCGCGCTTGTCGGTGAGAATATCCAGCGCACGCATCGCCTGATCGCGGTCAGACCACGACAGCGAGTTCAGCATCTCAACAAACCACGTCGGCTCCACCTTGATGGCAAAGTCAGGATTCAGCCGGGCGTAAATGGCGACTGCAAGCAGCGCCCGGACCCCGTTGGCGCGGACCCCTTGATCTGCATCGCGCAGGGCAAACTGCAAGTCGTCCAAAATCTCGTTTTTGCGCGGCGCGTAACCAAGAATGTAGGCCGCGGCAGCGCGCTGTTCCTCATCGTAGGAATTGCGTAAAGCCTCGCGCAGTTCTTTCGCGGAGTCTTTGGCGTAATCGGTGAACTTCAACTGGATCTCATGCGCCAGAGGATCCGCCATCAGCGAATGGCCCTTCGTCAGGTCCTCCGCCGTCGCGCCGCGTCGGGTCGCGGCATCCACAGCATCCAGAAAATCCCGGTACGTCGAAAGGATTTCGGCGGGCAACATGACGTCGTTTTCGGGAGCCTCGCGGATATCGAAATGTCCCGCACCGCGCTCTTCGATGCCGATGTAGAGAATCAGCTTATCGTTATCACAGCAAACGGCTTCGAGGTGGGACGCCACCACGCCCTGGATAGCGTCGATACGTTCCTCGGCGTCGCCCTTGGACGCGGGCAAGGGATCGCCCTCCTTCGCGTTGAGCGCCTGGCGAAGACGCCCTTCCTGTATGCGTGCGAGACCGAAAAAATCCAGCGTGCCGATGCGCGGCACATCCGTAACCGGTTGCTGGGCCAGCACATACGGGGTGAAACAAAGAGCAAGACAAAGAGCAGGGCACGGAACGAACAGCGCCTGCCGCAAAAGTGAGTGGTTCGGAATCAGGGGGTGCAAACCTTTTGGACGATGGAACGGCACTTCCGATTACGCCTGTTTTTCCGCCAGTTCACCGATCACCGGCAGCACCCAGCGCTCATTATTGTAGGCCTTGTACATCAAAGCCAACCATAAGATGAAGAAACCAAAGGCGACAAGCGGGTAAAGGATTGCGCTGATCATCACCCCTAGAAACGGAATGAGGCGCAGAATTCCGGTGCACACCATCAGAGCGATGAAAACGGCGATGGACCCCACGTGCAAAAAAATGGATTGAAACGCGTGGAACCGGATGTTTTTGTTCTGGTTATAGGGGGCCAGCACCAGGAAAAGGATGCCCGTCACCAAACCCAGCACGTAGCACAAAGCGGCCGCCACGTTGTCCGCCATCCCCGGAGCCTGCACTTGCGGCACATAATTCTGTGGCGGCGCGGTATAACCTTGCTGGTGCGAACTCGGGGGCTGGGGGATTACCGGAGGCGGTTGCTGCGGAAGCGGCGGCGCGCTTGCACCGGCCGCCGGCGCCATCGCCGATCCGCACTTCGCACAAAACCGACCCGAAACTTCCGATCCACAGTTTGCGCAAAAGGCCATGTGCTCCCTCGATTCCCCTCCACTGTACTCGAAAGGCCACCCCCACGCAATCCGTCTTTCGAACCCCGCGGCTCGATACCCCCGGAGCCTTTTCCGGGCATCCGGCCAACGCGCCGGATAGGCTCCGGAACCATTGCAACCCCCGGCTTTTTATGGTGAAGTGAGATACATGCGGCTTCGTAAGTTTCTGTTATTGTTGCCATTTGCGTTCCTGTTGGTTGCGTGTAACCGCGACCCCAAAGCACAGGCACAACGCTACGTCGAAAACGGCAACAAGTTCTTCGAAAAGGCGAAGTACAAGGAAGCGTCCATCATGTACCGGCGCGCCTTGCAACAGGACTTGCGCTTCGGTGAGGCCTACTATCGTCTGGCGCTCACGCAACTGAAGCTATCGTCCTACGGCGATGCAGCGCGCGCACTGCGCCGTGCCGTCGAACTGCAGCCCGATAACGCCGACGCCGCAAGCAAGCTGGCGGACATTTACATGATCGCCTCCACTCAGGATGAGGCCCATGCCGAGGAGATGAAGAAGGAAGCCCGGGACCTTGCCGATAAACTTCTGCAACAGCATCCCGATTCTTTCGATGGACACCGTTTGCTGGGCCAGTTGGCCTTCCTCGACCACGATTCGAAGAAAGCCGTCGAAGAACTGCAAGAGGCTTACCGGCTGAAGAAAACCTCCCAGGTTTCCATCGTTTTGTTCCAGGCGTTGATTTCGAGCGAGAAGCCCGCGGAAGCGTTGAAATTCGGACGCGAAATCATCACGAATGATAAGACCTACGCTCCCGTTTACGACGTCATGTACGCGCAATACATGCGCGAAGGGAAAACGGCGGACGCCGAAGCGATCCTGAACGAAAAGATTGAAAACAATTCCAAGCAACCCACGTACCTTCTGCAGCTGTTAGGGCATTACATGGCCAACAATCAACAGAACAAGGTGGATGAGGTGCTGGTGCGACTCACCGACGAAAAGAAGTTCCCGGAAGGCCACATGCTGGCCGGCGACTTCTTCCAATTCCGTCTGCGCGCCTTCGATCTGGCGCGCTCCCAATACGAAGCCGGCATGAAAGCATTTCCGCAGGATAAGGCCGCCTACCAGAAGCGCATCGTCGAACTGCTGGCCTCCACCGGCAAGAATCCCGACGCCAACAACCTGCTGAACGCCATCATTAGCGACAATCCCAAGGACAACGACGCTATCGCCATGCGCGCCGCTTTGATGCTGCGCACCGGCAACGCCGAACAGATCAATCAGGCGGCCAACGACCTGCAATCGCTGGTCACAAAAAGCCCCGATAACCACCTCTTGCGCTTTAACCTGGCGACCGCCCACCTCGCGAAAAACGATGTGGAGCAGGCCCGTTTGCAACTGGAAGCCGCCATCAAGATCCGCACCGATTTCATCGCCGCCCGGCAGCTTCTCGCCCGCATCTTTCTTGGCAAGGGCGATTCGGCCCGCGCATTGAAGGAAGCGGACGAAATCATCGCCCTTAGCAAGAACGACCTGCAGGCCCATTTAATCCGTTCCAGCGCTCTGCTCGGCATCGGCGATAAAAGCAAAGCCCAAGAGGAACTGGCGACGATCGATAAAATTTCCCCCAACAACCCGGATGCCCACTATCAGGCCGGATACCTTGCCTGGGAAACAAAGGATTTCAAGGGTGCCGAAAAAGTGTTCGGCGAACTGTACCGCAACAACCCGAAAGACATCCGCGGGCTGGTGGGCGTGGTGGAAACCCTCATGAGCCAGAACAACTTCGCGCAAGCCGTCAAGATCATTCGCGAAGCGTCGGACCGCGAACCGAACCGCAACGATCTTAGACTTGCGCTCGCCAACGTTCTGGTGCGCAACGAACAGTACGACGAATCGATCCAGATTCTGCAAAAGCTTCTGGCCGGTGATCCCAAGTCCGGCGATCTGCTGCTCCGCTTAGCCGAAGTGCAGCGCCGCAAAGGCGACGTCAACACCGCAATGGAAACGTTCCGCCGCGCTACCCAAGCCGCTCCGAACGACCCGCGTCCGCTGCTGCAACTCGGTCTTCTCATGGACGGAACCGGCCGCCGCGAACAGGCCAAGCCGATTTACGAACAGCTCCTCAAAATTCAGCCCGATCATCCGATCGCCTTGAATAACCTGGCCTACATCAAGGCTGAAGAAGGCTCCGATCTGGACGAAGCATTGACCATGGCGCAGCGTGCGCGGCAAAAGATGCCGGAATCGACCAGCATTCAGGACACACTCGGATGGATTTACATCAAGAAGAACCTGAGCGATG
The DNA here is from genome assembly GCA_040081855.1 of Bryobacteraceae bacterium. GTDB lineage: Bacteria > Acidobacteriota > Terriglobia > Bryobacterales > Bryobacteraceae > Palsa-187. The sequence continues at coordinate 144,057 of JBEBFS010000001.1, read as the reverse complement.
ACGCAGTCCGGGTTTTCCGCGACTTGGTGAAACAAGACCCAACCAATCCGTCGTTCCGCTACCACTACGGCATGGCCCTGCTCCAAAAGGGCGATAAGCCCTCCGCGCGCCAGGAATTGGAAGCCGCCATTCGCAACAAACCGTCCAAGGACGATTCGGTAAAGATCCGCCAGTTGCTGGCGGCAAACTAGCTTGGGTAATCATTCCTGACAGCGCAAGAACCCAAGAGCCTAACCGGCGATCCCAACCGCGCGGCCCGTTCCCTGAACGTGGCGTACGCGGCGCCATTTCTTGTCTACATTGCATTGATGGCCGTGCAATCGGCCTGGCCAATGCCGGATGCGGTGGACTTGATCGCGCGCATCGTGATCGTCGGCGCGGTGATTCTCGCTGTATCGCGGCCTGTCCTCGATTTCCGTGTGGTTTCGCCGCTTGGCACCACCGCCATCGGCGTCGTTATCTTCGCCATTTGGGTGGCGCCGGATGCGCTCATTCCCAACTACCGCCACTTTTTCCTGTTTGAGAATTCCATCACCGGAAAGGTGGTGAGTTCCTTCTCCGATGAAGTCCGCTCCAATGGGTTGGTCATTATACTTCGCATCCTTCGCGCCGCGTTGCTGGTTCCCATTGTCGAAGAACTGTTCTGGCGCGGATGGCTGATGCGATGGCTGATCGATGCCGACATCCGCAAGGTTGCCCTGGGCGCTTATTCCGCCTCTTCGTTCTGGATTGTCGCGATTCTGTTTGCGGCGGAGCACGGCCCGTTCTGGGACGTCGGCCTGATCGCCGGAATTCTTTTCAACGTCTGGATGATGCGCACCCGCAGCATGGGCGACCTTATTCTTTCCCACGCCGTCGCCAACGGATGCCTCTCGGTTTACGTGCTGGCAACCGGACATTGGGAATACTGGTAGAGAGCCGTGAACACACTCGCCATCGATATCGGCGGCACCAAGTTTGCCCTCGCGCTATTTGAAGGCGAACGCATCTCCCTCCGCCTAACCCGTCCCACGGACCGCGAAGCCGGGCGCGAGTGGATGCTCTCGCAACTCGAGCCGCTGTTGCGGGCCTGGAAATCGCAACTCGGCATTGACCGCTGCGCCGTCGGTTTCGGCGGCCCCGTCGATTTTCCTTCGCAGCGCGTGGCGCTCTCCACGCATGCCTCCGGCTGGGAGAATTTTCCGCTGGTGGATCACCTCAAAGGCTTGCTCGACGTTCCGGTGATCATGGATAACGACGCCAATACCGGCGCGCTGGGCGAAGCCGTCTACGGCACCGCCCGAGCAGCCGCGCAGCAACCCGCCGCACGGCCTCTGTTTTACATGACGCTTTCCACCGGCATCGGCGGGGGCATCGTGCTCGAAGACGACAGCATCTACCGCGGCGCCGATTCCTACGCCGGTGAAATTGGCCACCTCAACGTCCGTCCCGATGGACCTGCGTGCCTGTGCGGATCGAACGGATGCCTGGAGCGTATGTGCGGCGGAATTTGGCTGGAACGTGATTACGGCATGCCGGCCCCCGAACTCTTCGAAGACGGCGATTTCGTCGCGCGCTATGTGGTCGATCTCGCGCGCGGATTGAAGGCTGCGATCATGCTGTTGAACCCGGCGAAGATCGTGATCGGCGGAGGCATTTCCCGCGCCGGTGGCCGTTTGTTCACGCCGTTGCGCGAAGAACTTCACAAGCAAGTGCCCGGATGGTCGAGGGCGCGAATAGAAGTGTTGCCCGCCGCACTCGGCACCGATAGCGTTCTGTGGGGGGCGCTCGCGCTCGCAAAGACGCTTGGGTGAAATGGAATCGTCGCGCTGTGAAATAAAATCCCCAGCCTGAGCCGGGGTTGCCAGCAGATTTCCCGATTACGGCTTCTTGAACAAATTGTCGAACGCCGCGCGTGCGTCGTCGGCGTTCCTCGGCATTTGAGCGTTGGCTGCGGGATTCACGGACTGATGCGCCGGAGCCGCCGCCGGTGCATCGCGTGCCACGGTCACGCGGGGCTTGAACAAGGCGCACTCGTTCGCCTGATCCTTCGGCGAGATGCGAGTCAGAATCGGCTTCGTGCACTGGAAGCGCGTCGACGGTTCGAAGTACGTGCACTGCTTGCAGCAGTGCAGCGCTGCGTGGCACTTCGGGCAGTTGCCTCGGAAATCCGCGTCGGCGGAAAGCGTCACGGAGCAGTTGTAGCAGCGCGATGCCGTCACCGCCTGCACAAGCCGCGGCAACCGCGGTCCCGTGACATCGATCGGAGGCCGGGGACCCTGCGGACGCGAACGGTCTTCCTGGCGCGGCCCGGAGCCGCGGTCGCGGTCGGAATCGTTATAGCCGTGTTGCCGGTACTTGCGGTCGCCTTCCATAGGTGCTGGTTGGCTCTCCTTTGTCGAGACGGTAAGGGAAACCGTATTTGACTGTTTGGGTTCTGGGGACGATTTTGAGGTATCTAAACTGTTTGGGCCGGGGGTTTCCTGCGGCCTCGCACTCAGGGCGATTTCCGGGCCGCGGCCGAATACCTTTGGACTTCCTAATCCACTATGTACCACGGAAACGAAGTGGAATCCAGAAAAATCTTTGCGCGGTCATCCATCGGCGATTCCCGCCACCTACTTTAATCGAGTCAGGCTTTAATCAAGTCAGGCTTTCATCGATTCAGGTGGCGAGAAATAACGGCGGGACGCCTTAGCGGCGGCCGGTGATCCACTTCATCGGCGAATGACACGGCCGGGTCATGGGATCCTGAATGTGATTTGGACCGATGCGCGCCGCAAATCCGAGCCTTCCGGTGGTAAGTGGCGCGAAATCCTTACCAAACAAAACAGTGCCTTCCTGTTGTTCGATCGGATGCAGCGTGATCACCTGCGTATCCTCCAGCCCCCCGTGCGGCCCGATGCATCCCACCACCGCCTCGACACGGACGTCCTCTGGCGTCAACCCGGCCAGATTCACACGAGCCCGCAAAGGCAATGACGAACCGGCCAGAACCGAGGTCCCCGCGCCAATACCCGCTTCAAGAAATTCTACCTGGGGCCAGCGCTCGGCGAATTGCCTGGCCCATTCGACGTAGTTCTTCGCGGCGCTGAAACCTTCGCGGCCCATCGCCTCGAATGCCCGATGGCCCGGCTCATAAAGCTCAGATCGATACTCGGCCACCATGCGCTGGCAATTGAAATGTTCGCTGACGTGGCTCAGGCACTGCTTCACCCGGCGCATCCACTTTACCGGCATCCCCTGCTCGCGGTCTTCGTAATACAGCGGTACCACTTCGCTTTCGAGCATCGAATAAATGCTCACCGCATGCGCTTCGTCGCGGTCCGGGGAATAAGGATCGCGCGTGCCAATGGCCCAGCCGCCGGAAAGTTCCGCGGCTTCGTCGAACCAGCCATCAAGGATACTGAGACTCAGCACGCCGTTGATTCCGGCCTTCATGCCGCTGGTGCCGCAGGCCTCTTCGCCGCGCCGTGGAGTATTCAACCACAAATCCACGCCCTGCACCATTTCTTCGGCGACATCGATGCCATAGTCTTCGAGGAAAACAACGCGGCCAGCCAAGCCGGGCTCCCGCGAAAACTGCACGATTTCTCGAATCAGCGTCTTGCCCGGAATATCCTGCGGATGCGCCTTGCCCGCGATCACCAACTGCACCGGCATCTTCAGGTTCGTTACGATCTTCTTCAGCCGTTCCAGATCGCGGAACACCAGCGTGGCGCGCTTGTAGGTGGCGAACCGGCGCGCGAACCCGATCGTGAATACTTCCGGGTCCAGCACCTCGCGTGCGCTCTGCACTTCACTTGCCGGAGCGTTTCGCGCCAACGCAGCCTGCGCGGCGCGGTCGCGGATGAATGCAACCAGGCGGCGCTTCCTACGGCGGTGCGCTTCCCACAGTTCCGTCGGCGGAATCTCATGGATGTGATCCCACGTGTGCGGTTCCAGAGGAGCTTCCCTCCATCCCGGCTGCAGGTACTGATCGTAGAGTCCGGCCAGATCGCCGTTCAGCCAGCCCGTCAGATGAACGCCGTTTGTGATCGACGTGATAGGCACTTCCCAAACCGGCAGATTCGGCCACAAACTTTCCCACATCTCTTGCGAAACCCGGCGATGCAAACGGCTGACGGCATTCCGGTACGATGACGCCTGCATGGCGCAAACCGCCATCGAGAACGTATCGGCGCCCGAACCCGACCAGCGCCCCAGCGCAAGGAACGAATCCATGGGAATGTTCGCGTTGTTGCAATACGGCCCAAAGTATTGGCGAATCAGATTTCCGTCAAAAATATCGATCCCCGCCGGCACCGACGTGTGGGTGGTGAACACATTGTTGGTGCGCGAGGCATGCAGCGCTTCCTCAAAGCTGAGCCCGTGCTCCAGCATCAGCATGCGGATGCGCTCCACGGACATAAACGCCGAGTGGCCTTCATTCATATGGAAAACCGTGGGATTCTCGCCCACCGCCTTCAGCGCGCGCAAGCCGCCAATGCCCAGGACAATTTCCTGCCGGATACGCGTGTGCGCGTCGCCGCCATACAGTTGATCGGTGATATCGCGCAGCGAGTCATTCTCGTTTTGCGAAATATTCGAATCGAGCAGGTACAGCCGCACGCGCCCCACATCGATGCGCCAAACCTTCAAAAACAGTTCGATGTTCCCCAGTTGGACGCTCACCAGCAATTCGCTTCCGTCAGCGCGGTTGACCGGCGTCAGCGGCAGCGAGTAAAAATCGTTGATCGGCGTGCGTTCCTGCTGCCAGCCATCCGGATCCAGCGCCTGCTTGAAATAGCCCTTTTGGTACAGGAGCCCGACGCCCACCAGCGGCAACATCGCGTCGCTCGCCGCCTTTAAATGGTCGCCGGAAAGCACGCCCAGACCGCCCGAATAGATCGGGAGGCAATCGAGCAGCCCGTACTCCATCGAAAAATACGCCACCTTGATCGTGTCCGCCGGTTGCGCGGCCAGATAAGTATCGTGGACCTCACAGGCTTTCTTATACAAGGAGAGAAACCGCTGGTCCGACGCCGCTCTTTCAAGGGCAATCTGGGGCACCCGGCCGAGCATTACCACGGGATTGTGGTCGCTTGCCTTCCAAACCACCGGATCCAGGCGCCGGAACAGCGCGCGAATGGTGTGGTTCCAGGTCCAGACAAGATTCAGCCCCAGTTCGGGGAGCCGATCGAGTGCAGCAGGCAGCGCGGGGCGAACTAAGAACTCCCGCATGGGTGAAATCTGAAATGGCATGGAGATTTACGGCGTGTTTGTAACTTTACTGCTTCCTTCCAGCGCCCGCCGTGACAGGCGAACACGATTCTTGATGCTACAGGATAGCAAAGCGTCCTGGTACACCGTGCCAATCTTGCGTGCGGATGGCGATAAAGCACGCAAATCGCGTTATGCTGAACTCGAATGTCTCATCCGGTGCGCTCCAAGAGATTTCCGGCCTATGGCTCCCGCCTCGCCCTTGTTGGCCTTCTTCTGGCCTGCTTACTTATCGGTGCATGCGGCCGCAAGCAGAAGCCAATTATCGTTGGCTCCAAGAACTCCACAGACCAGATGATTCTGGGCGAGATCATTGCCCAGCACCTCGAAACACGCCTCGGCCGCCCCATCCAGCGCCGTTTGGGCGTCGGCAACACGATGGTTACTTATCAAACGATGCAGAGTGACCAGATCAACGTGTATCCAGAATTTACCGGCACGATGATCACGGAAATCCTTCGCGAACAGCCTGCGACCGATGCCGCTTTGGTTTTCGAGCGCGCGCGCGGTGAAATGCGCCGCGTGGGGCAGATCGAGGTGCTCGATCCCCTGGGCTTCAGCGCCGAACCGGTGGGTGTTATTGCCTCTGCGGACCCCCGTGCCGCGAAAACTTCGAACCTCTCGGAGGCCGCCGGCGCCAGTCCGGGCTGGAAAATCGCCGTCAGCTTCGATTTTCAGCAACGGCTGGATGGAGTTCCCGCCATCACCCAATACCACCTGCCGATGACCGACCCCGTGCGCGCGGTGGAAGCCGCCGAACTGTACCGCTCCATCGAGCAGGGGCAGGTTTCCATGGTCTTCGGTACGATGACCGATGGCCAGCTGGCCCTCAGTAAGTGGAAAGCGCTACGCGACGACAAAAGTCTATTTACCCCGCAGCAGGCGTGCATTTTAGTCCGCAAAACTTCGATCGATGCGGAACCGAATCTGCAGCCGGTGCTCAGCGAACTCTCCGGCAGGATCTCGACCGAAGCCATGCAGCGAATGAACGCGGAAGTGATCGGCAATCAGCGCCCCATCGCCGATGTAGCCAAAGAGTTTCTGGCCAGGAAAAAGTAACGGGGAGGCCTCACGTTGGCCTCGCCAAGTGCGCTAAAATAACAGGTTTGCAAGTGTGTCTGTCCGTTTCCCGCCAGGCGCTCCCCCCGTGTTCCATCCATTGGGGGTTGTTTGCTCCGTGAAACCGGTTTTGAGGTACGCACGTCGAATGAAAGTCGCAATTTGGAAAGGAACCGGGAATAGATGACGTTTCTCAGGCCGGAGCGCCTGCGCCCTCATGCATTTTGGTTCCTGGGAGCGTTTTTCGCCCTGTCGCCCTTGGCCGTCCCGGCCCTGCGCGCCCAAGCGCCTCAGGCCCAACCACCCAAGCCGCAACCTCCGAAAAACAATCCGTTTGAAACCCTTCCGATTGGTGAGGCGGACGCACCCAAACCTGCTCCAGCGCCTGCTGCGGCAAAGCCCGCGGGAGCTCCAACGGCGCCCGCCGCCGAGGGGGAGCCGCCCGCCAACGAAATTGAAGCCATTGAGTTTCGCGGCGTGCGCCGCGTCCCCGCCGATACGTTGCGCGCCATGATTTTCAGCAAACGCGGCGATATGTACGACGCCGATTCGGTTCACCGCGACTTCATGGCGTTGTGGAACACCGGCCGTTTCGACGATATCCGCGTGGAGCGCGAAGCCGGACGCACCGGCTGGATCCTCCGCTTCATCATGGTGGAACGCCGCATCATTCGTTCCATTAAGTACGACGGCAACAAATCGGTCACTACCTCGGAAATCCTGGATCGCTTCAAAGAGCGCAAGGTGGGTCTGAGCGTTGAGTCCCAGTACGATCCGAACAAGGTGCAGCGTGCCCGCAACGTTCTTCAGGAATATCTCTCGGAGCGCGGCCGCCAGTTTGCCACCGTGGAACCGGAGCTTCGCCAGGTTCCTCCGTCCTCTCTCGAAATCGTCTTCAAGGTCAATGAAGGCCCCAAGGTAAAAGTGGGCCGCATCAACATTGAAGGCAACAAAACCTACAGCGACCTGGTGGTTCGTCGCGCCATGCGCAATCTTCGTCCCACCGGTGTCCCGAAGTCCATTCTGCTCGAAAACATCTTCGCCAAATCCTACGACTCCACCAAGCTCGAAGAGGACCAGCAGCGCGTCGAAATGTTCTACAAGGATGCCGGCTACTTCCTGGCCCGGTCCACCGATGCGAACGTGGAAGTGGTGAACGTCGGCGGCGGTAAGTTCCGCCTGCCGCTCATCTACATGAACCGCCCGGGCAAGCGCGCCAATATCGACATCACGTTCGACGAAGGCCGCCTGTACCGCTTGAACACGATCAACTTCGTGGGCGTGAAGCTGTTCCGCACCCCGGAAACCCTCATGCGCCCCGTGTTCCAGATGCAGCAGGGCGATGTCTTCTCCACCGCAAAGCTCCGCAGAGGCTTCGAGGAACTCCGTAAGCTGTACGGCCAGTTCGGCTATATCGACTTCATCGCCGAGCCGAACATTGAGCCGCTACCAAACTCGGACAAAATCGACCTGACGCTCAGCTTCGAAGAGGGCAAGCAGTTCTTCGTCCGCCGCATCGATTTTTCGGGCAACACAACGACGCGCGACAAAGTCATCCGCCGCGAACTGCTGATTGACGAAGGTGACGTTTATAACACGCGCCTGTGGGAACTCAGCATCCTGCGTTTGAACCAGCTCGGCTACTTCGAAGCGTTGAAGGAAGCCGACGCTGCCGATATTAAGCGCGACACCAAGACCGACACCGTCGACATCACGTTGAAGGTGAAGGAGCGCGGCAAGAACTCCATCCAGTTGAACGGCGGCGTTTCGGGCATCTCCGGCAGCTTCCTCGGCTTCTCCTACGCCACCAACAACCTGTTGGGCCTGGGGGAAACGTTTAGCCTGGGCACCACGCTCGGCACGCGTACCCGCGACGTGACGTTGGGCTTCACTGAACCCTATTTCCTCAACCGTCCCCTGCAGTTGGGCTTCACCGTCTTCATGCAGCGGTTCGATTACAACCAGGCGCGCGAAGCTTCGGTTTTGTCGGGACGCAATTTGACTTCGCTGTACAATCAGCTCGGCAGCAATAACCTACTGAACTACGTTTCGAACTCGAAGGGCTTCACCGTCTTCACCAGCTACCCGCTGAAACGCAGCTTCGCCCGCTTAGGCCTCAGCTACGGCTATACGATGCAAAACATCGTCACGAAGACAGACGCCGCGACATCGTATTACACATACCTGAACTTCCTGCAGATCAACGGCCCGAACACTCTGGACGGCATTGCGACCTCGTCGATCACTCCTAGCTTCAACTACAACACGGTGAATCACCCGATTACGCCTACGGCCGGCAAGTCGCTTTCCGTGGCGCTCCAATTTGCGGGCAGCGTCCTCGGCGGCAATGTCAACATGTTCATGCCGATCATCGACGCGAAGTACTTCCGCCGCGGCCTCAACCCGCGCCACGTCATCGGCATGCACTTGAGCGCACGCTACGTTACGGGCTTCGGCGGCAGGACCGCGCCCCCCTTCAACCGCTTCTTCATGGGCGGCGAAAACGACGTCCGCGGCTTCAGCATCTGGGGCATCAGCCCCATCGCCTTCGTTCCGGTGGAAGCCAACGTGGCGTTGTACAACAACGATGGCACCCCGCGCCAGCAGCGTATTATCGACTCCAACGGCGTTCCGCAGTTCGTGAACGTGACGCAAAAAATTCCGTCGTACCAGTTGGTTACCCCCGGCGGCGACACCGCTCTGGTCGGCAACTTCGAATACCGCATTCCGATCTTCGGCCCGGTTACGCTCGCCGCGTTCTTCGACGCTGGCATGAATCGCCTGCTTAACACCAGCCAGTTGAAGATCAACGAAGACCGCATCGCTACCCTGACCCGGCAATTCCCCGGCGCGACGTTCTCCGACAAGGCTGTGATCGCGGGCGGCACTCAGAAAATTCGCGCTTCCACCGGCCTGGAACTTCAGGTTTTGATGCCCGTGGTCAACGCCCCGTTCCGTATCTACTGGGCCTACAACCCCTGGATTGTGCGCGAGAACATTCAAGGACCCGTCGTGGTGGACCGGAGCTACTTCCCCAACCAGGCGTCGTTCCTGAACGCTCTGGCGCAGGTGGGCAATGTTTATCCCTATGCCGAGCGCCGTTCTCTGTTCCGCTTCTCGGTGGGCAGAACGTTCTAACGGGTCTTGCTGAACGCGGAAGCCGCTTCAGCGCGTGATAACATTATAAGAGTCAAAAAGAGGAGTTTCGCTGTGAAAAAGAATGTTTTCGCCATGATCTGCATGGCTCTCGGTATGGCCGGAATCGCGGCCGCGCAGGCGCCCACGAAGATCGCCGTCATCCAGATTCAGGGCGCGCTGGTCGCTACCAAGGAAGGCCAGAAGGCCGCCGCCGACCTCGAAACCAGGATGGGTCCCCGCAAGCGCGAGTTGGAAGCCAAACAAAACGAGATCAAAGACCTCCAGGATCGGCTGCAGAAGGGCGGCAACACGCTCTCCGATAGCGCCAAGGAAGACCTGACGCGCAACATCGATCAGAGGACGAAGTCCTATAATCGCCAGATCGAAGATGCACAGGCGGAACTCGAAGGCGAACAGCAAAAGGTGCTGAACCTGCTGGGTCAGAAGATGATGCAGGTGATCGACAAATACGCCCAGCAGAACGGATACGCTATTGTGCTGGACGTGAGCAACCAGAACACCCCGGTTCTGTACGCCTCAAACACCGTGGACATCACAAAGGACATCGTCGAGCTGTACGATAAGTCGGCCCCCACCGCAGCCGCCGCTCCGGCCGCAGCCCCGGCAAAGCCCGCCGCAGCCCCCGCAGCCGCCGCACCGAAACCGGCCGCCCCGAAGCCAGCCGCCGCCAAGCCGTAATCCAGCGAAAGACAAAGTTGATCGAAGCCCCGCTCGAAAGAGCGGGGCTTTTTTCTGCTCCGACGATTGCTCCGCCCACAGTGCGATAACACCGCGGAACACCACACGCGGGCCAGCACGAAGCGCGCAGTGAAAACTCTGCTTGGCTCAATCGCCCGGCGCGTGTGAAGGCCGGTCCGGTGAATCCATCCACGGCAGGATGCCCCGATGGAGCGATTTGATTGTGCAGTGTCCGACTTCTTGCAAATGGCCAATAGGCCGAAATAAGAACACATATTCAACGACAGGACCGGATAGCTTTGGAAGTTGCTTCCGGACAAGTGTCAACGTGTCTCCCGTTTTCGTTTCGGAAGCAACCAACACGACGGATCCGCCAGGATTCGCGCTACGGGCCCATTCGTCTAACTCCCGTATCTCGTGGCTATCGGAACTTAATGCGGCAACGCTCTCGGTATGCGAATCGTCGACACTGAATTTGCGATTGATCACGAATACGAAAGGTTCGTGATCCATCGAATCCGCGAGGTGTTTGGCAATCATGCCCGCGACGATTGCACCGCCTGGACCAATACCAACCAGCAGATAGGGTTTCTTCTTTCGAAACCACTCCAGGTCGTGTCTGATCCCCCAGGAGATCAAGCTCCAACGAAAGAAGCGCAGCAGTAGAACCGATGCACTCAAAACGACAATCGCGGTGGCCCGCGCCAAATACATGGGCGTTGTCTTTGGGATCTCGAAAGTCCCGGCGATGGACCACACGGCACCCGTAATGCCCAAAATAACGGTGAACCACGCTGCGCCGTCTTGCAAGGAAAGCAGATTATTGACCCAAGAAAGAATTTTCTTACTTATTTTGCTCATCCCCGTTCCTCCGCTCCTGTCTCGACAACGCTTCCAGCTTGGGATTCAACTTATGCCATGTGCTCGATGAAAGTCAATGAAGCTCGATGATCTCGTTTCTCAGTTCGAAAATGACCAGATGGTCCAATCTCGATTCCGCATCTTTTCAAGCAGTTAACGTTTGAACCGTGATGCTCCCGCGCCCCTTCCGCTTATCGTAAAGCCAAGAAGCCCCGGTGTTGGTCTTGCACAGTACGGGGCCACCAAAGCACGAGCATTCGCGACCCTGCTCGTTGCAGTGTGAACACCTCCCGCAAGGAGGACTGTACGTCAAGTCGCGAGCTATTGCGAAAAATAGCCGGACGCCGTCGACCGAAATACGCGGCAGGAACGCGTTCCTAGAAAAATAGGAGACAGAAGATAGGAGTCAGCAGACAGAGTAGCGAGCCCGACGGTAACGAAGGGGATTCCCCGGTTTTCGACGCGGGCGAACGGAACCAGCCCCAACCACCCGGCATGATTTCCTCGTGGTCTTCGCACGCACTGCCGATCCCAATAGAAAAGGCCTCAGCTTCCGCCGCGCCCTTTCTAACTTCGAAATCGTAACTTCTACAGAATTTCCTCGCTCCAGTTCTCGAGCACAGCCTTCACCTTCTGCGTGAACTGGTCGCCCAGCGCACCGTCGATGATGCGATGATCGAACGTCAGTGCCAGGAACGCCTGTGAGCGGATCGCGATGGCATCGTCAATCACCACCGGAACCTTTTCCACCGCACCCACGCCCAAGACTGCCACCTGAGGCTGATTGATGATCGGCGTCGCGAAGACGCTGCCGAAGCTGCCGAAATTGGTGACCGAGAACGTGCCGCCCTGCACTTCATCGGGACGCAGCTGGCGCGAACGGGCTCGCGAGGCAAGATCGGAAATGGAACGCTGCAAGCCCACCACATTTTTCTCGTCGGCGTTGCGGATCACCGGAACGATCAGTCCATTTTCCAGCGCCACGGCGATACCAACGTTGATATCGCGATGGTAAATGATGTTCGTGCTATCAATGGACGCGTTCAGGATCGGGAACTGCTGCAAAGCCGCCGTCGTGGCGCGCAGAATGAACGGCAGGAACGTCAGGCTGAAACCATGGCGCGCCTGGAATTCGTTCTTGAGCTTGGCGCGGATCTTCGCCACCTTCGTCATGTCCACCTTATGCACGGTGGTGACATGCGCCGATGTGCGCTTGCTGAACACCATGTGTTCGGCGATCTTCTGTCGCATGATGCTCATGGGTTCCACACGACCCGCCGGGGCCTGACCGCGGAACTGCGCGGGCTGCTCGTACGGAGCCGGAGGCGGAGGCACCTGCACCGCCGGAGCCATCGTGGCCACAGCGCGAGGGGCCTGCGGCGGAGGCGGAGCCTGAGGAACCGCTTGAGGAGCCGGTGCAGTATACGTCGCTACAGGAGGAGGCGGCGGAGGCGCCTGCGCTGCGGCGGGAGCCGATCGGCGCGTCATGAATTCTTCGAGATCCTGCTTCGTGATGCGGCCACCAGCGCCGGTACCGCGCACCTGATTCAGGTCGATGCCGTTTTCGCGCGCCATCTTGCGCACCAGCGGAGAGAGCGGACCCGCCGCTTCTTCCGAAACCGCTTCGGCTTCCACTTCCACGGTCACTTGCGCTGCGGGAGCAGGCGTGGCCGCAGGCATCGCGATCACAGGGGCAGCGGCCGGTGCGGCCTGCACTGCCGGGGCTGCGGGAGCGTCCACCGCCGGGGCACCATCGCTGATGCGTCCAACGACGGTGTTGATTCCAACCGTGGTGCCTTCCTGCACCAGAATCTCGCCCAGAATGCCGGAGGAGGGCGACGGAATTTCTGTATCGACTTTATCGGTCGAAATCTCAAAAAGCGGCTCGTCGCGCTCGACGTGGTCGCCGGCCTTTTTCAGCCACTTGGTTATCGTACCTTCGACAATGCTCTCGCCCATCTGGGGCATGACGACATCAATCATAAGTTCTCCATTTTGCGGCCAAACACGCGCCCGAAACTGCGGCCCAGCGCGGCCATCACTTCTTCTCGACTGGCGCGAACACCCAGCGCCCGCATCGAGGTGACCGGTTTCGTTAATCCACAGGGAACGATGTACCGGAAGTAACTTAAATCCGTATCCAAATTCAGCGCGAAACCGTGGGATGTCACCCACCGGCTGATATGTACGCCAATCGCGGCGATCTTTGCGCGAGGCCCTTTGGCCTCTGCATCGAAAGCCGCTGCTTGCGACGTCCACACGCCTGTCGCGCCCGGCTCGCGATCGGCCGCGATGCCGAACTCAGCCAGAGCGTCGATCATCACTTGCTCCAGCCCGCGAACGTAGGCAACCACGTCGCGTTTCCATTCTCTCAAATCGAAGATCGGGTAGCCCACAATTTGCCCGGGTCCGTGATACGTCACGTCCCCGCCCCGGTCGCTCCGGTGAAACTCAATGCCCGCGCGTTCCAGCAACTCCGGCCCGGCCAGCATATTCTCATCATGTCCGCTGCGGCCCATGGTAACCACATGCGGATGCTCCACAAACAAAAACTGATCGCAAATCTCGCCGCGTTTCCGCTGCTCCACCAACTTCTGCTGCAGAGCGAACGCCTCGGCGTAACGCACACTGCCCAGATCAAGAATCTGGCAGCGCAAGGGTCCAGGCGGCGGAGGATAGAGGATCGAGGCCCCGGCGACAGCGTCAAACTGTCGCGCGTCCCCTGCGCTCTGTCCTCCGGCGGCATCAAGCATTGATAGCCAGTCCGTAAACCGCGTTGAAGGCTTCGCCAAGGGCTTCGTAGATGGTCGGGTGCGCGTGGATGGTGTGCATCAGCGTCTCCACCGTCGCTTCGGCTTCCATCGCAAGCACGCCTTCGCCGATCAGCTCAAACGCTTCCGGACCGATGATGTGCACGCCGAGGATCTCACCGTAGGTCTCATCGGCCACAATCTTCACGAAGCCGTCGTGCGAGCCCAAAATGCTGGCTTTGCTGTTGGCGACGAACGGGAACTTGCCCACTTTCACCTTGCGTCCCTGCGCACGCGCCTGCGCTTCGGTGAGGCCCACGCTGCCGATGCCAGGATCTGTGTAGGTCGCGCCCGGGATGCGGTTCTTGTTGATCGGCGTCGTAGGCTTGCCCGCGATGTGCGCGACGGCGACCATGCCTTCGGCGGTGGCGACGTGCGCGAGCTGCGGCGTTCCTGCGACGATATCGCCGATCGCATATACGTTGGGTTCGCCCGTGCGCTGATACTGATCCACCTTGATGAAGCCGCGGTCCGTCTGGATGCGCGTGCCTTCAAGGCCAATATTTTCGGTGTGCGGCTTACGGCCCACGGCAACCAGCAGCGCCTCGGCTTCCACGGTTTCCTGCTTGCCATTGGCAAGCGTTGCCGTGAAACGGACGCCCGAATCGGTCACCTGAATGTTTTCGGCCTTCGCGCCGGTTTCGATGCGAATGCCGCTCTTCTTGAAGACGCGTTCCAGTTCCTTCGAGACGTCTTCGTCTTCCACAGGAACGATGCGCGGCAGCATTTCGAAGATGCTGACCTTCGATCCGAAGCGATGGAAGCAGGAGGCAAACTCCACGCCCACCGCGCCCGCGCCCAATACCGCGAGCGATTTCGGCACTTCGGTCAGGTTCAAAATTTCAATGTTGGTGAGAATCCGCTTGGCATCCGGCTGCAGCCCCGGCAGCATGCGTGCCGTCGAACCCGTGGCAAGAATGATGTTCTTGGCTTCGAGGATCTGCTTGCCCGCATCGGACGTTACTTCCACTTTGCCCGGCCCCGCAAGGCGGCCATGGCCTTTGATGACCTCGACCTTGTTCTTCTTCATCAGGAAGTCGATGCCCTTGGCGTGTTTGGAGACGATGCCGTTCTTGCGCTGAACCACCACCGGGTAATCGAGCCGCGGATTTTCGCAGTGGATTCCCTCTTCGGCGGAGTGCTTGCAGCGCTCCCAGACGTCTGCGGTGTGCAGCAGCGCCTTGGTGGGAACGCAGCCGACGTGCAGGCACGTGCCGCCCAACTTCAAATCTTTTTCGATAATGGCGGTTTTGAGGCCGTATTGTCCCGCTCGAACGGCCGCCGAGTAACCACCGGGACCGCTCCCGATGACAATGACGTCGTAGCTCATTTTCTTTCAGTTTAGCATTGGCGACTCGGTCCCCTTGCGGAGGCGTCAGGTCAGTTTTGGGCGCGCTGCACCCGTGCGGCCAAATCATTGAAATGTTGAGGACTTAATCCACAACGCGGCCGTCGCGCATGCGGACGATGCGGTGGCCATAGGCGGCGGCTTCCGGGTTGTGCGTGATCATGAGGATCGTCTGCCCCAGACGTGTATTGAGATCGCGCAACAGACCCAACACGGCGTCCGAGTTCTGCGTATCCAGGTTGCCGGTGGGTTCATCGGCCAGCAGAATCGCCGGATGATTCACGATCGCTCGCGCGATGGCGACGCGCTGCTGTTCGCCGCCCGAAAGTGCGCGGGGCTTGTGATGCAGGCGGCCCTTCAAGCCCAGCAAACCAAGGATCTCTTCGAACCCGGCATCAAAACCCTGGGACTTTCCCGCGATATCCTGCGCGATGGTGATGTTGTCCTGCGCGCTCAGCGTGGGCAGCAGATTGTACTTTTGAAAGACAAAGCCAACGCTCTTCTTGCGCAAGTCCGTGCGCTCTGCGTCCGTCATGCCGAGCAAATCGCGTCCGTCAATGTGGACCGTGCCTGAAGTAGGCGGCGTCAGTCCGCCCAGAATATGGAATAGCGTGGACTTCCCCGAGCCACTGGGGCCGACGACGGAAACGAACTCGCCGCGCTCCACTTTGAGATCGACCCCGCGCAGCGCGTGCACATCGACGTCGCCGACGCGATACGTCTTTTTTAGATGTTGGATCTCAATCATGCTTGCCCGGAAGGCGGGACCCCAGTCCCGCACCGAGGCCCCTGCCTCGATTTATCAGTTCCATCCCTGTGCCAGTCCATCACGATACCAGTCCATCCCTGTGCCAGCCGGGGGCTGGCTGCGGACCCGGGGGTCCGCCTTCCTGCATTAGTCATACGCGAGCGCCTCAATGGCGTCTTGGCGCGACGCTTTCATGCCCGGATAAATTGCGCCCAACATGGAGCCGGCCAGCGCGATCAGCGAGGCCCACGGCCACCAGGAATGCACGATCAACATCGGCATGGTGGGGACGAACACTTTCATGATCCATTGCGTGCCGTAGCTCATCAGAATACCGGCGATGGCGCCCGCGGCCGCAAGAGCCAGCGTTTCTCGCATGAGAATCGCCATAACGTAACCAGGCGATGCGCCCAGCGCTTTCAGAATGCCGATTTCACGCGTGCGTTCGAGCACGGCGGTGTACATCGACAGGAACACGACAAGGAAGCCAACGATCACCGCAAGACCCACAACAACGTTGGTGAAACGCTTGAGGATCGGGATGCTATCGACAGAGATGAGCGACACAAACTCGTCGAGCGAGAAGACTTTATAATCCTCCAGCTTCGCGTGCAGAGAATCGATGACCGCCTGCATGTTTTTGGGGTCGTCCACCTTCACGTAGACGACGCTGACCTTTTCGCGCGCGGAGTATTTTTCCTGCAGCGATTCGAGCGGCGCGAACATGCGCGACAGTTTGCCGGATTCGACAATGCCGGCGACGTGCCACTGCAAGCCGAGCTCCACCGTATCGCCCGCATGCAGATTGTGCGACTTGGCGTAGACTTCGTCGAGGAGAAGATCGTCCGGCCCCGTGAAAGGCCCGCCTTCAAGAAACCGGAAGCCGCCGCTCATCGCCGAAAATTCGTCAATGTTGATGCCGGTAATCGAATCGAAGTTGCCGATGGACTGCACCTTCGTGCCGCTCACCATGGTGACGTGCGGCTCCTTGCGGACCAGGCCGACAATGCCCTGCGGCATGTCTCCGGAGAACGCGAGCACGGAACTGCCGGGCGGGCGAACCAGGATATCGGCGCCGGTCCCGCGCGAGTTGCGCGCGATATCGGCCAGGACGCCTTGACTGACGCCGACCAGCGTCAAAATCATCGTCACCTGCACGCCGATGGCGACCGCGCTGAGCAAAGTTCTCACCGGGCGGTGCTTCAGATTTTCAACAATCAGGCGGTGGATCAAGTTTCGTTAAACCAGAGTCGGAATTAGCAGCCGGAGCCAAGAGGTCCGCAAGAGCAAAAAAGAGCGCCCCTTCGGTTAGTGTACCAGCCAAGCGTTCCCAATCACCGAGAGCGCGGCGATGCCGGCCGTTTCCGCGCGTAGAATCAGCGGGCCCATGGTGACACGCGTCCACCCAGCTTGTTGAAACTGTTCCCGTTCTTCTTCGGTCCAACCGCCTTCGGGACCCAGAAGGACAGCGACTTCCTCTTCCACCGAGCGCTGCGCGGGCAACGCGGCCGAAAGCGGCGCGCCGCCGGAAACTTCGTCCAGGACATAACGATGTGCAGCCGCCGTGGCGCAGGCTTCCTCAAACGAACAAGCCTCATGAACCTCGGGCAAAAACGTCCGGCGTGATTGCTGGCTGGCCTCAACCGCGATGCGGCGCCAACGCTCCAGACGCTTTTCGGCTGCTTTGTCGAGCCCGCGCTCGGTGCGCGTGGCGATCAGTGGGATGATTTCGGTGACGCCCAACTCAGTGGCCTTTTCGATCAGCCATTCAAAATGATCGAACTTGATGAGGGCCGCGCAAAGGATCAGGCGCACGGTGGGCTCGGCGGGCGGGAGTTTTTCGATCGCGCGGAAGACGACGTGTTCCTTGCGGGCCGTCTCCACTTCGGCGAGATACGCGTTGCGATTATCCGAAATTTCGTAGCGCTCGCCGGCCTCAACGCGCAGCACGCGAGTGAGGTGGCGGGCATCGTCGCCCGAGATTTCGGCGTGCCCGTTGCGGATCTGATCGACGAAAAATCGCCGGCGCATTCTGACTTCTGTCTCCCGTCTCCTGTATTCTGTCTTTTAATGATCGCCCATCTGCGCGGCACCATTCTTGAAAAACATCCGAACCAGGTCATCGTGGAAGCGGCGGGCGTGGGTTACGACGTCGCGATTCCTGTCTCGGCCTATTCGTCGCTACCCGACGTGGGCGCCGAAGTGCGGCTGCATATTCACACGCATGTGCGCGAAGATGCGTTCCTGTTGTTTGGCTTTGTCTCTTCCACGGATAAAACGCTTTTCGAAAAATTGATCACAGTCAGTGGCATCGGCCCGAAGCTGGCGATCACGGCGCTGGGCGGCTTGACGGGCGCGGATCTTGTGAACGCGATCCGCACAGGAGCCGTCGAGCAATTGGTACGCATTCCGGGTGTCGGCAAAAAAACGGCCGAGCGCATTGTGCTGGAGTTGCGCGATAAGCTGGGAGCCCTCGCGGGCGTCGCGCCAGCCGCAGGCACCGCGCTGGCAAAACCTGAGTTCCCGCCAGTGGAAGAGGACGTGATCTCCGCGCTGATGAACTTTGGAGCAACACGCGCAGCGGCAGAGGCTGCTGTGACCAAGGCGCGCGCCGCAGGCGAGGCAAACGATTTCGACGCACTGTTCCGGCGGGCGCTGAAATTAGTGCGCTAACCGTGGGGCGGAATGGAATTCCGCAGCGGAGTGGCACTCCGCCTGCCGCGTTTTTGTTTCCTCTTCACAGAGCGGGGTTGCCAATCCCGCGCGGATTTTCAATCCGCCCCGCGTATGCGCAAACTCGATAAACTAAAGCTTCCCCCATGCGCGACCAAGGCATTGTATCGGCGAGTCCTCGTGACGATGAGCGGCAGTTTGAAGTCGCCATGCGTCCCACCAAGCTCGCCGATTTCGCGGGCCAGGAGCGGCTGAAGGAACAGCTTTCGATCGCCATTGAAGCCGCGAAGAAGCGCGGCGAGGCGATGGACCACGTTCTACTCTACGGTCCACCGGGCCTCGGCAAGACGACGCTCGCGGGCATTATCGCGGCCGAGTTGGGCGTGGGCATCCAGCAGACCTCCGGGCCTGTGCTCCAGAAGAAGCTGGATCTTGTCGGCATCCTCAGCAACATTCAAGACCGCGAAGTTTTCTTCATCGACGAAATCCACCGCCTGCAGCCCGACGTGGAGGAGATGATCTATTCGGCGCTCGAGGATTTCCGCATGGACATCCTCATCGGCACCGGACCCGGCGCGCGCACGGTTGCCATGGACATTAAGCATTTCACGGCGATTGGCGCGACCACGCGGCAAGGGATCATCAGCGCTCCGTTGCGCGGGCGCTTCGGGCTGGTGCTGCGGCTGAATCCCTATGACGTGCCGGAGCTTTCGAGCATCGTGCAGCGTTCCGCGCATTTATTGGAAGTGGAAATCGCACCGCAAGGAGCGTCC
Organism: Bryobacteraceae bacterium; assembly: GCA_040081855.1. GTDB lineage: Bacteria > Acidobacteriota > Terriglobia > Bryobacterales > Bryobacteraceae > Palsa-187. The sequence goes on along the minus strand of JBEBFS010000001.1, from coordinate 124,707 downwards.
GAAATTGCGCGCCGCAGCCGAGGGACGCCGCGTATCGCCAATCGCTTGCTGCGCCGCGTTCGCGATTACGCACAGGTGCGTGCATCGGGCGTGATCGATGTGGATGTAGCGCAAAAGGCGCTGGATCTGCTGGAAGTAGACCGCTACGGACTCGACGAGATCGATCAGAAGATCATGATGACGGTGCTCGAAAAATATGGCGGCGGGCCGGTGGGATTGAATACCATTGCGGCTTCGATCGACGAAGAATCGGGCACCATTGAAGAGGTCTACGAGCCCTACCTGATGCAGCTTGGTTTTCTCGACCGCACGCCGCGGGGACGTATTGGCACGCAGCGCGCGTTTGAATATTTCGGCATCGCGCAAAAAATGCGCGGTGGACCTCAGAGCTCGTTGTTTTAATACAAGTGAAGACGGCTTACATCGGCCTCGGCTCGAATTTAGGCGACCGCGAGGAGAACCTTCGCGCCGCGCGCGAGCATCTCACCGAAGCCGGGTTGCGCATCACACGCGAATCGTCGTTGTACCAAACGGCGCCGCGCGATTTGGTCGATCAGCCTTGGTTCCTCAATCAGGTGGTGGAAGCAGAAACGGAGCTGCTGCCACTTCAGCTCCTGGGCCGTTTGCAGAAAATTGAAAAAGCCATGGGCCGCCGCAAGATCATCGCAAAAGGGCCGCGCGTGATCGATCTCGACATCCTGCTCTATGGAAGAGCTGTGGTGCATCACACGGGCCTGGAGATTCCGCATCCGAGAATGACGGAGCGGCGCTTTGTGCTGGAACCGTTGGCCGAACTGGCACCGGAGTTGCGATTGCCCACCGATCACCATCCGCCAGACGCGCGCACGGTGCGCGAGTATCTGGCGGCGGTGAAGGAACAGGAAGTGCGGAGAGTTTGATGTGGCGCGCGCGAGTACGTGCGCGACGCATCATAAGTGCGCCACAGATCAAGAGAGCTTAGCGCCGGCCGCGGCCGTGATCCCGGTCACGGTCATCGTCATCGTGGAAGCGGCCACGGTCCCGATCGCGATCACGATCCCAGCGGTGGTCATGATCAAAGCGGGGATTGCGCTGGCCACCCCAATAGCCCTCAAAGAACATGCCCCGGTCATAGCGAGGCGCAATCCAATACGCACCTTCGTAGGGAGCCAGCGTCCAGTAGCCCGCGTGCCACCGATAGTGTTTGCCCTGCGGATACCAGTAGCCATCCACCCAAATGTATCCTGCGCCAGGAGCCACGGGCCTTGCGCGAAGCACGCGCGGAGGAGGCGGCGCACCGATTTGTATGCCGATGGAAACCTGCCCAAACAGGGAGCCCGCGGCCAGTACAGCAAGTGCGATTAGTTTTTTCATGACGACCTCCTCGTCGAAATACTTTGTCCAGTTGTGTTTCTTATTTCACCGGTCTCTTCGGTCCGGCGTGTTCTTCGTTGTCTAACAATGCAAATGGCGAGCCAAAGGCGAGCGCCTTATGCTTTCAATCGCTTGCCCGGAGAATACATCCGGCGGCCGGTAGAATTTTCCGGACCGCCGGTAGCGAATCACCGTTTCGTCGCGACTGACTAGCGGCGGTAGCCGTTGCCCCAACCGCGGCCGCGATCGTCGTAGCGACCCCTGTCGTAGCGCGGGCCCCAGCCCGGAGCGTAGCCACGGCGCGGGCCGTTCCAATAGCCGTTATAAAAGCGGCCGCCATTGTAACGAGGCGCAACCCAGTAGGCGCCTGCATACGGAGGCGTTGCCCAATAGCCGGGAACCGGACGCCGGTAAGCGTCATAGTAGCCGTCGATCCACATGTAACCCGGCGCCGGCATGGGTGGCCTCGCGACATAATACGGCGCTGCGGGAGCGTAGTATCCCGGCCCGCCGATGTTTACTCCGACGGAAAAACTCGACTGCGCGAATGCGCTTCCCGCTACCAGAATCATCAGGGCCATCAGTTTGGTTTTCATTGTTTGTTGCCTCCTTGCAACCTCACTAATGCAAACCCAGGGCCAAAGATAAAGTGTTGAAAAATCTACACAAAGAAACTTTTTTAATGGCCGGACACGGCCACTTCAGGTGGTGCTTCTCGGCCACTGCCAGATTGCCTAAGGCGGAAGGACTAGAGAAAGGATGCGGGAAATAGCTAGGGAGCAGAGTGCGGGGAAAACAAAAGTGGGGAGAGTTACTCTACTTCACAAAAGAAAAGAGGGGATCCGGAAACCGGATCCCCTCTTTCTCAGTACTGCACTAGGTGTTAGAACGTGAACTTCATCGCGAACTGCAGTTTGCGGGTCGGCTGTGCGTTCACCAACTGGCCGAAAATCGGGCTGGTGATGACCGCAAATGCCGGAGTCGCCTGCGGCGCGGCCGAGCTGGACGTTGCCGTCGACGGCGGATTCGCAACAAAGCTGTTGGTCACGTTGAAGGCATCCGCGCGAATCTGGAGAGTATAGCGTTCCTTCATCTTGAAATCACGGGAGAGCGCCAAATCCAGCGTCCAGTACACCGGGCCCACAACGCTGTTCCAGCCGAGGTTGCCGTTGGTTCCAAGAGCCGGCGTGGCGAAAGCGGACTTGTTGATGAAGAAGCCGCCGGGAGTGTTGTCGCCATAAACCGAATCCGGCGACACCAGGTTCGGACGCTGGTGGTTGATGCCCGTCAGCGAACGGTCCGCGCCGCTCTGCACCGAAATGGTCTGGCCCGTGGTGAACTTGTATATGGAGGCCAGCTGCCAGTTCGAAGCAACCATGCGGAGCGCGTTGTTCGAGAACTTCGGGGCCTGCGCGACGGCAGTGAAGTTGATGATGTGGCGGCGGTCGCTATCGCAATCGCCGCGGTCAAACAGGACGTTGCCCGGAGCGGTGACCGTCTGGTCCTGCTTCGAGTTGAAGCCCTGCATGTAGCCCGTGCAATGCGACCAGGTCCAGTTGGCACTGGTGCTGATGCCGTGGCTGAAGCGCTTCTGCAAGGAGAGCAACATTGCGTTGTAGCGCTGGGTGACCGAAGGATCCCACTGGGCCATGTGGCCGACGTACAAGCCTTCGGCGGGGTTCAGTAAACTCAGCACGCGGCGTGCATCCACGTTGGCGGCGGCGTTACAGTTGATCGCCGTGGCGGCGCAACCGCTGGTGACGATAGGTCCGTTCACCAACTGGCCGTAGTTGATCGGATCGTTCGCATACATGTGCATGATGCGGCTGCCGATGTAGGTGGCCGAGGCAACCCACGTCGCGCCCAACTGCCGTTGGATGGCGACGTTCCAGGAATAGGAGTTTAAAGCCGGCAGATCGTAGGGGTTCGTAAAGAACTGTCCGCGCGGAGTAAACGTGGCGTTCTTGTCCACTGTGTACGGGAACGGATTGCCACCGGGTACGCCGGCGAACGGATCGGCGAAGGTCGCCGGGTTCGAGAACGTCGCACGGCCGCCCCACGGGTTCGAACCGCCCTGATCTTCGCGGTTAATGCCGGGGACATACACGTAGCTGAACGAATACGAAGCGCGGATGGACATCTTGCCATCGCCCATCGGGTCATACGCGACACCGATGCGCGGGCTGAAGTTGTGCCACTGGCGATAAGAGCCGGAGGTTTCCGGGAAGCCGGGGTCGCCGGGGAAGTAGAAGCCCGCCGGCGCTTTCGTGAAGATCTGGCTGTGAACACCCGACTTGAAGCGGGTCATGTCGAAGGCCGAGATCTGGCCGTTCTTGACCTGCAACGGCAAGTACGGTTCCCAGCGAACGCCGTAGTTTACCGTCAAGCGAGAATTCACCTTCCAGGTGTCCGAGAAGTATAAGTTCACCGTGTTCTGACGGGTGATGTAAGAGTTCGGCAACCCCTGGAAGAAGGACAAGGGTGTGATGCCGAGCAGGAAGTCCGCCATCGCGCTGCCGGTGGTACGGCCGTTGAACTGGAAGTTTCCCGGAGGCGCGAAGTGGTTGAACTCATTCACGCGGCCTTGCAGGGCACCGCCGCCGAACGTCATTTGATGCGCGCCACGAATCCAGTTGATATCGTCGTTGATCGCAAAGCTGTAGCCGCGCCACGCGTCGCCATCTCCGAGGCCAGTGCTGAGTTGGAAGAAGCCAACCACATTCACCTGCCCCAACTGGCCGGGCGTAGTACCGCCGCAGTAGATCTTAACGCCGGCGTCGCAGAGAGTGAACAGATTCGTGCTGGACAAGCGGTTCGCGGTGCGGTTGAACGCAATGCGCGTCGAGTTCACCATCGCCGGGCTGATCACGTACGTATCGCCGATGGCGTAGGACTGGGCAAACTGGTCGGAGCCGTTACCGCCGGCGGCGAGCATGTTCGTGTTCAGCGTCGAGGTGGTGGGGACGTTCACCAGCGTGTCCATCAAGCGGAAGAACGCGGAGTGCGTGTCGCTGATCTGATAGTCGACTTTGCCGACCATCTGCTTGTCGTTTTCCCACAGCGGATAACCATTGGCCGGGTTATTGGTGCCGGCGTAGGTGATCTGGCCGCACGGGCCCACCGCGGCGTTGATGGTGGGCAGCATCTTATTCAAGAGGAACTTCGAAACGGGCGAGTACTGCGCCGGGTCAAGACTGCTGGCGCCGAGAACACCCGAGGTGGTGCCGATGGCCGATGCGTTGAAGTTGGCGCAACCGGAGAAATCGCCATTCAACATGCGTGCCGTCGGAATGGTTGCCGTGGAGTTCGAGGCCAACTGGCGGAGCGTGGTGCCCTGGAAGCCGCCGAAAGCGAACAGCTTGTTCTTGACGATGGCACCGCCGATGACGCCGCCGAACTGGTGGCGCTTCAGCGAGTCTTTCGTTGTTGAAAAGTAGTCGCGCGCGACGCCGAAGCCATCGTTGCGGATGAACTCAAACGCATCGCCGTGGAGATCGTTGGTGCCGGACTTGGTGACGACGCTCACAGCAGCGGCGCGGCCGCGTTGCGCGGTCTGTCCGCTCGATTCCGCCTTGAACTCCTGCACGGCATCGGGGAAAGCGATCGGCATCGTGGTGCCGGAGAGGAAGTTGCTGTGATCGGCGCCGTCCAGGCTGTAATCGGTGGCGTAGAACAACTGCCCGCCCATGCTGATGTTGGGCAGACCGCCGAACCAGCGGCTCTGGCTGGTGCCGAAGGTGACCGCTGCGCCAGCGAGGTTCACCAGATCGGTGACGTTGCGGCCATTCAACGGCAGTTCAACGATGCGTTGGTTCTGGACTACTTCACCAATGCCGGAACTGCGCGTTTCAATCAACGCCGCGTTCGCTTCCACGTTCACCTGTTCGGTAACCGCGCCAACCTTCAGAGCGATATCGACCGCCGGGTCGGTGGCCACCTGCAGGGTCAATCCAGTTTGGACTGCTTTGGTGAAACCCTCTTTGGAGACTTCCAGCCGGTAAGGACCGATGGGCAGCGTGGTGAGAATGTAACCGCCATCGGCACCCGTGGTCACCGTGCGGGTGGCGCCCGTATCGGTTTGAACCGCCTTTACCTCAGCGCCAGGAACCGCCGCGCCTGAAGAGTCCTGAATGGTGCCGTGAATCTGAGCCGTGCCCTGCGCCCACACTGCGGCCGCCGCACAAATCAGGAAGACAGCAAGACGTGCGAAAGACTTCATAGTGCTCCCCCTTAGTTGCAAAAACTTGAACTAACCAACCTGCGAAAACCCTCCGGCAAGTCTATCACACGCCAAAAAGGTATGTCTGGGCATGCACTTTTGCGGGCTGCATGAGGAAGTGTCTGTGCGAACAGTCGATAGGCATCGTTGCTGCCTCGTCGCTCCGGGTGTCCATGAGCATAAAAAGAAAGGGACCGCGCGAGGCGGTCCCTTTCTTTCCACTCACGCTCTACGCGAGTTAGAAGGTGTACTTCAAAGCGAACTGCATGATGCGCGGATCGAGGGCGCCGCGAATCTGGCCGAAAATCGCCTGCGACGGATTCGCGAAGTTCCCCGTGCCCGCGTTTGCCGTGGTCGTTGCCGAAACCGAGCCGTTCTGGTTCGTCGAGATGGCGAAGGCAGGACGGAAGCTGTTGGTGACGTTGTAGGCTTCAGCGCGGATTTCGATGCTCTGGCCTTCCTTGATGCGGAAGGCTCTGGCCAGCGAGAGATCCAGGTTCCAGGAGCCGGGGCCCGTGAGAGCGTTCCAACCAAGGTTCCCGTAGGTGCCCAATGCCGGCAACGAAAACGCAGCCGGGTTGAAATAGCTTGTGTTCGGGCGGCCGCTGGTATCCCCGTAGGGATTCACTCCAGCGACCAGATTCGGGCGTTGGCGAAGCGTTCCGCTGAGGGCGCGGTCCGTCGTGTTGTAGTTGATGTTGATCGGCGAGCCGGACGTCACGCGGTAAATACCGGAGAGCTTCCATCCGGAACCCACCATGGTGAGAGCCTTGTTGGCGAACTTCGGCGTCTGTCCGGACGCCGTCAAGTTGAGCAGATGGCGGCGGTCGATGTCGCAATTGCCGCGATCGAAGTTGCGGTTATTGGGAACGATGTAGCTTTCATCGGCAGGCGGGCCATTCGCGTTGATATCGGCGAAGTTCCCGATGCAGTGCGACAGCGTGTAGTTCCCGCTGATGCTGATGCCATTGCTCAAGCGTTTCTGCACCGAGAACAGCATGCCGTGATACGACTGCGTGGCGCCATCGTCATACTGCGCGACGGGACCGAAGCGCGTGCCATCGGTGGGCCGCAGCACAGTAAACAGGCGGCGGGCATCGGTGTTGTTGGTGCCGCTGCAGGTCTGAATGGTGCTGCCAGCGGCACACGTACCCGCGCCACCGGCGATGGGCCCCACGATGATTGCAGGATTGATTGGATTCAGCGCCCAGATATGCTGCGTCAGGCTGCCGATGTAGGTAGCCGACGCGAGCCAGTTCGTTCCGAATTGGCGCTGGATACTGAGGTTCCACGATTGCGAGGTGGGCGTCTTCTGGTTGTAGTTCGGATCCGGCGTCAGAAACAGACCCGACGGAGTGAAGGTCGCGTTCTTATCCACCGTATAGGGGAACGGATTGCCGATTCCCTGCCACGGATTCACGAGACCGCCAGGAATTGTGGTGACCGTGGTACGGCCGCCGAACGGATTCGACCCGGAAGCGTCTTCGCGCCAAATTCCTGGAAGGAAGGCGTAACCAAACGCATACGACGCGCGGATGGACGTCTTGCCGTCGCCCTTCGGATCCCACGCAAGGCCGATGCGCGGGGTGAAGTGAGCCCATTGCGTGTTGACGCCTTTATTGCCCGGGAAGCCCGGATCGCCCGGATAGTAGAATCCCGGAGGCGCGTTGGTGAATTGGGTCGTCTTGACTCCGTTGATATAACGGTTCAAATCGAACGTGAAGATGGCGCCGTTCGTCACCGACTGCGGGAGGTACGGCTCCCAGCGCAAACCGGCGTTTACGGTCAAGCGCGAATTCACTTTCCAGGTGTCCGTGAGGTAGACATTCAAGTTGGTCTGCCGGATTTGGTGCGTGTTGGGCAGGCCCTGGAAAAGGCGGGCCATGTTTCCGAGCATGAAGTTCGGCAGGCTGGAGAAGGTCATCTGCCCGCCGCTGGCGAAGTTGTTGTACTGGTTGAAACGGCCGTGCAATAGCCCCACGCCGAAGGTTATCTGGTGGCTACCCTTAATCCAGTTCACGTCGTCGGTAAAGTTGTAGCTGGTGGGACGGTTGTAATTCCCTTCCTTGAAGGAAGTTCCCATCGTGAATCCGCCCTGCACGGTGAGAGTGCCGATAAAGTTGGGGTTAGCGCCGCACCAGAAGTTCTGCACGCCCGCGTCGCAGTAGGAGAAATAATCCTGACCGCCGGGGCGGGTGCTTGACGTACGGTTGAACCCTAAACGGAACGCGTTGACCATCGTGGGGCTGATGACGTAGGTGTCGCCCAGAGCAATCGAGTGCGCAATGCTATCGATGCCGATACCGGAAGCGGTCAGTACGTCCTTGGTGTAGGTGAGAGTGGAAGGCGTGTACTGCGTGGTCTCCACAATGCGGCCGAAAATCGAATGCCTGTCGTTGATCTGGTAGTCGACCTTGCCGCCGTACTGCGTTTCATCCAACTTGCGCGGAATGCCCGTGGTAACCAGGCCGCACGCATTCGGCGTTTGGCTGAGGCCGCCGCGAATCTTATTCACAATAAAAACGGCAGGGGCAGCAAAGCTGGACGGGTTGATCTGGCCGCCGACAAAAGCGCCCGGCAAAGCATTGCCACAAGCCGCAAAGGCGCTCCAGTCGCCGCGCAGCATGGCGTCGGTGGGAACAAACGACTGAGTACTGGCCGCATCGGCGCGGGTATTGGTTCCCTGGAAGCCGCCGAAAAAGAACAGTTTGTTCTTGATGATCGCGCCTCCAATGGTTCCGCCATACTGATTGCGCTTGAGCGTGCTGGGCGTGGCCGCGGTGCCGAAGTTATACAAGTTCGCGTTGGTGGCGTTGTTGCGGATGAACTCGAACAAGCTGCCGTGGAACTGATTGGTGCCGGACTTAGTTACAACAGCCACAGCCGAAGCGTTGCCGCGGTTGGCTGCAAGGCCGCTTGTTTCCACCTTGAACTCTTGCAGGGCGTCCGGAAAGAAAATCGGCATGGCGACGCCGCTGAGGAAGTTGATGTGGTTTGAGCCATCGAGCGAGTAATCGACGCCAATGGGCGAGCCGCCGCCGATAGCGATAAACGGTTGACCGCCGAAGAAGCGATCACTGGTCTGCTGCGTGGCAACCGCCGCGCCCGAGAGCGTAATCAGGTCGGTTACCTGACGGCCGTTCAGGGGGAGTTCCAGAATTCGCTGGTTCTCGACCACCTGGCCGACGCCCTGGCTGCGGGTTTCGACAAGGGCCGCGTTGGCCTCCACCGTCACCTGTTCAGTTTGCGCGCCGACTTTAAGCGCGACGTCGACGAGCGGATCGGCGTTCACCTGAAGCGTGATGCCTTCCTGGATGTAGGTGGTGAAGCCCATCTTGGTGACTTCCAACCGGTACGGTCCCACGGGAAGGTTCGTGAGAATGTAGCCGCCATCGGCTCCGGTGGTTACCGCGCGGGTGGCGCCAGTGGCGGTTTGAGTCGCTTTCACATCGGCAGCAGGAACGGCCGCTCCGGTAGCGTCTTGCACAACACCGTGCATCTGTGCGGTGTTTTGCGCCCACGCGGCACACGCACACAGGCAGAGAAATAACAAACGAAGTATCGTTTTTTGCACAACAGCCCCCTATTGAAAACGCAGCCCCTAAAACGGCAGGTACTCGAAGAAGTTATCATTACCCCTCATTAATGTCAACCCGGCATATCCCCGTAAATGCATGAACAACTTGACATTGTGCAGCGGATTCGACATAATCGCCTGCCATGGAAGCAACCCAAAGTAAACACAACAACACTGCCGAAGGGTCATCCCGTCGTGGCTTTTTAGCGGCTGGCCTTGCGACTGCCGGCATAGCAGCTCTGTTTCCACGCTTGACGTCTCTGGCGCAGTCTGGCAACAATCCGCGGCGCATTGACGTGCATCATCACTTCACGCCTCCGGCCTATTTGGAATTCACCCGGATGTACAACACCACGCCGGGCGCGGGTGGTGGCCGGGGTGGCGCAGCAGGACGCGGCGGGAACGCACCGGCGCAACCTGGGCGCGGAACCAGCGCGTTTACTGGCTGGCGGCTGGAAGAAGACATGGCCGACATGGATAAGAACGGAACGGCGACCGCAATTCTTTCGCTAACCACGCCGGGCTTGTGGTTCGGTCCGCAAGCCGCGGTCCGCAAGGTTGTTCGCGATTCGAATGAGTACGCTGCGAAGCTGATGTCCGATCACCCGGGCCGCTTTGGAAGCTTTGCGGCGATCTATCCGCCCGACACCGACAACGCACTGAAGGAGATGGAATATTCGCTCGACAAACTGAAGGCCGATGGCATCGCGCTCTACACAAATTATCGCGACAAGTGGCTGGGTCATGAATTCTTCAATCCGGTTTGGGAAGAATTGAATCGCCGCAAAGCAGTGGTGTACGTCCATCCGATTGAAGCGGCTTGCTGCGTGAACCCCGTGGCAGACGTGACGGATACGATTATCGAATACGGCGCCGACACCACACGCACCATCGCGAGTCTGATCTTCAGTGGATCGTCCACAAAGTATCCCGACATCAAATGGATCTTCTCGCACGGCGGCGGGATGATGCCGTACGTGATCGAACGCTTCGTGAACGGCACGACGGTGGAACTGGTTCCTGGCATCGTGACCAAGGGGCAGGGCAATATTCCTCCGGCGAAAGTTCCAGGCGGCGTTTTGAAGGAATTGCAGAAGATGCACTATGACACCGCGCAGGCCTCGAACCCGGTGGCGATGCGCGCGCTACGGACCGTTGTTCCCGTGACGCAAATCCTGTTTGGCACGGATTACTGGTATCGCACGGCGGAAGAAACCGGCCGCGGGCTGACGACGAACAAGGTATTCACGGACGCCGAGCTGAAGATGATCGATCGCGGCAACGTGGAAAGAATTCTCCCTAAGTACAAAGGCTAGACTTTCAGCTGATCCCTGAAAACAGCAGGACCCGCCGGTAAGCATCACGGCTGGGTCCTGCTATTTTTTTGCGCGGCGTACGGTTCGCGAGTTTAGCGCGGCGCTTCTTCTTTGAAGAACTCGACGTAGAAACTGACTTCACCCACGGGCGTGACCGAGTGGCCGACTTGCGGCTCAATGATCGCGGTTACTCCTGGAGACAACAGGTGCACTTCGCCGCCATCGATCGCGTAGCGGAGCTGCCCCTGCTGCACATGGATGACACCCCACACACCCGCCGCGGTGAAGTGTGCCCGCAGCATCGCATTGGGAATAGTTTGTTCCGTAAATGTGGCAGTGCGGCGGAATGGAGAGAGATTGGCGGGCAGGGTTTTCATGGGGAAGGCCTCCCGGGAGAATTACGGAGGAAGTATACCAGTGGGGGTGATGCGAAGGAAGGTGGGCGGACGTGACTATCCAGCTGGAAATGTCTCGATTCCGTTTTTCGTCACGATGCTCACGTTGCCCGGAAGTTTGCTCGCCGAGCGTAGTGCAATCTGGACAAGGAGTTCAATCTCCCGAGGGATCGCGGGATGAACTCGAATCAAAACGATACCGGCCGCTTTGAGCGGGACTCGCCGCCGCACTGCTATTTGAATGAAGTCCTTGTCCAGAGTGAAAACGACCCGGCCTTCCAGTTCTGCCCGCTCCAGTAAAGAGCGATCTTTTTCACCGGGGCAATCCAATCGGGCCCAGACGACATCGTGCGCTTGCGCCTTGAGAACTTCGACGACCGAGCGAGGAAAGTTCTCGTCGGCCAGAATTTTCATCAGGCGGGGATGGGAAAGGCCTTATATTCGTGCGCCAAGTGACTTGCGTACGAAAGGCAAGCCAGGATGTCCTCGCGAGTTAATCCCGGGTATTCCGACAGGATTTCGTTCTCCGATTGGCCGGCTGCCAGAAGGTCGAGAATGAACTCGACGGCAACGCGAGTTCCGCGGATGATCGGCTTTCCAGCCAAAATCTCAGGGTCGACGACGATGCGCTCAGGCCACGCCATGCCCCCCCATCATAACAGCACGAAATGCTACCTCTTCGGCCAAACCACGCCCTGGTCTTTGGCTGTGACAGGGGCCATCCCTTTGTAGACGAACTTCTGGACGCGCTGGCCGCGGTAGGTTTCGGTGGTGTAGATGTTGCCTTTGGAATCCGTCGCGATGCTGTGTACTCCGTAGAATTCGCCGGGCTGGCGGCCGCCTTCGCCGAAGCTGGTGATCACTTCGAGCGACTGGCGATCCAAAATGTGCACGCGGTCGTTTTCGCCGTCGGCCAGATAGATGTACTTTTGCTGCGGGTCTTTCGAAAACGCAATATCCCACACCGAGCCCGAACCAAGCGTTTCCTTTTCGATGTACTTCTCTTTAAGGAAGCTGCCATCGGGATGAAACACCTGGATGCGGTCGCCTGCACGGTCGCAGACGTAGAGCAGGTTATCGTGCGTCAGTTCGGCGCAGTGCACGGGATTGCGGAACTGTGAGTCAGGCGGCGCGTTAGGGTTGTAGGGCGGCAGAAGGATGTCGCTGGGCATCTTGCCGTAGGCCCCCCAGTGGCGTTTGTACTTTCCCGTTTCGGCGTCGAAGACGATCACGCGGTGATTGGCGTAACCATCGGCCACGTACAGTTCGTTGGTCTTGGGATCGACGAAAGTTTTCGCGGGCAGGCGCAGATTTTCCAAATCGTTGGAGCCTTTGCTCGCTTTGGGCTTACCGATCTGCATGAGAAATTTGCCGTCCTGCGTGAACTTCAGAACCTGGTTATCCGCAAAGCTTTCGACACGGCCACCGGTGGCACCTGAGGGCAATTCTTCATCCTGTCCATTGATGGCGCCGCGAGCGCTTTGCGGACCGCGCCCATTGCCGCCGATCCACACGTTGCCCTTGTAGTCGATGGTGATGCCGTGATTGGAATCGGGCCAATCGTAGCCGTTCCCTTTGCCGCCCCAGTGGTGCAAGAGATTGCCTGCTGGATCGAACTCGAGCACCGGCGGCGCGGCAGCGCAGCATTGCGCGATTTTCGGATTGGTTGCCGCGTGGAGCTCACCGGCTTCGAGCGAACCAGCGCGATGAATAATCCAGATGTGATCCTGGGCGTCCACCGAAACGCCGATGGTCTGGCCCATGATCCAGTGATTCGGCAGTGGTTTGGGCCACAGGGGATCAACCTCAAACCGAGGCGCGGTGGTTGTCGCCGCTTGTGCGACGCTCTTTTTTTCAACCCAGTAAGAGCCTGCGCCCAGCGCGCCCAACACCGCAAGGAAACTGATTCCGATATAGAGATCGCGCTTCATTGTTGCCTCCCCGTGGACCCGGCGGCGTGCCGCCGGGTACTCAAGCCAGCATATTACGAATTGGGAACTGCGATGCGGCGGATTAAGAAACCGCCGCAGGTTGCAAACCTGCCCCACGGGTGGCTACAGTTGACGCTGAATCGGCATGAAGTGGATATCCCGCATTCTAATTTTATTTGGGGTAGCGCCCTTGCTTGCCCATCATGGGACGTTCACGGATTACCTGGCCGATAAGATGCTCACCATGACGGGCGTGGTCACGGAGTTTCAGTTCGTGAACCCGCATGTGCAGGTTTACTTCACTGTGACGGCCGAGGACGGCTCGGTTGCACGGTGGGGAGCGGAGATGGTGGAGTCGCCCGGCATTCTGAAAAAGAGGAACACGCACTGGTCGCGCGATGCGGTGAAGCCAGGAGATCGCATTGAGATGGTCTGCAACGCGCCGCGCGATTTGTCCATCAAAATGTGCCGCGCGCAGGAGTTTAGGATCAACGGCAAGCGGCTGTACTGAATCCATGTATTGAGCTATGTACTGAACTTTGTACTGAAACTGGATGCGGTCCGTTCAGGATAGGATGAATTCAGCACGCAGCCACATTCCGGAGGGAACGCATGCAGTGGTATTACGCCGAGAACGGACAACAGCGCGGACCCGTGGACGATGACGCCCTGGCGACGCTAGTGAACTCGGGCGCAGTTCGGGACGACACGCTGGTGTGGCACGAAGGAATGCAGAACTGGCAGTCGTACGGCTCTGCGCGGGGCGCGGCAGCCCCTCCCGGTGTCACTGCGCCAGGGATTGCGGTGCAAGCGACTCCGGCCAGCGCCTACGTTCCGGAAAATTATGCAACGAGACCGCAGAGTGTGCGGTACGCGGGCTTCTGGATCCGCTTTCTCGCGCGGCTTATCGACGGGATTCTCTTGAATGTCGCGCTGATGGTGGTGCGGCTCCCGCTGGGGCTATCCCTGATGGGGCCGATCTCGACGCGCGAACCGAGAGAGATCATGGCCGCGGCGGTGGCGATTATCGTGGGATCTCTGGTCAGCCTGGCGGTTGGCGCGGGCTACGAGATTTTCTTCGTTTCCGCCAGAGGAGCGACGCTGGGCAAGATGGCACTCGGTCTCAAAGTGGTGCGGCCCGATGGCGCACCGATTTCGTTGGGTCAATCGGCGGGGCGTTATTGTGCGCAATTCTTGAGCGCGCTGACTCTCTTCATCGGCTACATCATGGCCGGGTTCGATGAGCAGAAGCGTTCCCTGCACGACCGCATTTGTGAGACTCGCGTCATTCATATTCGCTAATATGTTCGGTAAACTTATGCGAATCCTACTCAGTGGTTTCCTGGCGGCAGCACTTTTTCTTTCCTCGCCTGAGGCAAAGGCACAGGGCATTGACCCGAACAAAGCGGTGGATCTGACCTATTCGTTCAACAAGGACACCATTTATTGGCCGAATGCGAAGGGATTCGCCCATCGCAAGGACGAGTGGAAGGTAACGCCCGCGGGCTTCTGGTACGCGGCGGGCGGGTTTTCGACCGACGAACACGGCGGAACGCATTTCGATAGTCCGGTGCACTTTGGACAAGGCAAGCTGACGCTCGATCAAATTCCGGTGTCGCGGCTGATTGCTCCCGCGGCGGTGATCGATATTAGCGCGGCTTCGGCGAAGAACCGCGACTACCGCTCGACGCCGCAGGATATTCAGGCGTGGGAAAAAGCCAACGGGCTGATTGGGGCGGGCACGATTGTGGTGTTCCGCACGGGCTGGGGGAAGCGCTGGCCAAACAAGAAAGAGTATTTGGGCGATGACAAGCCGGGCGACATTGAGCATTTGCACTTCCCTGGCCTTTCGAAGGAAGTGGCCGAGTTGCTGGTGGCTCGCAAGGTGGACGGCGTCGGTATCGATACCGCGAGCATGGATTACGGTCCGTCGAAAGACTTCATCGTGCATCAGATCCTCAACAAAGCGAATATCTTTGGGCTGGAGAACGTCGCCAACGCGGATAAGCTTCCGGTGAAGGGCGCAACGATCATTGCGCTGCCGATGAAGATCGAGGAAGGTTCGGGAGGCCCGGCACGCATCATTGCGCTGCTGCCGTAGGGATGACAAGCGCCTCGCCGGTGCTACTATGCGGGTAAATAACGTTTCTCAAACGAGGCTATTTATGCGTTTTGGATTCCGCATTGCTCTTGCGGCTTTGAGCTTTACTGCCGCCGTCGCCGAGACCGGGCAGGATTACGCGGCGTCGATCACGCGGTGGCGCGCCGAACGCGAGGCCCGCTTGAAGGCGGACAATGGCTGGCTCACGGTTGCGGGTCTGCATTGGCTGAAAGAGGGTGACAATGCGGTGGGCTCAGGCGCCGATGTCCGCATTGCACTGCCCACGGCGGCTCCGAAACTGGTGGGCGTCATCACGCTGCAGAATGGCAAGACGCGCTTCACCCCTAAGGGCAATGTTGTGTACAAGGGCGCGCCACTCACTTCGCCCATCGACCTGAGACCGGACACGGAACCTAATTACGACGTGCTTACGGTGGGCCGGATCAATTTTTATGTGATCAAGCGCGATTACAAGATCGGCGTTCGCGTGAAGGACAATGACAATCCGCCGCGCAAACAGTTCGCGGGATTGCAGTGGTATCCGGTGGACCCTACATGGAAAGTCCGCGCGAAGTTTGCGCCTTGGGATAAACCGCGCAAGCTGTATTTCGACACGGAAGTTGGCGTGAAGGAAGAAGACGAGAGCGCCGGCGTGGTCACCTTCACCAGGAACGGCAAAGAGTACAAGATGGAAGCCGTAAAAGACGGCGACGGACTGTGGTTCGTGATGCGCGATGCCACCAGCGGCAAGAGTACGTATGCGGCGTCGCGATTCCTCTATACAGATGCGCCGAAGAACGGCTATGTGGACATCGATTTCAATCGCGCGGAAAATCCGCCATGCGCTTTTACGCCGTACGCGACTTGCCCACTGCCTCCGCCGCAAAATCGATTAACGCTGGCGGTGACCGCGGGCGAGTTGTACAAGCACTAGTAGTTCTGGAAAGAATGCGAGGTCGGCCCGGCGGCCGACCGCCGAGCGGGCGCTCGGCCCCACCGTTAGCGCGTTTGCCAATAGCTGGGGAGATCGGCTACGGAAGCGAGTACGGCATCGGGGCGAACGGGGCCCTCCAGATTTGACGGGCGGAACTTGCCGGTTTTGACCAACGCGCCGCGCAGGCCGGCACGCTGCGCTCCTCCGACGTCGATCTCGATATCGTCGCCGATCATGAGGACCTCCGTCTTATCCACGCCCAACTTCTCGGCGGCTGCTTCATAGAACGCCGTTGCGGGTTTGCCGAATACGATCGCCTTGCGGGCTGAGGCGCACGCGAGCAGAGCGACGAACGGTGCGACGTCTAAGCGCAAGCCGTCGTTCGCCCGCCAAAATCGCGTCATCCCCAAGGCGATGATGGAGGCTTCGGGATCGGAGTGGAGCAAACGGAACGCCCGATTGAGTGTGTGGAAATTCCACGACTCTTCCATATCGCCGACGACGACATATTTCGCACCGGCTTCGGCATCTTCAGGGACAATCTGGATTCCTTCGAAGACGTGCCGTACAGGCGGTTGGACAAAGAGCGCCACGGGTCCGGTGGCATGTGTTCGCAACCAGGCGGATGCGGCGACCGATGGCGTGAGCACTTGCTCCGGCACCGCGGAAATCCCGAAGCGGGCGAGTTTTTCGACCAACGCTTCGGGACCGCGCGTTGAAGTGTTGGTCACGAACAGGTGAGGAATGTTTTTCGATTCGATCCAACGGATGGCGTCCGCAGCGCCGGGGATGGGCTGCTCGTCGTTGTAGAGAACGCCGTCGAGATCGAAGAGGATGGCTTTCATCGAATACTCGTTAAAAGGAAATAGCCCCGGCCGTGAGACCGGGGCCATAAGAGAATCATCGCAAGATTGGACCCGCCTGTTGCGACGCGGGCCACTCCAGCAACTACATCGTGTACTTCTTTAGGAAGTCGATTGTCTTCGCCCACGAGTCCGACGTTGCGGTTGGGTTGCCGGCGAGGTCCTGGAATTCGAGGAAGCCGTGGGTAGCGTGCGGATAGATGTGATGTTCGAAGCTTTTGCCAAGCTTCTTCATCGTATTCGCAGCCGGTTCGGCGCCCGCCGTGACGCGCGCGTCTTCTTCGCCGTAGAACGCGAGTACGGGAGCTTTGATTTTCGACATCAGCTCTTCGCTCGGGTTGTTGCCGTAGTAAGATACGGCTGCGTTCACTTCCGGCACTTCACCAGCAAAGCGGAAGCTGTTGCCGCCGCCCATGCAGAAACCAATGCTCGCGCTGCGTCCGTTCCAGCGAGGGAGCTTTTTGGCCCATTCGAATCCTGCTTTGTAGCGCTTCTGCATTTCGTCCTGATTGATGCGGGCCGTTGCGCGCATCACTTCATCGGTGCCGCGGAACGACTCATACGCGCCACCGTTCGGACCAAGGCCCGAGTGCAGATCGACGGCCACCGCGATGAAGCCCTGCTGGGCCAACTGATCGGCAAGCGCGCGCTGCCAGTCGTCCATACCAGGGCCGTGCTGCATCACCATCACGACGGGCGCTTTGCCCTCGCCCGCAGGATATTCGACCCACGTGTGCAGTTTGAGATCGCCGTAAGGAATATCGACGAATTCTTTTTTCAGCTTCGAATCGAGAATTGTGGTGTGGGCATTGAACGTGCCGGCCGGAAGATCGGGGAGTTTGCCTGCCGGATAGCCGCGCGGCCCGGCGGCCTTCTTGGTGTTGGCGGCATCCTGAGCCATCGCCATTCCCGCGTGTTCCATACCTGACATGCCCATGTGCATGGAGTGATCCATCGGCATGTTGGGATTTTCGCCGGTAATCGGATGGTTGTTGGTCTGCTTGGTCAGGAACGCGACGGCGTTGGTCCACTCATTCGCTTTCAAGTCAAAGCGGCTGGAAGACTCACCGGCGATGGGCTTTTCGACGAACGCCTGCACCTTACCGCTGGCGGCGTCAAACTCAAGTGCCGCGCTCTGGCCATTGGCGGCGGGAAGCGTCAGAGCATAATCGCGCGCGGCGGCAATACGGCGGGTCTCATCGTCTTTGCTCATCGAGGCGAGCGCCTGCGCGATCGCGTCCCTGTTTGCGAACGAATCGGCATCGCGTCCACCGGGAGCCATGCCCGAGAGGAGATCGGGCACAACAGCAATGTAGCCTTCATCGGCCACTTTAATCGCGGCGCCGCGCAGCCATTCGCTTGCGCTCTGCGTCTTGTCCGTCATGATCACGACGGGGGCGTTATCGGCACGGCCGGGATAAGCGACAAACACGCGCATACCCGAATCGCCAATCGCGAGGTTGACCCATTCGCGATGGCGCGTGGTGTTGTTCAACATTTCGCGAGCTTCGGCTTCACTGGGCAGTCCGGGGAGCGCGACGCCCGCAACCGTTTTCGGTGTGGATGTTGCGACGCGGTGCCAGGCGGCGCCGCCGATCAAGATAACCGCGGCGGTGACAGCGACCAAACGAATCTTCATTTTTTGCCTCTCTTCATTCTTTATCTCGCTTCATTCTGAACTTCGTGGAGAAAGTAACCCGCGATCTGTGCCACGGGCTAAAGGAACTATACATCCGCCTGTTCGACGGCTATTCGTTCAAAATCGGAACGCTCTTGAGCGCCGGCGGCTCGGGGAACGTCTTGATGAAAGCATACACGTCCGCCAGATCCTGATCCGACATCACCTTCGCACGGTATGGCGGCATGTTGCTGGGCGGGGGATTTCGAATGAACGCAATGAAGCCCGCCTGCGTCAATTTGAGTTGCGCGAGGCGCGCGCCGGCTTGTCCGCCTTGGCCGACGGTGCCGTGGCATTGGTAGCAGCCGTTGCGCGTGAACAGCATCTTGCCATGCTCCACGTTGCCGGTGTTCTGGGCGAACGGGGATGCGGCCAGGAACGTGAGCGCCGAAAAGATCGTAATCGTTTTCATTATCCGTGTCTCCTTAACGGGGCTGCATCACGACGTCGATCAGCGCGGGTTCGCCTGCTTTGACGCGTTCAATGCCGCGTTTGATCGCGGGTCCGAGCTTCGCGGGGTCTTCGATAGGTCCTTCGCCATACAGGCCGTAGCCTTGGGCGACCTTCGCATAATCGATGTTGGGGCCGGACATGGCGGTGCCGATGTCAGAGCGCTCCAGGCCGCGGTCGAACTTGGCGCCGAACAGTTCTATGTACATGCGCTCTTCGTGATAGGCGCGGTTGTTATGCATGATGCTCAACAGCGGGATCTTGTGGTGCGCGGCGGTCCACAGAACGGCGGGAGCGTAGTTCAAATCGCCATCGCACTGGATGTTGATGCTGAGGCGGCCATACTTGCGGTTCGCAAGAGCCGCGCCGACGGCGGCGGGCGCGCCGTAGCCTACGCCCGATCCACCCTGCGGTCCAATGAACTGGTAATGTTTCTTGAAGTTCCACAAACGCGTGGGCCAGGAGCTTTGGTGGCGGTCGAAGGAGACAAGCGACCAATCTTCATTCTTGATCTGCGCCCAGAGTTCCGCGGAAAGACGCGCGGTGGAGATGGGGCTGGCATCCCAACCAACGGCGGCAGCCTCGCGGTTACGCACGCGGGCTTCCTGATTCATGGCTGTAATTTTCGCGCCGCGTTCGGCGAAGCGGCGGCGCTGGTCGGGAGTGATCAATTTCCTGATTGCTTCGATGAGGGAAGGTAGCGTGGCTTCGGCGTCGCCAGTGATGCAGAGATCGGCTTCAATGTAACGGCCGAAATCCTGGTAATTCGATTTGTGATTCAGTTCGATGGCGGAGATGTCGATCACCTTCGCGCCGGGCTTCATCACGGAGCGCGATTCCATACCGAAGCGGTTGATGGCGGTTTGGCGATGCGTGACGCCCCAGAAGTCTTGCACTTCGAGGCCGAGAATGACGTCGGCGTCGGAAATGTTCGGAACAGCGGCCACCCAGCCGGGGTTCCCATAAAGAGGATGAGCGGAGGGGAAGTTCATGCGAACGCGTTGATCCTGCACGCGCGCCTGCAGGAGTTCGGCGAGTTCCACGAGAAGGCTGATGCCCTTCTCTGTGCGTGCCATGCGGCCGGCGACGATCACTGGGTTCTCGGCCGCGAGCAGCATCTTGGCCGCATCTGTCACGGCTTCGCTATCACCCATGGGCGGCGCGCTCATCACGAGTTTCGGAATGCGCAGGTTCTTGTCGGTGATGGGCTCTTCCTGCAGTCCACCGTCGGCGACGATAACGACGGGCTCGTAGGGCGGCGTCATCGAAATCTTGTAGGCGCGCACCATCGATTCGGCGAAGTGGCCGAGGCTGACGGGAGTGTCGTCCCACTTAATGTAGTCGCGCACCATGGCGGCGGCATCCTGCACGCTGTGGACCCACTCGGCGTTACCGCGGCGGAAGTTCACATCCAAGATATTGCCGAGCACGATCATCATCGGCACGCGGTCGGCATAGGCGTTATAGATGCCCATCGAAGCATGCTGCAAGCCGACGGTGCCGTGCGCCATGATCATCATCGGCTTGCCTTCGATCTTGGCATAGCCGTGGGCCATGGCGGCAGAGGATTCCTCGTGGCAGCAGGTGAGCAACTCGGGGCTCTTGTTGCCGCCGTAGTTGATCATGGATTCGTGCAAGGCGCGGAAACTGGAGCCGGGATTCGCGGCGCAGTATTCGATGCCGAGCGTTTTGATGACATCCACCATGAAATCGGAGCCGGGCTTTTCGTTTCCCGTGACTTCGATGGCTCCACCGGTTTCGGCAGGCGCGGGGCGCGAGGCGGCTTGCTGCGCCATGGCGATAGGAGGCTTGGCAGCGATTCCAGCGGCGCTCGCCGCGGCAGCGGCACCTTTTAAAAATCCACGGCGATCCACGGGTGACTTTTTCGGCATGGGCGCTCCTACGCGGGAATGAGATGTTCCTCAATAGTGTACGCCCGCCGAAGGAGAAACGGCGGGCGTACATTTGGTGCTGGCGATGGTCGTGGTCCGCTGTGAGCGGCTGCGGTTTACTTGCCGTAGACTTCTTTGTAAACGTGAACGGCTTCGTCTTCGGAAGGCAAACGAAGGTTATCGGTAAAGCGGTTCATGAAAGCGAAGTTGCAGGTTTGCAAAACCACTTCCATCGCGCCTTGATCGCCGAAGGTGGTTTTGAGTTTTTGATAATCGGCGTCGGTAACGCTGGTGGGGGCCTTGGTGAGCTTGCGCGCAAACTGGACCGCCGTCAGCTCCTTCGGCGTGAGGGCGCTATCGTCTTTCTGCATGGAGACAAGCTTCGCCACATCCACGCCAACGCGGCGCAAGCCGAGCACCTGATGGAGCGTGCAGTAGCGGCAGCCGTTCGCGGTCGAAACGGCGAAGGAAATCTGGAGTTTCGTGGGGCGATCGACGGCCGTGTACTGGCCCGCGGCGGCGCCGAAGGCCTGCCACGCGGATGCGCCGGCGGGGCTGAGGTACATCGCACGCATCGAGTTCGCCATGGCGATGCCCAAACCGTTTTGTGGCGCTTGCTTCTCGGCTTCCTTCGCGCGGCGGCGTACGGCTTCGAGCGCCTCCATCTGCGTATCCGAGATCAGGCTGACTTTCGCGAGCGGCACAGAGACGGCCGAGGCGGGTGCGTGTTTCTCGAAGGCCCAATCCTCCACCGGGATGCGGAACGCCTCCGCGTAACGGATCAGATAGTTGAAGAAGCACGTGGTGAGGGTGAGTTCGACCACTTGGCTATCGTTATACATCGTACGAACCTTCGCGAAGTCCGCGTCGGAGATGCCATGCACGTCGAGCGAGAGTTTTTCCGCGTAGCTGAGAGCCATGCTCTCCGGAGTGTTTGGATTCGGCACCGGGCCGGCGCCGGGAAACGACTTGAGGAGAGCCGCGCCTCGGGGCGTGGTGCGAAGACGGTGCTCGGTCTGCACGGCGACATAGCGGCTCTCATAGACTTGCGCCATACGGAGCCCCATGGCGAGCTTCACTTCGGGCTCAATCGCGCCGCGGTAGATGATGGTGTCGAATAGCTCTTTCATCGCGGGCGCGGCGTTCGGCAGCGATTTCAGGGCGCGCACGAAGTTCGCGTCGGCCTCCGAATTGCGAGCGGCGAGCGGAACGCGGGCATCCACTGTGGTGATCGCCTTCGCCTTTTCGAGCAATGCTGCGACGGTAACCGTGGGGCGCGGCGTCTCGGCGGCAAAGCCAAAAGAAGCGCTGACCGCAACGAGGAGGGCAAACCGGGAGACGGGATGTACGTGCATCGTGTAGTCCTTTCTTAAAACGTCAACCGCAGGCTGAGCTGCATCAGGCGCGGATCGAAAGCCTGTGTGGATTTACCGAAAATCGAATTGGTGGAGTACGTGCCGTTTGATTGCAGCGCCAAGGAAAGATCGGTGTTCGGCAAATACAAATTGACTTTATTCAACACGTTAAATGCTTCGGCGCGAATTTGCAACGTGACGCGTTCGCCGGAGAGCGGGAAATTGCGGCCGAGCGAAACATCGACGCTCTGGAAGTGCGGGCCGCGGAACGTGTTGCGGCCGAGCGATCCGTTCTGGCCGGGAGTTGGCGTCGGGAAGATGCTCGGATTGAACAAGCCGCTGATGAAATCGCCTTGAGTGAAAGACGTCGCAATGGGGGTGACCGGGGCGTTTGGACGATCATAGAAACCGCCTTGCGGAGGGCCAACCGCACCACCGCCGCCATCCAGATTGAAGTCGCAACCCCGGTTGACACCGTTCACCACATTCGCGGGCTTGCTGCCACACCAAACGGTAAAGGGGCGGCCGGATTGGAGCGTAGCGATCACGGAAGTCTGCCAGCCGCCGGTGACGACGTTCAGCAGGTGATTGTTGAACTTCTTGGACGGAGTCACCCACAGCAACGCAGCCGAGAAGCGGTGAGGGATGTCGAATAGCGATCGCGAGTATTCGCAACGGAGGCAAGAGACATCCTGCGCGCCGCGGCCTGGCGAGGAATTATCGGAGAACTGGCCGTCTGAGGTATCGGACCCGTTGTCCATCCACTTCGACCAGCGGTAATTCGTCTGGAACGTGAGCGACCGGCTGAAGGTATGGCGCAACTCAGCAGTGAATGCGTTGTAGTGGGAGCCAACGCCGTTGGTGACATACAGCATGGTGTCGAAGTTCGGATTGATGCGGTCCGCTTTGCCATCGATGAGGTCCCCGACGCGGCGGTTGATATCGTCGATACGTTCGAGGTTTACACCCGTGGTACCGACGTAGCCGAGTTCGACCGTCCAATCCTTACGCACCTGGCGCTGAATATTGAAGAACCAGCTTTCGCTGTATTGTGTTTTGATGTCTGGATTCACAACCCAGGGGGAGATGCGGATGGCCGGTTCGCCGGGACGGCTGATGAGACCGCCTTGCGCGTTCAAACCGCGCGCGAACTGCGAATTGTAGGGGACCGGAATACCGTAGAGGATTTGTGTGCCGATGCCGACGCTCGGCTGAATGACTCCGGAGATCACATCAGGAGGATTGGGGCGCGCGCCCGCGATCGACTGTTGATGGTGCGGCGCGTAAGCAATGCTAAAGCCAGCGCGAACAGACATCTTGCCATCGCCAAATGGATCCCAGGCAAGACCAACTCGCGGCGAGAGGTTGAATAGGGGAACTTTATACAACTGCTCCACGCGGCCAGCGGATGCGTTCGCAAGGCGCTGATCGAAGTTATCACCGGGACCCCAGATAATCGAATTCAGCTTGCCCGATTTCTCGCCCGTGGGTCCGAAGTAGTCTTGGCGGATGCCGATGTTCAAATTGAGGCGGCTATTCACTTTCCAATCGTCCTGGGCGAAAACCGCGTATTCGATTTGGCGGAAATAGCGAGGCAAGGTTGCCGGAAGTCCGGTCGAGGGATCGACGTTCAGCGTTTGCTTGAAGGGTGCATCCGCCGCAAAGTCGGCGAGGCTATTGAAATTGTACGTACCGGCGCTGGCGGGTCCAAGCGACAGCCCTTTGAAGATGCGGCGCCACTCGCCGCCCACGCGGAAGGAGTGCCGTCCGCGTTCGAGAGACAGCGTGTCGCGTAGCTCGTACGATCGGAGGACGGTTCTGCTGAAGAAAATGTCGCCAAACGGTGCGGTAATGCCGGTGATCGACATTTGCGGAACCACCGCTTCCGGATTTCCCTTCGAGGTATCAACCACCTGCATGGAGAACCGCGCGTCATTCACGGCGCGGGCGAACACACGCATGTAACCGATGTTTAAGTTTGAAAAATCGCCTTGGAATGGCCCTCGCTCACCGCGAATCGCCTGTGCGAGCGTGGCGAGAACGTTACTGGTTGCTCCCTGGTCACCCTGTTTCTCATTCAGCCAGCGCGCACTGAGGCGGTCTTTTCCTTCGCGCATGGAGTGGTCCAGGCGCACCAGGTATTGGTCGTAGTGGCTGGAGTTGTTGAGATTGACCACCGCTTTTCCGATGGCGGGAATCACGCCCGTGGGTGTGGTCTGGTCAATCTGCCCGGCGTATTTGGCTCCGTTGGTGCCCGGCAGCGGCGTGGGTCCCGGATACTTCCGGAAGAGTTGGGCGGCCACACTGTTGGGACTGGTCGCAATCGTGTAGTTGCGGAACTCCGGCGTCTCAAGTTGCAGCGTTACGGCCTGGCCTTGCACGTTGCGGGTTCCTTCATAGGAGCCGAAGAAGAAGGTGCGGTTGCGGATAATGGGTCCGCCGATGTTCGCGCCGAATTGATTATAAGTTTGGGGAGCGCGCTGGGACGCAAAGAAGTTGCGCGCGTTTAACTGGGAGTTACGGAGCAATTCCCATACGCGGCCGTGAAATTCGTTGGTGCCGGACTTCGTGGTCAGATTGACTACCGATCCATTTCCGCGGCCATATTCACTGGAGAAATTGCCGGTCTGGATCTGCGCTTCCTGCAGGGATTCGGTGGCGGGTACGATGGTCGGCTCGCCGCTGTTGTTGGGATTCACGTTCAGAGCACCATCGAGTACGTAATTGTTCCCGCGATAACGATTGCCGTTCACCGTGACCACCGGCGAGTTGTTGAGCTTTGTGGAATTCGCCGAGCCGGGAATGTTCGTAGCGCCGGCGCTCAACTTCGGCAGCGCGTAGATATCACGCGACAAAGGCAGTGCGGACATTTCGGTTTTGGTGAACGTATCGGAGAGACGTGCTTCGGTGGAAACAGCAATCGGTGTGGCGCTATCCACTACGGAAACTTGTGTCTGCTGCGTGGCCAACTCCAGCTTGATACTGACTTCGGAGATGCGGCCGACGTTGAGCACAAGCTCGCGCTGTTCCTTCGTGCCGAAGCCCGCTGCGCTTACGGTCAGCGTGTAGCTGCCGGGATTGAGCGCCGACAATACGAATGCGCCCGAGTTGTCAGTCGCGGTGTTACGCGTCTCCCCTGTTCCTTCATTCTTGACGACCACCTGCGATCCACTGACCCCGGCCCCCGATGGATCGGACACCGAACCTTTCAGCGTCGCCTGAGTCAGCTGAGCAAAACTCGCGACCGTGAAAAACACAAACAGGAAAATGGATGCCGCGACGCGGCTACGCAGACGGAAATGCATATTACTCCCCCCGATGGATACACTTCACCCACATAGTTTTGAAACGTCAAGGTTTCCAATGCGGCGTGGGTGCCGCAAACTCCGATGGATAGAGTTACAGTTTAGGGCTCTATGAGAATGGACTCAATAATCGGAATCTACTACAGGGCATGGCCTAGGCTTCTTTCCGCATGGGCTTTTGCCCCTCGGTCATCTGGTACGAACCCGCCGAAAGCGAGCGAATTTCGTCCGTTCGGCCGCTCGGCCACTCTACCACCACGCGATCGGCGGCAGTTCGCTTGCCAAGGCCAAAGGTCAACGCCAACTCCGATTGCGAGAGATAGCTGGAGCCCGTTTTCACAGTGCGCATCTGTTGGCCATCCGGCGTGAACACGCGGACCACGGTGCCGATGGCGTCACGATTGGATTTCGTACCCGTAAATCGAATACGTAGCGATCGATTTCCAGAGGTGACATCGTTGCGATACAAGTACGCGGCACCTTGGTTCGTGGTGACAAGTACGTCTTGATCCCCATCGTTGTCGAAATCTCCGCACGCAAGGCCGCGGGCGACTTTGGGTGCCGCGAAGCCCCCACCGGCGATGGATGCGATGTCCTGGAACACGCCACCGCCCTGGTTGTGAAACAGATGTGGAGGCTGGGCATACAAGGCGGAAGGCCTCAGCATGCGCACGTTCGTGTCGATGTGACCATTCACGGCAAGCAAGTCGAGGCGGCCATCCAGGTTGATATCCGCAAACAGGCAACCGAAGCCGAGGCTGTTGCGTGACATGGATCCTATGCCGGACTTGATGGCTGCATCGGTATAGATTCCTCCGGCCGAGGGGCGATAGAGCGCCATCATTTCGTTATCGAAGTTGGTGATGGCGATACCGGCCATGCCGCAGTTTTCGTAATCGCCGGTGTCGATACCCATACCGGCGCGAGCTTTGCCGTCTTCACTGAAGGCGATGCCCGCGTGGACACCCAGCTCCGAAAACGTCCCGTTGCGATTGTTGCGATAGAGTTTGTTGGGCTGCGTATCGTTGGCGACAATCAAGTCCGGCCAGCCATCCTGGTCGTAATCGAACATCGCAACGCCGAGCGACTTCGACGTTACATCAAAGATGCCACTTTTTGCCGTGACGTCTTCAAACGTCCCGTTGCCGCGATTGCGGAACAGGCAGCAGGTGGCTCCATGATAAGCCTCCGGCGTGCAATAGGATTTTGTCTTGCCGTCCGCGCTGCAGAAGACGTCATGTCCCGGCGCCCATGCAACGTAATTGCAGACGAAGAGATCGAGCAGGCCGTCGCGGTCGTAATCGAACCAAAGCGCCGAGGTACTAAAGGTGCTCGATTCGCCATGCGCACCGAGGCCTGCCTTCGCCGTAACGTCGACGAAATGGCCGTTGCCCGTGTTCTTGAACAACCGATTCTGACCGACGGCCGTCACAAAAATATCCGGCCAGCCGTCGTTATCGTAATCCGCGATCGCAAGACCCATCGCGTAAATTTCGACGTTCAACCCAGCGGCCTCGGTGACGTCGGTGAATGTGCCGTTTCGGTTGTTGCGATAGAGGCGGAGCGTGCTGTGCTGTTTTTTGTGGCCGGGCCAGTCCATGCCGTTGGCGATCAGTATGTCCAGCCAGCCGTCATTGTCGTAGTCCAGGAAAGCGCAACCGGGGCCCATTGTTTCCGGTAGATACTTCGCGCCAAAAGCACCCGAGTTATGGCGATAGTGGATGCCGGCGGCTGCGGTGACATCGTTGAAGCGAAAACCAGGGTCGAGCGAAGGCGCCGCGGCGAGCGCAGCGGTCGACAGCGAACCGAAGAGAAATTCGCGCCGGTTCAAGGCAGACTCACCAATCCTGTGCGTATGGCGTACACGACCAGCTCCGCGGCATTGTGCAGTCCCAGCGCCTGCATGATGCGGGCTCGATGCACGGCCACTGTATTGACGCTTAACCCAAGCACAACAGCAATGTCTTTATTCGACTTCCCGTACACAATCAACTGCAGCACTTCCAATTCGCGCGGCGTCAACACCGCAGGCGTGTCCGTCTGGGACTGCGGCGCTACCGCGAGCCGGGGGTCCATAACGCGCCCTCCGCCTGCCAGCGTCTTGACCGCCTCCACAAGCTCCAGGTCCATCGCATTTTTCAAAAGATAGCCGCGCGCGCCCGCATCCAGGCATTGGCGGACATACGCCGTTTCCGGATGCATGCTGAGCATGAGAACGGCGGTCTCCGGCAGCTCAGCCAATATCTTTGTCGTAGCCACTGCGCCGTTCATACTAGGTAACGCGTAATCCATCACAATTACGTCCGGTTTTTTATCCAGTGCGGCCACCACCGCTTCCTGGCCATCTCCCGCTTCCGCAACCACTTGGATCTGCGGATCGTCTTCCAGCATTCGCCGGAACCCCTTGCGCACCAGCGCATGGTCGTCTACAAGCAGGACGGTGATGGGCTTAGGCTCGGGAGCTAACATCGGCATCCTCTCTTACTTGCGGCACCGCCAGACGAACCAGAGCGCCCCGGTGACTTCCTTCGCGAAACTCTATGGCACCATGTAAAATTTCCGCACGCTCCCGCATGGACACTAATCCCATACCCTCACGCCGCCGGTTTTGGAAGCCAACACCTTCGTCCTCCACTTCCAGAACCAGCAAAGCGGGCGTTGCGGACAACCGTACGGACGCACGCGGCGACTTGGAGTGTCGAGCCACATTATTCAATGCCTCCTGGAGAACCCGGTATATGTGTCCGGCGGTTTGACCATCGATCGAGGTCAGATCACCCGCTTTTTGATAGGAAACCGCGATGCCCGTGCGCTTCTCGAATGCGGGCAAGTGGGCATCCACCGCGCTTTCCAATCCCACCTCCTCCAGCATCACCGGATGTAGCGCCTGCGAGAGGGAACGAACTTTGTCGAGTGCGGATTGCGCGGTCTTCTGCACTTCGCGCAGGTCCGCTTTGAGGGCAACCGGGTCAAGCACGGCCCGGCGTTCACTGCGCCGGAGCATGATGCCGATGGCTGTGAGAATCTGCCCAAACTCGTCATGCAGCTCGCGGGAGATGGAGCGGAATGTGCTGTCCTGGGTGGAGATCAGTTGCTGGGCCAATTCGCTGCGCCGGTTCGCCATATCGGTCAATTGATCGAACACGTTGCGGTTATAGCGAATCAGGTATACCGAAGTTCCGGAAACCACCACCGCCAGGGCCACTAGAAAGACGTACAGGTTTTTCTCGGCGCGAGCGTAGATGGCTTCCGTTTGGGCCGATACCTGTTGTTCACCCTCGTTGTTTTCCACCAGTAACCGCGCGACAGCCGTACTTAACGCGGCTTGCCGGGCCTGCAGGGATAATCGAATCTGCGCCCGCGCTTCCTCTTCGTCGGTCTTCGCTAGTTCCAGAATGCGATCGAGCGCATCCCAGAATTGGGCCATGGATGCCCGCAGATAGGCGGACCGTTCTGACGCCCATCGGCCAGGGGACACTTGCGCGCCACGCTGCATGGCGTCGTCGAGATCCGCCCGAATGCGGTGCAGGGGCGTACTCCAGGCCGTCAGCGGATACGGCTCGTGGGAGTCCAACATGTCCCGCATCGTCAACGCTAAAGAGTTGAGATCGTTTTGGATGCGCAATAGGAGCAAGCTATCGGTGCGATTACGATCCACCGCTTCCTCTTGGATCCGGCGCAACCCCTGAATTTGCCACAGAGTATATCCACCGTAGACCATGGCAGCCGCCAGGGTGGCGAGCAGCCCTGCCAGCAACCGGATGCTAAGGGAGCGTCTGGATTCCACGCGAATACTCTTACTATACTGGCGCGGCGCGCATCCCGTCTTCCGCGCGGCTTACCCTGTGGACTGCAAAACGGTGCTAAATCGTGGGGACAGGGCCGCACTTCTCAGGCGACATTGTTGTCTTTTTCGCCGTGTTTGCCCGTACACTAGACATTATGCGCGGAGGATTGAAGAAGGGCCTGCTGGTAGTTTTGCTGATCATTGTATTGGCAAGCGTCGCTTTTTGTCTGCGGTACCCGGGATTTATGGCCGCCGGGGTAGACTACACACTCCACACCACTTTGCATGAGCGGATGAATGCTTCTTTCATGCTGTTGTATTGGATGGAATGGGTGGGGCGGCAGACACCGGACGCCCAGAATTTCTATTCGTTCGATACAGCGCAAAGCGATGACCCCTTCAACAAAGCTTTGATCGAATACCATCGGGGCAATTTCGGCGAGGCCGTGAACCGGCTGCAGGACGTCATCGCCAAGTCAGGGGAAAACGAGAAGCGCGTCTTCTGGCTGGGCATGGCTCAGTTACGACAGGGAGAAGCGTTCAACTGCCTTCCGAACGTGATGAGCGCTGACCACATGATGGACATGGATCACGCGCAATATTGTGCGCTGCCGATTCGCAAATTCCACCAGGAACCCAAATACGCCCGCGCTGCGGCCAAAACATTCCTTCACTTGATTGAGACCTACGGCAAGGACAATCATTTGTATCATTGGCTGCTGAATTATGCCTGCATGACGTCGAATGATTTCCCCGACGGGGTCCCACCGGCCTACCGGGTGACTCCGGAGTTTGTGAAAGCCTTTTACGGCGAGGGCAAGGATCAGACGCTACGGGATTTCGCCAACATCAAATTTGACGAGCAGGCGGGCCACATGGGCATCAATATCCACAATGCGGGCAGAGGCGTTGGCGTTGAGGATTTCGATAGGGATGGATACTTGGACATCGTCACCGGAGGCAGCTTCGACAATCTTCGCTATTTTCACAACACCGCGGGGAAAGGCTTCGAAGATTGGACGGAGCGCGCTGGCTTCGGTGGATTCCGGCAACCCTTCTTCATCACCGTCGCCGATATTGACAACGACGGCGCGGCGGACCTTCTGGTCAGCCGTATGTTTCATGACGGAATCACCTTGTTTCGCAACAAGGGAGACGGCACATTTGAGGACGTTACGGCGAAATGGAATCTTCCGGCAAGCCGCGAGGATAACGCGCTTTCCTCCACGTGGGCCGCGGCCTGGGGCGATGTGAACAACGACGGGAAGATCGATCTGTTTGTCTCGCGCCTCGGCATGGAAATTCCCTTCGCGGGCGGACTGCTGGCACGTCCGCGCTTTTACTCAGCACTCTACATGAATGAAGGCGGGCGTTTTGTAGAGAAGACGGCGGAGTACGGCCTGGGCAGCGTGGTGAAAGACATGTATTTCATCGGCGCTGCATTCGGCGATTACGATAATGACGGTTACACGGACCTCTACATGATAAGTCCCATCGTCAACGAAACTGTTCTGCTCCGGAATTTGGGAGGGAAGAAATTCGAAGTTTCTAAGGCCTACGATGGCGTCAACGGCGGATTCGTCGGAGCCTTCGTGGATGTGAATCACGACGGGCGACTCGATATCTTCGAAGGTGGGTTCTCCGACGCGCGTTCCAGCATTGAGATGACCATGTTCGGGGCGAATCCAGACGATTACCACACAGGGAAAAGTTCCGTTTTCATTCAGCAGGCCAATGGAAAATTTGAGGAGGCAAAGGGATTTTTCGACATGTTCGGAGGCACCATGGGCGCTTCGTTTGGGGACTTCGACAATGACGGGTGCTACGACTTTTACCTTGGTACCGGCAGCCCGGAAGGGTGGTTTATCTTCCCCAAGCTGATGTTTAAAGGCATTTTGGATGGCGGGAACTGCGCGCTGCGGACAAAGAATATCTCCGCGACCAACAACTTTGCGACGGTTCAAAAGGGACACGGCATCGTTTTCTTTGACTTCAACAACGATGGCCTACAGGACATCTATTCAAGCCTGGGCGGCATGTGGCCCGCGGACCGGTGGCCGAATCAGTTCTTCGTCAACCAAAGCGATGTGAAAAATCACTTCGTGAAAATCCGGTTGCGGGGCCGCAAAACGAATTCGCTGGGAATCGGCGCAAAAATCACGGTCACCGCGGGGGACGCCTCGGGAGCGAAGATTGTCCGGCAAGCACTGGTCGATCAGAAAACCGCGTTCGGCAGCGGACCCTACCTGACCCAGGTCGGCTTGGCCAACGCCGCGGTTGTGGACGGTGCGGAAGTCTACTGGCCGGCATCCGGGTGCAGAAAGTCTTATCCGCTCACGATCGACGGCGTGAATGTTCTCGACGAGGC
Source organism: Bryobacteraceae bacterium (assembly GCA_040081855.1). Taxonomy (GTDB): domain Bacteria; phylum Acidobacteriota; class Terriglobia; order Bryobacterales; family Bryobacteraceae; genus Palsa-187. The sequence goes on along the minus strand of JBEBFS010000001.1, from coordinate 93,183 downwards.
GGCCTGCGACGCGAAGTAGGCCACAGTAACTATCCAGATCTTCAACATTGCAAAGAAAAACCCGGACGCTCAAAGCGGTCCGGGTTTCTTTCTTTACGAAGATTCGCAGCCGCTTAGGGCTGAGGGATCGCCGGCGGTTTCGTATTCACATTCGACAGCGAACCGCCATCGATTTGGATGGAGATGTACGGTGCATCGGCGGCCTGCGAGAACTGAACGGTAGCGACGTGAGGATCGCTATCTTTGCTCCAGGATCCGAAGCCGGTGAAATTCACCGTGTCGTATTGGCCCGCGGGTTTGGCGGACGTCAGGGAATTCATGCAGGTGACGGAAGCCAGATTCTCCATGGTGAACGTGCCGCCTTGGGTTCCGCTTACGTTGTTGGTGTAGGTGAAGGACGCAGAAGCACCCCCGGCATTGCACGGGACCGAGTAGCTATAGGAGAACGGTTGCCCGAAAGACGATGTCACGTTGGATGCGGTACCCGTCATCACACTGTTCGGCTTGTCCGTAGTAAGTACGGACTGCATCTTAAAGAATGGGGTGAGGATGGAGCCCGGTCCGGCAATGAAGCTGTGCGCGGTATCTTTGTAATCCGGGCTTGGAAACGTGAAGGTATCGAAGGGCCGGAATTCACTCCCGTCGTAGCGGAAGACCACGGAGTTGTTCGGACCGCTTTGCATCTTGGCTGGTCCACGCACGAAGAACGATTGCGGCAGAATGCGCCCGTTATTTTGGTTCAAAATCTCGGTCAACAAATCCTGGTTCCAGAAGGTTCGCCACAACACATTCCCCACAAACTGGCCAGTGCGAACGTTGTATTCGGCAACCGGCACATCGAACGGATCGTCGGTAATCGCCACACTCGTCACTTCGTAGGTCTTGTTCGGAAAGGTGAGGTGTTCGTCGTGTCCAACGAAGCCCAGAGACAATCCGTTAATGGGGAACTCCGGTGGAGGGACCAACAGTCCGGAAGGTGGCTGAGCATTCATGGCAACAGGGATAAAGTCACCCGTTTGATCGCCGAACTGGAGAATGATTCGGCCTTGCATCTGGGAACGGCCCACCGCCTCGCCGCCAAGTTGGGGAATGTTCAGATGGAAGTCGTCCCCGATCGAAGAAAATCGAGCATTGAGCGTTGTTTCGATCACGCTGTTCGACGTGATGCCGGGACAGAGAGAGCCACAGGAAGGCGTGGCGGGTGTCGGCTTTGTCGTCAGCCGGAGATGGGGATGCAGGCTCATTCCCGGAACCTGAATGCTGCCGCACTGCAAATTCGGGCCGCAGAAAGGCATCGGCAAACGAACCGGATCGCCGTTAATGTTGTTTCCCAGCGGCAGGAACGTCGAGCCGTAAAAGGTCATATCCAACTGTCCGTCGGTGCGCTGTGTAAACTCCATGTCCGCCGAGCCATAGATGCCGGGGAAGGTGAACACGGGCGCCTTCAGCTTCGGATTCACCAGGCCTAAGGCGCCATAGAAAATGTTGAAGAAAATGACGTTGTAGTTCAGGTTCGTGACTTCTCCGGTGAGCAAATTCAGGTCACCGGAGGAATACTGATTGAACGGATCGAGGAGGGAGTTGCTGATGGCGCCGAAGACGTAGAGTTGCGGGGCCCGAAGCAGGACATCCTGTCCCGTCAAATCGAACGGGTGGCTAATTTCGAAGTGGGCGATGTTGTTTACCGCCGGATAAAACTGAATCTGTACGGATCCCGAGAGATGGGAATTGTATATACCGAGTCCCCCGAACAGGACGGCGCCGCAGGTACCCAGCGGGTTATCCGCGTTCTCCGGGCAATCGGCGATACGCACCGCGTCTCCCATGAAACTGCCTTCCGTATCGACCGGCAAGATTTCCACCAAGCCGGGGGGCAGCTTCAAAGGCGTCGCAAGAGGCGGAAAGGCAGCAAACAAAGAACTCGCGCTCGCAAGCAGAGTCAGGAACAAAAAGGAGATCGGTCGTTTCATTGAGCCGGGTCCTCAGGAGTCGTTTCGGAAGTCGTATTCTCGGCGGCCGTGCTATCGGCCGTCGTGCTGTCGGGGGCTGGGGCCAGAGTACCGGAGTCCGGCAACGGCACCGCCCGCAGTGCAGGACGAAGCAATCCCGCCGGATCGTGGCTGGCGACGGTCGCGACATTCACCAGCGGAAACTGCTTCTTGTACTTCGTATTCAGAAGGGTAAGGATGTCGTTCGCAATCAACGCCTGGGCAGTGGAGCCGGGGTAGTAGCCATCCAGCGAGTAAAAGCCCCCCAGATAGTTTGCCGAAAGCGTCTGTGTCCCGACGGTCACTCCGCTCTGCCGGACTTTCGAGAAGAGCCCGTTCAAATCGTAGACGCTCGCATTAGCGGCTTTGGCTGCGTTGGTAATCTCTGTATTTAGCGCCGCCACGCGGGCCCGAACCGCCGTCACCGTGGTCCCACTCACGACCGTTCCGGGGAAGTAAGATGCCAGTCCGGGAAAAAGAGGATTGGTGATCAATTCCACGTTGCCGGACAGAATAAGGTTGCCTACCAGCATGAGCCCGGACGGCGTCAGCTGATCGTTGGCCTTCAGCCGGAAGATCTTTTGCAGTTCGGAAGGCGGAGTGCCCACGAAATTGGTGGCGTTCGTAACGGAAGTGAAAAAGGCAGTGTCGGTGGGGTCAGGAATGGTGAGCACTACCATCTCAGCAAACGTACCCTTCAGCCGGGTAAGCAGGGTGTCCATGTTCGCACGGAAAGTAGCCACATCCGGCAACTTGGTGGGACTGTCGGTCACAGCCGCTTCCAGCACGTCGGAGTAGCCCAACTCGACGACAATGAGCGTCGGCCTCATCAACGTGGCGTATTCCACCGGGGACCACAGCGGTTTGTTCGCTCCCACGATCAACGCCGGATATCCCAGCGTCAGATTCATTAACGTCTGATGCGTATCCTTCTGTACCAACGGAGCTTGCGGCCGGTAGGTCAGCGCTTCGCTCAGCTTCATCCCTGGAACGGAAAGATTGAAGATGAAAAGCGGAGGCGGAAACGGAACACGCACCGAGCCTTGCTGCGTGCCAGGAAGCTTGATCGGCAACTCCGGGAACCCCGGCGCGTTTCCAACACCCGGGGCCTCAAACAGAGGCTGCGGGAAATTTGTATTCATTTGCTGCGCCATCAGTGCCGGGAAGCTGTTCTTCTGGTATTCCTGGCGGAGGGCGAAATCGGCCATGCCGGCCGCAATGCCTTCGCCGATGACCACAAACTGCTGTGTACTCAGTCGCTGGCCAAAAGCTCCGGCGGGCAATAGCGCCGCAACGGTAAGCAGCACCCCGATCCGTTTCACGTTACGCATGGTTTCCTGCATCTCCGGTCCTAAATATACGGGTTTCGGAGATCCACTCCGGGATACTCCGGTGCGCCTTGAGCGCGGAGTCGCAACGCAGTCTCTTCGGCAGGGCCGACCGGACCGCGGAAGCCGAGAATATCCCAGCCCGTCTTGGGACTATTTCCCGTGAGGACCTGGAACTCCGAGTTCGGCACAGCAAGATGTTTCGGATAATTCAAGAAAAACGTCTGCTTTGAGCCAAGCAGCATAAATACAGAAGCAAAGGCCAAAAGATCCTGTACCCCGTCGTTTTCGAAATTGCTGGCAAGGATGTTGTACAGATAGGTTCCCTGTGCATCCTGATTCATATCCAAAAACTTGGGTCCGTACTGAATCACCGGCGGGATTTCATTGAAGGCCACAACCGCCTGGGCAAATCCGTCAAACGCGAGACTATGCCCCAGGTTAAACACCTGGCGGATATAGACATTTAGCCCATACTCCGTAATCCCCGGCTCAAAGGTCGCCCAACCGGGATCCTGATCCACCGGGATCACCAATCGGCCAAACGCACTGAAAATCTGCAGAGCCTTCTGGTAGTTCACCGCCGCATCGCCGGGCGTGATACCAAACAACTTATCGCCAAAACGGTCGTAGGCCGCCGCGACACCAATGCCTTTGACGACATTGCCCAGAAAAGCGCGGCGCGAAAGAGCCTTCTCCATCGCCACAAGCGATTCGCGTATCCTGCTCATTGAGCTGCTACCTCCGCGTGTTCGTCATCCGCCAGGCTGGCTGAATTTGCGCCGAGAATCTGGCGGTTGATGAAATCCGACGCACGGCTTCCCACCGCCATAATCATGGCATTGGGATTGGAACTGATGTGGTTCGGAATCACGCTGGCGTCACAGACCATCAGGTTCTTGACGTCCCACGACATCATGTTCTCATCCACGACGGAATTGCTTTGCTTGGTGCCCGCGCGGCACGTGCCTTGTGGGTGCAGCGCTCCCGAGGTCGTTACGAACAAACTCATCTGTTGTTTGAGCACCGGATCGGGATCATTCGGATTCGGGAAGCTGCTGTAGGCTCCCATTTTCTTGTAGATCGCCGAAATCTGCCGCACGGCCAGAACAAAGTCGTTGAGTGTCTTGTCCTCCAGCAGGCCCGATGGGGCGCCGACCGGGTAATTAATCACGCCACTAGCGCGCGTACCTAAAACCTCGCCCTCGACGTTCGGCTTCATCTCAAAGATGAAAGCCCCGGAACGGCTCGGGAACTTGCGCATGAGGTCCTTGTAGGGACGTCCGAAAGAGCCGATACGGTAGGCCGCCGCCACCCACGGTGTAGTAGAGGCAAACCCGGCACTGGCGTGAACCACGGCATCGGTGGGGTCACCGTTTTCATCCATGGCGTGATGGAAGATGTTCCATTGATACCCGCGGTCCATCTTCCAGTCGGTTCCCGGCAGCAATACGTCGATGGGCAGTCCCGGGTGAGCTCTTAGATGTTTGCCGACCTTGGGGTTGAGGAGGTGGACACCGGAGTCGCGAAGCAGCAGCGGGGAGCCGATGGCACCCGCCGATACGATCACCAGCTTATTCGCATTGGCGACAAACGTCTGCCCGTTCCTCACATACGTCACGCCGGTGGCCATGCCATTGGTGATGTTGACCTGGGTCACGGTGGCCTGATCCACCACCTTGGCACCCGCGGCAACGGCCTTAGGAATCTGCGTGTGGGCCGTACTCATCAGCGAATCATATTTGCACGGCATTCCGGCGTTCAACCGGTGGCCGCAGTAAATACAATTTTTCCGGTTCGAAGCCGTTTCAAACACCGGAATGCCCATGGAGAGCGCAGTCTGCTCGTAGGCAACGCTGGCTTTATTCCAGAAGCGCCGGTCTTCGCGGTGAACGTTCAGAGTTCTTTCCGCACGCTGAAAGTGAGGTTCAAACGCCGCCTTGGTCCAGGTCTTGACGCCGGTAGCTTGCGCGAATCCGTCGAAATCGATGAGCCGCGGACGCAACCACGCACCGGCATTAATGAACGATCCGCCACCCACTACTTTCGGCTCACGCTGCGCGGTCGCCGCGAACGGGTTCGATTGGTCCATATACATCGGGTAGGTGAAGAACAACTTACCCGCGTTCGACGTCAAGTCTCCCGGCAGCCACATTCCCAGATTGACCTGCGTCGACAGAGCACGCCGCGCAGGCGTGCCTACGCCGGGATTCGGGGGCTCGTTATACCAGGTGCCTGCGTCCAAAATGAGAACGGAGCCATTCGACGCGATTTGGCCGGAGATAAATCCGCCCGCCGAACCCGCGCCGCAAATGATGACATCATACGTGTCCGCCATGTTTTCCTATTGCACTCCGTCACTAGAGACAGCGCCACTATCGGAGGTCGAATCCGCAGGAGCCGGCGCTTGGTCTTGCACCGGGGCCGAGTCCGCGGCCGCAGCATCCTGCGCTTCCGAATCCGCCGTTGAATCGTCCACCGTCAAACTCGCAGACACCGGCGCATCGAATGTCGGACCCGAATAAACTTTCGGATTCGAGAGCGTAATCGCGAAGCCGGACGGAACAAATGCGTATTGGTGCTTCGTTAGCACAAAGGGCGTTCCCCCGGCGGGCGTGATAGTCACACTGCCGGAAAGCACGGCGAGGTGCGTGTTGGCCCGGACCAAAAAGGTCGGCGTGGTACGCCCACCACGCAAGCGAAAGACACGACTGACGGAACCCAGCGCGTTATCCTGCTCGATCACCTTGACATCAATTCCCTGCTTCCAACCCGCGCCCGGATAAAACGAATTCAAACCTTGCCAGCGAAGGATTCCGAGAAATTGTCCCAGTTCCAGAACGTACTCGCTGCCGGTTTCGTTCGCGGGAACCTGGGGCCCCTTGTAAGTGTCCGGTGCCGGAGTAATTAAAGGAAACGTCGGACTCGGAGTCCACAGGAAGGAGCGCGCTTCCACAATCGGCAGTTCCGGTCCGAAATCGACGCCCTGCGGAAATGGAGCATACAGCCCGGCCGTAAGGTCGATCGGGTCCTTGTTCGGGATCAACAAGCGATCTAATCCCTGCGAAATCATCACTTTTCCAGGACCCTGAAAAAGATTGTGCTGGGTGACGATACCCTCTTTTTGAATGATGTAGCGAAAGTTATCGCCGGTTTCGTTGTGGAGATTCACGAAGAACTCACCAGCGAAATCGGAACCGAACGGACTGGGGGTGAGCGCGTTCGGATCCTTCACCTGAAAGCCCGACACCGTGTTCGTGGTGCCCGCGGGGACCGCGACGAGATCCGCATTCCCTTTCGCGGATACGGAATAGATGACGACATCGCCGTCCCGGCCGCCGAACTGCGCTAACAGAGCCACCGGCGCGATGAACGCCGCAAGCATCACAACAAAAAGACTGCGCACGCGTATTCCTCCAGGAGAGCCCAGGTTATTGCTGCGACTTAAACGTACCGGAAATTGCCGCGCCCTGGTCGGAAAGCATCATCATTGCGACATTCCCCGTACCGGCGAGTGCGCCGAAAATGGTCGATTGCTGTCCACCGTCGGCGTATGTCAGCGTCACGAAGCACTTGGCATTCACGTCATAGGTGCCCGCGATGTCCTTGGACACGATCGATCCGGCATAGTTAAACAGCAGCTTCGCGGTGAAGGTGCCATCCCCAGCGGATACAAGCCGGCCATTGATCACCGCCATTCCCGGATTTGCCGCTGCCGCCGAATAGGTTCCCCGCAGATCGACCTCAAACGGTCCCGCGAAATCGGCATTGCCACAGAATCGCTGCGCCTGCTTGTAGTGACGGCCCACAATCACTGTACCCGCAGGCTCGGCGATCATCAGCACTTCTTCGCGCATATTGCCGCTGAGGACGCCGGTGAAAACGGTAGGGACACTTAACGGGAACGGCAGCGTCGTAAAGAACTTCACAAGGCAATCGGGAGTAATCGTGTACGTTCCGACAACATTAGCAGGCTGAAGAAGGCCGTTATAACTTGCCCTCGATTCGATAATGGCTCCGCCAAGGCCGTCCATCGTGAATGTTCCCGACTGGGCAAAGGGCCCCTCAAGAACGGCGCCCTGCGGCGGAAGATGCAGGAGCGACCCTGCCGTGTAGAACGCGTAGCTGCCCCGGTACTCTTCCGTTTTGCACGTAATCTCCGCGCGAAGCACTGGGCCAGCAAGCAGCAAGACCGCGCCAAACACAAAAGCGTTTACAAGTGATTTCATCCGACTCCTCATTTCCTTCCGCTAGCCGCCGACTCCGGCATCCCTGAAAAAAACATCAGAGAACCAACATCAGAGAACCAACATCAACACGAGCACGAACTGGACTACGCAGAAAGCCCCGTAGGACTGCTTCCGCGCAAAAACCTATTCCGCAGTGGCATCCTGGCCGCCAGCCCGCCAACGCAAACCCAACCCGATTAAGTTGGCGATGCTTTTATACGTTCCGTTAGTGAACTGATTCTGGTTTGCCAACACGTCCGTGGTAACGTTGGTAAACTTCATGTACTGATAGAAAACGGTGAAGTCCTTATTGCCAATGGACTTCGTGATACCCGCCGTCACGCTATGCCGGGACGTATCGGGAAACAGCGGCCCCTTACTCTTATCGGGCACCGGCGATTGATCAAAAATATAACCGGCACGCCAAGTGGAATCTTTGGTTAACCCCGAGAGCATCTTGGGCCCGCCACTACCGAACGGCCGCTCATAGCCGGTCTGAACCATCACCGAATTCGTGAAATCAAACGTCAGGCGCTGTTCAGGATCGGTTCCCGTCGGCCGGCCTTTGGAGTCGAAATTCTTCGTGAAGTTCAAAGGCAAATCTTTGAAGCGGCTGAACTGCATGAAGTGAAAGTCAACCGCAAGAGTGCCGCCCATCACGCCGCGCTTGGAAACGCCCACACCGTAGTTATCCGGCGTCGTAAAGGTTCCGCGGATAGCCTGATTCGGAAACACCACGCTCAAGCCACGATCAGCGGGCAAGAACGGCACCAGCGCACTGGGTCCGGCAAAAGCAAACGACGCCTGTCCCTGCAGGTGGGACACGACGTGACTGCGATACGTTAAGCCGAAATTGATTCCCGATGCACGGTGCTTATAGAGGTAGCCGAGCGAAACGCCGTATTTATTGGCCGTCGCGGCGGCGCGCAGACGCCCTTCCGGGAGCAGACGGACAAAGGAATTGTAGGCAAGCTGCGGGTCAACACCCGGAAAGACATCCGACGCCAGACTGAAGCCAATACTCGTCGGCTTGGTGTCGTAAGGATTCAGGAAGCTCTCTTCAAGGAAAAGGTGCGTATGCACAAACGCGATCCCGAGCGAAATCGCCTGGTTCGGAGAAATCCGGTAAGCCACGGTCGGCTGGAACCAATACTGCTGCAACTGGGCGCGCGAACCGGCGAAGCGTCCGACAAATTTCGTATTGAAGGGATCGCTATCGTTGAAGTTCGTCCAATTATCGCCAAGTCCGTTCGGAATATAGACAGCGAAGCCCGCAGCCCACTTATCATTGATGCGGCGGGTCATATACATGCTCGGCACCGGAATGAACGGCTGGTGAATCGCGCCGCTAAAACCCTTCGCGGGAACCGCGGTCCCCGGAGGCATTTGGTCCGGATTCGGCGTGAAGCGAAATTGGCCATTGATGGCCAGCGCTTCCATCTGGAAATTCGTCTTCTTCAGGAAGGCAATTCCCGCAGGGTTGAAAAATAGAGCCGAGCCATCATCCGCGATAGACAGGAACGCGCCGCCCATGCCTTGCGCGCGAGCGCCTAACTCATTTACCGAAAAGGATGAAGCCGATAGGACGGCCGGCGTGAGGAGTAAAAAGAGTCGCAGCCCGAACCGCGCTCTCATGAAATTTCTCCAGGCCAATAGACGTGAAATGTGCTGAAAAACAACCGAGCCTCCGACTCAGACCGCTTTCCAAGGATCTTTTAAAAACCTTGCCTCTTATGTGTATCATGCAATCCTTGGATTGGCAAGATATTCCAACCGGTAGCGTTCATCGCAAAACCTTAAGTAAGTGCGATTTGCCATCTTAGTCCGCCTGCGTGTCAAAACGAAACGTGGGTCCCCTCGACTCGCGTACTTTCACGGGATTGAAATAGCGAGACAGGATCGATTCCAATCGCCGGAACGGTGGGTCTTGCGGCTGCAGTTGCCGCCAGACCATCAGCGCGGACCGTACGCCATCGGCAAAGGCCGGCTCGCGCCGAACCCAAGCCTCGTGCTCTTTTAAAAATCGCTCCATAACGTCTGGAGTTCGCAAATTGACTAAAGCGAAAGCCCAGGAAGCGCCGGATATCGCGTTCCGCCGGGCCACGGCATCCGGCGCAGCAGCGGATGCCGCTTCAATGGCACGCCAACCCGACCCGCTCCACGGCATACAGTTGCCGGGGGATAGATACGATCCGCGCCCGAAGCCGTGCCAGAAGTATTCGCGCAAATCCGGCGCGCCATCGGCCAGCAACCGATCGAACTCCTGCACCCGAGCCCCATGCATGTGGCAGGCGTACAACCCGATCGATTCAAGCGCGCAACCCTCGTACCCCGGTTGGCTGTTCGTAATACACAAAGAGCTAAAGGCGGCAATCGCTTCCGCCATTTTCTGGCGGTTCGGGAGCGAGGTCAGCGTCAATTCGGCGAGGGCCATCCCCAATCCAGTGTGGAGTACCGTGCGCGTCCATTCCGGAGAGTCTTGGATTAACCAGCCCTTCCGGGGCCCCTTCTTAAATTCCTCGCGGGCGGCGTAAAAGGCAATGCCTTCGGTTGTCCACGGACGATGGTCGAGTTCAATGGAGTCGGCCCGCGCCAGCCACCCGGCCAACGAACTGGACGGAGGACGCGGGGACCGCTGTTCTGCCAGCGCAAACCACTCCACCGCGTGCAGTTGATTCTGCATTTCTTTCGTCTGGGAATCCGCGCCAGGCAGAACGAACGACGCGAGCCGCAGACCGCCCGTGAACATGCCCATGGGGAAGTTCAAAAACCATGGAAGCGTATCGAAGGCGCTGAATCCAGACAGAGGCCCGGACTGCTCCGGTCGATTGAAACTCAAGAAAAGTACCTGCTTTCCTCCGCTCGGCGTTGGCTTTGGATGAGCACCGATTTGGACCCGACCCGTTTCCTTGTTACGCGAAATTCACCCGGCAAACGGTCCAACGAGCTAATGAGTTCCAATTTTACGCCTAGTCAGTAGGACCCTGCCACGGTTCGCCGCGTCTAAGGCGGGAAAATGTTCGAAATCGAAATACGCCGGTGATATACTGGCGCTGCCAGAGGTCACATTTATGAAAGCACTATTCTTGTTATCAACTCTCCTACTGATCTTCGCCATGGCGCCAGCGGCGCAGGCGCAACGTTGTACCAACAGCCAGTTCAAGGGCGTTTACGGCGCCATCGCCAAGGGCGAATTCATTTCAACACCCAACATCCCCTCGGGACCGACGACCAGAATCGGACGGGTTACCCCGGATGGGAGAGGGCACTCGCACATTGAGGCAACGACAAGCCTAAATGGAATCGTGTTGTCAGAGGAATATGACGGAACCTATAACATTCACCCCGACTGCACGGCGGACGTCATATTAAACATCCCGTTCCCGGGCGTCCCGCAGCCGATTCCCTTTACTTTCAAGGGCGTCGTTTCCGATAACTTCAACCAGATGGACATCTTCCTGGTTTCGCCGGCGGGGTCGACGGTCGGGCTCACCCTTCGTCAGCAGAGCGGCGGGGAATCCTACGGCCGTTCTTCGGAAGGCCACGGTTGCTCACTTCGCGACCTGAATAGAGGCTACGCCCTCGACCTGCGCGGTACTGTGGGGAACCCGTTATCCTCCGATTCGTTCCACGTGCTTGGCCGGTTGGATTTTGACGGACGCGGTACGTTTGCGGGTTCCGCCAGCTTCAGCACCGCCGGCAACATTCAATCGCCAGTGCCTTTGGTGGGAACCTATACCATGGACCGGTCTTGCAAATTTACGATGACGCTTGCCGGCAACGGTTGGGTGTTCTCGGGCATGCTGATCGACGGTGGTGACGGTGCGGTCTTGATTCACTCCGGCCCGACGGTCCCCTACAACGGGTTTAACGTTGTGGGATCCGTGCTGTCGGGAACGCTCAAACAGCAGTAACTGGCTGGTTATCCAGTCCAAAATGCAGTGGAGGCAGGGAAACCTGCCTCCATTTGCTTTATGTGTTCCATCGCACCCTGCAACTTACTGCGGGGAACCTCACCGCACTCATTAGGATCGGGAACCAAGCAGCGTATCCGTCGTACTCCGGGCGATTCCCATGGTGGTCTGCACAATACGGCTCGGATCGAATAAAGAAGCATCCACCATGCCCACTGTGCGCGCCACCAGTCCAGTACTGACGCCGACGATGCTGCTGAAGACTTGCTTTTGACCTTCGTCGACGTTGTCCCTTAAAACCTCTGACGCCGCATCCATCGCTTCTTTGATTTGCCGGACGCCCCCCAGCATCTGGGCTGGTGCGGCAATCGCAATTGTGGTTTGGTGCCATCCAAATGCGGTCAGGGCCGCCGAGAACCGGACCATCGCATTCATGAACTCGCGCATCCCAAATCCCCTCCCTGGGTACGATCCTATCGCGGACGAATTTTATTGTACGCTGCCGTGCCGCGGCTACCGCAGAGAATGCGCTCCGCAACAGTGCTGGGCTTCGCTTGACAGTGCCTTGCCCGGGCGCTAGATTCGAGTCATCGCCCGCGAGCGTTTGGATGCCGCGCCCCCATCTTGTCGTCGAATCTGTTTCGATCATTGTCGCTTGCCGCAATGAGAGAGCCTCCCTCGGACGTTTTCTGGGTTCTTTGGTCGCGCAGCAAGGCGTGCCCACCCCTCTGGAAATCGTCATCGCGGACGGGAGAAGTGAAGACGGAACACGCGCCGTTCTCGAACAATACGCCGCAAGCCTTGAGGGGCTGCCCGAAGGATGGACAATGCGGGTTCTGGACAACCCTGGACGCATCGCATCCACCGGGCTGAATCTGGCGCTCCAGGGTGCCGCTGGCAAGATTATTTTGAGAATGGACGCGCACACCGAGTACGCGCAGAACTATGTGGCAGAGTGCCTGCGCACGCTTCAAGAAACCGGTGCGGCCAACGTCGGTGGACCGGCGTTGACGAAGGGAACGGGTTACTGGCAACAGGCGATTGCACTCGCCTTCCATTCCCCGTTCTTCTCTGGCGGCGCGCGTTTTCACAATCCCCACTACGAAGGTGTGGCGGACACCGTTCCCTACGGTTGCTGGCGGCGCCAGACGCTGGAGACGCTGGGCGGCTTTGACGAGACGCTGGTGCGCAATCAGGATGACGAGTTGAACTTCCGCATTACCCAAGCAGGCGGCGTCATCTGGCAATCACCGGCCATTCGTTCCTGGTATTATCCGCGCCGGAATTTGTTTGCGCTCGCAAGGCAGTATTTCGAATACGGTTATTGGAAACCCGCGGTGATTGCGAAGTATGGGAGGCCAGCGCATTGGCGGCATCTGGCGCCGGCAACTGCGGCGTTGTTCTTGCTGGTGGTCGCTTTGATAGCACCTTTTTATCGCGGCGCGGCCTGGTTACTGTTCGCGATGACGTCCATCTACGGGCTGGCCTCGGTGGGCGCGGCTCTTGCCGCAACGCGATCCGGTTCAAAGCGTTTCTTGCCCGCGATGCCGTTGATTTTCGCCACGGTTCACACTGCGTATGCATTTGGTTTTCTGCTGGGCGGCTGGGCACACCGGCGGCGGCAACGAGAGAATGTTGCGGGACGCGAACTCTCCGCCAGGGCGGAAGCGCAGTGAACGCGGCACTCTCCTCGGCCACCCCCGGTATGGATCGCCGCGAGCGATCCTACGCCGAACAACGCGCACACACGGCTGCCTGTTTAAGGCTATTGCTCGACAAGCGCGCGCAGGATTGGAGCGCCGTACGGATCGCCGACATCGGCTGCGGAAAAGGGGATTGGTTGCGCACATTCCTAGATTGGGGAGTGCCTCCGGAACACCTCACTGGCATTGACACAGATGCAGCGCGCCTTCAACTCGCGGCGGTGCGCGCGCCTGGGACTCAGCTCTTCCGCGCCGATTGCCGCATGCTGCCATTGGCAGGCGGTTCGTTTGACATGGTCACGCAGTTCACTCTGTTCACGTCGCTGCTCGACCCGGACGTGCGGAAACAAGCCGCACAAGAGATGACGCGAATCGTGAAACCCGGCGGCGTCATCGTTTGGTACGACTTCTTCGCACCCAATCCTCTGAATCCAAATACTCGTCCGGTTGGTTTAGGGGAATTGGCGGATCTTTTCCCCGGTTGCTCCATTGATGCCGAACGCATCACGTTCGCCGCGCCCATCGCCCGCATGATCGCTCGCGTATCCAAACGGGCAGCGTCCGCGGCAAACCGGTCGGATCTTTTGTCGACCCACTATCTGGCGCTGATTGCGCCGATTCGAGGGGGCGCGTCGCATGAGTGAACCGTTGCGCGTACCTTTCACGGTTCCGGATCTCGATGACCGCGAAATAGATGCGGTTACCGCGGTTTTGCGCTCAGGGTGGCTGACGTCGGGTCCACAGGCTGCCGCGTTCGAGAAAGAGTTCGGCGAGTACGCAGGCGCGAGGCACGCCGCCGCCGTCAGTTCGTGCACGACGGGACTGCATGTTTCGCTTACCGCGCTTGGCATCGGACCGGGCGATGAAGTGATCACAACGCCGTTGACGTTTAGCGGAACGATTCAATCCATTGAAGAAACCGGCTCCCGCGCCGTGCTGGCGGATATCGGGACGGATTTGAACATCGATCCCGAGAGCATTCGGGCGATGCTGACACCTCGGACTCGCGCAATCTTGCCCGTACACATCGCCGGAAAGCCATGCGATATGCGGACGATCTGGGATCTGGCCAAACCGCGCGGAATTTTCGTAGTGGAAGACGCAGCGCATGCTGTAGGCACGGAGTATCACGGCGAAAAGATCGGCGGCACGGCAAGTGATGCTACCGTCTTTAGTTTTTACGCCACGAAAAATGTGACGTCGGCGGAAGGCGGCATGATCACCACGCCGCGCGCGGATTTTGCCGCACGGGTCCGGCTGATGGCGAACCACGGCATCCTGCGGCATCCGGACCGCCAGAGTTGGCAGTACGAAGTGGTGGAGCGCGGCTTCAAATATAACCTGAGCGACGTCCACGCCGCGATCGGGCGCGTGCAACTGCAAAAACTGGAAGCGGGCATCGCCGCGCGGACGCGCATCGCAAAGCGTTATGCAGACTTATTGAGCGATTGCCCGGCGATTGAACTGCCTTGCGACGCGGCGGATGGCCGGCATTCCTGGCACTTGTTTATCGTGCGATTGGATCTGGATCAATTCGAAATCTCACGAGACGAATTCACCGCCGAACTCGCACGGCGCGGCGTGGGAACCAGCGTCCACTTCATTCCAATTCCACTACATCCGTACTTTCGCGACCGGTTCCCGGATCACGCGCGGCTGGAAGTGACCATGCGAGAGTTTCCTCGTCTGATTTCGCTGCCGATGTATCCGGGGCTGAGCGACGAACAGGTCGAATACACGGCACGCTGCGTGCGAGAAGTCTCCGAAACCAATCGAAAGCGCGTTGTCGCTATGCCGGGGGCGATGGAGGCGCGAGAACAATAATGCGACGCCTCATCGACATTTGTGCGAGCGCAGTGCTTTTGGTGGTCGCGGCGCCGTTCCTGGCACTGATCGCGATGGCTGTGTGCATCGATTCTGGCGCGCCCATCTTGTTTCGCCAAACCCGGGCTGGCCGCGGCTTGCGGCCATTCACGCTGCTAAAATTCCGCACGATGCGCGTTCGGCCCGCCGACGGGCCACTGACCCCCGGAGGACATTCAGCGATAACCCGCACAGGAGCGTTCCTGCGTGCCACGAAACTCGATGAGCTTCCGCAGATATGGAACATTTTGCGCGGGGAGATGTCGATCATCGGCCCAAGGCCGGAGGTCTTCGATTTCGTTGACCGCCATCGCGACGCGTTCGCCAAACTGTTGATTGTGAAGCCCGGCCTAGTGGACCCCGCTTCAATTGCGTACTTCGATGAAGGCGCCGTGCTGGCAACGTATGATGACCCCGTCGCCGCGTATGAGCGCGAGATTCTGCCGCGCAAGCTGCAGCTGAGTTCGGAGTACGCCGCAAAGAGAAATGCCGCAAGCGATCTCGGGCTGATTGCCGCTGCGGTAAAGCTATGCACGCGGAAGCTGTTTGCTTACAGCAGCTAGCTCAATCCGCCGTCGATGGTGAGCACCTGGCCGGTGATATAGGCCGCAGCGTCGCTCGCTAGGTACACCACCATTTTGGAGATGTCTTCCACGGTACCCGGGCGCTTCATGGGGATCTGCGCGTAGAGCTTCTTGCGCACTTCGGCGTCGATCGTCTCGGTCATATCCGTTTCAATGAAGCCGGGCGCAATCGCATTCACGCGAATGCCGAAGCGGGCGACTTCTTTGCCGAGGGCTTTGGTAAATCCAATGACGCCGGCCTTCGATGCAGAATAATTCGTTTGCCCGGCGAGGCCGATCACGCCGGAAACGCTGGAGATATTGATGATCGAACCACCCCTGCGGATCATATCGCCGATCACCGCGCGCGAGTAGTGAAACGTCCCACCCAGGTTGGTGTCGATTACGTCCTGCCAGGCGGCGGGGTCCATCGAGTGGAAGGCGCCGTCTTTCCGGATGCCCGCGTTATTCACCAGGATGGTGACCGGCTCCCAGCCGGCCGCGATTTCGGCAAACACTTCCTTAGCGCGGGCGAAGTCTTTCACATCTGCCGGAAATGCACGAGCCGCGCCGCCTGCGGCTTCCACCGCACGAACCAGAACCGCGGCCGCTTCGTGATTCGACGCGTAAGTAAACGCGACTTTGTGCCCGGCTGCCGCCAGTGCTTCGACAATCCCCCGCCCGATGCCTCGCGAGCCTCCGGTGACGAGTGCCGTGCTCATTTCGGACGATTCCTTCCGTAACGCTCATGCGCGCCGACGAATTCGCCGCTCGCGATGGCGCCGCCCATGGATATTTCGCCGCCCAGAATCGTCGCAGCAACGATCTCAGCGAATTTTTTCGCCTTGCCGGAGCCGTGGCAGTCCATGATTTCGAGTGCCTCGCGCTGGGTAGGAAGCGCCGTGCCGCCGCCGACCGTGGCGACCGAGAGCGCGGGCAGTGTGGTCGAAACGTACAGGCCATCGGGATACGGCTCAAAGCACGTAATCGCAAGCGCGGAGTTCACCACGTTCGCCACATCCTGGCCGGTCGCGATGAAGATGGCCGTCAGTCCGTTGGCCGCGTGCGCGTTGTAGCCATACGCGCCCGCCTGCAGATGACCGATCAGCGTACTCTGCCAGACGCGGAACAAGGCGTCCGCCGTCGTATGCAGATACATTTTGATGATTTTGTCCGTGAGAAACGCGCCGGCAGTAACGCGTTTGCCCTTGCCGCGCGTGAGCAAAAAACCACTGCCGCGTTTTTCCGAGCACATGCCGCTGAACAGGAAATAGTGTACGCCCGGATGATGCGCCTCAATGAACCGGCAGATCGCGTCGGTGGCCTTCACGATCATGTTCATGCCCTGCGCGTCGGCGGTGGAGTAGCCGAAGTTCACAATCACCTGGCGGCCCACCTGGTAGCACTTCACGCGCTTCAGCTTGCCGTGGCTTGTGGTGGTTTCTGCTTCTCGTTTGAGGTCCGCAAAATGGTCGTCGATCCATGCCGCGAAGCCCCGCGCCGCGGCCACATTTTTGAAGAAAAACGTCGGTGCGGTTTGGTTTTCGTCTTCCAGCACGGTGGCATGCACGCCCCCCGCACGGGTGAGTGCCATCATGCCGCGCTCATAACTGCGGACCAGCGCGCCCTCGGTAGTGGCCATGGGCACATAGAACAGGCCCTTTGCGTGCTCGCCGTGGACAAGCACAGGTCCGGCGACACCCAGCGGGATCTGCGTCACCCCGATGGGGTTTTCGATGTTGCCGCGCATTGTCGCCGTATCCCAGGAACATTGGGCGGAATGCTTCAGTGACGCGCCGGTGCGCTGTTCGATCCACTCACGGCGGCGCGCGACGCGATCGGCCTCGTAGCCTTCGTCCTTGAGGCGCGGGATCAGATCCAGAGGCCCGACGGAAACCTCGTCCACAGCGTCTTTGGCTGGCTCCTCCACGCCGGTTTTTCTTACTGGCATAAGGCCAGAACCATCGACATCACATTGCCGTCGTAGCTGAATGCATTCACGAGTGCGTATTTCCCTTGCATTGGTTGCGTTTCGGCGGAAAGACGCAGCGGGCCGCCACCCGCGTATCCCGCCGTGGGCGGAACCGATTGCCGTTCAAGCGCAAGAGCTCCGGCCGTGGCGGCAAGAATCGCTCCAGGCCCCATCGTTTCGCCCAACGCAGCTTTCGGTGCGCAAGCGGGAACATTCGCGAGCGCCGCGCCAAAAACTTCCTGCAATGCCTGCGCTTCGGCGGCATCGAGAGCCGGAATGCCATCCGCCGAAGCGATGATGCAACCAATCTGGCTCGCGGCCAGACCTGCGTTTTTCAGCGCGTTGCGGATCGCCATGGCGCCCGAGGCCGCCGTTGTCGTATCCGCTTGCGCCTGTCCGAAGCCGAGAATTTCCACCTTGTAGGAAGCCCCTCGCGCCTTCGCCCATTCCTCAGATTCCAGCATCCACAGCGCCGAGCCTTCGCCAAGCACGGTGCCCTGCGAATTCTTCGCAAAGGGCTGAACACCGCCTCCGAGCAAGCCCATGTGCGTGAACGCCTGCACCGCTTCCGGAGACGACTCATCGGCGCCACCCGCCAAGATCGCCTTCACTCGACCAGCCTTGAGGAATACTGATGCCTGCTGCAAGGCGTGCATGGAAGAGGCAAATCCCTGGCACAGCGTCCAGTTCGGCCCGCTCAGATGATGTTTAATTGCGGCCTGACCACCGGGCGAACTGATGACTGTGTTCGGGAACTCCAGAGGGCTCACCATGCCCGGGCCCTCGGTCACGGCGACCCAATCGAAGGACGTAATGCTGTGCTCGCTTCCGTACAGCGTGCCGTACATGAGGCCGAGCCGTTCATCATCCGCCGCGGCGGGATCGTCTTTCCAAGCCGCCTTTTCGATGGCCATGGTACCGGCCACGCACAACAGGCGCGCGGTGCGGTCGAAATACTTGAAGCCTTTGCTGCCAAGCCAGGTTTGAGGCGTGAAATCGGCGATGGCCGCAGTGGGCGGCGGGCCAGAGGTGACGGCAGACTTGCCGCTGTAGAGCGCTTCGGCGAATTCTTCGACGCCCGCGCCAATGGCTGAGATGATACCGGTTCCTGTGATGACTACCTTTGCGCCACTCATTGATATCGCCCCAGACAGACCGACGCGTTGTTGCCGCCAAAGGCGTACGCGTTATTCAGCACTACTTTGGGATTCACCTGCCGCGCTTTGTTGGGCACGAAATCCAGTTTGACGTCGTCGTCGGGAGCCTCGTGGTTAATCGTCGGGGGCACCCAACCGGTGTCGAGCGCCAGCGAACAGGCGGCCGTCTCAATCGCGCTGGCCGCGCCCATGGTATGGCCGATCATCGACTTGATCGAACTCATCGGAATGCGCTCAGATCGTTCGCCGAACAGGGACTTCGCGGCGATGGATTCAATGCGGTCGTTGGTAGGCGTGCCGGTTCCGTGCGCGCTGATGTAATCGATATCGTCGATGCCAACGCCGCTTTCTTTCATAGCGGCCCGCATGGCGCGAATCGCGCCTTCGCCTTCAGGGTGCGCCGCCGTCATATGATGGGCGTCGCAGCTTACCCCGTAGCCCAAAATCTCGGCGTATATCTTCGCCCCGCGGGCCAGGGCTAAGTCCAGCCTTTCCAGCAACATCACTGCCGCGCCTTCACCAGGGACCATGCCTTTACGGTTGCGGTCAAACGGCTGGCAGCGCTCGGGGGCAATCGCGCCAAGCCGCGCAAATCCGGAGTAGGGAATGCGCGAGAACATGTCCGCTCCGCCAGCGAGCATGCGTTCGGCGCCGCCAGTGCGGATGGTGTCGAGGGCGTAGCCCATCGCGAAATTGCCCGCGGCACAGGCAGTAGGAATGGTCAGGCAGGGGCCGAGCAAGCCGAACTCGGCGGCAACATTGCGTGGAATGCGGTGTGAGGCGTACTTTACCAGCACCTTTCCGGCTAAGTTTTCGTCGCCGGTTTGCTTGCGAATGTCGTTGTATTGCTCGATGAACTCGGCTTCGCCGGAGGTGGTTCCCATGGAGACACCGGTGCGAACGGGGTCGAGCGCGCCTGCCGAAAGGCCCGAATCGTTCATCGCCAGGCGAGCAGCGGCGATGGCCAGGTGCGACGCGCGGCCCATGGTCGTGAGGTCGGTGCGCTCAAAGTACGGAGCGGCCTCAAAATGGAGGACCTCCGCACCCAAACTGGCCGCGTAGCCGGAGGTATCAAACGCCCGCACTTTGCGGATGCCGCACTCCCCCGCAAGCAGGGCTTTCCAAAATGGATCTCGCCCTGTTCCAACGGGCGTAACAACACCGATGCCGGTGACGACTACTCTTTGTTCCGGGCGCCGCAAGGATGCCTCCGATTTCCCCTACCGATTCCCAGCCCGACATCCCGATCGAACCGTCTCAAAGACCGGCGGAAATCAATATTATAGTTCGGGCAACTCGATTTACCACCACAAAAGTGAATTCGCCCGCACACGAATACGCGCAAGCGCGCCCGAAACGGGCGCTTGAAATGACTTGTGGCGATTTTCAAAAAGATTGGGCACTCGTTTTCCAGGGTGCAGTTTTAGGCGTGTGCGTGTACACTTTGGTTATGCCGTTCGGGTGGACGGTGACCCGCGAAGGCGATGATTCGCGCGCAGTCTTACGGAGGACCGCTGGTCTCATGAAGTTTTTTCTCGCCCTACTCGGAGGGCTATCTCTCACCGTCGCCCTAGTCGCGGCCGATGAGCGGAAATCGGTGTTTACCGATATCACGCATCAGGCTGGCATTAACTACCGCCACACCAACCGCGAATTCCATAACCCGTACGCAAAAATCATGGCGGGCTACACCGCGTTGGGAGCAGCCGTTGCCGTGGGCGATTACGACAACGACGGTTTCGACGATCTGTATGTCACTGAATCCGGTGAAGGCGCGAAGAATCACCTTTATCACAACGACCACAACCTGAAGTTCACCGATGTGGGCGAAGCGGCCGGGGTTGCCAACGCAAACGTGGGCGAAAATGCGAGCGCCGACGCGATGTGGTTTGATTTCAACAACGACGGTCTGCGCGATCTGGCGGTGATTAAGTTCGGCCACAACCAGTTGTTCCAGAACCTGGGCGGCGGCAAGTTCAAGGACATCACCATCGCCTCCGGTATCGACCGCTACGCGAACGCAATCACGGCCATCGCGTTTGATTACGACCGCGACGGCTTCGTCGACCTGTTCGTTGGCAATTATTTTCAGGCCGTGAACCTATTCAACCCGAATACGCCTCGGTTCTTCCCCGAAAGCTTTGAAACCGCCAACAATGGCGGCGGCGTGACGTTGTGGCACAACAATCATAACGGAACGTTCACGGATGTGACGAAGAAAGCAGGACTTGCCAGCAGCGGATGGGTGCTGGACCTGGGCCACGCGGACGCCGATAACGACGGCGACGATGACCTATACGCCGCCTGCGACTTCGGCACCGACCGCTTCTTCCGCAACAACGGCGACGGCACCTTCACGGATATCACCGAATCGGCCATTGGCGTAGATACCAAGAAGGGCATGAACGTTGAGTGGGGCGACTACGACGAAGACGGCAAGCTGGACATCTACGTCACCAACATCACCGGCGACTATATGCGCGAAGGCAACTTCCTGTGGCACAACGACGGCAACCTGAAGTTTTCCGACGTAGCCCGCGAAACCGCCACCTATGACACGGGTTGGGGTTGGGGAGCGAAGTTCTTCGATTACGACAACGACGGCTGGCGCGATCTGTATGTGGTTAACGGCTGGGTTTCGGCTGGCAGCGACAGCTATGTGCCGGATATCTTTGACATGATCACCAAGCCCGGCATTGATTTCGCCGACGCACGCAACTGGCCGCCGATGGGCAACAAGAGTCTGAGCGGATACGAGAAAAAGCGCCTGTTTCACAACGAGCGCGGTCAGATTTTCAAAGACGAGGCCGCCTTGCACGGTGTGGATTCCACGCGTGACGGCCGCGGTATCGGCATTGCGGATTTGGACAACGACGGCCGGCTCGATTTATTTGTCGCCAACGCGAACAACGAGCCGTTCCTGTATCACAACGTCGGCCCGACGGATCGCCACTGGGCTCAACTGGAGCTGGTGGGCACGAAATCGAACCGTCTGGCGACTGGCGCACAAGTGCGGCTAACCGCCGGCGGGCGTACTTTCCTGCAATTTATCGATGGCGGCAACAGCTTCGCGGGGCAATCGATGCACCGCCTGCATTACGGACTGGGCAACATCACCAAGATTGATCGCGCCGAAGTCCGTTGGCCGTCCGGCGCAACCGAAGTTTTCACCGACCTACCAGTGGATCGTTTGACGCGTATACAAGAGGGGACCAGCAAGAAGCAATGAGGATATTGGCAATACTCCTGGCCGCGGCGTCCGCGGCGATGGCGGAATCCGCCGCCTTTGAAGCCGCCGAGAAGGCTTTCTCGGCCAAAGATTACGGAACTGCGTTGGCGCAATATGAAACCGCGATCAAAGCTGAACCGGATAACATGCGCTATGCCAGCCAATACCGGATGGCCGTGCTCGCGCAGGCGAAAGCGCTGCATCCGAAGGAAGGCACGCCGGCCGATTACGACCGCTCCATCAAGTTCTTCGAAACCTTGACGGCGGAACATCCGGCGGCCGCCGTCGCGCAGTTAAACCTGGGCTTCGCCCACGTCGACAAAATGCCGGCCGCGGGCGCGATCACGCAGGTGATCACGGCGAACACGGCGCTCGGCTTTTTCACGAAATCCATTGACGCGAGGCCGACCTGGCTTGGCTACTACACCCGCGGCAACAGCTACCTGTTCTGGCCGAAGATCTTCAATCGCGCGCAACTTGGCGTCAACGATCTCGAAGCCGCTTACAAGATGCAGAAGACCGGCCCGAACAAGCCCTATTACATCCGGGCCTATATTTCTTTGGGTGACGGCTACTGGAAGACAGATCAGCTAGACCGGGCCAAGGCCTTGTGGAAAGAAGGTCTGGCACTGTTCCCGAATAGCGCGGCACTGAAGGATCGTCTTGCGAAAGACGGCGACGATTTGAAGGCTGTCATTGAAGATACGCTCGATCCGAACAAACGCGTGGACACGGATCTGAAGGAGTTATGGTCGAATCCATGAAGCGCCGGTTTTTATTCATTTGTGCTGTTGCCGCCGTCCCGGTAGGGCTGCTGGGCTGGCAGGAAGCTTCCGCAATTAAGTTTGAAGAGATCGGCAAGAAGGCCGGTGTCCAGTTCCGCCACCATACGCGCATCTTTTCCGGGCCGCATGCTGACGTACTGCGCATGTTCACCTCGGGCGGCGCATCCGCGGCGGCAGGTGATTTCGACGGGGATGGCCTGGACGATCTGTTTATCACGGATTCCGACAAAGGCACGCTGAACCGTTTGTTCCGCAACAACGGAAACATGACATTCACGGATGTCACCGATAAGGCGGGCGTCGCGGGCGGCAATGAGCCGAACACGATTGTCGCCGATGCGTTGTGGTTCGACTACGACAACGACGGCAAGGAAGACCTGCTTGTCGCTCGCTTCGGGACTCCGCTTCTCTATCACAACGAGGGCAGCGGCAAGTTCAAAGACGTTTCGAAAGCTACCGGCATCAGCCGCTTCGGCAACACCATCGCTGTGGTCGCCTTCGATTACGACAATGACGGCTGGCTCGATATCATGCTGGGCAACTACTTCAAATCGGTGAACCTGCTTGAAGGCAAGGACGATCACGTTCTACCGAACGACCTGGACAACGCCATCAACGGCGGCGGGGTCACGCTGTGGCATAACAACCATAACGGTTCGTTCACCGATGTCACCTCGAAAGCGGGTTTCGACAAGCATACCGGGTGGACGCTCGATATCGGCCACGCGGATTTGAATAACGACGGCCTGCAGGACGTTTACCTCGCCTGCGACTACGGTACCGACCGCATCTACTTTAATAACGGCGACGGGACTTTCCGGGACGCGACGGAAAAGGCGATTGGCACGGATACCCGAAAGGGCATGAACGTGGATATCGCGGACTACGACAACGATGGGTGGTTCGACATCTATGTCACCAACATCACCGACGAGTACATGAAGGAATGCAACATGTTGTGGCACAACAACCACGACGGCACCTTCACCGATGTCTCGAAGGAAACCAACACCTGCGCCACCCTGTGGGGCTGGGCGGCGAAGTTCGGCGATTACGATAACGATGGCTGGCAGGATTTGTTTGTGGTCAACGGGCTGCGTTCGGGCAGCAAGGACAACTACATCCCGGTGCTGCTCGACATGATCACCAAGCCCGGAGTCGATTTCACCGACGTCAGGAACTGGCCGAACATTGGCGAGATGACGTGGAGCGGCTATCAGAAGAAAAAATTCCTGCATAACCTGGGCGGAGAAACGTTCAAGGAAATCTCCGGGCAGGCCGGCGTGGATAACGAGGCGGACGGCCGTGGTTTGGCCATCTCCGATTTCGACGGCGACGGCAAGCTCGACATCTACCAGGCGAACGCGGATCAGAACAGCTTGTTCTACCGGAACCTCTCGACGGGCGTCGGCAACTGGACGCAAATCGATCTGCGCGGAACGAAATCGAACCGTGACGCGATCGGCGCGCGCATCACCGTGGTCTCCGGCGGCCGCTCACAGATTCAGGAAGTGAACGGTGATAACGGCTACGCCGGTCAGAGTTCGCATGTGGCGCACTTCGGCATCGGCAAGACCGCGAAGATTGATGAGATTCAAGTAAAGTGGCCCAGCGGCATGACCACGAAAGTCCCCGCCCCGCCGATGAACAAGAAGTTGAAAATCGTGGAGGGCCAGGGCTTGGTGGCCAACTAAGCTACCAGTCCTGCAACGTAAGTGAGCGGCGAGCCTTATGTCATTTTCGGCCGGCAGTATCCAAAGAGCTACGACGCCATCATCATTGGGTCAGGCGTCGCGGGGCTAATCTGCGCGAACATCCTGGCCCGAGCTGGCGTCAAGGTACTGCTGGTTGAAAAGCACTACATGTTGGGCGGATTCTGTTCCACTTTCCGCCGTAAGGGCTTCGTCTTTGACGCCGCCACGCATTTCTACCCGCTACTCGGCAATCCGGCGACGCTAACCGGCAAACTACTGAAAGAACTGGAAATTCCCACCGAGTGGGTCAAGATGGACCCCGTGGACCAGTTCCACATTCCTGGCCTGAAGCCTTTCGCCGTTCCCGCTGACTTGCAGGAATACGTCCTCAAATTGAAAGAATGGTTCCCGGAAGAGGCCGCGGGTGTCGACAGTTACTTTGAGGAGCTCCGCAAGGCCTACATGTACGGCCTGCTGTACTACTTCAAGAACATTTCGAGCCCCGAGGCGCAGCGCCTGGAAAATATGTCAATGCGCGAGAAGGTGGACGCGCACTTCCGCGACCCGCGCTTGAAAACGCTCCTGATGGCGGACGCGCCGCACTGGGGATCACCGCCAGAGCGCACGTCGTTCCTGTTTGACGCAATGCTGCGCCTTTCTTACTTTTTGGGCAACTATTACCCGAAGGGCAGTTCGCAGGCGTTCGCCGACGATATGGGCCGCGCGTTTGAGGCCCAGGGCGGACGCATCTTGAAATGCGCCGGTGCCGAGCAAATCCTGGTGGAAGGTGGCAAGGCCAAGGGTGTGCGCATCCGCACCATTTCGAAAAAAGCTCCGGAAACGTTTGAATTCGAGGCGCCCGTTGTGGTTTCGAACGGCGACGCACTCCATACGTATCGCGACCTCATAGGCGAGAAGCTGTGCGGCAAGGCGATCATCGATCACGTGGCCGGAATGCGCTGCAGTTTCCCCGTGTATCTGGTGCACCTCGGCCTCAAGGGCGCGGACCAAAAGCATTTGGAAGATGTGGAGGGCTACTACTGGTCTTCGCACGACACCAGCAATTTGCCCCAAAACGTCTTTAAGATTTTTACGCCGACGCGCTTTGATCCCGACATCGCTCCGCCGGGCTGCCAGATCCTGATCATGCAAAAGATCACCCCGATGCCGTTTGATGGCAGCACGGATTGGACCAAGCACAAGGCGGAGGTGGACGAACTCCAGATGGGCCGGTTGCGAAAGATTCTTCCCGGCATCGACGACCAGATCGTCGTCAGCTTGAGCGCTTCCGCGATGACCTCGTACCGCTTTACGGGAAACCGCGAGGGTGCGATGCTTGGATTCGAGATGTCTCCCGAGCAACTGGGCCCGTCGCGACTACCGATTTATACTCCGATCCGCGATCTCTACCTGACCGGACACTGGACGCAGCCGGGCGGCGGCATCACACCGGTCATCGTCTCGGCGCAACGCGTGGCGCGGACCATCCTGACTGGCAAGGATGACGGCCGGGCGCTGGCGGAGCAATACTTTTCGTTTCGGGCGCCGGGTGCGATCCCGGCTACAGAGGAAGTCCCCAAATGGCATTAACACCGGAACAGCAGACGCGCGTGCTCGACAGCGCCATCGAGCTGTTTGCGAAAAAAAACCTGACGGATATCACGCTCGATCATGTGACGAAATCGAGCGGTGTTTCCGCGTTCGATATCGTCCGGCACTACCACTCGAAGGAGAACATCCTCGCGGCGGTATTGGAGCGCGAACTGGAACTCATGTCTTCCGCCGCGCTCGCCACCGACCTGCGGATGCCGGGCGAGACGATCAAAGACGAACTGCAACTGCTGGCACGCGTCATTCTTGAGGAGCACCGGCGGCGCCTGCCGTTTTTAGGGAAGCTATTGGTGGAGTCGCTGAGCAATCCTGAGGTCGGCGCGCTATTCTACAAAACGTTCATTGTGCAGGGCCGGCTGCTGTTCACGCAGTTCCTGAAGACCCGCCAGCAGGTGGGAGATGTCCGCGAAGTGCTGGATATCGAAGTGGCTGCGGCGATGTTTCTTTCTTTTCTCACCAGCGTCGTCATTGGCGAGGTGAGCGGCGGCTCGAAGGTAGAGAACATCGACGAGGAACGCGTCATCACCCAAATGTCGGATATCCTACTCAATGGCATCCGTAAAAAATGAAAGTTGCAGTTCCAGGCAGAGAAGGCGCTCTCCGGAACCTGGTGTGCGCTGAACTAGAGCAGCAGGGCCACTCGGTGGACCCCGCTGGCGATGCCGCAATCTATTTGCCTGGAAGCCCGGAAGAGCTGGATCGAGTGGTCCGCGAGGGCAACTTCCGCCGTCTTGTTTTGCGCAGCAACGCTTACGCCTACGGATCGAGCACCAAAAATCCAGGGCTAATGACGGAAGACCGCGTTTCACTGCTCCCGGAGAACGCCCCGGAGCAACGCTGGCTGCGGTTGGAAGAGATTGCCGCAAAGCACCCGAACAGCGCGGCATTGCGGCTGGCGAATGTGCTGATTCCGGGTGAAGGCGATTTGATCGTGGATCGCCTTTCGGGCCGGTCCAGTGGGACGATCTTCGGACATGATCCAACGATTCAGGTTCTCGCCCCAGCCGATGCGGCACGCGCCTTGGTTGCGGCAACGGTGTCCGATAAAACGGGCCTCTTTAATATTGCCGGCGATGGTGTCATCCCCTTGAAGAAAGCCCTCCGGGCCGCGGGAACATCCACGCGTCCGGTTCCGAAACCAATCGCACAGGCGTTCTGCAAAGACGCGACCGTCGAACAACTGGAATACAACTGGACTGTTTCCGGCGAACGGGCTCGCACCGAAATGGATTTCGTGCCAGAGCGCTCAACCGTTGAGGCTCTGCGTGAGTTCGTTCAATCCAAGGACGGCGGACGGCCAGAGCTGTTGCGCGAAGTGTATGACACTTATGGGCTGGACCGTGACTACCTCGCGGCCTGGGGATGGTGGTTCGCTTTTTTACGCGACATCTACTGGCGCATTGACTCGGAGGGCATGGAGCATATTCCCGATTCGGGCGGCGCCCTTTACGTATCCAACCACCGTGGATTTATGCCGCTGGACGCCGTGATGCACTTATCGCTGGTGCTGACACACCGGCAACGGGTGGTGCGTTTCCTGATCATTCACTCCCTGCTCCGCCTGCCGCTGCTCTGCGACTTCCTGACGAAGGTGGGCGGCGTGGTGGCGAGCCAGGAAAACGCCCAACGGCTTTACAACGAAGGCAACCTCATCGGCATTTTCCCGGAAGGTATCCGCGGAACATTCCAACCGTACAAACAGACGCACCAGCTGCGCGATTTCGCCAAGAGCGCGCTGGTCAAAATGGCTATCGAATTTCAGGCCCCCATCATCCCCGTTCCGGTCATTGGGCACTCGGAAATTTTCCCGATTCTGGGGCGCATTGACTCGGGCTGGGTGACGCGCGAGCTTGGTTGGCCGTATCTGCCCATCGCCCCCATGTTTCCGCTGGCGCCGGTGCCGCTTCCGTCAAAGTGGCATGTCCGGGTGCTGGAACCGATTCGATTAACCGGTTTGACGCCGGCTGACGCGGAAAACGTTAAGATCATACGCGACGTAAGCCGCTATATTCAAAGTATTCTGCAGACGAACATCGATCAGATGAGATCGAGACGGAAGCATATTTTCTGGGGCCGGGTTCTGGATGGCACCTCACCCGCCGCACCCCCGCTTCCTCTGCAATTGCGTACCGCCGGAGGACACTGAAGCATGCCGATTCAACAATCGCCCAAAGAGCATTACGACGTCGTGATCATCGGCGCGGGCATGGCGGGGCTGACGCTGAGCCGCCAGTTACTGCTCTATACAAATAAGTCCGTGCTTTTGATCGACAAGCGGATGAGCCCGCCCGAAGAAGCGCCGCAGAAGTACGGCGAATCGCTGGTTCAACTGAGCGGCTATTACCTCTCCAAGGTGCTCGACCTTGAAGAGCACTTGTTGGTCAACCACTTTCTAAAGTACAACTTGCGTTTTCACTGGCCGACGCCGGGGCTCGACAACAAATCCTATGAAGATTACTCGCAATCTTCCATCCGCCGCCAGTCGAATCTTGCGACGTTTCAAATTGACCGCAACGTCCTCGAAAAGCACCTGTTCGAGATCAACACGGCGGACGACCGGATGGATTTCATCGGCGGAACCTACGGCACCGAAGTGGATCTGAACCCCCAGGGGAATCACACGGTTCGCTGGGAAGGCGGCAAGACGAGCTGCACGTGGGTGGTGGACGCCTCCGGCCGCCAGCGCGTGATTCAGAAGCACATGGAGCTGCAGGCAAAAAATCAGATCCGCCATGGCTCGACGTTCTTCTGGGTGGACGGGCTGCTCAACGTCGAACGGCTGACGGGCCGCACGCACGAAGAATTTCTCTACGACCGGCGCCGTCAGAAGGTCGGTCACTTCCCGATGTTCCTGGGCACGAACCATTTCTGCGCCGAAGGCCAGTGGTTGTGGATCATCCCTCTGCACGGCAAAACCAGTATTGGACTTGTCTACGACCGCAACGTGGTTCCCTTTGAAGAAGTGGAGAACACGCAGAAGGTCATCGAGTACATTTGCAGGAAATGGCCTGTGTTTGCGCGCGACTTGCCTAAGCGCAAGATCCTCGCCGAAGGGCGTTTGCCGAATTATTCCTACGATTGCAAACAGACCATCAGCCAGGAACGCTGGGCGATGGTGGGCGAAGCGGGACGTTTCTCGGATCCGCTCTACAGCCCGGGCTCGGATCTGATCACGCTCTACAACACGCAAGTAGTGCATGCGATTCAGGCAGAGGATGACGCGGAACGTGCCGCGCGCTGCGAACTGGCGGAACAGATTGAGCGTGTTATGTACGAATCGTACATTCCCAGCTACTCAATCACCTACAACTGCCTAGGCGACCAGGAAGCCTTCAGCATGAAGTACACCTGGGAGCTCGCCGTGTACTTCTGCTTCTACGTGGTTCCGGCCATCAGCGGCCTGTGGACCAACCGCGAGTTCATGGTTCCCTTCCTGAAGCGTTACGGCGTGCTGGGGGCGATCAACCATAGCGTGCAGAAGATGCTGAGCGAGTATTACGAGTGGAAAAAGCGGCAGCCGCAACCGGCGGCTTACGCTCCGCGCTTTTTCGATTTCTATGAGATGAAGCCGCTAGACGATGCGGAAAAGTTGTTCTATCAAGCAGGGCTCACGCCGAAAGAGGCCATCGACGTGATTGACGGTCACATGGAACGCCTGGAAGAATTCGCGCGCTATATCATCGCGCACATTCACGCGTCGGTCTTGGGAGAACCCAAGCTGCTGCTGAATGCGGCATTCCTGAAGCAGATGAAAATCCGCAAGGCCGTCTTCGATCCGGAGGCGATGCGGCAGAACTACGCGCCGTTTGCCGATTCCATGGAAATGCATCAATGGAATCTGAATCCGTTTGCATTAGAGCAGTTCCTTGGCGACACCATGACCGAAAAGGAAGTGCTGGCAAAATGAGCGCACCGCACGAAACGAATCAGACGAAACAAGACTGGGCACCCGGGCTGGAGAAAGTCTTTCAGCCCGTCTCTTGGGAGGGTTCGGCGAAGTTGGCCGGCATCACGGGCACGATTCCGAGCTGGCTCCGCGGAAGCTACTACTTGAACGGCCCTGCGCGGTTTGTACGGGACGGCATGCAGTACAAGCATTGGCTGGATGGCGATGGTATGGTGCGCGCGTTGCACTTTGGCGATGACGGCGTGCAGTTTGTCGCGCGTTTCGTTGAATCCATCAAGCTCAAGGACGAACGCGAGGCGGGCAGGTTCTTATACCGGGGCTTCGGCACTTCATTCCCTGGCGATCAACTCCGTCACAAGCTGATGCTGGAGCCGCCCATCAACGTCGCCGTGTACCCGGCAACCGGAAAATTGTTGGCGCTCGGCGAGCAGGCGTTGCCGTATGAGCTCGACCCCATCACGCTTGAGACTAAGGGCGAGTACGACTTTAACGGCAGCCTGAACGCGGTGAGTCCGTTCGCGGCGCACGCAAAGATCGACGGCCACATGGTGAACTTCGGCGTTTCGTTTTCCGCGACGCAGCCCCAGCTCAACGTCTACGAATTCGACGAAGGCGGAAATCTTCTGAAGCGCCGCCGCAACCCACTGCAGCACCAGTTTTCGATCCACGATTTCGGCATCACCCCCACGCGCACGATCTTCTTCCTCAGCCCGCTGATTATGGATTTCCAGCGCTTCTGGGGCAAAGGCGTTTCCGTGATGGAATCGCTCGATTGGCGTCCGGAACTGGGCAGCGATCTTTTGATCATGCCTCGCGCTGGCTCAGACGCGAAGAGCTTCCAGGTGCGCGCCGGCAACAAATACGCGCTGCACTTCATCAACTGTTTCGAGGAGGGCAACCGCCTTACAGTAGACATGCTGGAGCTGGACGAACCGGTTTACAAAGAATACGAGCCCCTGCCGGACGTTTTCGCCACCGCAACCCCTGCGCGCCCCGTGCGATTTGTGATCGATTGCGAAGCGCAGAAGCTGATTGGGCGCACGGAGATGGATTACACACTCACACCGGACTTTCCATCCATCAATCCGGATCTGGTTGGCAAGAATTACAACGATTTCTGGATGCTCGGTATCAGTGAGGCGGGCAAGCCCGGACGGAAGTTCTTCGATGAGCTGGTGCATGGATCGTGGTCCAGTGGCCCAGGCGACAAGTACCGCGTCCCAAAGGGCGAATACCTGGGCGGCGAGCCTGCGTTTGCCGGCAACGGCTCCGAAGGCGTGATCATTTCGCAGCATTACGTCCCGGAAAAAGGGATTTCCGAATACCTTCTGTTCGACGCCTTCAACGTCAGCAAGGGACCAATCGCGCAACTGCCCCTGCCTGGTTTCACGCATCCTGGCTTCCACAGTTGCTTTCACAAGTGGGCTTAATTCCTGGCCGAAATGAAGAAAACACGACTGAGCCTGTTCTACCTCGCGGGGTACCTGATTCCTACCGGGCTCAGCCTGTTCTTCGCTCCGCAGTGGACACTCAAAGCACTATTTGCGAGTGGTGAATACACAGATGTGTTCCCGCAGTTCGCGGGTTCGCTAATGGTGGCGCTGGGCATCATTGTGCTTGCCGTCATCCGCTATGGGAATCCGGTATTCTACCGGACGACGTTGATTGTTCGAGTCTGGATCTGGCTAAGTGTTCTGGGGATCTACCTGCGGAGCGGCGAACGGTTGCTGGTTGTGGTCCTGGGCGTTGTCGGCTTCGGCATGCTTCTTACGGGAAGCTTGTATTTGTCGGAGCGAAACCGCTTGAAATCGGCGAGTGGATCTTAGCTGCGCTCGCGTAATTCCTGATCCAGCCAGCCGAGGTAGGCCTCAGATCCCTCCACCACGGGCAACGCGATGATTTCCGGCACGTCATAGGTGTGCAGCCTCTGAATCTCCGCACGCAATTGGTCGAAGAGATCGCGCCGCGATTTGATGACCAGCAGCCATTCCTTGGAGTCTTCGATTTCATCCTTCCAACGATAGACACTGCGCGCACCCGGCAGAATGTTTACGCACGCAGCGACGCGCAGCTCGACCAGCTTCCGAGCGAGGTCTGCCGCGGTCTCTTCGGAATCGCACGTGGTGAGAACAACGATCTTGTCGGTCACTTGGACTTGGGATCTTTCTTTCCGGTCGCTTTCGCGACGGGAAGCTTTTCCAACCTCTTGCGCACTTCAGCCGCGGCTTTCGAATCCGCATCAAGCGTTAGGAGCTTCGTGTATGTTTCGCGCGCGGCGGCGAAGTCGTGCAATTTTTCTTCGGCTGAGGCGAGCTTCAGAAGTGCCTCACTGGAGGTCGGGTCCCACTTAATCGCCTCAGCGTACCGGCGCATCGCCGCACGGTAGTTGCCCTTTTTGTAATAGAAGTTTCCGGCGGTGATGTTACGGCCGGCCTCTAAAGGATTGAAGTCGTAGACCTTTGGCTTCAAATCGGGATCTTCTTCGGGCGGTTCCTCCTCGGCAGCGTTCGCAGGCGGGGCGGCCGGGCGCGTGGATTGCGCGGCCAAGGGCCACAGCAGCAAAAGGCCGAAGAACAAGACGCGTGACACAATTAAAGTATAGAGCGCACTTGGCGGGGTTTAGGCGATGGGCCTCCGCCGGACGAAATCCCTCGGTCTGCGCCGGGAAACGACACCAGTTAACATGCAGGATCTTCGCGAACGCGTTGCGGAACTCCCCACCAAGCCGGGCGTGTATCTCTACAAAGACGCGCACGACACGGTGATTTATGTCGGCAAGGCGAAGAACCTCCGCAGCCGTGTCCGCAGTTATTTTTCGGACGAGCGATTGGCCGAGCCGAAAACCGGCACGCTCATCAGCGAAGCGCGGCAAATCGACTTCATTGAGGTGGATAACAACAAGGAAGCGCTGGCTCTTGAGAACAACCTCATCAAGCAGTACAAGCCGCGCTTCAACATCCTGTTGCGCGATGACAAGACGTATCCGTACATCAAGCTGACGGGCGAACGCTTTCCCCGTGTCTATGTGACGCGACGGCTGAAGAAGGATGGGTCCACATATTTTGGCCCTTACTTCCCAGCGAATCTGGCGCACCGGCTGGTCCATTTCATTCGCAGGCACTTTCAGGTGCCCTCCTGCCGGATCGATTTTTCGCGCAAGCACACGCATCCCTGCCTGGAGTATCACATCCATCGTTGTCAGGGCCCCTGCGTAGACGGGCTCACGACGGAAGCGCGCCATGGCGAAGCCGTGCGCTCAGCAAAGTTGTTTCTCGAAGGCCGGCACAAGGACCTGGAGCGCGAGTTGCGCACGCAAATGGAAGCGGCCAGCGCGAACCTTCGCTTCGAAGAAGCCGCCGCGCTGCATGAACTGGCGCGCACGGTGGAAGAGATGGGGGAAAAGCAAAAGATGTCGTCCGCGCAGGGCTCGGACACCGACATCTTTGCCTACTACGCCGAGCCGCCGCTGGTCGCGGTGAATCTGTTTCACTTGCGAGGCGGACACATCGTCGACCGCCGCGAGTTCTTCTGGGAAGATCAACACGAGTTCGACGCAGGGGAGTTGTTTACTTCGCTCCTGATGCAGGTCTATTTGGATGAGCCGTACGTTCCCGCGTTGATCCATGTGCCCGTGGAGTTTGAAGACTGCGAAGTGCTCGAGGAACTGCTCTCGGAGCGTCGCGGACGCAAAGTAGAAATTCACACACCGCAGCGGGGGCAGAAGAAGGCGATGCTCGCGCTGGTGGAATCGAACGCCCAACACAGTTTCGATCAGCGCTTCCGCGTCTTGAAGCCATCGTCGAAGGCGATTGAGGGTGCACTGCAGGACGCGCTGGGTCTGGAGCAAGCCCCCCGGCGCATCGAATGCTTTGACATCTCACACATTCAAGGCACCGACAAAGTGGCCAGCATGGTGGTATGGGAAGACGGGCGCATGAAAAAGTCCGACTACCGTAAGTTCATCATCAAAACGGTGGAGGGCAACAACGATTTTGCCTCCATGCACGAAGTGATCACGCGGCGCTACGGGCGGCTAAAAGAAGAAAAGGCGGCTTTTCCTGGATTGGTTCTCGTGGACGGCGGCCTAGGGCAGTTGCACGCGGCCGCGGATGCACTCGAAGGACTCGGCATCACCGGGCAGCCCCTTGCTTCCATCGCCAAACGCGAGGAGTGGATCTACGTCTACGGGCAGGAAGACGAGCCGATTGTGTTGGACAAATTTTCGCCGGTGCTGCATTTGGTGCAGCAGGTTCGCGACGAAGCTCACCGCTTCGCCGTCACGTTCCACCGCACGCGGCGTAACGCCAGCCGTCTGCGCAGCGAACTGGATCGCATTCCGGGTGTGGGAGAAAAGAGGGTGGCGAAGCTACTGCAGCACTTCGGGAGCCTGGAGAGAGTTCGGCAAGCAACCGAAACGTCGATCGCGCAAGTCACCGGACAAGCCGCGGCTCGCAAAATAAAAATGGGACTTGCCGCTACGATGGAGGACGCAGCGGCGAGTCCCGATCAAAAGCTTGTGCAGCTTGAATCGAATGAAATAAAAACGAATTCTTAGAACAGATCGCCGATTTCCTTGGCCGCAGTGCGGGCTTCCAAGTGAATGAGTCCGGCGTTACCGCCCTGGGGACTCAGCACGGCGAGTACGGCCTTGCTTCCCGCCGAATAAATGAAAAGTGCGCCCTCTTCGGCTTGCACGGACACTTCGTTGAGCGCGCCGGCGCTGATGTTCTCGGAAATACGGCGTCCCAAGCCCGAAGCCGCGGCCGCCATCGCGGCGATACGATTCGGATCGGCACCGTTGGTGAGTGCGTGCGCGATCGGCAAGCCTTCGTTTGAGGCGAGCAGCACTCCTTTCAATTCCGGAATCGAATTCCGCAAGCCTTCCAGGGCCGCTTTCAGCGCTTCACCTTTTGCCATAGCCAGTTTCCTCTCTACGTCTAATGCGACCGAGAAACGGACGCAGTACTGAAGGTATCGGCACCTAGGGAAATAACTTTATGCCACTCTGCGGCGATCACTTCGTATCTCGCTGAAAATACAAGCACGCGATGCCAGAACAGAGGAAAGGGAGTGGGCCAGCGGCGTACCGGTTTCCCAAGACCAACGCTGTCCCGCTTACGCAGTTCGCCTTTGCACCCCTAAGGGGAATCACCCAGTTGGAAAGGATAAGTGCTTTACCGCAAAGAAAGGGGGAGGAAAGGGCTTGAGCGTAAGGCCAAAAGCGACGATGTAATGGACGTATGAAGTGTCTCTACTGCGGGAAGGAGCTTGCGATCTTAAAGCGGCTTTCCGGCAGCGAATTCTGCTCGGACGGCCACCGCAAACTGTACCAACAGGAGTACAACCAACTTGCGCTTAACCGCCTGATCAGCAACGGAATAGCCGTGGAGTCGATGGCTGCCCGCGGTGACACGCTTGTACTTGCCGTGCCTTCGGAGTCAGCCAGAGCCGCCGACGCCGCACAGGAGAAAACCCCCACAGCCGCACCGAACGGGGGCACCAATGGCACCGCTCACGCCCCGGCGTCACCTGCTCGCCAAACGCATTCGAATTCCAACGGCGACGCGACGAAGGCCAGGGCGGCGGAGCAACCCGAGAAGCCCGAGAAGCTTAGACAAGAGAAAGCGGCCGAGCCACCGGTAGTTGCGCCCGCGCCGACGGAAAATCTACCCCCTTTTGCGGATTTCGTGGACAGCAAACCTCCCGCAAGGCTGGGGAACGGGCTCTCTCCCGTCGCCACTCCGCTCGAACTGGTGACGGCGGCGGTTACACCTGTTCACCCGGTTAGCCACCCAGTGGATCCGCACGCGGATCTGGATCGCGCGCAACCCATTCCCTTCGCCAACAGAAGCATTATCGCGAGGCCAGGAGCGATCAAGATTGAAGATCGTTCCGAACCGCGCGATTTTAGCGCGCCTGTGCCCAAGATGCAGCGGATTTTCCTGCTGACCTCGCCGGTTCTGCAAAATCTGCAACAGCCGTTTCCAATCCCCGCACTCCCGCGAACCGCTGCCCCAGCCTCTTTATGGACCGCATCTGCGGAACGCTGGAAGCAGGTTCCGGAGTTGATGAAGGAATCGATCGCGATTCTGGATCTGGAAGCAGTGGAGTTCGATTTCCAAACGCTCACGCATTTGGCTGCGGCGAGTGTCCGGGAAATTCCAGACGTCGCCCAAGAGGCCACGCACCCAGCCCCTGCGGTTCCAGCAGAGTCCAAGCCCACAGCTTCGCCCGAGCGAACCACCGTGCCTGTCATCGAGAGGGTTGCAGACATCGTGATTGATGAATCGATGTTTGCTCGAACTCCTCGCACTGCTCCGGATTCCATTCCTGCCAAAGGGCACGTCCAGGCTTTGCAATCGGCCGCCGTAGCCGAGCCTGCCCCGCCAAAGGTGCCGGCGCAAGCGCCGAAGGAACCGGGATTGGTCGAAACTTTCCTGCCGGTGCCAACGCACATCGCCACCGCGAGCCCGGCCAAACCGATTTCGCTCTTGTACACTCCGCGGCCAAGCGCGCAAAAGGGCTTGCTTCCGGATTCCCCCGCGTTTCCCATCCGCCCGGCGATGGCTGTAAACCTCGCAGGCAAGGCATCGGTGGCGACCAAAGCATCAGCCGAAATTAAAACATCGGCGGGCAACGTCGCCGCAAACAACCCCGCAAACGCCGCTGTAAACAACGCGGGCAACAAAGAAGCTCCGGTCAGCGTGCCTCAACAGCCATCGAAGCCCGAGAGTAAGGCCGCGAAGAGTACGCCGCAGAAAGCCGCGCCGCTCACCGCTCCGCAAGCTGCAAATCGGGCCACCAACAAGCCCGCCGATATTCCGGCGCAAAGCGTGGCGGCGCAGCAGACGCCGGTTTCAGCCGCGCCAAAGCCGCAATCGCAACAGCAGAAAGCCGTCGCGCAAAAGGTTCCGGCCACTACCACTCCAATTTCGAACGCTGCAAAACCGGAAGCCCGCACGCCTGCGGTAACGTCACCGGCCAAATCGCAACCCGAGAAGCCAACTGCCGGGCCCGTCGCCCCTCCTCCGCCAAAGGATATTTCGCTGCCGCCGTTTCCGGCGAAGCCGAATGAATCACCCTTCGCGAACATGGACCTGAAGCTTCCCGAGCTTCACATCACTCAATCGAAACCGATCAACCCGAACATCCTGTACGCAGGGGCGGGCATCGCCGCGGTCGTCGTGTTGGCCATCGTCGCCCTTTACGCATTCCCCGTGAGCGGTTCGAGCGGGAAAGACGCACCGGCGTCCGCAGCAGTTCGAACAGGAATCGGGGCCGGGCCGGACTGGATTGAAAATTTTTCTCCCGACGCGGCCCGCCCGCGGACGATTTCCGTGCTGCGTTCGACGAACTCCTACAAGGATTACCGGATCGAAATGGAGGCGCAGATCGATCGCAAGGCCTTGGGCTGGGTGTTCCGCGCGAAAGACGCCAAGAATTTTCAGGTGGCCAAGATCGAATTGCAACCGCTTGGGTCCAATCTGAATCCGGTGCTGGTGCACTACGCCGTCGTGAACGGCACGGCGGAGCCTCGCAAGCAGGTGCCGCTGGGGCTTACGGTAAGTCCGTCCACGATTTACCGGCTGCGTTTTGAAGCCTCCGGCAATAAGTTCACCGCGTACGTGCAGGACCGCAGGGTGGATGAATGGGCCGACCCGCGCTTCCCCTCCGGCGGCGCTGGCCTGTATAGCGATAACGGCGAGCGGGCCATTCTGCAGAGCGCCTTCGATGTAACGCCGGCGGCAACAAAAGCAAACTAGGAGAGAGATTCATGGCCGAACAACGCGAAGCCACGGTTCTGGTGGTCGATGACGACCTGATTGAAAGACTCCTGCGGGGAGATTCCGTAGCGAACGTACAGAAGCCGAAGCGTGAGATCGAATCGAGCTCGTTTGCAAAGACGTTGGAGTTGGTCACGGCAGGCCGCCTCGATGAGGCGATCGAAGAACTGACGAAGGCGGTCGCAGAGGGCAAGCATCTGGCGGACATCCACGCTGCCCTGGGCCATCTATGGTTTGAAAAACGCGATTGGGCGCGTGCGGGGGAACATTATCGCGCGGTTCTCGAAAAGGAACCCGGCCTTGCAACGGCGCACTACAATTTGGCCTTGGCTTTTGAACGGCAGGGACAAATTGAGAACGCGGCTGCGGAATTCGAAGCGGCACTGAAAACCGATCCGAAGCGCTGGCAGGCGAACCTGGGGCAAGGGCTCTGCCTTCTGAAATTGGGCCAGGCGAGCGACGCGCGAACGTGCTTTGACGCCGCGCTGACGGATAGTGCCGGACAGAATCAGGACCGGATTTTCGCGGGCAAAGCGGTGGCATTGCATGAGTTGGGTGAACTGGACGAGGCGGCGGCGATTTATCAGCGCCTGTTGCCCGCTGATCCAAACTCCCCCGAACTGCTCGCAAATCTTATCTCGATCTCCATCGTCAAGAAGGATGACGCCCGCACGAAGGAACTGGCCGAACGCCTGCTGAAAGTGCAGCCGGGTTCGCGGCACGCGCTCGAAGGCTTGGCTGCGGTCGCAATGGCACGCGGGGACTTTCAGGCCGCCGTGCAGCATGGCACGCAGCTCGCAAAAGCCGCTCCGGATTTCTATGAGGCGCGCTTTCATTTGGGAGTAGCTTTGCAAAAGGTGGGGCGCTTGGAACAGGCGGCCGCCGCTTACCGGGAAGCCGCGGGACTTCGCCCTGACGCGTCCGAGGCATGGGCGAACCTTGGTGCGGTTCTTCAAGAGCGCGGTGACCTCGACGGCGCACGCACAGCATACGAACGAGCTTTAACCGTGACGCCGGAAATGCCCGGGTTGCTGTGGAATCTGGCTCTGCTGGCGGAAAAGCAAGCGAACGGAAAAGATGCCGAGCGCTACCTCACACAGTTGGTGGCAAAGCATCCGGATTGGGAAGACGCATCGTTCCGCCTCGGTGTGCTGCAACTGGAAGGCGGCGATTGCACATCAGCCGTTGGTAGCTTTGAAGCCGCGCTGAAGAAGCGTCCGGATTGGGCGGATGCCACGCTAAACCTCGGCTTGGCCTATTGGCAATTCGGCGACTTGGAATCGGCAGCGGAGTTCCTGGACAAGGTTGTCAAGTTGGACCCGAAAAACGTGGAGGCTCTTCGTGCTGCCGCGGCCATCACGGTAGAGCGCGGGAACGCCGCGTCGGCAAGAGATTACGAGCAGCGCTTTCGCGCGGCAGGCGGCATTTGTCCGGAGCTTTCCTACAACACGGGCCTGATTCTCCAAAAAACAGGCGACCACGAAGCGGCCGTCCACTGCTACGAAAAAGCGGTGGAGCAAAAGCCGGATTTCGCGGAGGCGCTTCTGAACCTGGGGCACGCACTGAAGGCTACCGGAAAAGAAGAGGCGGCACGCCAGGCCTGGAGCCAAGCGGTTGCGGCCAACGCCGACCTTGCGGCCGCCTACTTTCAGTAATCGCGTTGTCATGGCATTGTGAGGGTAGCAAGCTATCATGAGAGCTTGAAGGAACCAGAAGCCAAAAGCAGCCGGCGCCGGCTGTTGATCCTGCTCACCTACATCATTTCCATCGCGTCACTCGCGTGGGCGCTGCGGGATGCCCACCTGGGCGAATTAAAAGAAGATATGGCCTCGATGAACTGGGGCTGGGTCACGCTTGCCGCGCTATTTAATGTCGGCCTGTATTTTTTCCAGGCGATTCGCTGGCAGTTTGTCCTGCGTCCCGTCGCACGGCCCACCTATGGCGAAACATTGCGAGCGATCTTCGTCGGTCTCTTCGCCAATGAAGTGCTGCCGCTGCGCGCTGGCGAGGTGCTGCGCTGCTACATGATCAGCCGCAGCAAAAACCTGCCCGTGACCGTGTCCCTTTCAAGCGCCTTAATCGAGCGCATTTTCGATGGAATCTGGTTGACGGTATTTCTATTCTTCGTCCTGCGATTCGTTCCCCTCCCGCGGGGCTTGCAGTTTCTCTCCGACGGAGCCTTTGGCCTCGGTATCACCGTTCTCGCCATAGCCGTCGTGCTGGCCATAGCGCTGTTCCACCGGCAGAAGGGGAACCGGGCTATCCCGGAGAGCGGCTGGCGCAGGCATTTCTACATCCTCATCACGGAGTTGGAGAAAATAGGCAACTCGCGCTATTTCTGGTTCGCCTTCCTGCAGAGCCTGCCCCTTCTGTTGATACAGACGCTGCCGGTGTGGGCCGCTTTCTATGGTTACGGTTTCGATCTTTCGATCAGCACGGCGTTTCTGCTTTCACTGATCCTCCGCATGGGCAGCGCGGTGCCGCAGGCGCCGGGGAACCTGGGGCTATTTCAGTTCCTGGCGCGTGAGGCTCTGGAAAAACTCTTTCACGTAGTCCCGGATGAGGCGGCGCGTTTCTCACTGGTGCTATGGGGCATTGTGACGCTGCCGTTGATGGTGGCCGGTCTAATCTCGCTCGCAATGGCAGGGCTCCGGCTGCAGGATCTGCGGCAAGAAGCGAAGGCCGACGCGACCCTCGAATAAAACCAACTTAATCGCCGAGACCGGGCAACAAGGTTTGATACACCCGCCACGTCTTTGCAACGGCGTCTTCCCAGCGAAACTGAGACGCGCGCGTCAGACCCGCTTGCGTGAGACGGGCGCGCAACGCCTCCTCTGACGTGAGCCGCACCAGTGCTTCCGCCAATTCGTCTTCGTCAAACGGATTTACCAGCAATGCCGCATCGCCCGCAACCTCCGGCATCGCGGAGGCTCGCGAGGTGACGACCGGTACGCCGTATGCCATCGCTTCGAGCAAAGGCATGCCGAAACCTTCGTCGAGCGAGGGAAACGCAAAGACGCGAGCCCGTTGGTAGAGCGATTGGCGATCGGCGTCCGTCACATAGCCCAACACATCGATGCCGGCGCGCCGAGGGCTCGCTTCCACCGCTGCCAGTTCTTCCGCCGCTCCGTAGCCGTCGGATGCACCGGCCAGGATTAACCGCCAGTCCGCTGGCACACGCTCAAAGGCGCGGACCAGCCGGGCGACGTTCTTCCGCTTCTGAATCGCGCCGATGAAGAGGATGATGTTCTCGCGCGCCGCGTTCGATTGTTGCACAGGAATGGCCACGCCGTGCGGCACAACGTGAATGCGCGAGCGTTCGACGCCTAACAACTGCTCCAGTTGATCCGCCGTGTGCTGCGAAACAGCAATGATCGCGTCGCTATTGTGGGCAGCCTCGCGGGCCTGTTCGGTGAAGCGGGCGCGAAAATCAGGAGACGAGTAATCGCCGGTGATCACGAACAGGTCGTGGAAGGTCGCTACTGTTTTGCGCGCTCTCTGTTCCACTCGCTGATTGAGTGCGTGGAAAAGATCCACGCTTGGCATGCCACGTAGCAGCCTTCGGCGCGCATTGCGAGGCACGGCGTCTTGGAGCGACCGCAGAAAACGGTGTGACCGGTAGTAATACGCAAAACGGTGACGGGGGTGCGCAGAGGCGAGCCCGTGCATCATGTGCCGGGAATAAACGCCAACGCCGGACAGGTTACGGCCCAGGCTATAGGTGGCATCCAACCCAAAGACATAACGGTCTCCAGGCGCGTCGAGAGAGACTGGCACTGGTTGCTATGTTCGCATGACGGCGGCTTTTGAGTGCAGGGTGGGCGCCGCGCCGCACCCGGAGTTGAGATCGCGCGATGCCTGATCAAGCAGCGACTCTAAACCCGCCTGCTGATCCGCAACCGTTATCGCCGCGCCTATGCGAATTTGGCTTCGCCCGGCGTCCTCACGGATGCGCTGAACCTCGGCCTCAACTTCTTCATCGGCACCCAAGACGGCCATTGCAAAGCGAGTCGCCGCGATCCGCGCCAGCGAGTGGTCCGTGCCCGCAATCGATCGCAATGTTTCGGCGGCATTTACCAATAGAAGGTCGCTAGCCTGCGTCCCCGAAGCCTCTGGCGTCCCTGGCATTTCGGCCAATACAAGCGCGAACCCACACCCGATGCGCCCTGCAAGTTGACGCTCCCGCTCCGCTGCGTTGACAAAGGCCACGGCATTCGGAAGGCCGGTCAATAGGTCGACCGGCAACGCGGTGCGCAGCGCATTCACCACCCGCTGCCGCTCGATGGCCGTCCGCATGGCATGCGCCAGCAGTTCACACTCTAGCCGCGACAACGGGACGTAATCCTGCGCCCCTTCGCGAAGCAGCTGGATGGCAAGATCCGTATCGGCGTCGTCGATGAGCAGAATGATGGGGATTTCCGAAGCGATCGCTTGCGCTTGACGGAAAGCCTCGGCGCCGTGGGCATCTTCTAAATCCAGGCCCATCAGGATCAGATCCGCGGTTTCCGTTGGATTGCCGCTGGTGAGAATACTCTCGGCGTCCGCCCAACTGGGCGCGTGGATGCAATCCATCTCCACATATCCGGGCCAGCCATGGCCCTCCTGTATTTCGGCGAGAACATCCTGAAGGAACAGAGTCTCTTCCGGGTCGGAATCCACCAGTAAAATGCGTACCTTCATGCACTATTAGTGCGCACCCGCGGCCGGATCTCTCAAAAAAACCTAACAGGGGACTTCGTATTCCTTCAGTTTCCGGTAGAGCGTGGTGCGCCCGATGCCGAGCAAGTGCGCGGCCACGGCGCGGTCGCCACGAGTGTATTCGAGAGCATTGAGAATAGCGCGCCGCTCCAACTCCGCCAAGGGCACAATCGCGGGAACCGGTCGCGGCGCTGGTTCCACCATCATCGGAGAGTCCACGCCACCTGGCGAAAGGTCGGCCGGAAAAGCACGAGAGGCACCCGCTCCAGCGGCGGCCATCAAATATTGCGATTTCTTTTGCGCGATGTGGTTCTGCAAATTGCTGGGGAGCTGGGAAACATGCAGCAGCGGATCGGAACTGATGGCCACCATATGTTGCACGCAGTTCTCCAGCTCGCGAATGTTACCCGGCCAGTCGTAGGAAAGCATCACTTCCAGCGTCTCGGCCGTCAACGAGTAGTTGCCGTCAACACGTGATAAAAAATGGTTGATCAGGGCCGGAATGTCTTCCTTGCGCTCTCGCAGCGGCGAAAGGCGGATGTTGATCACGTTCAAGCGAAAGTACAAGTCGCGGCGGAACGTACCCTTCTCCACTTCCTTCGCCAGGTCGCGGTTCGTCGCGGCGACAATGCGGAAATCCGAACGCCGCGTGGTCAACGAACCCACCGGGCGGAATTCCTTTTCCTGCAGCACGCGCAACAGCTTCGCCTGCAGATCGAGGGGCAGTTCGCCGATCTCATCGAAAAACGCTGTGCCACCGTTGGCGCTCTCAATCAAACCGAGTTTCGCGCCCGCCGCGCCCGTGAACGCGCCTTTGACGTGGCCGAACAGTTCGCTTTCCATCAGCGGACCCACCATCGACGAACAATCGATGGTAACGAAAGGTCCATTGGGGTTGATGTTGTGAATCGCGCGCGCCACTACTTCCTTGCCGGTGCCGGTTTCGCCAAGCAACAGCGCAGGCCAGCGGCACTGCCCCATCTTTTCGATCAGCCGCAACACGTGGCGGGTACGGGGGGAGTTGCCGACGAGGACGTGGCGAGTCTCTTCCATGTTCGGGTTCATTTTCGTTTCAGGCCCTTTTGTATACAGTGCGTTCACCACGAATAAACTCTACGTTTTGTTGCGAACTTCCTCAAGATCCCCCTCGAGGGAAATGGGGTAAGTCTAATGCGGGTATGGTATACCCGCTGGTGTGGGTATTCCACTTGTAAGTAACGGAATATGCAGTGGTTACCAGATCGCGGGAGCAAACAGCCTATTCCGCATCCGGGACGACGATGGAGTCTCCGAAGTCGCGCCGGACGGCTGCGGCAAGGCTCGACGCCTGATCCTGACTCAATTGGCTTCCGACCAGCACCTTCCACAACCGCCCTGCGGGTACCACTCGCGCATCCCTATATATGTCCACCATCCGCGAGCGTAGCGATTCGGCGCGCGCTTTGTCGGAGAACGCACCGGCCTGGACCGCGAAACCCGCGTGTAACGGAGCGACGGAAACCGCCGGACCCGGTGCCGCCGCGGGATCAGGACGATAGACCGCGTCACGCGGTTGCGGCACCGGCGCATTCGACCGCGCGGAGGTTGCCTCCGGCGGCGCAGCCTCCGGTGGAGTCAACTCGGGAGTTGGTGCAACCGGCAATTCCTTCGGCGGACGGATCACCTTCAGTCGCACTTTCGCGATGCCCGGTCCGATCATGTCGATGTCGTTCGCGGCGCGATGCGAGAGATCGATGACGCGTCCGTTGACAAACGGACCACGATCGGTGATGCGAACATCGACGCTCTTTCCATTTTCGAGGTTCGTTACTTCCACCCAAGTTTGAAACGGAAGCTTCTTGTGCGCGGCAGTGAGTTGTTCCATGTCATAGACCTCACCCGATGCCGTGCGTCGTCCGTGATACGGATTTCCGTACCAACTTGCGATACCGGTTTCCTGTTGTCCGAATTTCACTGGCGCAGCCGGCGTCGACGCGCGCGCGTGCTTCCTTCCGCAACTTGCAGCACCGAACACCGCGACCATCGCAATCGCAAAATATACGCGGACAGTTCCAGATGTCATCGAGAACGCCTAAAACAATTCTACTCGTCTTCGTTTTTTGTGGAAACGGGGTGCGATGTTCAAGCACGCGAAGGTCCACCACAGAGTTGATGCAATTTTTTTCTTGACATTCG
This sequence comes from Bryobacteraceae bacterium, assembly GCA_040081855.1. Lineage (GTDB taxonomy): Bacteria > Acidobacteriota > Terriglobia > Bryobacterales > Bryobacteraceae > Palsa-187. The sequence continues at coordinate 48,583 of JBEBFS010000001.1, read as the reverse complement.
TTTCAATCCACCTTATAAATGGGACACAAGCGCGCTGTGAGCAATCTGGCGCGTATTCTGATGTAAGGGAGAATCAATCGAATGAAAAACGCAACGAAGAAGAAAGCGGCCCCGAAAAAGAAAGCTGCTGCGAAGAAAAAGAAGTAGCTAACGGGCTCGCAATAGCGAGTTTGAAACCAACCGGCCCCGAGCAATCGGGGCCGTTTTTATTTTGTGCGGACGTTTAACGGATGTCATGCCGGTGTTTGGCAGGTGTTAGGCATGTGTTGCGCAAAGGCCCGTCAAATGGGCCTTTGGCGATAACGGCACTTACATCAACTTCTCAATCGCCTGCTGCAGTTCTTCGTACTTCATCGCACCCGGATGATACACGCGAACCATTCCGGTGCGATCTACCAACACCATCGTCGGCGTCGTGCTCGCTCCGTAACGGACGAAGTTTGCTTCGCTCACGGGTGCGGGTCCATCGATCACACCTTCGTAGTACTGCTTCCGAATTTGTTCGATGTAGGCGACCTCGGTAGCCGGTGAAGCGTCCTCGCCCCGGACGGTGTATCCATATTTTTGTGTGGGGGCGATCACCGTGAGACCTTTCGGGCCGTATTCCGCGCGAATGCGTTTGAGGATCGGCGCTTCCGCTTTGCAGTCCGGACACCAGTGCGCCCAAAAGAAAATTACAGCGGGCTTCCCTTTCGGAAGCGTCACGCCTTCGAGCGCGGGTGCGGGCTTTCCTTCGAGCGTCAGCAGAAGCAAATTTTTCTGGATGCGCGTCTGAATCGACGTGCCCGCATATTTCTTCACCTCGTCTTGCAAATAAGAAACCGCTTCGGCCCGCCGTCCCTGCTGTGCCATGCTGTTCGCTTGCACCTCGACGGAAGCTCCCAAGGCGATAGGCAAATGCTTTTCGCGGTCGAGCGGCCGCTTCTTCAACTCCGCCAGACAGAGATCGTACACTTCCTCCGCGGTCTGCGCTGCCTGCGGATAACGCTTCGCCGCGTATTGGGCACGCGCCAGCCAACTGAATGCTTCGAGGTATTCGGCCGTGACGCCTTGTGACGTCCGGTACGCCTGCAGTTTTTGAATGGCTGCGGCGTCCCCGCTCTTGGCGATTGCCTCGCGTACATCCTCAATGACGCCAGCGGATGCTAGCGCGGCGAATAACGGAAGGAAGAGCAGGAATTTTGGTTTCATAGTTGCAACTTTTTCAGATACGAACGGAACTGTTCACCCAGGTCATGGCGTTTCAGCGCGAACTCAACGGTCGCCTGCAGGAAGCCAAGCTTATCGCCCGCGTCGTAGCGGGTGCCTTCAAACTTGTAGCCGTAAATCGGACGGCTGCGGAGCAAATGCCTTAGGCCGTCGGTCAACTGGATTTCGCCGCCGCTGCCGGGTTCGATGGCCTCAAGCGAGGCGAAGATCTCCGGCATCAGTACGTAGCGCCCGATAATTGCCAGATTCGAAGGCGCCTCTGATGCTTTCGGCTTTTCGACCAGGTTGCGGATGCGATAGAGACGATCGCGGCCGCCATGGTGCGAGACGGGCTCCGCATCCACAATGCCGTACGACGACACGCTCTCCTTCGGCACTTCCATCAGCGCCAGCACGGGCGCGCTGTAGAACTCATAGATGTCGATCAACTGGCGGAGGCAAGGCGTCTCGGCGTCGATCACGTCGTCGGAAAGGATTACGGAGAACGGTTCGTTGCCCACCAGTTCACGGGCACGGAGCACGGCGTGCCCCAGGCCCAGCGCCTCTTTCTGGCGAATGTAGGCGACGTTGATCATATCGGAGATCGCGTGCACGGTCTCCAGCAGATCTTTCTTGCCGCGCGTCTCCAGCAGATTCTCCAACTCAAAGCTCACATCGAAGTGATCTTCAATCGCGGACTTGCCGCGCCCGGTGACGATGATGATGTTCTGCACACCGGACTGAATCGCTTCTTCCACGCCGTACTGGATGATGGGCTTATCCACCACCGGCAACATTTCCTTGGGCATTGCCTTGGTGGCGGGAAGGAAACGCGTGCCGAGGCCGGCCGCGGGGAAAACCGCTTTACGCACTTTAGGGGTCATTCACCTTTATTCTAACGAGACGGTAGAGGACACCGCTTGCGAGCTATGGCGCGAACGCCAGCAAAACGTTTCCGGGAATCCCGCCAAACCGCGAGTAGCCGGAGTTCACAAACAACATTCCGTTCACAACCACGGCGCCGGGACCGTCGATGGAACCGCCCTTCGCCTTAATCCCGTTCACGGTCTGGAATTCACGCGTGGTGTCGAAGTCCCACATCACTTTGCCATCTTCTGCCGAGTAGCCGCGAATGTGTCCGTCGAGCGATCCGGAGAAAACGACGCCTGGAATTCCCGTCACCGCCGCCGATTGCGTCGGACTGCATCCGGACGGAGCATTGGGTGTACAGACTATAGGCGGCGCATACCAAGCCTTGCTGCCATCGGCAATGCGAATAGCGGTCAAGCCGCCGCCTAGAGCAGGATCCAGAATGTTCCGGCGCGTATCGAGCGGATCTTTCGGCTGCGTGCGCCCGGATGCTGCCGTCGCCGCGTACACGCGCTGGCCGTCGGTGGCCATTCCCCACAACACGCCGACGCTCGACGCCGTGGTTGGGCCACGATCGGCGATGCGCACCTGCCACAGAATTTCGCCCTTCTTTTCCGGATCGAGGGCATACACCATCCCCGACTTCTGCCCTGCAAGCAACACATCGCGCCCGCCCGGCATTTGCGTCAGGATCGCCGAGGAGCCGAAATCGTAATCCGGCCCGTCTTCATCCGGACAGTTTTGCTTGTCCGTTCCACAAGAGGAGTTGTAGGCGTCCCCGGGCAACGTCTGCTTCGACCACACCACCCGCCCGGTATTGAGATCCAGCGCCACAATCGCATCGCTCAGCTCTGTTGCCGGAGAAGAATAATTGTCGCCCGTTGCGATGTACAGGACACCGCGCTTCGGATCAACCGTCGGCGCAGCCCACACACCCGCACCCGAAGGGCCGAGCTGCGGCGTGCCACGCTTGGACTGGCCGGTGCGCTTTGGCTCCGGCACCAGATACGATTTCCAAACCTGTTGTCCGTCACCAATGCGCAGCGCAACAACACTTCCGCGGAAGGTGCAGCACGGGTATTTGTAATCCAGCGACCGAGTTTCCTCCCACGAAGCCACTGGCACGAAGACATTGCCGTTGTAGGCAACGGGAGTCGCGGTTAGCCGCGCGGCATCGTGCTCCTCCACCTTCTTCTTCCACAGCAGTTTCCCGCTTTCGGCCTCCACCGAATAAAACCACCCGGACTGATCGCCAAACAGCAGCGAATGCTTCGATCCTTGCGGCACCACCAGCATGGAGGAACGCACCGGCCCATCGGCCTGGAACGTCCACTGCAGACATCCGGTCTTCGCACGCAGGGCGTGAATCACTCCGCCGGCGCTGCCGACAAACACTTGGTCGTCGATCACCGTTGGCTGCGAGAATGCGGTCACGTCGCCATCGAAGCCGAACGCCCACTTGAGCTTCAGTCCCTTCACTTGATCGATGCTGAGCCCCGCGGCGGCCGCAGTTTGATAACGCGTATTGCCCGCACCGGCACTCCAACCGTTCCAGGCGGATTTAGGTTTATCGGAGACGGAGACTTTGCGGTCACTGCAATAGGCGCTGGGCGGAAACGCTATGGCGGGCGCATCCGTACCGACGTACGCCGCGACGGCCTGGCGCTCATCGCGGCTCATCGGATAGGCCACCGTCATCATCGCGCCGAAATCCAGCGTCCGCAGAATGCGCGCCGCAGGCATCTGGTTCAGCGTGGAACGCGGCGGAATACGCGGATTCGTTTGCTCGTGGCATCCCGCACAGCGTTGTTTGTAGACAGCTTCGCCCGCGGCTTTTTGACCAGAGGGCTGGGCCACGGCAATAGAACCAAACAAGAGACCGAACGCAAATACGGAAAGAAACGAAAGAGTGCCAGAAATGCGCATGGGCGCAGTGTATCACGCAGCGGCGTTACGGCTGCGCATTCGCGGGCTTCGCGGGTTCGCCCAAAACGCCCTGGTCGTTCAAAATGACGATATCTACACGGCGGTTCCTCGCGCGGCCCTCCTCGGTGTCGTTCGAAGCGACCGGAGCGTTATCGGCGTACCCGGCGATAGAAACGTGACTGCGCGGAACATTAAACTGGGTGGTCAGGATTTCCAGCAGCGCTATACTGCGGGCGGCGGACAGGTCCCAGTTGCTGCGGAAACGTTTGGTATTGATGGGCTTGGAGTCCGTGTGCCCTTCCAGCCGGACCGGGTTCGGCAGTTTGATAACGGCAGCGGCTACTTTGTCCAGGCTGGGCAACGCGTTTGCCGATATCGCGTCTTCACCCGAGGGAAAAAGCGCAGCCTGCTTGAAGCTGACCACCAACCCACGCGCCTCCATATTCACCTGCACCTGGCCCGTCTCAATCTCGGTCCTCAGTTCCGTGGTCAGCACCTTCAACGACGGCACCAATTCCGACAGCTTCTCGGCTTTCCGCTCCTCCGGCGTTATGCGCCGCTCGCCGCCCGGGCCGTGCATCTGCGCGTTTCCTTTATCTTTTTGCCCTGGAGCACCGCCGAGCACGGACGCCACGGCCGCACTCATGCTGCCGGATTCCAAAGCCTTCTTGACCGAGTCCGAAACCTGTTGTGCCCGGCCCTTATCCGTCTGTGAACTCGCGAACATGACGACAAAGAAAGCGAACAGCAGCGTAATGAAATCGGCATAGGAAACCAGCCAGCGTTCGTGGTTCTCATGCTCCGGAGTGCGTCGCTTGCGAATCATAGTAGCGCTACGCCTCCGCGTCCACGGTCTCCGACTCAGCACTACCCGTCTCGGTAACTGTCTTCACCGCTGCGTGGCCGTGCGTGAACGGTTCAAGCTTGGAACGAAGCAGTTTTGGATTTAATCCCTCCACAATGCCGCAAATTCCTTCCAGGATCAGTTCCTGACGCTGCGTTTCCACGTGCGCGCGCGATTTGATTTTGGTTGCCGACGGCAGAAAAAGCAGATTGGCCGCACCCACACCATAGACCGTCGCCACAAACGACACCGCGATCCCGTGACCTACTTCATCGATGTTCGCCAGGTTCTTCATCACTTGAATCAGTCCAAGCACCGCTCCAATAATGCCTATGGTGGGTGCGTAGCCCCCCGCGTTCTCAAACACTTTGGCCTCGGCCTCGGCCCGGTGCTGATCGAGTGCGATTTCCAACTCCATCATGGAGCGCAATTCCTGCATATCCGTACCGTCGACGGCCAAGTTCAGCGCTTTTCGGAAGAACGGATCCTGCACCTGATCGGCATCCTGTTCCAGCGACACCAATCCGCGCTTGCGGGCCTTGGTGGCGTAACCGATGATCTCGTCGAGGATTGCGTCCAGCGGCGGCGTACTATCGGTAAGCACGCCGATAAAACGCCGCCCCGCGCCTTTCAGCACATCCATCGGCGTGGAGATCATTACCGCGCCCGCCGTGCCGCCCAGGACGATCAGCGCTGCCGTGAACTGACCGATATCTCGGAGCTTGCCTCCCTCAAGCAGCAGTCCGCCGACGATTCCGCCCACAGCAACCACCATTCCAAGGATGGAAGCAAGATCGGGCCTCGATTTCGCGGCCTTTGCCGGCTCTGCGCGTTCGTCTGCCATGGGTTAGTCGCCGAGAGCGGCCGGGTGATCGGGCGGACACTGGATGTTTCTGCGGAACTCGATCACGCGCCGAACCACCTCCTGTATGCTCTCAAGCACCACCAGTTTCTGGCCGTTCGTGAGACTGATGACCGTATCCGGCGTAGCTTCGATGTGTTCAATCAAATCGGAGTTCAGTACCAACGGCAAGCGATTGATTCGAGTGACTTCGATCATAAGGGTGCCGCGCCCGCGAACAAGCGGACTTCGACCGGATCTGGTTCGGCCACACATGGCCGCAAGGTTCTCATCGGAAGAGTTTGGGGAAATCTGAGCCGGTTGGCCAGGGGGATATGGGAAGAAGAAAGGAGGAAAACTACCTCAACAGATCGGCAAGCGCGCGCAGTTCCGTACGGATCAATTCGAGCGCTGGCGCGGGATCGGAGGGAAACAATGACGCTTGGATTCTCTTCGGCTTCGGTGCTTTCTTGGCCGCCCCGGCAGGTTCAGGCTTGCTGCGGGTCTCCAGGAATTTACGCGCGCCTTCGATGGTAAAGCGCTTTTCGTAAAGCAGTTGTTTGATTTCTAGAACCAGTTCGACGTCCTTACGGCGGAACAGACGGTGGCCGGTTCCCGACTTCTTCGGACCAAGGGCGGGGAACTCCGTCTCCCAGAATCGCAAGACATAAGGTTTGATTCCGGCAAGCCGGGAGACTTCGCCGATGCGGAAAAAAAGTTTATCGGGAATCTCCTCCGGAGAGGAAATTCCGGACTCGACCAGCCCCGCGTCCATGTCATTCTGCACATTCATGACGTACCCTTATCATAGTGTCCCTGCTTGTAGGAATCCATCCCGTCCGGGAAGCGCTCCGCGCCGGACTGCCACTTGAACGCGTCCTGATTGCCAAAGGTGCCGGCGGAGCGCGCATCCAGGAACTGATCACTCTTTGTAGAGAGCGAAAGGTCCCGGTCCGTTTCGAGCTAAAAGATCAGATCGACCGGGCGGCCAACGGCGCCAGACACCAGGGTGTTTTGGGCTTTGGCGCGGCCGAGCGCTATTCCACCCTCGAAGACACCATGAAGAGCGGCGGCCTGCACGTCATTTTGGATGGCGTTGAAGATCCGCACAACCTGGGGGCCATTATCCGCACCGCACATGCCGCGGGTGCCGTAGCGGTCATCATCCCGGAGCGCCGCGCGGCCGGCCTGACCGAAACCGTCGCGAAATCGGCGGCTGGGGCTTTAGCCTATCTCCCGGTGGTGCGCGTCACCAACATCGGCAGGGCGATGGAAGAGCTAAAAGCGCACGGCTATTGGGTTTACGGCTTGGACGAACGCGGCACGGAGACATATGACAGAGTCGAGTTCACTCCACCCGTGGCGGTCGTCCTCGGCGGCGAGGGGCACGGACTGCATGAACAGACCGCTAAGAAATGCGATTTCCTGGTCCGCATTCCGATGTCCGGTGGTGGTGCGCAAGGCGTGGCATCGCTGAACGTAAGCGTCGCGGCTGGCGTCATGTTGTTCGAATGGGCCCGCCGGACGCGATCCGCTTAAGCTTTTCGGGCCGGTTTCTTCGGCTTTGGGATTCGGGACAGATCGAGTAAGGGCGCGGCGACACCGCCGACCCTGCCTGCTTGAAAGAGTTTCGCGTCCGTCTTCGACAAGTGGCGCTCATGACCGGGCTTCAGAATCTGCGAGTGCGGAATCACGCAGAAGTGCTCTGGAATCGGCCATAGCTCCTCGAACGTCGTCATCCACTGTAGTTTTTTGTCAAACCGTGCGAGATTTACTGGCCGCGAATACGCGCGTAGAGATTTTTCTCCACGCATGTTGTAATAGTCCTCAAAATAGCTGATCGCCAACTCACGAATGGTTGCGTACACTGGCTCCCGGGATCGTAATCCGGTGTAATCAGACTTCGCGACTGAGCCCCAGTGCCCTTTGACGCGATAGACGGCGAGCACATGGTCGGAATCGCGAACCGCCTCCAAATCCACCAGCAGCGGTGGGTGCCCCAGGCGGCGGAGGGCCATTGCCGCGAGCAGTGCGCCTTCCATGCAATGCGCAACGCCTTCCTTTAAGACCATCCTTGGCGAGTAGCACGTCGCACCGCCCGGCTCTTTGTTATAACCGAGTTCTTCATCGAGAAAACGCTGAATCAGTGCAGGGGTCTTCAGTTTCCGGAACACAAAACGTTCCGCACGGCTGAGTAGTTCCTCCGGAAACTGCGGGGCAGGTGTGGCCACTCTGTCAATCTAACATTGGGGCCGATAGCGTAAAATAAGGGCCTCGCAATTCCGGATGATATACTCCGGATAGTGGGCGAAATAAGGCTCGGAGACATCATCGACGATTATTGCGTCAAATGCCGCCGCCTGACGAATCACTCGGTTGTTTCGTTGGTGGAAGGCGAAGCCGCAAAAGTCCGCTGCCGCACCTGCTACAGCGACCACAACTATTTGCGCGAGCAAATCCCGCCTTCTAAAAAAGAATTGCTGAAACAAAAATTGTTTGACGCCGTGCTCTCCGGGGCGGGCGTAGCGGCTGTCGATCCGCCTCCCGCGGAGACCGCCGCCAAGGCGCCGGCGAAAACGAAGAAGAAAGCCTAGGGCAGGAACGCCCACTCCCTCCACCCGTTCACAAGCGGAAAGTAGAGTCCGAGCCGGATGGGATCGCCTAAAGGCGCAAATAATCGCGCGTAGCGCTCCATCTGATCGCAATAGCGGCGCTGCTGTTCGTCGAGAAACTCGTCCAACCGGCCGCCTTCGTGCGAACTCGTTTTGTAATCGATAATCCAACGCACGCCTTCGGCATCGATAAAGGTGCGGTCCACTTTGCCGCGCACCAATTCGCCATCCACCACGCCGGTGATCGCGTACTCGCGGCGCAGTTCTTCGTGGTCGCCGAAGATCCAACGCGAACGCGGATCGCTCTGTAATTTTTCAAGCGCGGTACGGACGCGCTCCGTGGCCGATGCCAGTTCCGAAGGCACCACGCCTTCGTGACGGAGCGCGGTTTTCACGGCATCGGCATTGGGCAGCGCCGCACCGGCGACCATCCGTTGCAGGAATGCGTGCACCACGGTTCCCGTATGCCGGAGTGTTTCCCCTACCCATTCGAAGGTTGGTTCGTGCTGTTCCGTATTGCGAATTTCATTTTCCCAAGGCATTGGCCTAGGCTCCGGCGGCGGAGCCCAAGAAGCCGGCAGCCGGCGAAGTATCGTGCGCGGCCGCTCTGCTGCGTTCGTTTTCTCCACACCGGCCGGATAGTGGATGTTTTGCAGTTCCTCGACGGTCAACCGTGGCCACAAGTCGGAGAGCATCGAACTACCTGGGGCGGAAGGCTCGCCGTACTTGTTGATCTTTACCTGCCCAAGCAGATGCAGCCGCTTCTTAGCTCGCGTTACGGCAACATACAGGAGCCGTGCGCGCTCATAGCGGCCTTTCTGTTTCTCCACTCCATTGAGATAGTCGTAAATCGGATCCGCAGCGCCGCGCTTAGGCGGGATGGGTGCAAGCAAACGCTCGAAACGATCGCCTTCTTTCCATTGATGAAACAGAAATAGCTTCTGGTCGTCGGACCGGCCAGGCTGGCCGAGGCCAGGGAGAATCACTGTATCGAATTCGAGTCCCTTGGCCTTATGAATCGTCATCACATGCAGCCATTGGTTCGCATTCTCCGCGGGCTGCGCGTACAACTGGCGCACACGTTCGAGAAAACGGTCAAAGTCGCCGATGTCCGAAGCGCGCTGCTCGGCTTCGAGAAGGTCCAGAAAATCCGTAACATCACGCAAAGCCGCGGCATCCGCCTCAAGGCACGCCGGCCCTCCCAGGCGAATCCACACGCGCTCCACCCACCGGCGCAAAGACCAACGGCCGCGTTCTTGGAGTGCTTCGTGGAAGACATCCCGCACTCGCTCGACGCGCGCGGCGCCGTCGGAGGTTAGCCCTTCCCTACTTTGCAGAGACTCCCAGATGGTCTGCGATTCCCTACCCCGTACGAGAGCTTCCAGATCTAAGAGCGTCAGCCCGCACCACGGTGCACGCAGTACCGCAAGCCAGGCGATACGGTCCGCCGGAAACAGCAGCGCGCGCGTCAGCGCCAGAAGATCCTGCACAGCAGGACGATTCTGCAGCTCATCAATTTCGACGGCCTGATAGGTGATGTTGGCTTTCTTCAGTTCCTCCACGATGGCGAAGAGGTGCGAGCGGGCGCGTACCAGAATGGCCACGCTGCCCTCGGGATCGCGTTCCCGAGCTTCGCGAATCAAGGCAATGGTGCGTTTTGCTTCGAGCGCGCCTTTTGCGGTCAACAAATCCTTAGTGGATAATTCATCGGTGGACAAATCATCATTGGACAAATCATCGGTGAACAAATCAATCGATATGGCGTCGTTCTGATCCGCCAGTGCGAAGAGATCCTTCACGGACTCGGCTTCGGTCGCCACGGAGGATGCGTACGGGATGCCGCCCAAAGCCACATCCGCCATGGCAGGAAAGATGCCAGCGAACCATTTGTTTGCACGACCGACAATCGCGGGCACAGAGCGGTGGTTCGCGCTCAAGGTCAGTGGCTCCAGCGTCAGACTGCCGATACCGTGCTCGCGGGCATCCATAAACAGACTGACTTCCGCTTCGCGGAAGCGGTAAATGGACTGCATCGGATCGCCCACGATGAACAATGTCCGCGAATCGTCCGGCTGCCACTCGGCGATCAATTTCTTCACAAGGTTGTACTGCCCGGTGGAGGTGTCCTGGAATTCGTCGATAAGCAGATGCTCAATGCGTCCGTGCAGACGAAAAGCGAGATCGGTTGGATGATCCTCGCTGCCGAGGGCATCGCGCGCGGCAATGCTGATCTCACAGAAGTCGATGGTGCCTTCTTCGGCGAACACGTGACGCAACTCGGCGACCGCAATCTTCAAGCAGTCAAACAGTGCCAGCATGACTTGCCATTGAGAATCGTTGTAGCGGATGGCGGGTAGCGCCGAAATTGCCTTAAGGGCCTTGTCCAGACCCTTGATGTAGCTCAACTCGGCGAGAAGCTCGAGGCAAAGCCGCTTCTCATTTTCGCGGCCACGCCCAAACAGATTCCTATCGGCCTGCTTTCGCCACTCATGCTTCTGCGTGAGGACCATTTCCGCCAGAGCACGCCACTCTTCGGGCTGATCGTGTCCGGGCCATTCGGCCGTTTGGCGGAGACCAACGAACGCCGCCAAATGCCCCCAAGCCCCTTTGAGGGCGCCGGGGATCAGGCGATCCGCTGCGGCGACGGTTTGCAGAACCGTGCGCTCTAGCGCTTCTTCCATCAGTGCGCGTTCTTGATCGCCCGTTTGCACGGCCAAATCAAGCCATTGATCGCGCACGGCAAGCATCGATGAAATTAAATTGCACAACTGAGAGGCTTCGCCGTCCAGGTGACCGAGCAAGATCTCCATCGAGGCGCCGTGCTCGCCACCGAGTTTGAGAACCGTTCTCCGCGCGGCTTCGAGGTACAGCGGACGAACATCGTCGACGATTTGCGGCATCGCGCCCAACCGGGCCAGCCACGGCATGGACGCAGCGATCTCCGTGCAGAGCGCGTCGATCGTCTGGACGCGCAAACGGCCGGGATGATCCAGCAGATTCCAACCGAGCGCGGCATCGTGTTCAAGCGCTGCCAGCGCGAGTTCGCGAGTGAAGCTTTGGTGCGGTTTGCGGACCGGCTCGCCGACCTTCGCGGCGTGCAGGGCCGCAACGATACGGTCGCGCATCTCTCCGGCAGCTTTGCGGGTGAACGTGATAGCGACGATGGACTCGGGACGTTGCACCACCGATAGCAGCCGCAGATAGCGCTGAATCAACAGCTCTGTTTTTCCCGAGCCGGCGGGCGCCTGCACAGTGAATGAATGCGCGGGTTCGGTCGCCAGGCGGCGCTGGGCTTGATCTACGGGTTCAAAGAATGCGGGACTGCTCATGCACCTTCTCCCGCGCCGCCATCGAGCGGAGCGCCCAGCTTTTCATTCACGCGGCAGAGCGGTTTCAGATCGCACCATTGGCAGGTTTTGCGGACGTCTTTCGGATCCACCTCGGCATAGCCCGTGCGGAATTCCGTAGCAAGACCGGTGACGATCTTCCGCCATTTCGGGATGCGTTCCCGCAACTCTTCGCCTGAGGCGCTAATCAACTGCACTTTCTCCGGCGCGATTTGAGCAAACGCGATCTCCGAAATTTCCCGCATCTCGTCCTTGGCGGCATAGAGCGGAAGCTGCGGAGCGTCGGGACGCTCACCATCCCAACCATCTCTTGAGATCTTCGGACTGGTTTTGTAATCGAGAATGCCGTGCGTGCCGTCTTCGTAGCGGTCGATGCGATCCACGCGCACCTTCAGTTGCAAACCGCCCAGGTCCACGGTTTCCCCCGCTTCGCTCTGCACCACCTCAAATGGGCGGCGCGTTTTTTCGGTGTCGATCCATTCTTCGATCAGCCGCTGCAGGCGGTGTTCTTCGAATTCGCGGAAGCGGGCGAATGCAGGGCTGCGGTCACGGCGGCTCAGTTTCGCGTCCAGTGCGGCGCGAATCGCCCGGTGGATGGCCTCGCGGACGTCATCCTGCGTGCGCACCAGAAGTTCTTCCTGGGTCCGCATCTCACGCCAAAAAATCTCCATCGCCCCATGCGCAACGTTGCCGTGTTCCAAAGGTGAAATCCCCAGGGGCGACTCATCCCACTCGCGGGCCTGCAGACGGTACTTCGCAAAGGCGCGGAACGGACACACCGATTGATCCGCAATTAAAGACGCTCCACCTGGAGCAGCACTCCCCACGGGCAATTCCGAAGCTCGACCCTGCGTAACCTTTTCCAAACGCACCGTCGCAAGGAAAGCGCGATCGAGCGCAGTGCCTGAGTACACCGGAGCTGGAGGAGCCAGCGGTAGCGTCTCGATCAACGGACTTGCTCGCAATGGCTCTTCGCCGGACATGCGCGGATAACTGCACACAACTTCTTTCGAAGAGGTAAGCAATCGCTGCATGGCCCGTTTCGCGTGCGCCAACTCCCATTCCACGGAGGAGTGCGGCATCTCCGCGTTCCGTTGGACAGCAATAGGAAGAAATGGATTCGGCCGGGCTGGCTGAGGCCATGCCGCGGCGTGCAAGCCCGCCAACCAAACCGCATCGAACTGTGCCCCTTCGGCCTCCGGGAAATCCATGATCTCCACGGGCGGATTTCCGTTCGAGGGCGCGAAACGCGAGGAGGCAACAATGCTCCGAAGCCTGGTCAGCGCTTGATCGAACGTTAGCCGCGAGAGAACAACATCCAAACCCGCCAGCGACGAAAGCGCGGCGTCCCACGATTCGAGCGCCTGCTTTTCTTCCTTCGAAAGTCTGCGCTCCCCGGGCCAACCGGCGGCGTTAAGCAACTTAGAGAAAATCGAACTCCATTGCGAGGGTCGCTTGCGCTCGGTCAATTTCTCGGCGAAAGTGGCCATCTTCGGGAAGATCCGTGCGATGCGATCCACTTCCAGCGAAACGGTTTCAAATCCAAAGCGTCGCAGCTCGCCGGCCACCCGTGAGGCCACAATTGCATCCTGCCCTATAAACGGCGAGCGTAGTAACGCACCCGCCTCCGCAAGCGGCATTCCAGAAACGAGTTTCAGCAACGCGAGCGCCGTGGAAAGGATGGGCGCATCCATGGCGCGTGCACCTGAGGCGAGTTCAAAGGCCCGCGTGTAATTCGCCAGCCGGGAACTGGTCGAACCGTGCAACACGTCGGCAAAAGTGCGTTCGACCGAAGCGGCAACACCGGTAAGCCCACGCACGATCACACCGAGACGCGCCTCCGGATTCTTTTCGAGCTTCGCACGCGCCCAGACGGCAGCCGCGCGGAATTCGTCCGCCGAGCTATGGCATTCCACGCGTGAGGCGCGCAATCTCCCCTTCGTCGGCTGCGGCCGCTCGCGAATCTCATAGCCCTCGCGCCGGAGTGCATCAAACAAAGCAGCATCCGCCGGACTGTATCCGTCGAATCCCGCAAGCAGCACAGACGTCCGTGGACCCGCGGCCTTGGCCCGCTGCGTGATGGCCCCGGGCAACTCAGACGCCGTAATCCATCCATTCTCGGCAAGACGGCGCTCCACTTGGATCAACCACTGCCAAAATGCTTCCGTGTCTTCAATGCCCTGGAACAATGTGGCTTCGCGGGGAATTCGCCACGCGACCAGCAAATCTCTGGCTGCCGCTGCAGCGCGCGCGGTTTCGGGAACATTCAAAAGCGGCCCCGAAACACCCGATCTCGCAATCGCCTCTTCCCACAACGCCTGCTCCTGTGCACCATCCAGCAACAGCGGCGTCTGTGCCCCCCCATCTGCGTAGACGCACTCCTCCCACAGGCGGCGCAGCCAGCCATTGTAGGAGAGGACGTCGGGCGAATCCCACAGACGATCCCCTGCGGCCGCGCGCGCGGCATCATGTTCGCGCCGCAACGCGCGCATCAGGCGGGCGTTCCCGGTGACTACGGTGGAACGGACGGTGCTGGGGTTCTCGTTAGACAGACATATCGAGGATAGCTTGGACAGAAGCGGCAGTGAACCGGCTAGTCCTGTGCACCGGGAGGTCGGGAATTCCTGCTTTGGTTTCGGACCATAATTCGCGTACGATCTACCTACTGGCATGGCTTCAGGCAAGTACAAGAATGACGCAACGCAGATCCTGGTAGTGGAGGATAACCGCGCGGACGTCAAACTTTTGCGATGCGCGTTGGAGACAACAGGCGATTGGAAAGTGGACCTTACCGTCGTGGGCGACGGCGACAAAGCGGTGGCCTACCTGGAGCAATCCGGAGCCTACGGAGACAGAATTCGGCCAGATCTGGTGATCCTGGACCTGAATCTTCCGAAGCGCACGGGTCCGGAGATACTCCGGTGGATCCGCACGCATAGCGAGCTATACAGGCTCCCCGCTGTATTGCTCAGCTCCAATCCGCGCGACTTCATTCGGCAACAAGTGGCCGAAGAAGGCGTGGAAGCAGATGGATATTTCACGAAGCCCGGCGACTTTCACCAACTGGTCGCGATTCTAGGAGCGATCAAAAGCTGCTACGAGGAGGCTTCCCGGCGTCTGCTCAAGATGCCTCCTCGGTCGGCTGGAATGTCGACGGGCGTTCGCAAGAAGTTTGGAACACTAAGCTAAAGGCTTAGCCCTTGTACTTCGGCAGCAACCGTTCCGCGTTGCCGCGGTTGATCATCCGCAGTTCCGCGTCGTTGAAGACTTTGCTCGTCACCAGTCCACGTGCGGTTTCGGCCGCAGTGCGATACCAGTAATCAGTCCCGAACAGAATCTGCGAAACGGGCACCACTTGCCGCAGAGCTCCCATGGCGACGGGATTTGACGCCTGTGCCGTATCGAAGTACATCTTGCGAAGTTCGGCAAGCGTTCCCTGCGGTGCGTTCTTCGGCGGCGTGCCATCCTGGCCTTTCGTAACGATGCCGGGAACGATCTCTGCCTGCGTGCCACCCAGGAAGCGCTCAATCACAAACGGCATGACGCCGCCACCGTGCGAGAAGATCCATTTGATATCGGGATATTTGCTACTCGTACCGCTGTAGATGAGGCTACCGATGGTGCGCGTGGTATCGGCACCGTAATCGACCAGCGTATCCGCCACGCCTGGCACCAGGTTTCCGCAGCAAGCGCCAGTAATCGGATGCACAAACACGACGGCCTTGCGCCGGTTCAACTCCTGATACACAGGAGCAAAGGACTCGTGCCCAAGCCATTTGTCGCGGTAATTCGAGAACAGGCCGATACCGTCGGCCTTTAACGTATCCAGGGAATATTCGATCTCCTTCAACGCACCATCGGTGTCCGACAGCGGAATCGATGCAAACAGACCGAAGCGCCCAGGGTGATCGGTGCGGAGCTTGGTGCCGAAGTCATTGCACTCGCGCATCACTTTTCGGACTTCCTCGGGCTTGCCGTACCAGAAGCCCGGCGTGGTGATCGACTGCAGCGCCACCGCAGTGCCGCTCTTATCCATGTCGTCGAGGTCCTTATTCAGGTCCCACGGCACACCATTCCCCGCACGGTCGCCAAGACTCGGCCCGGGTGACTGATTGTTGGCGCGGGCGAAGGCAGCATAGGCCGGCGGAACGTAATGATGATGAACGTCGATGCGGCGAGCGTTGTTGCCCGTTTGCGCGATGGCTTTCATCCACGGAAAAAGCGCGGCGATGCCTGCAGCGGCAACCGCGCCCGCAAATTCACGCCGCGTGGCGTAGCCCGTCGACTCATTCGAAGTGCTCGCGTACGAGCTTAAACCGGGAAGAAGCGGAGACTGGTTCATGGGTGGAACGTTATCACACTTCCCCGACCGTTCGCCAATTGGGGAAGCCGCGCGCTCGCCTTTTGTCCATTCGATTGATACAGTAGGGGCTATGAAGACTCGAATTCTACTCGCTCTCAGTGTTCTGGCAGTTGCCCCTGTTTTCGGGCAACTCGCCGCGCCGAATGCCATGGGTGTTGCGGCTGGCCACATTCACCTCAACGCCAAGGATGTCGATACCCAGGTCAAGTTTTGGGCCATGGTAGGCGGCAACATCGTACAACGTGAAAAAATCACGATGGCGCAATTCCCAGGCATGTACATCTTGCTTCGCAAGCAGGATTACAACGGCGGCTCGGTGGGTTCCACCATCAACCACTTCGGCCTGTATGTCCGCGATTTCAAGGCCAACGTTGATAAGTGGACCGCTGCCGGACTCAAGTGGGAACCGGTGAACAACCCGACCACGGGCCAAGGCTTTCTGACCGGTCCAGACGAAGTTCGCATTGAGATTTACGAAAACAAGACCATCCCGACGCCGTTCCAAATGCACCACGTGCACCTGATGCTGCCCGATCCGCTGGAAGCACAGAAGTGGTACATGCAGAACTTCGGCGCAACGGCCGGCAAGCGCGGCAACTTCGATACCGCGAACGTCCCCGGCACCGAAATCACGCTGGGCAAGGCCGATAAACTGCAGGAGCCCACTAAAGGCCGTTCGGTGGATCACATGGGCTTTGAAGTGAGAAATATCGATGCCTTCGTCGCGAAACTGAAAGCCGCGGGCATCAAGACCGATGGCGACATCCGTGGCAGCGCCAACGCCAGCGGCCTGCGCATCGTCTACGTGACCGACCCCTGGGGCACCGAAATCGAAATCACCGAAGGCTTAGCGACGCCGACGGTGGCAAGCCGCTAAAACTGAGAGAACGTCGATCCTAAAAAATGAAAGGCCCCTCGCTTTGATGTGAGGGGCCTTTCTATTTTCGTCACTTCAAAACGGAAACTACTCTTTCCCTCTCGCCACACGCACCTTAATGCAATCCGACATTACCGAAAGGAACCGCTGGTAGGAGTCCGCGCCAACGACAAACGGATTCGGTTGGCCGGCCTTGCGCTCCTTCAACTTTGCGATACGCTCCACCAGGCCGTCCATGGTGGGATGATTCTGAATCTCGACGTCCACAGTACGCTTCTTCGTTTCCCCAGCCCATTTGTCGAGCGAACCAAGATACTGCTTCATTCGTTCCTCGGTGAAATCTTTGGTGATGAGCGCCGTGCCGCCAAAGAGCCCCGCCGTGTGCGCCACGCCGTTGTCCTTCACCTGGAAAATGAAACCGAAGGAACCGGGCGTGTGTCCGGGAATCCAAATCGGTGTCACGGTGGTATCTCCCACGGTTATCGGGCGTTCCTCAACAATGCCGATATCCCGCAGAGGCGGCTGAGGCGCGTTCGGCGCCGGAGGATTCATGGCCAGCGCATCCCAATCGAGCGTGCCCATCATGACACGGACCGTCAGCGAATCCTGCAGGTAGCGCGCGCCGCCGAAGTGATCGGCATGCCCGTGCGCGATCAACAAATACTTGATCTGCATGGGGTCCAACCCCAGTTTCTTCATCGCGCCAAGAAAGACTTCGTCGGTTTGCCCGGCATAGCCTGAATCGATTGCGATCAGACCCTCGGATGTCGAAATGATGTACGTCGCCGTGCCCTGCCTGCCGAAAACATACAGGTTGTCGAAAAGCTTGGTCGGTTCGATCAACGGCGCGGTTGCGCTGGGCGTGGTGCCTTCCGTTTCACAAAAATACTTTTCCGTAACGGTCCAATCGGCGCCCGCGACCTTCTTAATACGTTCGATCTCCGCCTGAATCTTCGGCGAATCTGGTTTGGGTGTCTGCCCAACGCAGACCGCGGCAAACAGCGCAGTGCTGCCGGCGACCTTCGCGATCCATCGTGACATTTCTAAAGACCCTCTCTGTTTACCCAAAATCCACACTACTTGCGCGCCGCTGCCCCCGCTACGCGCGGCACTTCGAAGACCCAAAGGCTGGAATTGCGTTCGGGCGGATTCTGGATTTCCGGCACTAGCAGCGGATACGTGTTCGATTGCGCTCCGCCGGCGCCCACCACCACGGCGATGTACTGCTTCCCGTTGGCCGAATAACTGATCGGCGCCGAGCTCGGCACGTCGCTCAAACGGGCTTGCCAGAGCATCTTACCATCAGCCGCATCATAGGCGCGGAAGTAGCGGTCGAGCGCGCCCGCGAATACCAGGCCACCGGCCGTGGCCAAAACGCCGCTCGTTTGCGGAGCCCGCTGCCGCTGCACCCAGGCCACTTTGCGCGTCTGCAGATTGATCGCTTCAATGCGGCCATATTTGCCATCGCTATCTAAACGTGGACGCACGCTCCAGCGGACTCCGGAAGAAAGACTTGCTCCCGTGGTCACCGGAGATAGATCCATGCAGGACTCCACCAGCGGGACATACAGCATCTTTGTTTCGGGATTGAACGACTCCGGAATCCAGTTCTTCGCGCCACCCGCGTGCGGGCACACAGTTACGGTCTCACCATTGCCCGGTACTGTTTTGGGATCTACCTTCTTCGCACCCGTCACAGGATCTATCGAAAGAATGGAGTTCTGCAGGCCGAGATCCATCGAGAATAGGTACTTGCCGTTATCGGCCTCGAGCACATCGTAGATCGCCTGCTTGCCTCCCGTCACAACCGCCGCTTTCGTCTGCCCGTTGATGTTCAAATCGACGACAACTCTTGCGAAGGCGTAATCGAGGTCCCATTGATCGTTAGGCTGATGCTGGAAGTGCCAAACGAGTTTGCCTGTATCCGGATTGATCGCCACGGTGGAATCCGTGTAGAGCCCGTCATTCGTGATGCCAGGCTGATTCACTGGACGAAGCAGCGGACCCGTGTCATACGTCTGCGCCGGGCCGAAGAACACGAGGTTGCGCTTGGCGTCATAGCTGCCCGGAACCCACACCGAAGCGCCGTTGCGTTTTTCGCGTGGTAGTCCGTTCCAGCTATCGCCGCCGGGCTCGCCCGGCTTCGCGATGGTGTTAAACCGCCAGGCTTCTTTCCCAGTGGCTGCATCCAGTGCAACGATATAGTTTCCTCCGGGCGCGCGCCCACCCGTGCCGATCATGACCTTGCCCTTGGCGACCAGCGGCCCACCCGTCACGCGGAGTCCGGCTTTGTAGTCGGCCACTTCGGTATCCCAAACAACAGCCCCGGTCTTGGCATCCAACGCGGCAATATGGACATCCGACGTCGCAACGTAAATACGATCGCCGTAGATGGCGATGGCGCGCTTCACGCTTGCAGGAGTTTCTTTCGGAAGCTCACGCTTGTAATCCCACAAAAGGTTGCCCGTGTCACCGTCGATGGCCTGCACCCTGTCCCCGAAGCCGTGTATAAACATGACGCCGTCGTGTACAAGCGGCGTCGATTCGTTCGGTCCGTTCGAAAGCGCCCAACTCCATGCCAGCCGAAGATTGCTGACGTTGTTTTTATCGATCTGCTTGAGGGGACTGAAGCCCTGATCGTCGTGCGAGCGCCGCCACGTCAACCAGTCGCCGGGAGCCGGATTTGCAAGCGCCGCGTCGGTGACGGGCGTAAACTTATCCAGCGCATCGGGAGCTTTCGGATACGCAGGCAAAGAAACGCCTTGCGATAATCCACCGCTCGGCCCAACAATCGGCCGCGGAAGGGATCGCGCCGGAGTTTGTCCCAACAAGCCGGCCCCCGTCAGAACAGCCCCGGCAAAAAGAAAAAGAGGACGCCTCATATTCACTCCCGCAAAAGAAATTTAGAACTGAACAAATCGCCCGGGAAATGGGCTGAAAACTAGTATGGTCGTGTTCTCCGCCGAGCGCAATTCAGCGGCGCAATGCGCTCAGCGCCGTAAACATCACGATTCCGCCGAACACCGCGAAGGCGCCCGCGGCGGCTATTCCCTGCGGCCATGGCTCCCCAAGGAACCCAACGCCCATCAGCATGGACCACAGCAGCGCGCACGATTGCATTGCTTCCACCGCCGCCAGGCTCACGCGGTTCTTGCGGACCATCTCCGTCGCGCGGAAAAAGATGGTGGTCGCGATCACTCCCGCGGAAAGTGCCACGCCCGCCGCCAGCAACAGTTCCCGCGGCGTCGGCGGACCGAAAAGGATCCAGGTCACAATCGCCAGAGGAATGTGCACCACCAGACTGAGTGCGCTCATGCCGAATACGCGCTGTGACGCCGTGATGCGGCAACGGCAATGCTCCAGGTGCAGCATCAGTTTGCGATTCCCCAGCGGATAGAGCACCGCTGACATGAAGATGGCCCCTAACGACGCAATGGCGGACGAGACGGACACATCCGTGGCGCGGCTCAACTGCATCGCAAGAACGCCGCTGACAACAACCACACCCGCAAGAATAGTCAGAGGCGCAATTCTGCGGCGCTCGTCTTTGTAAATGAGCGGTGCAAGTAGCGGCCCGGCGATCACTGTGAATTGGTAGCCGCCCGCCACCAGCCAAGCCGGGCCAGTGACTGCGGCCAGCGCGAGAAATAATCCAAAGAAGCCGAGACCAACGGCGCTCCACAGAAACCATGGTCCCGGATGCCTGCGAATTTCCATCGGCAATTCGCCCAGCCCGTCCTTCAGCACAACAAAGGTGCCCAGGATAAAGAAGGTGAACACGTACCGCATGGACGCGGCCCAGCCCCAATGCCCGCCGCCCGTCACCAGCAGTCTGTTCAATACGAATGTCGCGGCAAAGAAAAACGACGCAACAATCGCCATACCCACGGCGCGTGGTCCGGAATGATCCGGCGAGAATTGATGTGCAGCCGTTTGCGGAGCGTGAGAGGTCATGGGTCAAATGTTCATGGTAGCGGTTGGCGGCTGGGCCACGCCGCAACACATTTGATAAACACATTTGATATGCCTCCGCGATGTACGCGGCACGATATACTGGCGGGGTCTGGAGTAACGATATGAAAAGAACCAGCCGGCTTACCCGCCGCCAGGCCCTGCACTACGCGGGCGGAGCCCTTGCCGGAGCCGCCGTGCTCCCCACCCACGCCATCGCGGCGGACGCTCCGCATCCGGTTACGTTGAAGCTCGCCGAATATATGGCCACGGCAGGTGCAAAGAGCCTTCCCGCCGATGCCGTGGAACATGCCAAGCACCATATCCTCGATACCTTCGCTGCGATGATCTCCGGCTGCGATTTGCCTCCAGGCCGAGTCGCGCTAAAATTCGCCGCGGCGCACAATGCGGAGAAAGTGGCCACCATTGCCGCCTCCAGGTTTGCCTGCAGCGCGATGGACGCGGCAATGGTGAACGGCATGCTCGCCCACTCCGACGAAACCGACGATACGCACGCGCCTTCGCACTCGCATCCAGGCTGCTCGATTGTCCCCGCGGCACTGGCGGCGGGCGAGCAATTCGGTGTGGATGGCACGCGCTTCTTGCGCTCGGTCACGCTGGGTTACGACATCGGCACGCGGATCACATCGACGCTGGGCGCGCTCAAGTATCAGATGGAAACGCACCGTAGCACGCATAGCATCGCCAGTGACTTCGGCGCGAGCGCGGCTGCGGGCTGCGCCGCCGGCCTCGACGAGCATCAGATGCGTTGGCTTTTGGACTACGCGGCGCAACAAGCCTCGGGCATTGTCGCCTGGCAGCGCGACACGGAACACGTGGAAAAATCTCTCGTGTTCGGCGGATTCCCCGCCCGCAACGGCGTGGCAGCGGCTTTGTTGATTCAACTCGGCGGCTCCGGCGTCGAAGACGTCTTCACGGGCACCGACAACTTCCTGCTCGCCTTCGGCGCAAAGAATCCGCTCGAAAGCCTCACCGACAAACTCGGCGAGCGTTTCGAAGTTACCCGCACCAGCATCAAGAAATGGACCGTCGGCTCGCCCATTCAAGCCGTGCTCGATTCGATCTACAACTTGCAGAAAAAGCAGTCGTTCGCTATCGACCAAGTGGAGAAGGTGACCGTGCGAGTCGCCAGCAGTGAGGCCAACACCGTGAACAACCGCGACATGCCGGACATCTGCTTACAGCATATGGCCGCGATCATGCTGATCGACAAAACCGCCTCGTTCGCCGCGGCTCACGACAAGCCGCGCATGAAGGACCCTGGCGTGCTGAAACAGCGTGCCAAAGTGCAGCTCGTCTTCGATGAAGAATTAGAGAAGTTGATCCCGCGGCGGATCGCCGTCGTCGAGATCGCGTTCACCAACGGCACCAAGCTCACCGAGCGGGTGGAAGCCGTTCGCGGTTCCGCCGAAAATCCAATGGGGCGCGATGAAGTGGTCACCAAGGCAATCGACCTGGTGACTCCGGTCATCGGCGCCAGCAAAGCGTCGCAACTGGCCGACACCGTACTGAATATCGAAAAGGTGAAGAATATCGGCGAACTGCGGCCTCTGTTGCAGGTCAGTTAAAGCAACAAAGTTAGCGAGGAGCCCATACCGTCGCGGCGATCAGGAAAGCGATCGTGCCAACAGCGATCAGGACAGCGTGCGGCATGCGCAGAGCATTCTCGCTGCGAACGTCCAGGTCTGGATTTTCCTTGTACGGCGCACGCCCCTTCGGCAGCGTCGTCACAATGGTTTCCATGTTGTGGAGCGTCTCGCGAAAGCGCTTTTTTGCGAACACTAGCACGATGCCGGCGACCAAGCCTGCCGCGGAGGTCAGCACCAAGATCCCCAGCCAGTTCGCCCAACCCACCGCCGCGCCAATCGCGGCCATCAGTTTCACGTCGCCGGCACCCATGCCTCGCAATAGATAAAGAGCAAAGTAGATACCGAAAGCCAACCCCAAGCCCTTCAACGCAAACAAAAGCCCTTCCACAGAAAAAATCCCGTCGACAGCATAGAGGAAAGAATTCAATAGGAGTGCCAGAAGCACACCGGACAAAGAGAGCCAATTGGGCACCTTGCGCGTGCGAAAGTCAATCAGCGCGGCGGTTACCGCGATGAGGATGAGTAGAATCTGAACGGCCAGCGGAGGAAGCGTCATGAAGATGCGGCTTGTTCTACATCTGTTTGCGGCACCGGACCAGCCTCCCGGTTGGTGGTTCGCGTGGCGCCCGTTTCTGCAGCCTTCAGCAGCCGGTACATCATTTTGTTTTGCGGAAGATTCTGTTCCACGAAATCCACGCCCTGGCCGGTAATCACATAGTCGCTTCGATCGTCCATCCGGGCAAAATCATGTTCCTTCAGGTACCACATGGTGAACAGCAGGTGTTCCCGCGCAAATGACATGATCGTCTCAAATTCGAGCAACGAGAGCCCAGGATCTTCCGGGTTACTTCGCCTGCGGTTATAGAGCAAACACAGAATGCCCATGCGCCGATTCGCTTCCCCATCGACGCCAATTTCGAATTCCTTCGTTTCAAAGACCTCAATCGGCCTCATTTTATGTTCGGCGTATTGAGTGTCGTAGTCCGAGCGGCGGGTGGCGTCGGACAGGGCTTCATACGCTTGGTTCAAAAGGAGAAACCGGTCGACCTCGCCCGTTTCCGGATTATCCGGGTGATAGCGCGTGGCGAGCATCTTAAAGACACGGTGGATCGTTTCCAGCTCCGCGTTCGGGCTGATTTGCAGTAACTCGTAGTAATCAATGAACTCGTTTTCCGCCATGCGTTGAACCTCGACTCCTCGCTAACTCGATCATAGGTGCAAGCTGCCCGTGCGGGCAACTTCACGGGGAAACCCCGTACGATGGGTTAAGGCACAACGCCCCAGGAAATTCCGCGTTCGTAAAAGACAGTGGTACACCTATGCCGCGAAGAGTGCGTCTCAAGTCTCACACGGAATCTGACGTTCTTTTTCCAAGAGCTGACGAATGAATGACGTTTTCAGATCGCGACTCTCTGGCGAAAAAAACCGCTTTTCCCGATGCCTCGCGTCCGCGACCCTGCTGGCAGCCTTAGCCATTCTGGCCAGTCCTGCGCCGGCGCAAGTCCCGCGCAGAATTCGCGGCCCCATTAACGAACGCCAAATCACCCGGATGCGCGATTCCGTTCACCCGCGCGTCCGCGGTGCCCGCGACCTCGGCCGCGTTGCCGGTGACCTTCCCATCGAGCGCGCACAATTGGTGCTGGAAGGAACTCCAGAGCAGCAAGCCTCGCTCGAAAAACTCCTCCGGGATCAGCACGATCCGTCGTCGCCCAACTATCACCGGTGGCTAACGCCGCAGGAGTTTGGCGAACGATTCAGCCCCGCGCAAGCCGATGTTGACGCCATCACCGCGTGGCTCACTAGCCACGGCGCCAAGGTAGAGCATATCGCGAACGGGCGCCGCTCCATTGAATTTAGCGGCACCGCGGGTCAAGTGGAGGAGTTATTCCAAACCGAAATTCACTCCTTCGAATCGCAAGGCGAAATACACGTCGCAAATGCTACCGACGTTGCGCTCCCCAGCGCCGTTGCCGCGGTTTCCCCCGGATTAGTCTCGTTGCACAACTTTCAACTCAAGGCGAAATATCATCGCAAATCCGCCGCCCTCGCCTCCAGCGCTCAGGAGATGCCGGCAAATCTCACCAGCCCGGAGTTCAACAGCTCCGCCGGATCACATTACCTCTCGCCCTATGACTTCGCCACGATCTATAACGTGCTGCCTTTGTGGAACACGCTCCATGTGGACGGAACCGGGCAATCCATCGCGATTAGCAGCCGCTCCAACATCAATTTGGCGGACGTGACGAAGTTCCGCGCGAAGTTCGGCCTTCCTGGAAACAATACGGAAATCATCCTGAATGGCAACGATCCCGGCATCGTATCGTCGACAGGCGACGACGTTGAGTCCGATCTGGACGCGGAATGGGCGGGGGCCATCGCCAAGGGGGCCACCATTAAGCTGGTTGTCAGTAAGAGCACCAACGCTTCGGATGGCATCGACCTTTCGAGTGGATATGCCGTGGACAATAACGTGGCGCCGGTTCTCTCTCTGAGTTACGGCGATTGTGAAGCGCGACTGGGCAGTTTCAGCAGCTTTTACAACAGCCTCTGGCAGCAGGCGGCGGCACAGGGTATCTCCGTCATCGTCGCGGCGGGCGATTCCGGCTCGGCGGTTTGCGACGATCCGTCATCCCGCAATCCAGCTCGCCGCGGTTTCGCCGTGGATGGCCTTGCCTCCACGCCGTATGGCGTGGCGGTGGGTGGTACGCAGTTCAACGACACTCCATCGCTCTCCAAATATTGGGCCCCAACGAACGATGCCAGCACTCTGGCCTCTGCGCTCGGCTACATTCCTGAAGCCACATGGAACGAGAGCGCTTATGGCGGCGCGTTGAATTCCGTGAATAACCTGTACGCGGGCGGTGGCGGCGTTAGCTCGATCTATGCAACGCCATCCTGGCAAGTGGCGCCGGGCGTCCCCACCGTGGATCCGGGAACAACAAGTCAGCATCATCGCTACCTGCCGGACATCTCGCTTGCAGCGGCGGAGCACAACGGGTTTTTGATAATGAACAACGGCGCCCAATTCATCGTCAGCGGAACTTCGGCAGGCGCGCCCACGTTTGCAGGCATCGTGGCGATGCTGAACCAGTACACGGGTATGCCGCAAGGCAATCCCAATCCACGTCTCTATGCCATGGCAAATTCGGTGCCGCAGGCGTTCCATGACATCCTCACGGGAAACAATGCCGTTCCGTGTTCCACGGGGACATCCGGCTGCACAGGTCCCGCCTTCACGGCGAGCGTCGCAACCATGGGTGGCTACAGCGCAGGGCCCGGCTACGACCTCGCCACGGGACTGGGCTCCGTGGACGCCTACAACCTGGTGACGAACTGGCAAGCGGCCACGACGCCATTCCACGTCAGTCAAGTTGCTCCGCATATCGTCTCCGGCGGCGGCTGGGAAACGATCATCAACCTGGTGAATCCCGCAGCCACTCCCTCGCAGGTTCATCTGCGGATGTTCAGCGATAGTGGCGCACCCTTGACCTTGCCACTGACATCGACCGACGGGTCGATTGAGACGACGACGTCCGCGCTGGACCCTGTTCTTCCCCCGCGCGCTGAGCTGGTGTTACACAGCACGGGCCCTGTAAATATCACATCACTCGACGGCTCCGTGCAGATGTCTTCGGATGGCAACGCTACCGGCTTCATCATCTTCCGGTGGACGCTGACCGGCGAAGAAGTGCTGGTGCCGTTGCAGTCAGCCAACGCACAATTTTATACGCTTGCATTTGACAACACGGATGGGCTCGCCACCGGCCTTGCGCTTTCGAACAGCGCCGCGCAAAGCGTCGACGTGACCGTCACGGTACTCGACCAGAACGGCGCGCAGATTACCCAAAGCACTATCGCATTGCCCGCCCGCGGCCACAAATCTTTTGTGTTGACCGATCCGCTTCCGGCCTCGGCAAATCAATACGGATCCATCACCCTTGCCGCTCCGCAGGGTTCGCAGATCAATGCCACCGCCATTCGCGCCAATGCAAGCGGCGCCTTCACGGGCATTCCCATGCTGGCCAATCTTTCGACCGGCAGTGGCACCGCCGCGCACGTTACTTCCGGCGGGGGATGGGAGACGCTGGTTCAATTGGTGAATCTGACGCAAAACAACGCCACGGCTCACTTGCAGTTCTATGCCGATGGCGGCGGCCCGTTGGCTTTGCCGCTGGTTTCGAAGGATGGCAGCATCAACATAACGGCATCGTCGATCGATCCGGTCCTGGGTCCCGGCTCCTCCACCATCATCCGCAGCACGGGCGATCCAAACAGTGCTGCGCTGACCGGTTCCGCGGAGTTGACGTCAAGCGGAGCCATTACTGGATCGCTGATCTTCCGCTTCGTGCCGACCGGCCAGGAAGTTCTCGTCCCCTTGGAATCGAGCCAGACTAACATGCGGCTGCTCTCCTTCGACAACACCAACGGCACTGCCACGGGAATCGCCGTGACGAACCGCTCGAATCAGATTGCGGTTATTCCTGTCATTATTCGCGATCAGACCGGCGCGCAGATCGGCAACGACTCCATCGCGCTTTCGGCGCAAGGGCACGCCTCCTTCGTTGCGACAGACCGTTTCCATTCCACCGCAAACCGCTACGGAACCATTGAGTTCGACACTCCTTCAGGCGGGCAAATCAGTGTGGTGGGTATTCGCGGCACACCGACGGGCGCCTTCACGGGCATCCCTGTCATCGCGCCTTAAGCGAAGTTAGCGGCGGTTGCCGAGCAGCATATACGTGACCAGCGCCATGCCGACCATGCGGCGCGCGGAATCGGTTAGATCGACACTCGCAACGCAGATGCTCGATCCAACACGCACGATGCGGGCGCGAGCGAACAGCGTGCCCTCGATCACCGGAAGAAAATAGTTGATCTTGAACTCCACCGTCGTCATCGGCTGATTGCCGCCAAAGTGGCGCTGTAACGCGATGCCGGCCGCAGTGTCGGCCATGGACGCGGGCACGCCCCCGTGCAGGCTGCCGAATACGTTATGCACTCCCGCATGCACCGGGCACGCAAGCGTCACGCCATCTTTGTGGACGCGCGCCAGACGCCCGTCCAACATCTGCACGAACGATGACGTTGCCAAAAGTGTTCGCGTCTGCGGAGCCGTCAGCTTGCGAACCGATGGTTTGCGCTTCTTTACGGTCATGACTTCGCGGAACTCTCCATCGAGTTCGCGTTGTCTTCCTTCGGGCCCGTATCGCTGGCCGTGAAGTAGCTGCAATCGGGATGATGAAAGACCATCGCGCTCACGCTTGCCTCGGGGTCCATCATGAAGCCCTCCGTCAATTGGACGCCGATTTCTTCGGGCTTCAGCAGCGCAAACAGGCTCTGCTGGTCCTCAAGGTTCGGGCACGCCGGATATCCGAAGCTGTAACGCTTCCCGCGATAACGCGATGTGAAGCGATCCTGCATCGTCATGGTTGGCGAATCGGGGAAGCCCCAATCTTCGCGAATTCGGCGATGGAGCCATTCGGCCGCGCCTTCCGCCGTTTCAATGGCCAATGCCTGTAGCGCGTGAGCGAGGAAGAATTCGCCTTTCTGCTTCGCCTCTTCGGAATGTTGGCGCACGCCTTCACCTGCCGTCACCACAAAGAACGCGAGATGATCGCGGCGGCCATCCTGGGAATCCAGAATGTAATCGCTCAAACAGAGTCCATCGGCTTTCGGCTGCCGTCCGAACTGGTACGTGTGCCGCGGCTTCGTTTCGCCGGGGGCGAACAGGTTCACGGCGTTGCCGTCGCGCTCGGCTTCAAAGTACTGCCACACCGCGCGCACCTTCATCCACGGCAGCGCGTACGTTTTCACTTTTTCGACGTCATGGAAGAGGTCCAATGCCTTCGGGTCACGCTCGGCCAGCAACTTTTCGAAATTTCCCTTGAAGCCGAGATGCCGTCCGAAGAGCATGTACGGATTCATGTAGCTCCATACTTCGGAGAGATGCGGCATCTCGCGCACGCGGCGGTCGAGATACGGGGCTGCGGGAATATCGAGCGACGGTCGCACTTTGGGACTGCGCCGGGTACCCGTATTCACTTCGGGTTTTGTTTCCACGGGAAGAGCACCCGTCGAGGTAAAGATGTGGGTGCTGATGACGGTCTCGCGCGTCGCGGGGTCCATCAATTCATTCATGATACGCAGGCCCGTCATGGCGTCCCTGGCGTAGAACGTGGGAGCCGCGTACGCCGGGCCGATGCGCGTGGTCGTAAACTTTTCTGAAAGCGCCGCGCCGCCCACCAGTAGCGGCACCTGCACGCCTTTTTCGCGGAAATCCGACGCCGTGGTCACCATCTGGTGCGCGCTCTTCACCAACAGGCCCGATAAACCGATGGCGTCCGGTTTGTGTTCACGCCAAGCCTCAATCAACGCATCGGGAGCGACCTTGATGCCCAAATTCACCACATGATAGCCGTTGTTCGAGAGAATGATTTCGACCAGATTCTTGCCGATGTCATGGACGTCGCCCTTCACCGTGGCGAGCACAATCTTGCCGCGCGTAGTGGATTCCGACTTCTCCATGAACTGCTCCAGGTGCCCCACGGCGGCCTTCATCGCCTCCGCCGATTGCAGCACTTCCGCGACGATCAGTTCGTTGTTATTAAACAGCCGGCCGACTTCCGTCATGCCAGCCATCAGAGGCCCGTTGATGATTTCGAGCGGCGCTGCGCCTTCGGCACGCTTCAGCTCCAGATCCGGAATCAGTCCGTCCTTGGTGCCTTCGATAATGTAGGTCGCAAGGCGTTCGTCCAGCGGCAGTTCGGCAGCTTTTTTCTTTTCTTTCTTGCCAGCCCTGCGGAAGAATTCCGTGATCGCGGCGATGTGATGCTGATTGATGCCGGTTTTTTGCTCGCGCGTTTGCTGGCGCCAGTCTTCTGGCGCGGTGCGCAAAATTTCGTTGGCGGATCCGGCTGGGGGCGTGTTGAACAACAGGTTTTCCGCAAGCCGCCGCTCTTCGTCGGGGATCGAGGCGAAGCGCTCCAGCTTCTCCGCGTTCACGATGGCGAGATCCAATCCCGCTTTCGTCGTGTAGTAAAGGAATACAGAGTTCACCACCTCGCGCGCCGAGGCGGGCAGGCCGAAGGAAATGTTCGAGACGCCCAGAATCGTCTTCACGTAGGGAATCGATTCCTTGATGAGACGAATCGCTTCAATCGTCTCCACCGCGCCGCCGATGTAATTTTCATCGCCCGTCGCGCAGGGGAATACAAGAGGATCGATGATGATATCCTCCGGCGGAATCCCGTACTTTTCGGTCAGCAGCTTCACGGAGCGTTCCGCCACCGCTAGTTTGCGTTCGCGCGTGAACGCCTGCGCCTGCAACTTGTCTTCGTCGATGGTGCCCACAACCAGCGCAGCGCCGAACGACTTCGCCACGGGGCAGACCCGCTCAAATTTTTCTTCGCCGTCTTCCAGATTGATTGAATTGATGATGCTCTTGCCCTGGCACCAGGTGAGCGCATGTTCGATCGCCTTCGGATCGGTGGTGTCAATCATCACCGGCGCTTTGATCTTTGGCATCAGCTTGCCGTAGAAGGGATCGATGTCCTTGAATTCTTCGCGTTCCGACGATTGCAGGCAGACGTCGACGATGTGTGCGCCGTTGCGTACCTGCCAGCGCGCGATTTCGCTCGCCTCTTCCCACTTCTCTTCGGCGATCATCTGCTTGAAGAGGCGCGAGCCGATCACGTTCGTCCGCTCGCCGACAATCAGCGGCCGGTTGCTCTCTTCGGCCTCCACCAGTTCGATGCCCGAGTAATACGCGCGGTGCGACGGCGGATTCACTTGATGCGGCGCGCGGCCGTCGGCCATCTCCGCGATGGCGCGAATGTGTGCGGGCGTCGTTCCGCAGCAGCCGCCGACAATGTTCAACCATCCGCGTTCCACAAACTTTTCGAGCTGTTTCGCCAGCGACTCCGGCGTCTCTAAATACTTGTCTTCCTCGTTCGGAAGGCCGGCATTGGGATAGCAGGAAATGCGGGTGGAGGCCATCTCCGCCAGCGTGCGGATATGGTCGGTCATCAGATCCGGACCCGTCGCGCAGTTCAGACCGATGGACAAAAGATTCGCGTGCGCAAGCGACGCATAAAATGCGTCAATCGGCTGCCCGGCAAGCATCGCTCCCCAGCGTTCGATGGTTCCGGAAATCATCAGCGGAATGGGTAGGCCAACCTCGCGCTCCAGTTTCTTGATCGCGAATACGGCGGCCTTAATGTTGCGCGTATCGAACGCCGTTTCCACCAGCAGAATGTCCGCGCCACCCTCCATCAAGCCCTTCGCCTGTACGTAGTACCCCTCACTCATGTGCTCGAAGGTGACGTCGCCGCGCAGCGTGATCGATTTCGTCGTCGGACCCATCGATCCGGCGACAAATCGGGGCTTCGCGGGCGTGGAAAATTCATCCGCGGCTTGCCGCGCCAGCTTCGCGGAGAGCATATTCAGCTGGTGGGCCTGATCTTCCAATCCGAACTCCGCCAGCACGATCGGCGAACCCTGGAAGCTGTTCGTTTCAACAATATCGGAACCGGCCCTGAAGTACTCGCGGTGTACGCCGGTCACCCATTCCGGGCGTGTCCGGCACAGGTTCTCGTTGCAGTTCTCCAGGCGCGCCCCGCCGAAATCCTCTACCGTTGGGTTGTGCTCCTGCAGCATGGTCCCCATGGCGCCGTCCAGGATCAAAATTCGGGATGCTAGGGCGTCATAAAGCTGCTGCTGGCGTAGTTTGTTCATGGAAAATGAGGCGTGCCTAACATGTTGGAAAAAAGAGGCGGCGCCTCTTTCTATCGTAACGTGTTCACGCTAAAGGTGACGGAAACGAAGGAGTTAATCGCCGGGTTTTTTGTCGGGAACGAAGGTATTCAGCAGAACCGAAACAATGCTGACAATCAGCGCCCCTAGAAACGCCGGCACAAAACCGTCCACGTGGAAGCCGACGCCGAACCAGCCAGTGGCGATTCCGGAGGCGATCCATAGCGTTAAGCCGTTGATAACAAGTACGAAAACGCCCAGGGTCAGGACGATCAGCGGACACGATAGAAACTTCAACAGCGGCCGGACAATAGCGTTCACCAAGCCCAGCACCAGGGCCATCAGCGCGAAAACCTTCCAGCCGCCTTCGTCCACGCGAATGCCCGGGACAAGCCAAGCGGCAACGAACAGAGAGAAGCTGGTGATCACCCAGCGGATCAGAAGCTTCATGCGCCCATTTTCCTCAAATTGTTTCCCTCAAACCGTTTTCCTCAAAGAAGAAGTCACGTTGGGTCCAGCATACACCGGAATCGGCCGAATGCAGCCGCAAAGTCGGCACGGAGGCCGATTGTTATACTGGGAAACGCCGTTTTCGCAGGCTTCGTCTCACTATCAGGGAGCTATTTATCGATGACCCGGACCCGCAGACCCGCTCATACTCTTGGCCTCATGGCGGCTATTTTCGTGGCCGCGGTGCCAGGTTTCGCTCGGCCGGACTACACCCGCCGCACCAAGCAGGAATGCGCCTACTGCCATCCTCCCGGCGGCTGGTATTTGAATGACGCAGGGAAATACTTCCGGGACCACCGCAACCTGAACGGCTTCGTCGCCTCGCCCGACCCGAATAAGGCCCCCTCTCAGGGCAGCCAAAACCAAAACCCGGGCAATCAGAAATCAACGGCGCAAGACAACAAGTCGAAATCGCAGGGGAAATAGCCGCTACCAGGCGGTCTCCGGGTCTCCGTTCCCCGACTTCCAATACGGAACCCAAACCAATCCAACCAGTTTCACGTTGACGTTCGACTTCTTCGGAGCGATCTCCAACCCTTCCAATGGCTCATTCTCCGGGCTCAGTTTCGCCTGAGCCGCTTCCACTTCGGCCTGGAATTGCGCATTCAGGTCATTGAGCGCCTGCTGCAGCACCTCCACCGTTTCTCCCGCCTGGGCAATGTCCTGATTCTCTTTCATCATGCGTCCAGCGGTGCGGACTGCCGTGGAGGCTTTCGAAATCGTTGTCGTGCTGATAGCTTTGCGGCCTAGGAACGCGCCCAGCAGGGTGGTGCCGATGGAAATCACCGTTCCGATCTTTTGCTGCGCCGCTTCGGCCTGTTGCCGCTCCACCATTTGCTGGGCGCGCCGCAAACGCTCCTGCAAGGTCGCAAGCTTCGGCGCGTACTTTTGCCGCAGCGTCTCCGCCACGGCGTCGCGCTGTTCCCTCGCGGTTTGCTGTAAGCGGGTGCGGAAATCGCGCTCGCTCTCGCCCGCATTCGAAGTGACGCCCGTAGCCGGACTGCGGAGCAGAGAAAGTTTTTGGGTCTGATAAAGCCAGGTCCCGAAATCTTTTTCCCAAGTTGCATAGCTCTTGGCCTTCGCGGCCGCAGGGGGCATTTCGGCAAAGCGCGCGCCTTCCGCAGGTTCCGCCTCCAAATCCGCTGGCCCGGCCTCTACTTCCTGTGCCGACGCCCAATCCGCCGCGATGGCACCGGTGCCAATCGGTGTGATGAACGAAAAATCGCGCAGCTCATCCACCTTCGTCGCCTTATCCGTGAACCGGACCTGGGCCGAACCATACACCATGGGGCCGCAATAGAGTTCCGCTCCCGCCGGTTGTGGCGCTCGCACCGGCAGGAAGTGTTCCGTGATTTCAGGGGGAAGAACCGGCCGCGCTCCACCTGCGGATGGGGCTGCGCCCGAAGCCTTTGCGGACACCTTCGCAGGCGCCGCCTCCGCGGCGGGAACTTCTTTCGCCGAAGCTGTGGTCAACAAACGGATTTGATCTCTGGTCAACGGGCCGCGCAGATAAGAAAGCGTCCAGCGGGTCTGGAACACCTCAGGCGCGTCTTCGTGAACATTATTCATTACGAACACACGGCTGCCGAGGCTTGATATCAAGTCATCCACCGACTGACGGTCGAACTTGCCGCCCGATTCGCCCGCTGCGCCCGCAAGCCCGTCCAGCAACCGGTCTTTATCCCGCTGGGTTTGCAAGCGCCCGATGAACCACGTGCCTGCGTTCGACAGGCCTTTGTAGTCGAGATCCACGGGGTTCTGCGTCGCCAGCACCACGCCCAAACCAAACGCGCGCGCCTGCTTCAGCAAGGTCAGCAGTGGCTGCTTCGACGGCGGATTCGCCACCGGCGGGAAGTAGCCGAAGATTTCATCCATGTAGAGCAGGGCCCGCAGGCTGGTGGTGCCCGATTGCGTGCGCATCCAGGAAAGCGTCTGGTTCAAGAGCAGCGAAACAAAGAACATGCGTTCGCTGTCACTCAGGTGCGCGATCGAAAAGATCGCCACGCGCGGTTTTCCCGACGCCGTGTATAGCATGTTGCCGAGATCCAGCGGCTCCCCTTCGAGCCACGCTTCAAAGCCCGGCGAGGCGAGCAGATTATTCAGCGCCATGGCCAGTTGGAAGCGGTCCTTGGCCGGGAAGAAAGAATCCAGGTCCATCACGCCGATCTTTGTCACCGGCGGGCTTTGTATTTGTTGGATGATACCTGCCAAGTCCAGATCCTGCCCCGCGCGCCAGGCTTTGTCGAGGATCGTCGACATCAAGATATGCTCGCGGCTCTGTGTGTTTTCGGAATCGATACCGGCCAGCGAGAGCAGGCTGGATGCCGTGCCCATCACCCGTTCGCGCATTGCTTCGCGGTTATCAATCAGCGCGGCATCCGGCGCTCCGAACGAACGAAGGATAGACACAGGCCGCCCCGCCGAACTTGCGGGCGTATACACGGCAAACTCCGCGGCCGATTTCAGACGCGCTATGCGATCCGGCTGCTGATCCCAATCGCCAAGTCCTTTTTTCCAAAGGGCCGCCTGCTGTGCCGCGTAATCATCCGGCGCCACGCCTTTGGTGCGCGCCTCCTCTTCGTTGATGAATGGGCGGAAATCTTCGGGTCGAAGTTCGGGGAAGGTGAGAAGTAGGTTGGTGAGATCGCCTTTAGGGTCGATGACAATCGCCGGGATGCCATCAATGGCCGCTTCTTCGATCAGCCCGATGCAAAGGCCGGTTTTGCCGCTGCCGGTCATGCCAACGCACACGGCGTGCGTCACCAGATCTTTCGCATCGTAAAGAAGGGCTCCATTCGCCTTCTTCGTTTCCGTGTCATACTGCCGGCCAAGATAGAACACGCCCAGCTTTTCGTAATCGCCCATATTCATACGGTAGATTTACCGCCACCCGCAGCGCAAATCAAATCTTCATCGTGCGGCCGCAAGAGAATCGGTCCGCCTTCATTGCATATTCC
Organism: Bryobacteraceae bacterium; assembly: GCA_040081855.1. Classification (GTDB taxonomy): domain Bacteria; phylum Acidobacteriota; class Terriglobia; order Bryobacterales; family Bryobacteraceae; genus Palsa-187. The sequence continues at coordinate 13,936 of JBEBFS010000001.1, read as the reverse complement.
TGCCGAGGCGATCAGGAAGTATTCGCCGCCGAAATCGCCATCGCCCAGCGCGGCTCTAACAGAGCAATCCCCTTCCGCCGATTAGAAATCAGGCAGAATAAAGAGGAGCCGCAGGCACACCCATTCCATGAATACTCCGGAGACGAGCGCCGTGCCCGCGACCCCAAGCAACGCGGCTCCATCGAAAATGTCCGCGGCTAAGGTGGTGGCCACACTGGTCGCGCTGGGTCTGGCCGGTGTCCTTCTCTACTACTCACTGCGGGGCATCAGTTGGGGGGAGGTCTGGATACTCATTTCCGGGGTGAAGAAAGAATATCTTGTACTGGTCTGCCTGCTGAATACGGTCGCGCTGTTTTTACGCGCCTACCGTTGGCGGGTGCTGCTCAGTTCTGCGGGACCCGTGAGCGTCAGCACAGCGTTCTGGGCGACATCTATCGGCTACTTCGGAAACAACTTTCTGCCGGCAAGAGCTGGCGAACTGGCGCGCACCATGATGATCAGCACGCGTGCCGGATTGGCTAGGGCCTACGTGCTCACCACCGCACTTCTGGAACGAATGGTGGATGCGCTGGCGCTGGTGGTCATCAGCGCACTGGTTCTTTTGACACTACCTTCGCAGCCGGATTGGCTTGGCAAGGCGACCAAACCTTTCGCGATCGTCGGCACGATTGGCGTGATCTCCATCGCGCTATTGCCGCGGCTCGAAAAGCTGGGTGTCGAAATCCTGCGGCGTCTTCCGATTCCCGACGGCATTCGCGACAAGCTGATCGGCTGGCTGGAGCACATTTTGGATGGCTTCCGCGCGTTCCATGACGCCGGCCGCGCGTCGACGTTTCTTGGTTTGACCATCGTGATCTGGTGCCTGGACGCCGTCAGCGCGGTCACCTGCGCCAAGGGTTTGGGATTGGATCTACCGCTTCCCGTTGCGTTTCTGCTGATCACGGGACTTGGGCTGGGAAGCGCTTTGCCCTCGACGCCCGGCTACGTTGGCATCTACCAGTTTGTTGCCGTCAGCATTCTGACGCCGTTCGGTTTTCGCAAAGCCGACGCCATCGGCTACATCCTGATGATTCAGGTGGTCTCTTACGTTTTGGTCGGCCTGTGGGGCTCCCTCGGGTTCTGGCATTTCCGCCGGAAGCCCGAAGAAGCGCCCGCCGCCGCAATGAACCAAATCGTTTAGCTTACGCCCGCGGTTGTCTTTCTAGCGCCACGCGTCCATTGCCTTCTTCTGAGAAGACGTTGCCGGATATTCGAGAATCTCCAGGCGAACGCCGTTCGGATCCGTCACGTTCGTCAGCGGCGCGCCGCTATTTCCGGAGCGAGCGTCATTCACCTGAATCCCCCGGCGGCGAAGATTTGCGACCGTCGCAGTGATGTCGTCCACCCAGATGCCCACGTGGTTCAATCCCGGCGAGCGGTCGGCGGGAGTGCGCGCGATCTCAAAGAAGTTTTCCTTGTTCATCTGTAAGTACGCCGTGGTCACCTTCCCGTCCTTGTCTTTGAACGTGAACGCTTCCTTGAACCCTAGCGTCTTCGTGTAGTAATTGATGGTCTCGTCAAAATCTTTCGCCCAGATCCCGACGTGATTGACACGAATCCCCGTCAACCGGTCATCTTGCGCCTGACTAGGCTGCATCAAGAAAAGAGCGGCGATCATTCCAGCCCCGAACAGGGCCACGCCGTGAACGTACTTACGCATGGAAACCTCCTTACTATCAAAGAAAGATAGCAGAACGCCGCGCGGACAGCTACTGCCGGCACGACGGGTCTGTTGAGCCCGGACGGTAGAATTACCGGGCCTGCAGCTTCGCCGCGAACTGCCCCAAAGTTTCCGCGACGTAATCCTGGTCTTCTTCCGATAGATCGTGGAATAGAGGCAGAATGATGCAGCGATCCTGGGCCGTTTCCGACTGCGCCAGTTGCCGGCAGGATTTCGGCGGGCATTTGCAGGAGTCGTTTGTGCCCGCGGATTCGGCGCATCGCCATGGAACGTCAACATAGGCAGGCTCCCGGTGCGCGCACATGATGCCGCGGCGAGTCGCGACGCCGGAGTCCAGCATATGCTGCATCACTTCGACCTGTCCCCACGTCTCCGGCAAGCGAACACAGAAGCTCTGCCAATTCGACCGCGCCCATTCCGGTTCTTCCGGAAAACTCAGTCCAGGAATATCCTTCAGGATCTGGCAATACCGGCTCGCAAGCTTGCGGCGCGTGGCTACCATCTCCGGCAGTTTCTTGAGTTGCTCGCGGCCAACTGCGGCTTGAATGTCGGTCATCCGGTAATTGAAGCCAACGCCCAAATACTCTTCGAAAATGACGCGGTTCGCTCCGTGCCGAACGCTATCGGGAACGCTCATCCCATGTTGGCGCAATAGACGAAATTGGGCATCGAACTCGGCGTTCGCGGTAGTGAGCATACCGCCATCGCCCGTTGTCAGCAGCTTGCGGGGGTGAAAAGAAAAACAGGCGATATCGCCGTGAGGCTTCCCGATCTTCTGCCATTCCGATCCCCACCGAATCTCGCTGCCAATCGCACAAGCGGCGTCTTCAACGACAGGCAGCCCGCGGCGGTTTGCCATATCGAGAATCGCACGGAGATCGCAGGGCATTCCCATCTGATGAACGCACAGGATCGCTTTGGTTCGCGGAGAGATTGCTTTTTCAATTTCCGCGGGATCAATGTTGAACGTGTCTGGCTGGATGTCCACAAATACCGGCACCGCACCGCAGTGCACAACGCAGCTGGCGGTGGCGACAAAGGAATGCGACACCGTAACCACTTCGTCGCCTGCCGAAACGCCGCACGCCAACAGGGCGAGATGCAACGCCGTCGTGCAGTTTGAAACCGCGCACGCATGCGGTGCCCCCACAAAAGCAGCGAATTCCCGTTCAAAGGCCGCGACCTCCGGCCCCTGCGTCACCCAGCCCTTTTCGATTGGCCGTCGCGCGGCGTCGGCTTCCCGGGAATCCATCCACGGACGCGCCACGGGAATGCTCCGCTTTTCAGGCATGCACGAGTTCGCCCTTGACCTTCTCGGCCTGCCACCACTCGACTAGTTGGCGTAATCCTTCTTCCAGCGACGTTGTTGTCTCAAAACCGAGAATGCTCTTAGCCGCCGAAATGTCGGCCAAGCGGCGCGAGACCGGATTTACTTTCCGCTCCGGTCCGTATTCAATCGGAGCGGTGGAACCCATCACGCGCTGCAGCGTCCTGGCAAGATCGTTCAGGCTTGTCTCAACGCCGCTGGCGACGTTGAACACCTGGTCGATCACATCCGATTCGGCGGCCGCGATATTGGCCCGGGCGATATCGGGCGCGCAAACAAAATCCATGGTCTGCGTTCCGTCACCGAAAATCAGCGGTCCCTTGCCCGCGGCGATTCGCTCCATCCACCGGATGAGCACTTCGGTATAAACGCCGTAGATATCCATACGGGGTCCATAAACATTGAAGTAGCGGAGCATGACGTAGGGAAGCCCGTACATATCGTTAAAGCTTCGGAATAGGCCTTCATTAAACACTTTGGCAGCGCCGTACAGAGTGCGGTTGTCGTAGGGATGCTGGCGCTCGGTGGTGGGAAACTCCTCCGCAAGCCCGTAAACCGACGCCGACGAGGCCGCAATCACCTTGGAAACCTTCGACTTCACCGCTTGCTCGGCAACATTAAACGTTCCATCCACCAACACTTCAAGCGCCAACCTTGGGTCCTCAGCGCATTGTGTGATGCGGATCGCCGCCTGGTGGAAGACAATATCGACGCCATCCATCGCGCGCGCCACATCGGCCATGTTGCGAATGTCGCCCTCGATGACAGTGACACGCCCGCTAGCAACCGCGTCCGCGATATTCGCCATGCGCCCGCGAACAAAATTGTCGAGTATGACAACTTCCTTCACGCCGCGCTCAATCAATTGATCGGCAATATGAGATCCAATGAGGCCCGCGCCTCCTGTGATCAAGATTCGTTTGTTTTTCATGATTATTGGTATCTTCCTGGTTGCATGGGAGCGGACTGGCCAACAACAGCGGTCGGCAGAAATGTCGATCGTCCAACAGTTGTCTCAATTAGGTAGAGCGGCCTTTGACGCGCTTCATCGAGGACACGCCAGAGGTATTCGCCAAGGACCCCCATCATAAGCATTTGGAAACCGCCTAAAACCAGCATGACCACCATGAGCGAAGTCCACCCTTCCACTGGATGCCCTGCGAGCGCATTGATGATGACAACTAATGCGTAAAAGAAACCGAGAGTAGCGATAGTGAACCCCGCATACGACATGTACCTAAGTGGCTTATACGTAAACGCTGTCACGGAATCCACAAGCAGCTTCAGCTTCATCTCCAGATTCCACTTTGACGACCCGTGCACGCGAGCTTGTTTCTCATAGCTCACGCTATCCTGGCGAAAACCCATCCACAGGATCAAAGACATAAGACTGGTATTGTGCTCGCGAAAAGAGCGGAACGCATCCAGAACACGCCTGTCGAGCAAGAAGAAGTCCGCGCCAGATGGGGGCATTTGCTGCAAACCAACGAATCGACGCATGAGCCAGTAGTACATTCGAGCAAAAATCACTGTTGACGCTGCTTCGCCGTGTCGAGCAGACCGGACAGCCCAAACCACCTGGGATCCGGTCATCCATTTGTGAATCATAGGCCCCAGGATCTCCGGGGGATCCTGCAGATCGGCAGCCATTATCGCCGCACAATCGCCCAAGGCCTCCCGAAGACCACACGTGAGTGCCTTATGAGATCCTGAATTGCGTGCAAATCGAAAGCCTCGTACTCGAGGATCATTTTGCGCGAGATGAGAGAGAACCTCAAATGTTCCATCTGACGAGTAGTCATCCACGACAACCCATTCCCAGACCACCGGTATTGGCTCCAACGCCGCCCGTATACGGTCATACAGCAACGGGAGATTCGCGGACTCATTGAAAGCGGGAGTCACAATCGAAATACGGGGGGGATGATTCTTCGTATCGATGGATTCGCCGCCTGACCCAGCACGATCCTGTGGCGCATCGAGGCTCATGTTAAGTTCTCTCCTGGCCAATTTTCTTTTCGAGTTCCCTTATCCGGACCTCCAGTTCTTCGATTCGCTTCGCACTCCGCTTAAAGACACGATGATCCGTGACCCACTCTCCGTCCGGCACGTCGGAATCTACAACGCTAAAGGGCATGACGACTACACCGTCCCCGATTTTGACACCGGGATAAATTACCGATGGCCCCCCTATCCAGCAACGGCTTCCAACAGAAGTGGGTGCATACTTGATCGAATTGGACGAGTGGCATGTTTCCCCCCGAAGTGCCTGCTTGATACTCGTATGCGACCAAACCATTACGTTTAAGCCAATCTGCGTGTAATCTCCAATCGAGAGCCCGCCTTGTGCGTCCAGGATTGCGCCTTCACCGATCCAAACGTGATGTCCGCACTGGAAATTCTCGGGCCGGAGAATTTTCGCACCCGCTCTAATCCGGCATCCTTCGGGAAGCCCAAGAGCGGTCGCCCGTTCGCGATCCGTCATGGTCGCAGTCGAATGATAAAGGAGTATCTGCGATCGTATTTTCTCAATCGATGAATCTGTACTCATCCTGATGTATTCTCCTCGTGTTCCTTTGATCGGCGACTTATAACACGCCGACGCTCGCACGGTGTATCACTTATTGGGGGAGGCAGCAGATTCAGGATCTCCCAAACGAACATCAAAGACCATGGAATCCCTATACCCTGCTCGAACTTCCCCAAGAAATTTCAGCGTGGCTCCGTCATGCATTAGCTTCCCAATCAACCAATCCTCCGGGTAATTCAACGTGCAGAGCACAAAGAAATGCCGGGACTCGGCAGTAAACTCGCGATAAGGCGCGATGTGCGCATCGATTGGAAACCAATTCCCGAGAGTGTCAAACGCTTCGAAGATGGTGGCATGGGCGAAGCGAACGGCGGAATCCCGATCCGTCAAGTAATAAACCCTCGACAGGAACTCGCGGCTTTCTCTTTTGTTCATCTCGAGAAACGTAAGGCCGCTTGCATCAACAATCGGAAGCTTAGAGTCCAGCTCCGGCCAAGAAATTCGTTTCGTCACATTCAGTTTGTGTGGCTCCATAAGGGGAGTCACGATCCGGGTCAATGGAATTCCTGCGCCCAAGATGAGCGCGGCCACGGCTGCGGCAGAACGGCTTCCACCCGTGGCGTATGCAATCAGATGAGCGAACGCAAAGCTCATGCCGAAACCGGCTCCAATCGCGTAGCGCGGCCAAAATGCTCCGCCCCGCATCATAAGGACCAAATTGATCAGCAGCGGAATCGACAGCAATCCGACGTAAAGCGCTACTTCGTGTCGAAGAAACGCTAGCGGAGTCGAGTGATCTTCCGTGTCGTCGTTCGAACTCAGACAGATTGCTCCCGCGAGCGCAAGGAAAAGATAGATGCCGCCATGAGATAAGACTTCACTGAAAAATGTAACCGCTTTCAGTAGTGACGCCTCAAACTCCGGGGGGTAGGCCGAGGCAAGATTATGATACGTCCGAACCATCGGAATGTATATCAGGAGACAAGGAGCGGGAACCAGAAAGGCAGTCCACACTTTCCAGTCAAGCCTTCTCCGATCCCAGGAGCGCAACGCTTCCGCGCCTCCGAGAGGAAGCAGCAGCACGCAGCCAAATACATGACTCATAAGCACTCCGGAAATACCCAGAGTGATTCCGATCAATGCGGGGATAGGTTTACGGCCGTCGATGAATGATTGCCAACTCACGATGGCCACTCCAAAAAAGGCAACCATCAGGGCATAGGGCCGCGCTTCACTCGAGTAGTCTAGGAAGATTGTTGTCCACAGAGCCAACATCGCCGTCAATCCGTAGAATCGCCCCAAGCGCGATCCGACAAATCTTGTGACGCAGTAACTCGCCAATCCAAAGGCGAGAAACGATGGTATCCGGGCCGCGAAGTCGCTATCGCCAAATAACCTCAACGACCAGCCAGTTAAAAGTGCCTGCAAAGGCGGATTTAGATCGTGTTTTGCAAGCGCACCGAACATATGCGCCCAGCTTGGAGACTTGGCAATGTAATACGTGATTAGCTCGTCATACCAGAGTGGACGCCGAGACCATAATATTCCGAAAAGCACGTACAGAACTGCAGAACAGTAAAGGGGTAGGAAGGGAGTTCGATCAAGCGCCTCGGCATGGAACCGCAGTTTCGACCTGAGTCGAGTCAGCGGGTTCAAAACCAACATTCCCTCCTCGGTGTCTTTGCGCGCGTTCATCTGCAACCTCTTTTGCTCTCGGCCCAACCGAAATTGGGAGAACTACCGTTTCAAACGCGCTGGAACTCCGGCAACGGTTGTTCCGGGCGGCACGTCGCGGGTAACAACGGCGCCGGCTCCAACCAAGGCACGTTCTCCGATGGTCACCCCGCACATGATTACGGCTCCGCTTCCAATCGACGCGCCGCTTTTCACGAGGGTTTTTTCAAGCGTCCATTCCCCATGAGCACGCGGGAACCGGTCGTTGATAAACATGACACCATGCCCAACGAACACCTCGTCCTCAATCGTGACTCCCTCGCAGAGGAAGCTGTGCGACGAGATCTTGCATCGCCGTCCAACGCTAACTCCTTTTTGAATCTCCACGAATGGTCCGATCGCCGAGCCCTCTCCAATTTCGCAACCGTACAGGTTGACCAGGTCGGGATAATGCAAAATCACGTCCGCAGCAAGACGGACATTAGCAGCGACTGGCACGAGTTCTTCTCCTTAGGGTCTTGTGGTCACGCGGTAATGACTGCGTTGGCATTTGTTCCCATTGCAACCACACTCCGCACCGCGGAGGCCACCGTATTCACCTGTTCGCTGGTCAATTCAGGGAACATCGGCAACGACAAGACTTCGTTTGCGGCGCGCTCGGCTTCCGGGAAATCTCCACGGGTGTAGCCGAGGTTTGAATACGCCTTGGTTAAGTGCACGGGAATCGGATAATGGATACCGGTCTGAACCCCCGCTGCCGTCAGTTCGCGCTGCAACTCTTCACGCTGCCGCACGCGCACGGCGTAGACGTGATAGACGTGCGTGCCCCAGGTGGTGGGCCGCGGCGTTTGCACTCCCGAATCCGCCAGCAATTCATCATACAAGGCAGCGTGGGCGACGCGGCGTTCGTTGGCTTGATCCAGGCGCGGCAGCTTCACGTCTAAGACAGCGCCTTGGATACCCTCCAGCCGGTAGTTGTATCCGCGAAGATCGTGATGATATTTCTTTTCCTGACCCCAATCGCGGAGCATGCGAATCGTGCGTGCGAACTCGTCGTTATTGGTCGTCACGCCGCCGCCCTCGCCATAAGCGCCAAGATTCTTTCCTGGATAAAAACTGAAGCACCCGATGTCACCGATGCCGCCAACGCGCCGTCCGCGATAGCGCGCTCCGTGCGCCTGTGCCGCATCTTCAATGACGATGAGATTGCGCCCTCGGGCGATCTCCATGATCGGATCCATGTCCGCCGGCTGACCATACAAATGAACCGGCAGAATTACCTTGGTGCGCGGCGAAATCGCCTTTTCCAATTGCGCCGGATTCATTGTGAAGGATTCCGGATCGATGTCCACAAACACGGGCCGTGCTCCGGTGTAGCAAATTGCGGCCACCGTCGCCACGAATGTGAATGGAACGGTAACCACCTCATCGCCAGGACCAACGCCGGCCGCAAGCAATGCGAGATGTAATGCGCTGGTACCAGTGTTTACACCGACGCAGTGGGATGTTTCGCAGTATTGCGCAAATGCGCGTTCGAAATCGGCAACTTGCTTACCGAGGACGTACTGGCTCGAATTCAGAACGGCGTCGATTGCCACCCGAATTTCGTCCTTGATGGTCTGATACTGCGCCTGCAGATCGACTAGAGGAATCACGCAAAATGCTCCTATCCTTGATTTCCACCGGACTCCCATGCTGATGCATGGACTGCGTGGCTGCCTCCAACAGGCGAACAACCCGGAGGCCCGCGGCGCCGTCCGAAATCGGTTTGGCTCCAGTCTCAATGCAGCGGACGAACTCGGCCACCTCGACGGCCAGCGCTTCCTTCGTCTCTAGCTCAGGAGCCCACATATCGCCCATTCGATACTGGATCATCTTTTGAAAAATCACGTCGGGCTTATCGGAAATGGTGACGCCCTTGTCGTAGATCTTCACCTTCTCGCTGGGCTCGACGTCATCGTAGACAACCATCTTGCGGTTGCCACCGAGCAGCGTGCGGCGAATCTTCACCGGCGCCATCCAATTGACATGAATATGGGCGATTAGGCTGTTATTGAACAGGCATGTCATGTAGCCGATGCTCTGGGCACAGCCCGAAAGATGGCTCATGCCTGTGGCCGAAACCGCGAAAGGCATTGTGGGGAGAAGGTAATCCATGATCGCCACGTCGTGAACCGCCAGGTCCCAAATGACATTCACATCGGGCTGAAACAGGCCAAGATTCACGCGGACCGAATCATAATAAAGAATGGTCCCCAAGTCCCCGTTGTCCAGCAACTGTTTGATCTTGCGAACCGCGCCGGTGTAGAGGAAGGTGTGGTCCACCATCATGACCAAGCGCCGTTTATCGGCCTCCTCGATCAGCGCTTCCGCCTCAGCGGCGGTCGAGGTTAGAGGCTTTTCAATCAGGACGTGCTTGCCGGCACGCAGCGCGCTCATGCCCAATTGGTGATGCGAATGCGTCGGCGTCGCAATGACAACCGCATCCACGTCGGGGCTCTCAATTAACTCGTTCGCGTTTGTTGTTGTACGGATGGCAGGATAGCGGCGTTGCGCCAAATCCAATCGTTCTTTATTTCCGTCGCATACGGCGACGACGGTACAGTCCCGGCTGTCCGCGAAATTTCGAACGAGATTCGGCCCCCAGTAACCATAGCCAATTACTCCGATACGAATCATGGTTTTCAGATCCCCCAAATCTGAACGAGGCCACGGTCCCATCATACGCCAGACCGCCGGAACACGTCGCTCGCTGCAAGCTCCAAGGGAGGTCGACCGGATGCTGTGCACACCAATCAGCCGGATCCTTAGGGCTTGTCTTCAACCATATATCGGCGGCACCAGACCAGTACCTTAGGCCTATACCCGGGTGGATGCCTCGAATCGACAACATCGGGGGACCGTGGCACCGACCCTATTCCCGGTCGTCATAGATCTAACCTGATCTGGATCAAGGCAGTAAAGGCTCTAGTTGCGCTGCCTCGCCTTGCCGCAGCGTCACTCTCCGCGCCATCCGGCCTGGATAATATCGCAGCAGTTCCTGATTTCTTTCCGGCCCCATATCTCTCGCCCACACAATTCGTGACCCATTAATATCCGGTTCGTTGTACACCCACTCAAGCGTGCTGTAGACCGTGATGTCGTATTTCACCAGCACCAGGTGGTCGCCGGGAATCTTGTTGAGTTGGGCGATTATGGGCTCGCGATCGTTGCGCCGCACATCGGTGCAGCACCAGGAGAAGAAATTCATCGCATCGCTCGGCGCGCTTGCGGGCGATAGCGCAACGGCGCGCGTCGCAAGCAACACGCAGGTGATGGGCAACACGGCGCGGACGATCGCCGGACCCAAACACCGCTTGCGCACCTGTGCAAAGTGGCGAAGCCCCTGCACGATGAACAGAATGATCGCGGGCGCCAACGGTGACAAGTAGTGCGGGTATCCGCTCTGTTCCATGGCGACCGCCAGCAACGTTATTCCGGACGCCACCCAGACGGGACGCATGCGGCGCTGCGCCAGGATTTTGGTTGTAAACACAAATACGATGGCCAGCGTGAGGCCGAAATAAAATCGCCAGTTGTAGGCGTACTTCACCAGCAAGCCGAATGGAATCTGCAAAGGAACGGTGATCATGCGGTGCTCGCCTAATTCGTACTCGCGATAGAGGACGAATTCAGGATGCCGGTATTGCACCTCGGGCACCTTCACCCACGGCAGTGTCATCGGCCATCCGTAGGTCTGCTGGTTCACAACATAGGGCATGGTGAGCGGCTTGCCCGTGACCGCCTGCCAGTGCCGGGTCATGGCCCAAAGCGAAAACCCAAGCACGACGGCGATGGCAGCCGTACAAACAACAACGCGACTCCAAGTCACGCGGCCAGCGACCCCGCGTGCACGAAGAATGTCGTAGACCAGGCACCCGCCTAACGCCGTTCCTAAGACGGCGCCCTCATAGGGCCGCGTATTGGCAAGTAGCACGAGTCCCACGCCGAAGACCAGCGCTGAGCCTACACTCCACCGTTTCGTCAATCGCGCGTACGCGCCGAAAACAAGTGCGCCGCCCAACGCGCCCGCGCTTCCGCCCCAATAGCTGTTGTTCCAATAACTGGCGCCACCGATGCGGACGGCCGCAAGGATGCCTCCAAACAGAGCCCACCCCGGCGGCAAGTATGCCCTTAGAAACCACGTGAGCCCGGCGCAAAACAAAGCCGTTGAAATCACGACGCCCCAAAATAAATCGCCGAACAGGATCTTTCCCAGTGCAAGAAAACAGGCCTGGCCCGCCATGTACATCGAACTGTACGTCGGCTGCGAAAGTATGTGGAGCGTCTCGAAGTGTTCCCACAAAGGATGTGCGGGGTTGGCTAATCTCCCGAGCAAAAACGTTTTCGCCAGGAACATGTGACTGTACTCGTCGGGCACCACCGGGTGCGGAATCGGAACCCAAGGCAAAAGCACGACGCGCAAAACAACGGATGTGAAAGCCGGAATCGAACAGGCCAGCAGCGGACTGCGGCTCCATCGCCGCACGGCATCGAGAAATGCGGGCGGCTTCGCGTTCCATGGCAACCGTTCCCCAACCGCGGCGGCCGCGCCGAGCACCACCATAAACAGCACCGCTTCCAACCAAAGGAAATCCGCCCCCCACGTCACGGCCAGAGAAAGAGCCGCGGGGAGCAAAAGAAGCACGTTGCCCAAAGAAATGCGAGCCGCTTTCGCGCTCATCTTGCCAGCGTAGACCACTTCCCGCGGCGCTGTCTGCTTGAATCGCGAAAGCTGCCGCAGAATCTAATTTCCATAAACAAGAAGGCCGCCCCGGACTGCGCTTGCGCGCATGACAGGCGGCCCTATTGCTAGTTTCGGCGCGAAGCCGGACGAACTTTAGTGTCTGGAACGAGGGCTATTTTTTCGACCCGCCCGGTGCCGCGTGGCGCTTGTTGTACGCGTTCACTTCGGACGGAGCGCAGATCATATCCTGCAGATCCGTGTTCGGCGGCACGCGCTTGAGCTGCATCTTATCGAGCGCCAGCCATGGCTTCGAGTAGAATTCCGGATCGTCAATCGTCATGGTGATCTCCATCGTGTCGCGGTCCACCAGGTGGTACTCTTCCGTCACCTTCAGCGCTTCGCTATGCGGACGGCCGGCGTTGTCGATCCACGTGCGCTCGTCCAGGCCGTTGGTTTCCACCACGAACGTGAAATCATCTTTCCATTTACCTGTCGAATAGCCAAACCAGCGCGGGTCGGGGTCCTTTGCCAGCGCCCGGCCATCGGTCCAAATGCTGCGCCACAGGCGGTCGTATGTATAAAGAATTGTCGTCTGTATCGGCTGCTGCACAATCTGGATCATCCGCAGCTCAAACAGATTTTGACGCGGGAACCCCTGCGGATCGCAGTAGTGCGCCGGATCGTTTTCTTCGGCGGCCGACACCTGATTCGGGCCGTTCGAGGTCTTATTCTTGGCCATCGCCGCGAGACCTTTCGGGGTGAACGGTAGATCATGCTTGCCGTCCGACGGATTGGCCCGCGCACCGTTGGCGCCGATACCCAGGCGGCCCGGGTCCCAGATGCCGGTGAGATCGCGCTTCGGAGCGGGCGCGGTCTGCGCAGTGGCGATCAGGGCGGTGGTGGCGAAAGCGGCGATAAGCGTGGCGGTTCGGATAGAGAGCTTAGAAGTCATGGGCTTTATTTCTTTTCCGCAGCCGGATTGGCGTGCCTCTTGTTATAAGCGTCCGCTTCTGATGGCGAACACATCATTTCGAGCAGTTCCGTGTTCGGCGGCAGCAGCCGGAAGCGCAGTTTATTCAAGCCGATCCACGGCTTGGTGTACATTTGCGGATCGTCAATGGTCAGCATCAATTCCATGTTGTCGCGATCGATGCGGTGATACACCTCTTGCACCTTCAGGTCCTCACTATGCGGACGTCCCGCGTTGTCGAGCCAGGTGCGGTCATCGGTTCCGTTGGTATCCACCACAAAAGTATAATCGTCCGTCCACTTGCCCACGGAATGCCCGAACCAGGTGGGATCGGGATCCTTCGGCAGTGCGCGGCCATCGCTCCAAATGGTACGCCAAGTCTTGTCGTAGGTATAAAGCAGAATCAGTTGCAGCGGCGTCTGAATAAACCGGGTGGCGCGAAGTTCAAACAGATGGGAGCGTGGGAATCCTAACGGATCGCAAATATGCCCAGGGTCGTTTTCTTCCGCAGCGGGCACAGGCGTCGTACCGTTTGATGTCTTGTGACTTTGGTAAACCTGCAATCCCTTGGGCGTGAACGGCAGGTCGTGCTCGGGCTTGCCATCGGCCGGCATTCCTGCGGCGCCCTGCCCTTGCGCTCCCACGGCGGGAAGCCAGGTGCCGGTGAGGTCGCGTTTCGGTGCCGGGGCCGGGGCGGTCTGGGGCGCGGCGATTCGAGCCCCATCTTGTCCCACCGGCTCAAACGGCTTCGGACCCGCCTGCGCATAAGCGAGGGCCGGAAGGACGAACAGCGCAAATGTGGCAGCGTAGAAGCGCGCGAGGGTACTCATAAAGTCAAACAATCTACTGTACACCGGCAAAAGACCGACGTGCAGCGCTATTTGGCCGAACCCGATTTTGTGGAACCCGGCCCCGCGTGGCGGTTCAGGTACTTCGCCATCTCGGAGGGTGAGCACAGCATCTCCTGCAGGTCCGTGCCCGGCGGCAGC
>JBEBFS010000104.1:0-13537 GCA_040081855.1 Bryobacteraceae bacterium | reverse complement strand
GTCAGCATCCACCAGCAGGACACGCTGGTTTACTTCCGCAACAGCGATCCCCAGATTGGTAACGACGGTAGACTTACCCTCGGCCGGACCTGAGCTTGTGACCACCAAAACCCTGGGACGCTTCTTCTCTTGATTGGCAAACAGGATGGATACCAGAACCGCGCGGAACGCTTCCGCGATCACGGACGGCTTGCTTTGCCACGTGACCAACTCGACAATCTTTCCTTCGGTCCGCAGGCTGAGACGATTGTCGGACCCGCCATTCGCTCCGGCAGCGCTCGCTAACGACGGCCGGTTCCCACCACCGTAGGAAAGTCTCCAACTGAGGCCCATTTTGGCCTTGGGAATAATTCCGAGTTCGGGCACTCCCAACCAGAATGGGGCATCCCCAGGTTCCTGGATCGTATGATCGGCGCGTTCCCGCATAAGAACGAACGAGACGCCCAGCAGTAGTCCGGCGATAGCGCCAATTTCGAGGTTCTGGCCAAGATCCGGTTTGTAGGGGGCGGCGGGAGGTTTCGCGGGGTCAACCACGCGGATGTTACTGGCGCGCATGGCGGAGGTGACGCTGGTCTCTTTCACTTTCTGCAGCATGGCGTCGTACAACTGGCGATTGGAATCCACCTCACGCTTCAGGATGCTGTACTGGATGGAGCGCTCTGATTCGCCGGAAATCACCTGGGATTGCTTGCCGTATTCCGTGGTGAGCAATCTTTCCTTGTTTTCCGCGCCTTCGTATTCCTTCTGGGCACGCGCCAAAGTGATGGCACGTTGCTTCTGGATGGAAGCCTGAAGAGGAGCGATCTGCGCTTGCACGCGGACCACTTTTTCGTGCTTCGGCGTGTAGGTGGTGAGAAGGTCCGCTTCGGTGCGGCGAAGTTCGGACAGTTTGTCTTCGAGAATGCGAAGCGACTCATCTCCCGCAATGGCGCCCAGGGCATCCGGTGGGCTCGACTTGATGATTTCGTAGCGGGATTGAGCATCGACGCGAGCGGACTGCGCTTCGGATAACGAGCCTTGAATCTGGCTCAACCGCTCCTCGGAAACATTCGTTTTTTCGGCGGTGAAATTCAGATTCGCCCGGTGGGCATAATTTTGGAGCGAGTCCTCGGAGCGTTCCAGCTTGATACGAAGATCTTCAAGCTGCTTGGCCAGCCATTCGCCGGTGCGCTGACTCATCTTCCAGCGGGCTTCGACATTGGTGTCGATGAACTCGCTTGCGAGCGTGTTCGCGTAATCAGCGGCGAAAGCGGGGCTTGAGGAATCACACAGAAGGTCAATGATGCGGGTAGTGGTGGAGGACAGCACGCGGCATCCCATGAGGGCGCTCCGGGCGTCTACTGTCTGGGACGCGGGCTGTGCGGGTCCGATTTTGAGCGCGGCTTTCCAAGTCGCCAGAAAACTAGGGGCCGTCTTCGTAACAGCTCCATTCGCGCTTAGTTTATCGATGACCCGGGCGCGCAGGCTTTCGCTTTGCAACAAACGAACCTGCGTCGGAATATCGGAAAGCGCGGCATAGTTGCTGTCGTCACCGACGGGTTGAACAGGACGACCGCCGAGAAAATCGAGGTTGATATCCTGAACTTCAATCGACGTGCGGGCCTGGTAGATCGGCGTCTGACGCAGGGTCATGAGCACGCCACCAATGATCCCGATCGTGGCAAACAGCAGGACCATTCCCTTGTGGCGGCGTATGCTCAGCCAGTAGGCAAGCAATCCTCCGCCTTCGGTTTCCTGCTGAGGCGCGGCAGGATACCCTTCGCCGTACCCAGCCCCATAACCCGGATACCCCGCAACCCGCGTCTCGGCATTCACCGGACGAACGGTTATCTCTTTTGGAGAAGGAAGGTTTTCCATATAACTCCTAGAATCGAACCGAGTACAGGGCGAGCCCCGTACCCACTTGGATCGCGGCCTCGGCTGTGCGAATAGCGATGTTACGACTCGCACTGGTGGGTACAAACAAAATGTCTTCCGGCTGCAACGGGACGTCCGCCGCGCGGCTGCTCATGATCTTTTGAAGATCGATTTGGATTTCTTCGCGCGTTGTATCCGTTTTCGGCCGCAGAATCCTGGCGTGCTTTGCCGAGGCGCCCCTCTCCAGGCCATCTGACATGGCCATCGCCTTCAGAACAGTCAAAGTCGTGTTTCCGCCCAAAACATAGCCACCTGGTTTCTTCACGGCGCCAATGATGTACACTAGCTCCCCTTTAGAAACCGTGATCACGTCGCGGCCTTTGATCTCCAGATTGGCGGCGGTGGTCGTTGGCGTGGAAACCTCAGCGGTCGGCACTTCCGCAACGTAAAACCCGGAGGCCTCGTTTGCTTTGGCGTTCGCGATGGGGATGGGCCCCTCTTCCATGCGCCGTGTGATCGTGACGTTCTTGCCTGCGTCCACCTTCAGGCCGCCGGCGGCCAGAATAACCTCGAGCAGCGTCTTCGTTCCCCGAATTTGTTGGACGCCTGGCGCTCCAACCTCGCCTAACACCGATACCGGCAGAGTGTGAAACTGCGTTACCACTACCTGTACATCCGGATTTTGCAGGTATTCCTTCAGCTTTTGAGACATTACAGATTCCAACTGGTCCGCCGTGAGCCCCGCCACGTGAATGCGCCCAACTTTCGGCAGGGTAACGTTGCCTCGCATGTCGACCACGAAGGGAGTCGTAGAATAGTCCTCGATGTCGGCAACATGGATGGTGAGCGAATCGTCCACTCCGATGACATAGGGCGCGTCCAGTCCCGAACCGGCGGTTTGAGCGGGGAGCGCCGAAACCAAGCCCACGCAAATCAACAACGATAGAAACAAACGCTTCATGCGACACCTCCACGCGCCATCGACTCTAAATTGACCCGGCCCGTTGCGGGTTCCACATCGAGTTCCGCGGCATACCGGTCCAAGTCGGCCGAGAGCAGACGAACGCGCTCTCGCAACTCGCGCACGCGATCCGCATTTGTGGCCGGATCCGACTCGATGATCATCTGCTGCAGCGCCGCACGAGCCAACTCGGAGATATTCCGAGCGCCGTGCGTATTGCAGGCCTTGCGGCACAGATGATACTCGTCCGGAGAAAGCCGGAAACTCACCATCTTCGTTTTCGCTTTTACACTCATATGGAAACCTCGCATGAGCCTGGCTTTAAAGGCTTTACAAGATATTCGTTGGAACGGGAAAATCTTCAATCAGGCAGGCTACCGCCATTTTCGTCACAGCGGCAGAAGGGATCTACTGGATAGAACCCCCTCCGAAGAGGTTCAACTAGTACCTACAGGACAATAGGTTACAGGCTAATCCGAAACAAGTCAAGCACAAATGTACTACAACGTAAACTGCAACTCCTGACGGGAGGGTAAAGCGGCAGTGAGAAGAAAAAAAAGAATTTATCTACAAAATCATGTATGACAGGGACGTTAACTTTCGTACTAGGTCGGTCTAACCCAAGTGCGGTCCATTTCCACCGCCACCGACCGCTGCAGCATGGCGATGGAAAGAACAAACCGATCCACGCCGCGCTCCTGCACAATGAGTCCCTCGACACCGGCGAACGCCCCGCAGCCAATCTTCACCTTCTGCCCGCGCCGCAAGAAGGGATGAGGACGGGCATCGACACCGGCCACCATGAGCTTCTGCAAAGCACAAATTTCCCTGACGGGAACTTCTTCGGGAACATTATTGGCGCCCAGAATATACTCGACACCATTCGTCTTCAAAATCGGAAGGCGGTTGTTGGGCTCCAGGCGGCAAAAAACGTAACCGGGAAATAATGGGGACTCTACTTTTTTGATCCGGTCCGAATACTGACGGGCCTCTTGATAGGTGGGCAGGAAGGTTTCGTACGCTCTTCCGCGCAAGTGATTTACCACTAACGCCTCACTACGCGTACGAACCTTTAGTACGAACCACGGCTGTTCCTGCACAAAAGCCACGAAATCTCCTCCGATAGAAAGATCGGCTGGCTCAAATGCTGATGATAGCACGTAGAGGAGGCGATCTTTACTTACGACTGTCCAGTTCCAGTAATATTCCCAGGATAGTTCTCTGGTTGGGGGAGGTACCGTCCAGGACGCCGCGGCTCTAGTACCGGCATAGGTGGTTGGGCACGGAATTTGCAGTTGTGGCGGCTTTACCGTATTCCAATTCCCATCCAAGCATGTTATGGTGAATTATCCTTATGATTCGTACGATCATAAACATCGGAAAAATAGCGATTTGCCTGCTTCTCGTCGTGGGTCTCGTCGCCCAGGGGCAAGTTGCTCTTGTATCGTCAGATTCGTCTTTTATTCTCCGCGGGAGTTCCATGAACCCCAGCGCGGGAGTACCAAACTGGCCATTACTGCCTGGTGACACCATTCAGGCAGGAAAAACCCCCGTTACCATCACGTTCCCGGATGGCTCCACTGTGCTCCTAGCGCCTGGAGCGTCGGGTCGGGTAAACATGTCGAACGGTGTTCCCGTGTTCCAATTGGATTCCGGTAGCGCACACTTCACGCTTAAGAAAAAGGGAGCGGTGATCCTGCGTACGGGTAATTCGGTCACGAATCCGGCAGATCTGGTCGGTGATCTGGACTTCGGCGGTACGAAGCCGCCCGCTGGGTGGTGGACCGCTGGACGCACCACAGGCGTGGTGGTTGGGGCCGCTGGAGCTGCGGCGCTTGGCATCGGTCTTGCGCAACGCAATCCGAGCCCCTCCCAATAACGTTGACGGCTCACACGCACGGGCGCGAGTTCGTTCGTTGGCTCGTACTCATCGGTTGTTCCATCGCCATGACCGCTGCTGCGGTCACCACCGGCGGCGTATACACACACGAGTTTCAGTGGGTTGGGCTAGCCATGGCTTGCCTGGCTCTTTTGAGCGCCGTTGTCCGCTCGCGCCGATCAACCGCCCCTGATTCCCGTGATCTTGTCCTGCTCGGACTGTTGGTCCTTTGGATCATCCTTCAATTAGTTCCCCTCCCGGCCACACTTGTCCGGCTGGTTTCCTTTTACCGTTGGCAGGATCTGGAAAGAGTCCGGGCGGCGGTTGGTGCCAGCCAGGAATCGTGGATGCAGATTTCCGTTGCCCCCAGCGTGAGCGTCGAACGGCTGCTGCACGTGCTTACCGGAATTGCGGCGTACGTTACCGCCAGAGAAGCAGGACGCTGGTGGCCGGGTTCAAAGATTTGGAGAACCACGATTCCCGTTCTCATCGCAGGAACCGTCGAGGGGGCGCTTGGAGTTCTTCAGTTTTCGCCTGGCGTCCGCGTCTCGGGCACCTATGTGAACCGGAATCATTATGCTGGGCTGCTGGAGATGGCGTATCCGCTGGCGATTGCGTGGGCTTTTTCGATTTGGTCCGCCAACGCGCACCGCCGGCATCGGGAGCCAATGTCCATGGGGACTGCGATCGGCGTTTCCCTGCTGCTGGGATCTGCAGCGATCATGTTTTTCGGGATTGCGGTTTCGCAGTCGCGAATGGGATTCCTGGCGGCTATTGCGGCGTCGGCGACCATGGCCGCGGTTTACGTGGCGGCGCGCAGAAGGGTGGACGGTCCTCAGGGCGGGCAAATTTGGCTGGCCGTGGCTGCGATCCCCATTGTTCTAGTGCTGCTGTTCATCACCGGCCCGCTTGCGGCACGCTTCTCGCTGGTTCCGGCGCTGGGCACTGCGGATGGGCGTCTTCAGATCGCTAAGGAAACACTAAAAGTTATTGGGGCTTATCCATGGACGGGCTGCGGATTGGGCGCACTGGAGAACGGATTGTACCGGTTTCGTGCCTCCCTGCCTGACGTGAACGTCGACTTTGCACACAATGATTACCTGCAGGTGTTCGCCGAATTGGGCATTCCGGGAGGTTTGCTGCTGGCGGCGCTTGGTGTTTGGCTTATCCGCGGAATCTATTCCGCCGCATTCGATTTCCGCTCGAAATATTTTCTGATCGGTATTGGATTGCTTGGTTCGATCCTGGCGATCGGTCTGCATAGTTTCGTCGATTTCAATCTCTACATTCCCGCCAATGGAGTCGTGCTGGCGTGGATTGCGGGAATCGGCGCGTCACCCACCCTGAGGGAGGAATGATGCGGTTCCTTCTTCCACTCCTTGCAGCGGTTGCCGCGGCGCTCTCCATCCTGGTTGATTTTTATCCCCCGCCGGTTGAATCGGCGGCGTGCATGCGGGGCGGCTGCCGGACCGACCTGATCGTGGATCAAGTGCAGCGCAATGGCGCGAACGCCGAATCCGCCAAAGCCATGTTGCTGCAGGACGCCTCGAACCCAAACAGCTGGTGCGCTTATGGGGAGTATCTCGCCTTCACCGGCCAGACGGAGCAGGCTGCTGCGGCGTTCGATCGCGCCCTGGAACTAGGATCCGGCCTTTCGGCTGTACGGATGCGCGCCACAAACTTCGATTTCACGCACGGGCGAATACAGGAAGCCCTGCGCCACGTTCCCATTATTCTCTCCCAAACCGGCGACTTCGATGACGTGTTGTTTTTCTACGTGCAGCGCTTCGCGTCACCTCAGGACAAGCTACTGGGCGGCCTCATCCCCAACGACCGGCGTGTGGCGCATGCATGGCTGGAATGGTCACGGTCGCGCTCTTCCACGGACCAGTTTGTAGAGACCTGGAAGTGGATGCGGGAAAACAACCTGGAGGACGAAACTTCCAGAATGCGGGCGGTCCAAGCGCTATGGGATCTGAAGCGGCTTCCCGAAGCCCGCACCGCTTGGATGGAACTAGCGAAGAATTCTTCCGGTGAAGAAAAAGTGCGACAACTGCTCACCAATCCAGCATTCGAGCAGGAGCCGATACGGGTTCCGTTCGATTGGCACTGGGAACAAGTGCCCTCCGTACAATTTCGCCGCGAGGATGGGCTGGACATCCGCTTCCTGGGGGAAAGCAATCTGGAACTGGCGACGCTGAATCAGGCGGCTTTCGTGGATCCAGGGAGCTATCGCTTCGAGATCGAGTTCTCCGCGGATGATTTGAGCACCGATCAGGGCCCGTTTTTCCGCATCACAAACGCGGAAGACGCAAAGCGTGTCCTCATCGAAACCCAACCCGTACTGGGAACAGTGAAGCGGCAAGGTTCGTCGACGGAATTCCGGGTCCCCCAGGGTACCCGAGCAATTCTCGTACAACTCGTGCGGCGGCAATCGGAGAGGATCAGCAACCGGATTAAGGGTTCTCTGCACCTGTATCGTGTCGGTCTAACGCGTCTTGGGGAATAGTGAATTCCCCCTAGGGTTGACCGGGATTCGCCTTTGACCGTTTCGCCGCGCGCACACGGAGTGCAGGCGCTGGACTGCGCTACAAAATACGTAAAAATACAAGGCGTTGATTGCGGTTGTCGATGGTATTCTGTGGGTAGGCAGGATGGAACTTTCTCGTCGATTCCAGCTACCTTCCGGAGAGTTGTATTGCCGGTCGGAGCTTCTTCAACAGCTAGCGGAACAGGCCGAATCAGGATACCGCCGCACGCCTTGGGGCGGGCCGGAAATTGGCGGCATACTCATCGGTCAGCGCTCCGGCAATCGCGTCACGATAACCGGCATTCAAGCGTTCGAGATTGAACACGAGTTCGGCCCCTCTTACCATCTTTGCGATAAAGATCACGATTCTCTACAGCAGTTGATAGACGCCGTTGCGGTTACGCGGGTGTCGGAAGTGGTCGGTTGGTATCACACCACCAGCCGCGAATCGGGATTGGACGCAGAAGCCCGCGCCACAGATCAACAGTTTTTTTCAAAACCCTGGCAGTTGGCGTTCGTCATTCAACGCGGCCGGAATGTGAAGGCGCACTTTGGCATCTTCTGCAAGGCCCAGGGCGACATGTCGCATGCGGTGATCGACTTCGGACTGGCGGACCTTTCGCGTTTTCCGGAAGTGGAGGAACCCGCGGCGGAGGCGCCAAAGCTGGAGCGCATCACTCACACGGTTCCCGTGGTAGCAGCCGACGTCCAGGAAGAAGACGAGATCTTTGACGACAAGACCCTGGAAGATAAGATACTGGAAGACAAGATCCTGGAAGACGAGTTGCCATTTGCAACAGCCGGGTTCGAAGCAAAAAGCGCATCGTCCTCCGTAACAGCGAAAGCTCCCGCGACTGTTTCCGCGACAGCGGCCGAAACAAGGCAGAATCCGCTGCTCGCGTTCTTCGGCTTCCGGTATGATCCGTTTTACGATGGTCCTGAGCCGGCGATGTATTGCGACTGTCCCAGTCACCGGGACGTCCTGGCTGGGCTTGGTTACGGCGTGTGGTCCCGCAAAGGTGTTCTGCTTTTGACGGGCGAGAAGGGCTTCGGCAAGACGATGATCCTTCGGTGTCTGGCGCAGGATCTGAAAAAGGACGCCGCCCAGTTCTCACTTTTGAGCCCGGCCCCGCAAGGCGTGGCAGGTTTGCGGCAAGCGATTGCGCGAGACCTGGAATTGTCCGTCCCGTCAACGGGAAAGGCATCGTTGCCCATTGCTTTGTGGGCACGCGGAACGCAGTGTCTGGAGCAAGGCAAGAACCTTGCAATCCTTTTGGACGACGCTCACTTGCTGGATGCGGCGGCGCTGGCGGAGATTGAGGCGCTCACTACCTTTGGAACCCGCAAGGAAAAAACGCTCCAACTAGTCCTGACCGGGGAGCCGTCCATCGAAGACCGGCTTAACGAACCCGCATTTCGCGCCTTCGCCCAGCAGGTCGCCGTGAGAGCAGCTCTGCATCCGCTGGACGCAACGGAAACGGCATCTTACATCGACACGCGGTTGGCTCGCGCTGGCGTCACACCCGGCGTCGTCTTCCCGCCGGATGCGGTGGAAGCCGTGTTCGAACGGACGGGCGGCGTCCCTAGCCAGATCAACACACTTTGCGCGGCGGCGATCCGCGCGGCGTATGATCAGCGGGTCCAGCGGGTCACTTCCGCTTTCGTGGCGCAAGCGTATTCGTCAGATACGGATGCCGCCGAAAACCAAGCCGCCCCGGCCGTCGGCTAAATCCTTTTCCGCAAGTCACGGTTCGCAATACCGTTTCCTGTTAATTCTTCACTCGCAATAACCGACGCGAGTCTCGCGATTCGCATTCGGTGTTACCCCTCAACATTCCACAAATAGTACAGGCTATCCCAGAAAAATCCCGCCCGTAGTCCGCTCTTAGCAGCCTGCCCTTCTCCGATGCGTTTTCCAGAGACGGCGGCGGCGAAATATTTGCCGCCCGGAAACGAGGAAACGGATGATTGCGAAAGTTCTGTTTGTTGGCGTGATCTGCGGGCTTTCAGGCTTCGCCCAAGTGAATCGAGTTCTTCCGGCACCAGCCGCGTCGATCGAGGAACTGTCGGGGCGCATGACACCACTTGAGCGAAACTACCTGGTGAGCAACGGCGAGAATTCGGTTCCGGCTGGGCGCACGCTGTACCGCTGGTCCGTAGCCGCGGCTATCGGAGGCAATGTCGCGGATATCGCGACTAGCTGGAACAAAAGCGAGGCGAACCCGGTGCTGGGCGGACGTGCGGGCCAGTTCGGCGTGAGTTCGGTTCTACTGAAATCGAGTTTTGTGGGAGTGTCCCTGCTGCTGCAGCATACGGCACTACGGCATCGTCCGGACCTGTACCCTCGTCTTGCGTGGCTGAATTTTTTGACCACTGGCACGCTGGGTGCCGTGGCGGCACATAACGCTTCGATACCCTGACCGGTTTCGCACGGAACTCAAGAATGCGCGCATCGAATCAGTGGGTTCAAGCAACGCACGGGTGAACCCATCCGTTCGCAGGTTCCAGCCGGGCGAAATAACTCAACTACGTCCACTGCATTACCACCAACACGCCCTCTTGTTGCGCAGAAACGCTGTGCTGATTGCACTTGCCCCTTCCGACGCACAACTGCTGGAATGGCCGATGGATTGCACTCCATCGGCATGACAGCCTGATTTGCAACCGCGAGCGGACGTTTGTTGCGGACAAGACGTTTGTTGCGGACAAGGAGTTTTTATGAATCGGATAGGAAAATGGGCTCGATGGGCTCTTTTGAGTGGAGCGATGGCCGTTGTTTCGGTTGGAGCGTTGGCCCAGAAGATGCCGGACGCAGAATTTCAGAAGTTGGCCGCCACGGCAAAGACGGCGCAGGAGCACACGAGGTTGGCGCAGCACTACAAGGCGCATGCGGCGGAGCACGAGGCGGAAGCCAAGATGCACGAAGCGGTCGCCAAGCAGTTTGCGTCAAAGAAACCGCTCGACGACGAGTCCTGGGATATGTCGCGGGATTCCCTACACTACGCACAGCATTCACGTGAGGCCGCGCAAGTACTGCGGGATCTGGCGGCGGCTCACGACGGTTCCGCCGAGAGAATGGGCGGCAAAAAAAAGTAGAGAGTGGAGAACGTGCGAGGCTGTAGGTATGAGCCTCGGCGAATGGGATGAGCGCCACCGAGTGGCGGACTTAAGGCATCACAAAGAGTCCGCAGCCGGTGGCGCTTGCGTTTCCGAAACACTGTTGAGGGTTTCTCCGTTCGTGGACGAGACATGCCGCGATCTTGCACCGGGGAAAGCGCTGGATCTTGCAAGCGGAAGAGGCGACAACTCCTTGTGGCTCGCGCAGCGGGGCTGGACGGTTACCGCCGTGGATGGGTCTGCGGTGGCGATTGAGATTGTCCAACGGGATGCGCGGGCGCTGGGCGTGAAGGTTGAAGCCCATGTGTCGAATCTGGAGCAAAACGAGTACGCAATCCCTAAAGGAACGTTCGATTTGATTTTGATTTGCCGTTATTTTCAACCGGATCTTTACGCAAGAGCGATTGAAGGACTCACGCCGGGAGGAATCCTGATTGCGACGGCACGGCTCGCCACCGATCAAGAACACAGATTTTGCATCGAACCCGGCCGGTTTGCGGGCTACTTCGAAGGGTTGGAGATTCTGCGCTGCGTGGAAACAAGTGGCGCGCATCCGATAGCGCAGATCGTGGGACGGAGGTAGGGCTGGAGATTTGGGACCCCGCCCTTGACGGGCGGGGCTGGAGACCATGGGGCAAGAGGCCCCGCACTAGCGGGCGGGGTTCTTGAGGCTGTTGTAGACGGCTTCGACGAACATATCCGTTGTCCACGGACCGGAGTTGGCTCCGTAACGGGTGTCGTAGTCGGCGGTGACGCGCGCGGTCTTCACTTGTGCGAGCGTCGCGCCGGTGTTGATCATCGCTTGCACGCGATCGCGCACGATGACGACCATGTCGCGATATTCAAGCACTTCGTGCTCGTCGGACAGGTAGCCGTGGCCGGGCACGATCATCGTTCCGCCCTGCTCTTCGTGCTCATAGCCGGTGCGGTTCAGAATATCGTTCAGCGCGTTGATTTCACCTTGCACGCTGCCGCCGTTCTTCAGGTCGATCACCGGATACTGCGTGGTGCTGAAGATATCGCCGGCGGCAATGACATCGGCGCGGCGGAAGTGGACGATGGAATCGCCATCGGTAATCGCTTTCGGCTCGGGGAATATTTCGATGAGTTCGCCGTTGTGGAACTTGCGGCGGCGCTCGGTATCGAAGGTGTCGGCCGGAATCGCGTCGTCAGGATACTTTGCGTTCTGCATTTTGAAGACAACGTTATTTTGTGCGATCAGCGTGGCATGGTGCAGCGGATCGGACTGGCGTCCGGTGGCTGCGCCGGGGGCCTGCAGATCAAAGAACGATCCGGGGAGGCTGGGGTCGGAGCCGGCGTTCGCCAGCTTTTGATTGCCACCGACGTGTTCGGCACGTGCGCTGGTGCTGGCGATGAACTGGATGGGGCGCTGGCTCAGTTGCTTCACGGCCGCGACAACTTTATCGGTGAGCTTCCCTTCTCCGGCATCGACGACGAACGCGCCCTGATCGCCGGTCTGCACAACAATGTTGCCGCCATCTCCGAGCAACATATAAACGTTTTCGCGGATCTGGTGAACGTGGATCTCGCCATCGTGCGGCTCCGGGTTGACTGCTTTGCTCGTTTCAGTTGGGCGGTTGGGAGCGGGAGACAAGAGCGCGGTAGCATCGGCGTCCGTCTTGGTTCTAATCCGCGCGGCGTAGCCGGGATAAACGGAATCGGCGCCGGACAGGCTTGCGTAGAACGGAAGCTTGTAGCGCTCCGAGTATTCTTTGGCGAAGGGTTGCTTGCCGAAGAAGTAGTGCGGTACGACGTCCGGCTTGCGGCCGGAAATTTCTTCACCGTCGTCGCAGGCGTAGAGCCAGGCGTGATGATCCACGGGCTGGCGCACGTAGTTGTTGCTGCGGATTTCCGGTTCGGTGAGAAACACCGGATCGGTCAGCACGGTGGTGTCGGTGAGGTGATCGCCATGACGGATGATGAAGTCGGTCACAGTGGCCTGATCGCTTTCGGGGGAGCCATTGCGGCGGAGCCAGCCCTGCTTCAGGTGTGTGGTGTAAATCACCAGCATGTTGCCGACATACTTGCCGGTGGAGAAGCCCTGATAGGTGTGCGGGGCCCAGGCCGGTGGATGAGGGCGGCCATCCATATAGATGACGCGGTGGCCTTCGGTGGTTTGCGCCCAAATGTGGATGGCGATCAGTTGCTGGTTGTGCGGATCGCGCTCCTCCCAGATTCGGAAGTTGCCAACGGCGCGCATCTGGTACGGCATCACGTAGGCGTCGCACTGGTGATGGCGCAACGTGAGGCGCGAAGGGTCGTAAGAAAGCGCAAACAAGCGGCCCGCTTCGTTTAAAGCGAACCCGCCGTAGTCGGCAATTTCGGGACCGTTGCCGCGCTCCAGATCGTCTTCATGAAGAACCGGAGTCCAGTAGCCGGTGACATCGACGTCAAAAGCGGTTGGGCGCTGCGCCGACAGGGTGGCGGCCGTGGCCACAGCCAAGAGAACGGGGATGAATTTACGAATCATTTTCATGGTCGCCTCTTATCGTGCCGAGCACGGGGTGGGATTCCAACCCGATGCGTCGTTCTCTTTCTTGAAATGGGTGCTGGTCCAGAAGAGCTGCGTGAGATATTCGGGGTCGCTCACTTCGGTGGTCACCAGCAAATAGGTATCGCCGCCGGGAACCTCCAGGCGGTCGAAATATTCCGTCATGTTTGTGCGCGCACCATAAGGCACGCCGTTCTTACGAAGGTAGCCGCCCTTGAGTTTCGACGTGGTCACCTTGAGCGAGCCACCCGGAGGCGGCGGCAGCGTGAAGCCGAAATCGAGTCCGCCGAAAAACGTATTGATCTGCGAAACCGGGTAATCCCATGTTGCTCGCGAGAAGCCTTGCAAATCGCCACCTGCGCCTTCGGGTCCGCTGAAGTGGAAGGTGCGGGTCTGCTTACCGGCGTCGGTTTCCAGCTTGAGAGTGTTATCGTCCTGCCAGGTGATGTGCAGGCGCATCGGGATGCGCATCAAACCAGCGGCGCCATAGGCTTTGCATGCATCGCCCGCGGCTTCGTCTTTTGCCGCGTCCCAGGCTTCCATAACCTTTTTGCCCGCAGGGTTGAGCGGCACGGAGGTAAAGTCGCCCTTGGGCGGCGTGAACTGGCGGAAGCGCCAGTCTTCGGTCACAAGGGAAACCCAATAACCGGTGATATCGACTTTTGCGGCGGCTTTCGGAGT
>JBEBFS010000167.1:0-3750 GCA_040081855.1 Bryobacteraceae bacterium | reverse complement strand
CTGCGGTTGCGCAGGTTGAAGTGGCGCGCGAAATCCGCGTGTGTCCGCCCGAGCGCGCGCGAAAGCGAAGCCTCCTGCGTGGGAACGCCAATCAGGTGAACGTGATTCGGCATGAGACAGTAACCCCATAAAACGAACCCAGCCTTTGCAGCGTTTTCGCGGAGCAGGTCCACATAAAGCCCGTAATCACCATCATCAAAGAACACCTGCTGACGGCCATTACCCCGCTGCGTGATGTGGTAGGGCACTCCAGTCAAAACGATGCGAGCGATCCGGGACATCGAAAACCTAGTGCGCCACGGCCCACCGAGTTCTCAAAAAATTATTGTGTTTGAGTGTACTGTCCCGCGTTCCCTCCCGCGTTCTTCCGCGTTCCCCGCGTTCCCCCCGCGTTCCCCCCTTTGGTCCCTCATCTCTCACGGAACGTATACGGCTCCCGACCGTATGAAAAAATGATTCGGAGGCTCGAATGCCACGGACCTATCTTTATCATTAGTTAGTTCAAAATGAAAGACAAGTGTTACCGTCTTCCCACCGCAGACCCTGGAAAATCGGGAGTTCTTCACCGCGTTCTCCGCACCTGGCTTGAAGATCTTGTCAGGACCGGCAGCATTTCCTTGCAGACTGCTTTCGGCCTTTCGAACGGTCGCCTGACCGGAGAGAAGCACCTTAACGGTCAGTGTGCCATGGATGCGACCGTGAAATGCCATAACCGGATAGTCCGGGATCTCCAAATGTTCCAGACACTCAATATTCGACGGACTCTCCACTGAGTTGGACTGGCCTTGTAAGACATATGGCGCGTTGACGAATAGTAGACCGGCAACTAGCAAGGTAGCACTCGTATTAATGGATTTCATTGGATGCCTTCAATCAGGCGACCGCAATATCGCCACACTAGCTTTTCGTTGTCACGCCCTGCCTCCGGTATGCCAGCGTCGGACTGGAACCCCTTCAAGCTCGTAAGTGCCGCATGGCACACAGTACCCCTACCCCACTTTTTTGTCCTTCGCCCGGCGGATTTCCACAATGATTGCATGCCCAGGAAGGCAAATTAAGGTACCAGCCCACGCGAGCGTAAGAACACCGCGATGGGGGCGTCGTCCTAAGTTATTGAAGGTCGGCTCCTGAAAGTCGTGTAGCCCGACATAGAGCAGGAACGCGCCGATACAAAGCGGGAGAATCTGTTTAAGCACGGGAATGATCACTCTCGATTCACTATCCGTCTTTGCAAGCCCGTGCCGATCGATTACCCGGCCAACGCAAAACCAGACAATTAGCACGCCAACCATGAAGAAGATGTCACTTCTTTCAAAACCCAATACCAAATCGGGCACACTCAACGGCCTCCAATCCGCGACGAGCGTGAATGCGAGCGCCGGAGCGTTCAAACCAGCACAAATGAGTCTCGCTGTCGGAAGATAACCGCTACGCGGTCCGGCCAAGTGAAGTAGCATCGCCGCAACTGTCACATTAATCAACGGCAATAGCCATGCGAGTTTCAGTTTCCACACGTTGATGCTCCTGCCCCATAAATTACGTGACCTTCGAGGTAGTACGTAATATTCACGGTCGGCGCTGGTATGGTGGGCAGGCCAAACGCGCTTTGTAGAGTAATATCCTGGCTACCCGTAGCCCCGTGAAGAGCCTCATGGAAAAGGACGGCCTGATTTAGAACGCCCTTATCGCCCCCCTGAGGGTTAGAAACCGAGAGCGCATTGCAGATACTATCCGGATGGAAGAAGACTTGCATGCCTTTCCCAGCGTCGGCTGGGGTCTGCGCCATGGCATCCTGAGAACTCGTATTCGGTACTGTCCCCAATATGTAGTCGCGCACCTTATAGCTTCCGGTGTAATTGCAAAAAATAGTCTGATTGAAAAACCCTCCAGGACAAAAACCAACATTGGCTGGCGCATATGATTTTGTTCCATCCCAAAATCTTGGCGGGCGCGAAAGAAAGCTTGAAAAGTTAGACTGATTGATCCCTGACAATTTGTCGAACACCCAATATTGACAAGCTGTGCATGATTGAGCCAAGCTCTTCAGCGCCGCTAAGGCAGACATGATGGCTTCTTGCGGGCAAATGTTGGTTGTGCCGGGACAACTTTGAAGAGCAGCATACCAGGGCTGTTGGGTTGCCGCCGAGTTTCCAGAGGAGTTACCGCCGGAGAATGGCCACCAACTTTTTGTGATTCGAATCAGCTTTGCCAACGTCTGGTCCACCGAACCTATTTGATAGGAATTGAGATTCCAAGCGGTAGTGCGCGCTTTGTCCGTCGCGACCGCGTTTCCGTTTTGATCATAGGCGGTTCCCGATTGTGCGATGATTCCGTCCTCAATAGCGATCATCGGCACCTCATTCTGCACCGTCCAGAGCACACTGCCCGAAGCATCGAAAGCCACAGTGTTGACCTGCGGGGTTCCCGAGTCCCAGGTCCCCGAGATGTACCATCCCACGAAAGATCCGTCTTCGGCTTGGAGCGCGGGAACAACTGGGCCCATGGTCATGCCGGGGACTTGGACGCCGCTGGTGACGGTGGCGGTGGTGCCGGTGATGGTGGCCAGGCCTTCCACGGGTTGCGGACAATCGGCGTAATCGGGCGGGGGCGCGGGGGTTCGTTCGAAGGCGAAGAGTGCTCCGGTATCCGCGTTCGTGATCAGGTTGCCTTGGTAGCGCCAGCCGCAGTTGTTCGGCCAGGTGGCTTCCTGGATGGGGATATCCGTGTAAGCGCCGCTGCTGCCGATGCGGATGACGTGCACGCTTTGGATGGGCGTTGCTCCACCGGCAAAGTACTGTGTGTGGTCATAGGCAACATACGCGTAGCCGTCTGCGGCGACGATGGGGCCGGCGATGGGGTAGGTGACGTCCCAATCCTGTTCGTTTGGGGGG
The DNA here is from genome assembly GCA_040081855.1 of Bryobacteraceae bacterium. Lineage (GTDB taxonomy): Bacteria > Acidobacteriota > Terriglobia > Bryobacterales > Bryobacteraceae > Palsa-187. The sequence continues at coordinate 859 of JBEBFS010000167.1, read as the reverse complement.
ATCGCCTTGGGCATGGACGAATCGTAACTTCAAACTTCTGCGCGCGCAAGAAGTGTTTCAATAATGGGGCAGTGTTTTCACATTTTCCGCGTTGCCTATCCCGATTTACCTGGCCGCACGTTCCGGATTTCCGGGAAACGAACACCGGGGAATCCCCTTGCTCACGCGCGGGGCCCTCCCGCTGCTTGTCGCTTTTTCATTGTTGGTCCAGGTCTTCGAGTTGATTTGCGGGGGACCGAACCGGGGGATTGAAAACCGGGGATTGAAAACCGGGGAATCCCCTCCCTCACGGTCGGGGCTCGTGCGGGGATCGTGCGGGGATCGTGGCGGTTGTGAGGGAGCTATTCGGCTACGTACACGGCCATGGGAGTGCCTTGGGCGGTGGATACGTAGCGGATGGCTTTCTGAATTGCGGCGTCCGTGGATAGGCGGGCTGCGTTGCCGCCGCGGGACCAGCGGATACTGGCTCCTCCATTTTCGTTTAGGCGTCTTGTCACCCACGCTTTGAAAAGGGCGATGGCTTTGTGCGGGTCGGCGGGTGCATCTAAAACCACGTGCACATGGGTGGTGCGGATATGGGCGGCCCGGAGACGCCATGCGCGGTGGAGGCAGACTTCCTGGAGGACATTCAGGACTACGGCGGCTTCCGTGGGAGTGAGCGGCTTCGCGGGATTGTGCAGCGCGGATTTGGCGTAGTCGCGGAGTTGAATGGATGGAGGGATGGCGCCACCGCGGTGGGTGCCGCGTTTTCGTTCGACCGAACCGCGTGCGTCACCGGGGAGCCAGAGGCCGTAGCAGGAGAAGGTGAGCAGGTAGGTCAACAAGGGAGAGTGGGATTGGAGGGGGGAAAGTCTCAGGA
>JBEBFS010000103.1:0-13842 GCA_040081855.1 Bryobacteraceae bacterium | reverse complement strand
TCTTCGCACGCATCGAATTTCTGGTCGAACAGGCCGATGGTTTCGAAGACCGATTTTCGATAGGCGACGGCCGTACTCTGCGGCGGTACGAATTTGGCTTCGCTGGAAAAGATATCCGAATCGGGATTGTGCCCCAGGCGACTGGATCGTGCCAGCGCTACGGCGAAAGATGGGGGCAGCGCGAGATTGCATCATAAGGTTAGTTGGTGCGGATTCAGTGACCTGGTCGAACGCGCGCTTTCGACATAGCCTGCCACACCGAGGAAGGGTGCGTTGGCGCGGGCGATCATCAGCATCAGCATTCGAGCATTTCACTTTTGACGCACCCCGGATCGAAGATAATGTTTGAGTGGCTCTGCTTGGGGCTTCTTGAGAGGGGACCGAAAGGCGTGCGAACAGTGGACAGTCAGAACTCCCAGAACATTGTCGAGTGGTTTACGACGGTTTCGGAGTCACACCCGGACTTCGTCGCAGTGCGATCCGATTCGCGCATTCTCACCTATGGTGAACTTCATCGTCGAAGCAACGCGGTGGCATCGGTACTTGATGACCGCTCGGTTGTCCCCGGCGAACCTATCGCTCTAAACATCGGGCCGTCGCCCGAACTTCTAGTCGGACTTCTGGGAATCCTGAAGTCGCGGGCTGCGTGCGTGCCGCTTGATATCGCATATCCCGCTTCGCGCCAGAAATTCATGGTGGAAAACGCAGGCGTTCGAGTCCTTCTTACAGACGGACTTGTTCCAGGTCTTGACGGTCTGCAGACGATTAACATCACGGATATTCAGTCGGACTTGCCGACCCGATTCTACCGTGGAGATCGGTCCGCAGATCTGGCATATGTCCTTTATACTTCTGGATCAACTGGTGTACCTAAGGGCGTTGGTATGGACATTGGCCCTATATCGCAGTTGGTCAGGTGGCAGATTGAGCAAGATCAGGACCTCGGACGGCCGACAACCGCCCAGTTCGCTCCAATCAGCTTCGACGTGTCTTTTCAAGAAATCTTTTCAACCCTGTGTTGCGGGGGATGCTTAGTTCTAGTCCCAACCGCCGATCGGCGGATCCCTGCCCGTCTGTTACAACTGATTCGCGACGAATCAATCGAAAGGCTGTTCTTGCCGACGGCTGCCCTCCAAGGTCTGGCGAGTGCGGCGCGTTTGGAATCTGCGCCCGAAACACTACGTCGAATCTACGTAGCTGGTGAACAGCTAAAGATCTCCGACACAATTCGCGAGTTCTTCATGCGACTACCGCACTGCGCTCTCATCAATCACTATGGTCCCACTGAAACTCACGTGGTCACCAGTCACTCACTTAGCCCCAGTCCGACTGCTTGGCCATTGCTTCCTCCGATCGGGGTGCCGCTGCCACACGTAACCATTCATATTCTAGATCAAGTGCTAAAACCCGTGAGGTCGGGCGACATTGGCGAGATTTTCGTTGGCGGAGAGTGCTTGTCTCGAGGCTACATCGGGCAGCCAGAAATGACAGCACAACGGTTTGTTAAGGATCCTAATAGTGGCAATGTTCTTTATCGGACTGGAGATCTCGGCAAGCTTATTGACGGTCTGGTTGAATACTGCGGCCGTCGAGACAACCAAGTCAAGATTAGCGGCTACAGAATTGAACTGCCAGAAGTTGAAGCGGCTCTTTTGAGGATTTCGGACATCACACAGTGTGCAGTTGTTGCAGAGGACGATGTTGCGGGTAATAAGCGACTGATCGCATATATCGTCAGGAGTGACGGGACAGGGCAATCCGACGCATGTCTCCAAGCGTCAACGAGGAAGGCTACCAGGGTAACAGCGCCGGCGTGGCAAGATTCTCTTCGACACTTCCTCCCAGAGTACATGATCCCTACGGCATGGGTAACAATCCCCCAACTGCCATTTACTCCGAACGGGAAGGTGGATCGCAATGCACTTCCGAGCCTAGCCAGTCTTGGGGCGCCGCCTTTGCCTCCGCAACGGCCTGCGCAAACATCGACCGAAGTGGCGCTTGCCTCCCTTTGGAGTTCCATGCTAGAAGGGCTAACGCCTAACGTGGAAACCAACCTGTTTGACTTGGGGGCTACTTCGTTGCTGCTTACGCACGCAGCAGATCGAATTAACCGGGAGCTAAAGGTCAACATTTCAGTGTTGACATTGTTCGAGCATCCCACCATTCGTGCCCTTGCTGCACATCTCGATGGAGTGAATCAGGTGCCCCACAATACCAACCACCTCAACGATCGAGATCGCACCTACCAAGTGGCGCCAGACGAAAGGGAAGTCGGTGAGGCAGTAGCAATCGTCGGAATCAGTTGCCGATTTCCCGGAGCTTCGGACTTGAAAGCCTTTTGGGAAAACCTTAGAGCCGGTGTTGACTCGATTACCAGATTACCTTCTCCGTCGACCGACCATGTATCCGCTGCTGGAAAATTGGACTGGAATGAGGTGGAAGCCTTCGATGCTGCCTTCTTCGGAATGAATCGCAAGGAAGCCGAATTGATCGACCCCCAGCATCGGCTCTTCTTAGAATGTGCGTTCGAAGCCTTGCAAGACTCGAATTGCGACCCGAAATCGTTCGCTGGAAGGATAGGTGTATTTGGAGGCTGTGCACCGAGCACCTATCTTCTCAACACCCTGAATGTCGCCCTCGGCTGGCGCCCCGATCGTAATTTTGTCGACTGTGCCGCTGATCTCCAACTGTTGATTGCAACGGACAAAGACTTTCTGACGAGTACGGTTTCTTATCGATTAGACTTGCAGGGGCCGAGCGTGAACATCAACGCGGCGTGCGCAACCTCACTGTTTGCCGTGCACTACGCCTGTCGGTCTCTATTGGAGTTCGAGTGCGACATGGCCCTCGCGGGTGCTGCAAGTGTGTCTTCGCCCCAATTGACAGGATACTCTTACGAACCCGGAATGATGTTTTCGAGCGACGGGCACTGTCGTTCCTTCGATGCACGCGCCGACGGTACGGTCTTCGGAAATGGTGTTGGAATTGTTGCATTGAAGAGGCTCAGTGATGCAATCGCCTCGCGCGATATGATCTACGCCGTCCTTAAGGGTAGCGCTGTTAATAACGATGGAGCGAGCAAGGTGGGTATGATCGCGCCCAGCGTATTGGGACAGCAACGCGTCATTGAGTCCGCTTTGCGAGCGGCCAACGTCGCACCAAGGACGATCTCCTTTGTTGAAGGCCATGGCACAGCTACCCCCCTTGGTGACCCTATCGAGGTTCAGGCTCTGACCCGCGCCTACGCATCCTCAGAATTCGGCTGGTGTGCGCTCGGATCAGTGAAGTCTAATCTTGGGCACCTCGGGTGGGCGTCAGGTATGGCCGGACTAATCAAGACCGCGCTGGCGCTTCACCACCGAGAAATCCCTCCCACACTGCATTTCGAACGGCCTAATCCTCACTTGGACCTTGAGCACACTCCATTCTTCATCAACACCCAACTTCGCGAATGGAAAGAGAACTCGCTGTTCCGAGCCGGAGTAAGTGCATTCGGTCTCGGCGGGGCGAATGCGCACGTAATCCTTGAGGAGGCGCCTGCAGTGGATACGGTTGAGGCTCCCGCCCGACCAACGTACATCGTGCCGTTGAGTGCCCATTCTGAGCCAGCACTCAAGGATTTGGCTCTCCGTTACGCAGAGTATTTGCGAGAGAATATCAACGTGTCAATCGGCGACTTTTGTTTCACGGTCGGAGTCGGTCGGCACCACTATCGCATTCGCAGGTGCTTGATTGTGAGAAACCGAACGGAGTTGCTCATTGCGCTGGACGATGTAGCCAGCGGTGACCTGTCATCTCCAGAGCGGAAGCCGGGAGTAGACCGTGTTGGGGTTCTATTCACTGGACAAGGTGCTGAATACGGCGGAATGGGATTCGCCCTGTATAACGGTTGCGAGGTATTTCGGCAGGTAATGGATTCGGCGGATGAGGTTCTTCGCCGATCGATCGGACGAACCGCTAGCGAAGCGCTCTATTCGGGCCACGATTGCCTAAATAGAATTTCCGATATCCAGCCTCTGGTTTTCGTCACCCAGATTGCAACAATCGCACTACTCAAATCATGGGGCCTGAAAGTTGATGCTGTCATGGGTCATAGTTTGGGGGAATTTGCTGCGGCCTGTACCGCTGGGGTATTTTCGTTTGAAGACGCACTTCAATTGGTCTGTGATCGCGGAAGACTCCTTCAGTCCCTTTCGGAAGACGCCGGCATGGCAGCGGTGTTCGCGGACGAGCTTACGACACGGGCGTTCATTGATCAACACAGTCTTGGTGTTAGTATCGCGGCGGTCAATTCGCCACATAATACGACCATATCCGGTACGAAGGCAGCTGTACGGAGTGCGTGTGCACGTTTGGAGTCGCTCGGGGTTGAAGTGCGGGAACTACGTGTCACACGGGCGGGCCATTCCCACTTGATGGAACCGATCTTAGAAGCCTTCGAGGACTCAGCCTCACAAGTTCGTTTCCGCCCGCCCTCGGTAACCTTTGTCTCCAACGTCAGCGGCAGGATAGTCTCCGATAACACCATCACTCCCGAATACTGGCGACGCCATCTGCGTGAGACCGTGAGATTTGAGGATGGCTTAAAGACGCTAGAGAGCATTGGGGTTGGTGTGTTTATCGAGATCGGAGCCACTCCCCACCTAATTGGAATTGCTGCTCAGGCACTTCCGCACCACCCTGGTCCATGGCTTGCTTCAATGCGGCCCGGCGAAAACGAGTTGGTGACCTTGTACAAGGCTGTCGCTGACCTTTATGAGCTAGGCTTGGAACTGGATTGGCGAGCGATTCAGAGCGGCTATGGTGGTTTTGTCCACCTTCCAAGGTATCCTTTCCAACGTCAGCGCTTTTGGATTTCTTCGCCCGGGGCGCCCCCCGCTTTGGCCCATCAACCATCACCACACCTGGCCAACACCCGAGAACTCCTTTACGAGATTAAGTGGAAGGCCGTCTCAGCTGACGCCGAAAACAAAGGGCAGGTCCATAATTCATCCGAGGGCGGCCCTTGGGTCGTCTTCGTCGATTCGACTGGCTTTGGAGCGCAAGTGGTCTCGGAATTAGTACGACGCCGTATCAAGCATATTGTCGTGACTCCTGGTATCCACTTTGAAGCCTCAGGAGAGGACGCGTATTCCATAAATCCACACTCGGAGCAGGACTTTAGACAATTGCAGGATGCTTTGAAAGGACACCTTGTTGAGACGGTCGTCTACCTATGGGCCTTGGAGAGTAAGTCGACAACCGAACAAGACCTCAGTGTGCAAGTGGCGGATATTCTGTGGTCTGCCATTAACGTCATCAAGCTATGCGTCGAACTCGGTGACATCAGGCCGCGAGTGTGGTGCGTGACAGCAGAGGCTCAACGCGTCGGGAACAGCGATGCGACCCCAGGTTTGGGGCAATCGTCAATTTGGGGTCTCGGGCGAGTGTCTGCGTTAGAGCATCCAGAACTGCGAAGCTCGCGCATAGACTTGGACTGTTGTGACACAATGTCCGCGAACCGTGTCGTAGAAGTTGTGAGGAGCAATGGGAAGGAATTAGAGATTGCCCTACGGGAAGGTCTCTTATACGTACCTCGGCTTCAAACGAGTAACGTGCAAGCCAAGGCGCTACCGCTTGCCTCTGACGGAACAGTCTTAATCACCGGTGGGTTTGCTGGATTAGGCCTGTGGACCGCCGAGTATTTGCTAAGTCAGGGAGTCCGAAGGTTTGTCCTGCTCGGCCGTTCTAAGCCATCGGCCGCCGCGAAAAAGGCCGTTGATGCAATTTGCGAACTTGGCGGTGAAGTAACGATAGTTGAAGGTGATGTGACGAAAAGAGACCAAGTTAACGCCTTGATTCGTCAAGTGAAGGAGAGCGGTCACCACCTCCAAGGTGTTGTCCATTCTGCTGGGGTCATTGATGACGGATTGATCGTAGACCTCACGAGGGAGCGTATCGCCCAAGTCATGGGCCCGAAGATCCAGGGTGCCTGGAACATCGTGGATGCACTGTGTGCGCACGGCCTGCGGCCGGACTGGTTTGTGCTTTACTCTTCGGCCACATCAGTCCTTGGTAACGTGGGACAAGCAAGCCACGCTGCGGCGTGCAGCGTTCTCGATACGCTAGCGAATTGGGCTCGGCAAAGAGGGCAGCGTTGTGTAGCGGTCAACTGGGGCCCGTGGCGAGACGTAGGATATCTTGCAAAGCATCCCGATGTCCTCACTACCCTCATAGACACTGGAATGGGCAGTATTTCGTCATCTGACGGCGGGGCAGTGCTTCTGAACTATATAAAAGAAGCCCCTCCCCAACTCGCGGTGCTTCCAAACGATTGGAACAAATATCTCACTCAACATGTAGGCGAAGATCCTCTTTTTCTACAAGGAGTCAAGGGGGGCGACGTCCGCCCTAACGATGGTGCTACGCTGAGGCGCGAACTAGCAGAGGTTGCGCCTAGTCAGCGGAATCGGCTATTGACAAACTTTCTTCTGAATGGACTTGCGGCCGTCATTGGCGGTTTGTCGCGCGACGACATTAGCCCAGATCGACCGCTTCTCGAATATGGCCTCGACTCTCTGTCTGCTATTCGGTTTAGGAATCACATCCAGAAGCATCTGCGATGTGAGCTACCTCCACGGATAGCCTTTCAGCATCCGACCATCCGAGAACTCGTCGCGAATCTTGAGGCAAGGCTTTCCTGCCAGCAAGCGTCTGTTGCTTCCGTGAACCGCTCGGAGTTGGTTGAGTCGTCCAATCCGATTGGTCGGTTGGATATTCCATTTGCAAAAGGCGGGCCCGGCGAATCCATCCGTCGTCCGCTCTCGGTGCAACAGAAACGCTGGTTGACCCTGATCAGGGAGGTTGACTATGGTCAAAGGGTCGTTCCAATTCTGATTCATTCAGCATTTGAGCCAAAGGCGTTTAGAGCAGCCCTACGGTTCGTGGTTGCCCGTCATGAAGTTCTGCGGTATCTATATTGTGAAAACTGGGCTGAGGTGCTCCCGTCGGATGCAGTGATTCCCGGCGAAGAGTTCTTTTACGATCTTAGCTCACTGCCCTCCGCTCAACGTCTCTCCTCTGTTCGAGATCATGTTCGGCAGTCACGCGAGAGTCTTGGTGATCCTACTACCAAACCATCATGGAATCTGCGTTGCTTGACGTTATCCGCAGATAACTTTGCTGCGATACTCGGACTTCAACATATCGAATTCGACGGAGCATCGCTCTCTATCTTCGTTGATGAATTAAGTCAAGCATATGAAATGCTTCTGAACCAGAAGACGCCGCAGTTTTCGGACGCAGTTCCGTACTGGGAGTATGCAATTGAGCAGGCCGAGTATTCGTCTCGTCTCATAGGGGAGGATAGAGCGTTCTTCGAGGGGCTCTTCGCTTCGACTCGCTCCGCGACCACCTTGCCGGGGCACTCCGGCTTTCACCCTACCGAAGCCTTCGAGTCTAGACGCTTTACGCCAACTGCACCGATGATTGACTGGAATCATTTCACGTCCAGTGCGGGGGTGCTGAAAGTGACACCATTTTCGTTCCTGTTTGCTAGCTACGCGCGTTTAATCTCAGAGATTACCAGCCGACCTGAGGTCCTAATTGGCATGATTACCAGTGGGCGAATTGACCCACGGTTTTCCAACACAATTGGTCCGTTCACTGCACCCTTCCCTGTGCCAGTCGCTGTGGCGTCTCGCGATACGCACGAGTTAGTGAGCCAATGTTCGCGGATAATCGGGGCAGTCACGTCTCGCCAGCTATACCCCGTCACTGACTTGTCGGCCATCACGGACGTTTTTCGCGACTTCCCTATGGACACGTACTTCACCGATGTAGCGATAAATTTTCTAAATTATGGTCACCCGTCATCTGCCGGTGGAATCCGCGCTGAAGTCCTCGAAGTTTTGGGTGAGGTCATCCACCCTGAGTTTGTGGATGCTGACTTCAGCGAGCTGCGAAGAATCCCGGGATTTCACTTAGTGGCGGATCGCTTGGACGGCGGGCTGCGCCTAAATTACTGGTATCATGTGCATCGGTTCAGCGAAGACCAGGTAAGACAATGGGCGGAGCGCCATCGGGAGATAATTCATGAAATGATGCGGGTCATAGTCAGCTAGCGATGAGGAAGGGAATGATAGATCCAACGAGCATTTTTGGGCGGAAGGCACGGGAGTATGCTAGCTACCGGCCTAGCTATCCTTCGGAGTTGATGGACTTCCTTCAAGGGATGCTTGAATCGAAACCAGATCCGGTTATTGCAGACCTCGGGTGTGGCACTGGAATATTCTCGAGGCTGCTAGTAGAAGCCAACTTTACGGTAGTTGGAATTGAGCCGGATGCGCTCATGCGTAAGGCTTGTCGTTCAGTGTTGAATTCATCCTCAAGATTCACGTTACTTCAGGGCAGAGCGGAGGCCACGGGCTTAGCAAGCCAAAGCACGGACGCAATCGTTGCGGCACAATCCTTTCATTGGTTTGATATTGCCGAGTCTAGGCGGGAGTTTGCGCGCATTCTTCGAGAGCCAGGCTTTGTGTTTCTCGTCTGGAATGAACGGCGCAAAGGTGGGACGCGGTTCCTGGAGGATTTGGATGACGTGCTGGGCCAAATGGTTGCGGAAAGCGCTTTGGAAATTCGCGACCATGATGTCCGTCCAGAGATATTGGCGGAGCGCCTATTCGGATCAGACCGGTTTGATGTTCGCGGGTTCGCCAATGAACAGATACTTGGCGCGGAAGGGTTGGTGGGTAGATTCATGTCGACCTCGTACGCTCCCGCGCCTAACAGTTGGCGCTATGGTGTGTGGCGCCAGGGCTTAGAAGATGTCTATCGAAAGCACTGCAACGAATACGGCGTAATCGTGCAATATGACACAATTGCGATCTCTGGGCTGATCGATCCCTCCCTGTGAGGGGAGTTGGATAAAACAGCCTTTGCGTCTTCAAGTGTCGTTGAATAGTCGGATGGGAAACAAGGAAGTATGGCATGACGATCAAAGTACTGAAGTGCAAACTTCATCGAGCTAGGGTGACGAAAGCGGATATTGACTACGAAGGTAGTATTTCGATTGATCCGAGCTTAATGCAGGCTTGCGGCATATGCCCAAATGAGGCCGTGTTGGTGTGGAATATCTCTAATGGAGAGCGATTCGAGACCTATGCCATTGTCGGTGAGGAGCCAGGAGAGATTGGTCTTAACGGTGCGGCCGCTCGGCTAGTTCAGAAAGGCGACCTGATAATAGTCGCGGCTTTTTGTTGGTTGGATGCTGATGAGGCGGGCGGGCATACCCCCCGAATCGTGTTGATCGAAGGGGACAATCAAAAGTGGGTGGTGAAGAGCTAGTAGAGCCCGCCGTGGGAGACCAGAACAATGCCCCGAACTTGCAAGACACACCCACCGGCCCTGAAGGCTAAGGTGGCGCTGGAAGCCATCAAGGCGCAGCGGAGGACGACGGAGATCGCGCAAGCCTACGGCGTACATCCGAACCTGGTGAAGTCCTGGAAGAGACTTCTGGTTGAATTGCTGGCGGAGATCCTCACGCCGCAAACGGCGCCTAGCCTTCCGGTGGCGGACCGCGAGAAGGAAGGGCTGTACCGGCAGATTGGTTTCTCAAGAGAACTGGTCGGCCAGCTCGATTTTGAGGCCAATGGACGATTCCAACACCCCAGGATCAGTGCCAGTTGCTGGACCTGCCGCGCGCCAGCTACTACTACGCGCCAACGCCAGAGTCTCCCAAGCACCTCCGGCTCATGCGTCAGCACGACGAACTCGTTCGGAACACCCTACTTTGCGGCCGACGCATGGCCGCGCGGCCGCGCTGCTCGGCATCAATCACAAACACGCGCAACGGCTAATGCGCTCGATGGGCATCGAAGCGCACTAACGCAAACCGGAGCGGCTCTTCTTCATCTCAGGCCCTTTCCGTAGCCTCTGCCGCCGCTCTCTAGGCTGGTGCGGTTTTCAGGGGGAATGGTCAGAGCGAGGCGATCCGCCATTCCCCTCGCCGCACATATCACACCCAGCTCAGACCGGAGAGCCCTGTATGATCAACTGAGCGGGAGCGCCAAAGTCATCACCATGATCGATAGCACTGAGTCATTTACGCAACTTCCAGGAACGCTAAGGCGCTGGATTTCTTACGAACGAGAATTGCTGGACCGGGGCCGCGATTGGAGCCGCTGCAACCCAGACTACACGAACCTCCCGGAGAAATTTACGGCGGAAGGTTCCGGCATCTTTAGGATCCCTGCCTTCTGGTTGCCTGAAAAGCATGTACAAGTGTTTAATGAACTCGAAGCTCCAGAACTCTTGGAGCCGCAGTATATTCGCGTGAGGAACGGACAACGGGAAGTTCTATACCTTCTGCATCCAGCGCTGAGAGATGACTTTTCCCGGTTGGCCGGTTCCATGGGCTGTCTGGATCGATCTCTTCAACTTTTGGGCATCACGACCGCCAGCGAACGAACACTGCTGGTCTGGAGCAACAGCGGCAAATGCGATCCTTTTTTTGCAAAACTGAGCCTGCCATTCCAAATTGGTGGAGTTGACCGCACGATAAGTCCAACAATCGCTAGTCGTAGTGTTGGGACCTCTTCGATCCTACGCCTTTCGGAACCGTTGATGCCTGCCACATTCGGGTTCCTCCCAGAAGTGCTCGCGGTTTCTCCTCGAGACAAACGTCTTGGATCCTTAATTGTTCGCCCCGTTCCGGCCAGCATTCTATCTGGAGAGAGATGTCTCGTTCCGATGTTCGCGCTTTACGCCAAGAGAACCGGTCGCGCGCCCTTGCTGCGTCGCGTCGCAAGAAAGTGCGGACTGACGGATCGCGAGTGTGTTCAGATCCACATCTTGCGGGCGTTCGCGCAGCAATGGTTGGACCTGGTCCTGGACGGGGGATTCATCCCTGAGGCGCACGCACAAAATCTTCTGCTGGAAACAGACAACAGTCTCGCTCCGACGGGTAGGCTTATTCATCGAGATCTCGAGGGCTTTTACGTGGACCTGGATTTCCGAGCTAAGGCGGGACTCCCGGTCCCAAAGTGGTTGCCCAAGGCGCGCGGCCTTCTAGAGAACTACAACCAGAAGCCTCATCGCTGGAGTTCGCGACTTCAGAGGAGCCTGTACAACTACTTCCAAGGTGGTTTGCTCTTCAACTTTGAGAATGTGCTGCCTCGCGGGCGCCCAAGTCCGCAGGAGAGTTTTGAGGTAGAGTTCCAGGAGGAACTCTGCAAACAATTACACAAGAGGGTAGAGGTCCACATTGACCCAGCCAGCAACTCATTCCATGAAGACCTCGTGAACGCCATTTTAGATCACCGTTCCTTTCAAGGCGAGGGATTGCAAGCAAACCTGCCGCTGAGCGTTAAATGATTATCTACACCCTATTAAGCTTTCGGAAGCGAATGAAACAGTGAGATCTCAACAGTGACTGCAATCCATCGCTTGACCGCCTATCAAGTCCAGCAACCTGTCCGGATATCAGATGCCGCGGAGTTCTGCGTCCCCCGCCGAACGCCTGGTCCTGACGTCTTTTTATGCGGGCTTAGATGTGAGGTGCAAACAACATGTTCACCCATCCCCAAAGCGCTTCACTGCGTCGTCGCACAAGTCGAGTCCCGCCACCACAGGAGCAAGCTAGGCGCTCACGCGCTGAACTCAGGATTGCAACTATTTCCTCGGGGAAACCTGATGAGCTGCAGGCAACTAACTGTCCGTCCGGTTCCAGATTGGGCAAGGAGGCTTTAGTGCGATGCTAAGGTGGGTGGTGGGACGGGTGACTATCACGCGCGTCGTCGAGCTAGATTTGCCGGTGCCTGTGACCGCAATTCCGCAAGCTACGACGACCGAGTTGCGCAAGTTAGCGTGGCTGTACCCGCAATTCGTCGCTGAGGACGACACGCTGAAGCTCAGCATCCACGCGCTCCTTGTCCAAGCCCCGGGGCTGACCCTGCTTGTGGATACCTGCATCGGGAATGACCGGCCGCGCAAGATCACCGGAGGCCAGTTCTTGGCGACGCCGTTTCTGCAGCGACTTGGCGAGGCAGGTTCTTCGCGCAATGGAGTCGACGCGGTGGTATGCACGCACCTGCACGTCGACCATGTAGGTTGGAACACCATGCTGGAGAACGGCAAGTGGACGCCGACCTTTCCGAGGGCGCACTACATCATCGGTCGGTCCGAGTACAATTTCTGGAGCGCCCACGATGATGGAGAGCAGCAGACTGTGCTCGGCGATAGTGTCAAACCGATCTTCGACGCCGGACTCGTCCAACTAGTGGACTTGGACCACGTAATCTGTCCGGAGATCCGGCTCACACCTTCGACTGGTCACACGCCGGGCCACGTGAGTGTGCTGATCGAGTCTGAGGGCGAACGGGCTGTGATCACCGGCGACATGACCCACCACCCGTGCCAACTCGCCCACCCGGACTGGACCTTTAGTGATCACGACCCAAAGGAGGCCTCGCTCACACGCTCTCGCCTCTTCGCCGCGTGGGCAGATCAACCAATCCTAGTCATCGGGACACACTTCGCTGCCCCAACTGCGGGCTACATCATCCGCGATGGCGCAGCATTCAGATTTGCGGGGAAATGATTACATTACGGTACCAGGGCCGACGCTTAAGGAGATCGTCAGTTCGCCATCTTTTCCTTTGGTGGTGCCGCCGAGATGGATACCGTGCTTCGTGGATCCACTAGCTGCAAGTTCATTGACAAGGGACTGCCTTACGCTGGCCACGATCTTGTCTTGAACAGCAGCTGTCAACTGTCCGCGAACGATGATGTTAATCAGTGTGGTTTTGGAATCTTTAGCCATGGGCGCGATTGTATCACGGTGCGAGTTGCGTTTGCTCAGGGTCCTCACATTCTGCCACCTAAAATAGAACCGAGAGATCCTCGTTGTGCCAAATGAAAAAGCAACCGAGTTTTGCATGAGCCATACGCCTCGACCGAGGCGAACCGGGGTGCGCTTGTGGAATGGACATGCAATCACGCGAGCATTACCTGGATACGCAGCGGGACGAATACCGCGCGGGACAGGAAGAAAGAGACACATAAGGGACCTTTACCGTCCTTCCATGCTCAATTTCCAGTCAAGGTGACACTTCTACTCTGCTCTTTTAGGGTAACCTCGCCGCGACACGCTCCCCGTGAGACCGCATGATTGGGTGTACTCGGTGGGTTCGATTGAAGGGAACGTGTCGCGTTCACGTGCTATTCTGCATCGAAGGAGGCGATAGCAGTTGCGAACTTCAAGCGCGCGCGAGGTCGTTGTGTCCTTGCCCCAACTCGGACACATCCCGCGGACTATGAAAGCCGCAGTGATTCGCCAGGATCGCTTCGGAAAGCCGGACGACGCGATCCAAATCGAGGAGGTTCCAGTACCTGACATTGCGGGAGATCAGGTTCTCATCGCCGTCATCGCCGCTGGTGTTAACTACAACGCCGTGTGGGCCGCAGCAGGTTTTCCAGTGGATGTCATCGCTCTTAGGATGAGGCAAGGCGACAGTGAGGACTACCACATTCCTGGTTCAGACGCATCAGGCATTGTTTGGGCCGTTGGCCCAGACGTTCGCCACGTTAGAGTGGGTGACGCTGTTATCGTCTCCTGCGGCCAGTGGATTGAGTCAAAGAATGGCGGCCCTTCCACCCAGGGCATGAAAAGCCCTTCAATTTGGGGCTATGAAAGCAATTTTGGCTCTTTCGCGGAATTTGCGGTTGTCTATGAACACCAATGCTACCCTAAGCCCGACTGGCTGCCCTGGGACGAAGCAGCTTGCTTTCTGCTGACAGGCGCTACAGCCTATAGACAACTTTTTGGATGGCCGCCTAATACTGTACAACGCGGAGATCCGGTGC
>JBEBFS010000024.1:0-47787 GCA_040081855.1 Bryobacteraceae bacterium | reverse complement strand
CGTTTGGCTCCGGCGAAGCAGATGTTGGCGCAGGTTTCGGGCATGCGGATGAAGCCGATGCGCTGGCCGGCGGGGTTCACCACTTGCACGCCGGGGCGCGCGCCGCACCATAGGTTGCCGTCGATATCGCACCGGATGCCGTCTGCCGCCGAGGGCTGGCCTGTGCCCGGCATATCGAGCGCGACGAAACGCTTGCCGTTCTTCACTGCGCGGCCATCGATATCATACACGCGAACCTCTCGGCCTACCGTATCGGCAACGTACACCTTCTTGTAATCCGGCGTGAAGCAAATGCCGTTGGGGCCGGACATCTCGTCCGAGATCAGATCCATCTGCCCGTTCTTGTCCACACGGTAGACGGCGGGTTTCGTCTCGGACACGCTCTTGAAGCCTTCATAATTGCCGCGAATGCCGAACGGAGGGTCGGTGAACCACACGCTCCCGTCGGGATGCACCACCGCATCATTCGGCGAGTTCAGGCGCTTGCCCTGCCACTTATCGGCGATCACCGTCACCGTGCCGTTGTATTCGTAGCGCACCACGCGGCGTCCACCGTGTTCGGCCGATAGCTGGCGGCCTTCGTAATCGAACGTGTTGCCGTTGCTGTTGCCCGAAGGGTTGCGGAACACGGTGACGCGACCGTCGTCTTCAATCCAGCGCATCTGCACGTTGTTCGGGATATCGCTCCACACCAGATACTTGCCCACGCCATTCCACGCCGGTCCCTCTGCCCACTGCGTGCCGGTGTAGTGGCGGTGAATCGCAGTGTTGTTGACGATGTATTTCCGGAAAGACTCGTCCAGCGTGATGATGTCGGGGTCCGGGTATTGCACGGGCATTTGTCCGCTCCAGTCGCGAGGCGTCGGAGTGGAGGACACCGGAGGCGTTTGTGCCAGCGCGGGGATGGCCGCGGCGCCGATCGCCGCTGCGAAAAAGCCGCGGCGCGTGGAGTTTCGATTTTCCAGACGGGGTTCAGTGGAGCGGGACATGTGTGCCATGCCTGCTAGTTATATCGCAGTGTACGCTGGAATGGATGAATACGGGTTTTGGGAAAGCGACCGGGAAGGGAATCGCTCGGGCGCTGCTGATTGCCATGGGTGTCGCAATGAGTGTCGCGCAAAGGTTGCCGGCCGCAACGCTGCTGGAAGGCGCGCGCGTGATTTACGACGCACGCAAAGCTCCTATCGAAAATGGTGCGATTTTGATCGACAAGGGCAAAATCGTGAAGGTTGGCAAGGCGGGAGAAATGCAAGCTCCTTCCGGCGTCGAGCGCGTGGATCTCAAAGGCAAAACCGTGATGCCCGCGCTGATCGATACGCACATTCATATCGGCTATCAGAAAGACGCAAGCTACGCCGCGTTGAACTATACGCGCGAAAACCTGATGGATCAACTGCAGCGCTACACTTACGCAGGCGTTGCAGCGGTGATGTCGCTCGGCACCGATCCCGGCGATATCCTCCCCCAACAACGCGCCTATCAGGAGCGCAACGGTGGAACCCAAATTCTGTTCGCAGGCCGGGGCATCGCCGCGCCCAATGCGGGCCCTGGCGACGGCGCGTTGAAACCTTCCGCCTATGCGGTCTCCACCGTGGAACAGGCGCGTGGAGCCGTGCGCGCGGAGATCGCACGCAAAGTCGATTTCATCAAAGTCTGGGTGGACGATCGCGGCGGCACGGTCAAGAAAACCTCGCCGGAGATCTATCGCGCGGTGATCGATGAGGCGCACAAGCGCAAGGCCCGCGTGATCGCTCACGTGTTTTATCTGGAAGACGCGCGCGAGTTGGTCAAAGCAGGCGTCGACGGATTCGCGCATCTGGTTCGCGATCAGGAAATGGACGGCGCACTTATCGCCGAGATGAAGCAGAAGGGCGTGGTAGTGATGCCGAACCTGGGGATCGCCTCGAATCGCGCGGGTGAGTCGAACGGCTGGCTGGACGAACCTCTCTACAAAGAAACCACCCCGGAGCCAATCATCGCTCGGGTCCGCGGCGCGCTTGCCAACCGGACGCCACAAGCGCTTGCCGCCGCGCAGACGACCTACGCCCTGATGCAAAAGAATCTGCAAAAACTCAACGCCGCGGGGGTGACCCTCGTCCTCGGCGGCGATTCCGGCGCCGTGCCGGATCACTTTCACGCCTTCACTTCGCATCGCGAGATGCAGTTGATGGCGGAAGCGGGTATGACTCCGGCGCAGGTGCTGGCGTCGGCCACCGTCACGGGAGCGGATTTTCTGCGGCTACGCGACAAAGGCACCATCGAGGCCGGTAAAAGCGCGGACCTCCTGGTATTGGACGCCAACCCGTTGGAAAATATCGCCAACACCAGGAGAATCGCTCACGTTTACTTGGGGGGCCAGAACGTGAACCGGGAGGCTCTGAAAAGGGGCTGGCGGTAAAGCCCACAATTGGACGTTCCGTTATGGACGCCAGCCACGGGGGCTGCGTTAAGATGATGAAGGTATTTTATGTTGACGAGTCCTGCTACGGACCCTGCGCTCAATGGGGTGGTGACGCGGTTGGAGCCCAAGGAATGGCTCCGGGCCTTCCGTGTCATGTACATGTCCCGGCGGATTGACGACCGCGAAATCCTTCTCAAACGTCAAAACAAGATTTTCTTCCAGATCAGCGGCGCTGGCCATGAGGCGATTCAAACCGCCGTGGGCTTCGCCATGAAGGCTGGCCACGATTGGTTCTTTCCCTACTATCGCGATCGCGCCATGGCGCTCGCCCTGGGTATGGGGCCGGAGGCGATGTTCCTGCAAGCAGCGGGTGCCGAAAGCGATCCATCGTCCGGCGGCCGTCAGATGCCTTCGCACTGGAGCTGCAATAAGCTCCACATTGTCAGCCCTTCTTCGGCTACGGGCACGCAATTGCTTCCGGCCGTTGGCTGCGCGCACGCGAACCGGCTGCTGGATCCGAATACCGACGCCGTGACCATCACGAGCCTCGGCGATGGCGCCACCAGCGAAGGCGAGTTCTGGGAATCCATTAACGCCGCGTGTCTCGAAAGCCTGCCGGTCATCTTCCTGATTCAGGACAACGGCTACGCGATCTCAACGCCCATTGAGCATCAGACGCCCGGCGGCGACATCGCGCGCCTGGTGTCCGCGCACCCGAATCTGCGCATCTTCGTTTGCGACGGCACGGACTTTCCGGCCTCCTACAAGACCATGTGCGACGCCGTCGAATACTGCCGCAAGGAGCAAAAACCGGCGTTCGTCCACGCGTTTACGGTGCGCCCGTATTCGCACTCGCTTTCCGACGACGAAAAGTTCTACAAAACCGACGAAGAGCGCGTCGAAGAGGCGCGCCGCGATCCGATCCATCACATGCAGGAATGGCTGCTTTCGACGGGCCTTTCGACGCGCGGCGAGATCGATCAAGTGATGCAGGAAGTGGATCGCGAAGTTCAGGAGACCAGCGACAACGCGCTCAAACAACCGCAACCGCATCCGGGCTCGGCAAAACGGTTTCTGTATTCCGAAGAGGTGGACCCCACCTCGAAAGCGTTCGACGCGGTTCCACAAAATCTGGGCGGAGAGCCGCGCACGATGGTGGATTCCATCAATCAAACCATCAAGGAAGAGATGGCCGTCAATCCGGGCATCGTCGTGTTCGGCGAAGATGTTGCCGATTGCAGTCGTGAGGAAAATCTCAGCCGCGTAAAGGGCAAAGGCGGCGTGTTTAAGGCCACGCTCGGTCTACAGGCCGCGTTTGGCTCGAAGCGCGTGTTCAACTCGCCCATTGCGGAAGCCGCCATTGTGGGCCGGGCTTCGGGTATGGCGATGCGCGGGATCAAACCGGTGGTGGAGATTCAGTTCTTCGATTACATCTGGCCCGCGATGATGCAGATTCGCGATGAGCTGGCGTCGTTACGGTGGCGCTCGAACAACGCATGGAAAGCTCCGCTGGTGATCCGCGTGGCCACGGGCGGTTACCTCAACGGCGGGGCCATTTATCACAGCCAGTGCGGTGAATCGACATTCACGCACATCCCCGGCATCCACGTTGTATTTCCGTCGAACGCACTGGACGCCTGCGGACTGTTGCGCACGGCGATTCGCTGTGACGATCCGGTGCTGTTCCTCGAACACAAGCGCCTGTACCGCGAACCTTACAATCGCGCTCCGAATCCCGGGCCCGATTTCACGATTCCTTTCGGTAAAGCGAAAGTCGTGAAGCCGGGCGATAACCTGACCATCATCACGTTCGGCGCGCTGGTGCAGAAATCGCTGCAAGCTGCTGTGCAGATCGAGCAGCACAATCCGCGGGTCACCGTGGAAGTGATCGATCTGCGCTCACTCAACCCCTACGATTGGGAAGCGATCAAAACGTCGGTGGAAAAGACCAGCCGCGTGATTGTGGCGCAGGAAGACACCATCTCCTGGGGCTACGGTTCGGAAATCTCCGCGCGGATCGCCCGCGAGCTGTTCAGTTCGCTGGACGCTCCGGTGGGCCGCATTGGCGCGCTGGATACCTGGGTGGGCTACGCTCCGTCGCTTGAAAACGAGATTCTCCCGCAGGTGGAGAACATCGTCGCCGAAGCGCAAGCGATTCTGGCGTACTAGCTTTAGCGGTTTTATCGGACCCCTGGCGTCCGCCGGGGGATTCCATCTACGCTAGTTTCCGCACAAGTGTGACCGGCAGCGTCACCACCGTCCACACCAACTTCAACGCGCCTTCCACTGCCACCCCGAGCAACCGGAACGGCAGCAGGATTAGCCACACCACCGGATACAAGAGCAACGCAGCGATGGCTAGGGGCCAGCACAGCACGAACAAGATGCACCACAACAGGAACGCAAACACAGGCGCCTCCTGATGGGAGTACGTATTTTCAAGAAGAAAGGTTCCCGCGCCGGTTCGCTGTGCTTAACTGCAGTAGAAATCGAGAGCTTTGGCGATGTACGCCTTCATTTCATGGCGTTTCACCACGGCATCGAGGAAGCCATGGCTCACCAGAAATTCGCTGCGCTGGAAGCCGGCGGGCAACTTCTGCCGGATGGTCTGCTCGATGACGCGTGGACCCGCGAAGCCGATCTGTGCGCCGGGCTCGGCGATATTCAAATCGCCCAGCATGGCGAAGCTCGCAGTGACGCCGCCGGTGGTGGGGTCGGTGAGCACGCTGATGTAGGGGATTTTCGCTTCGTCCAGGCGCATTAAGGCAGACGAGATCTTCGCCATCTGCATCAAACTGATGGCCCCTTCCTGCATGCGTGCGCCGCCGGAAGCGGAGATGATGACGATGGGAACGCGGCGTTCGATGGACCGTTCGATCGCACGCGTGATCTTTTCGCCGACCACCGTACCCATGCTGCCGCCGACGAACTTCAGTTCCATCGCGCAAATGTTTACCGGGCGTCCATGCAGCGTGCCGTATCCGGAAATCAGAGCGTCGGACATAGACGTCGCCTTCTGCATCTCGGCCAGTCGTTTGGAGTATTGCTTGGAATCGGAGAAGTTCAGCGGGTCGCTCGAGGTCAGGCTCGCGTCGAACTCTTCGTACTTGCCCTCATCGAACAGCATGGCCATCCGGGCGCGTGCGTCAATGCGGAAGTGGTGCTCGCACTGCGGGCACACCTGATTGTTTTCGTCCAGGTTGCGCTTCCAGATAATGTGGCCGCAGCTATCGCACTTGAGCCAAAGTCCTTCCGTGCGGACGCGCTTTTCGCCCTCACCCGACTCATCGCTGACACCCGGCTTCTGCCGTGAAAACCACGCCATAGCGAACACTTCTTCACTGTAACTGATGCATAAGGCGGGACGCCAATCCCCGGATTTACCGCAGGTTCCAAACGTGCGCCCCAAAGCGCCTCACAAGCCGGAAACCCGCGGATTCATAGAGTGCAATGGCGGAACGGTTTTCTTCCGTAACCGTGAGGCTCACCGTGTGCCGGCCGCTGGATGCCAGCTCCGTTCGCGAGCGCCCCAGCAGTTGCCGCCCGATGCCTCGTCCGCGATACTTCTGCGCCACACAGAGCTGTGTCACGTGCCCGGCTTCAGGAGCCACCAGACTTGCCAGCGAGATGCCCGCCAGTGCGCCGGTCTCCGTATCGACGGCCGCCATCGATGCCGGTGCGTGGAACGTGCCGCAGCCCGGGTATTGGATGATGTTCGTCAGAAAGCGCCGCGCGCCGCCGGGCGAACGGTACTGATCGTTGATCTCGCTGTCGATGTGCCTGCGGTATGCGTTCGCCACCAGGTGCGCGGATGCGTCGAAGTGCGCCTCCGTCCATGGAACCATCTGGATCCCGTTGTCGCTCGCACGTACCGGGTCGGCCTTCGCGTTTGTGTCCGCTTCCATGAACCAGCGCGGAAAAATACTGCAGGCCTGCGGAAACGGCATGGGATGCTCGATCGGTAAGCCCAACATTAGAAGCTGCGATTCCACGCGCCGGATGCCGGGCAGGCGCCACATGGCTTGAATCTGCGCGTCGAGCAGCAGGTCGATTCGCTCCGGCGTGCGCTCGTTCTCCAGAACGTAGAGCCCGCCGATCAGACCCTTGTGGTCTTCGCGTACCCAGTAGCTGTAGCCGATCACTGAGTTGCCGTGCAGCAGCGCAAAGCCGTTGAGCGATTGCATCGAAACGAAGCGGCGAAGCAGTTCGGCCGCGGGAGTAAGGTCCCAGTTTAGTTCGGACCGCCAGCGCTCGCTCTCTTCGGAGACAACGGCATCCAGTTCTTCGGCGGAAATTCTCCGAAGATCCACGACGCGAGTTTCCGGCGCTTCGGGCAGTGCGGCCATGGCAAGCCCCTATTATGTCAGGACGGTTACTCTTGTGCGGGAGTGTTCATCGAATCCCGCTATCATCGGCTTATGGAAAAAGAGGGAGAGATTTACTGTGACCGCTGCGGCCAGCCCGTCCCCAAAGTAGCGAAACTGGCCGCGCAGCCCGATGGAACGCACATCTGCCTGGCCTGCCAGATCCGCGAATCGCAGATGAAAAAGCGCTCGGAGTAGTTGTCGGGCGGATTGCGAATCCGCGGCGGAGTGGCACTCGGTCTGGCCGCGGCATCCTCTCGGCTTCACAAAGCGGGATTGCCAATCCGCCTCACAAAAAACAAAAAGGGCCGGCGTTTCCGCCAGCCCTTGTTTGAACTTCCTGTATTGCGCTTCTACTTGCCGATCGCTTTGGGGAAATCGCTGTAAGGCACCGGGCGGCCATGCAGCGGAGCGATAGTGGCGATATCCAACTTGAGGCGCTGCACATTGTCGTACAGCGTGTTGGCAAACGCAGCCGCCACGGGCACCAGCGCCGTACCGGGCGCGGGCGGCGTGAACAGATCCGCTTCCACCAACACCTTTTGTTTGGGCAGATACGCCATCATCATGTCGCCGTTGTGATTGTTGCCTTCGATGAAGTAGAGGGCGATGGTCTGGTTGCCATCGGTGATTTCGTACTTATCTTTCACGGTGATGAACTTGGCCTTCTTGGGGCTCTTGTAGAGCTTATCCGGATCCATCGTGTGCGGCGCTTTCCAGGCCTGTTCGTAGAACGCTTTGTTCTGTTCCTGCGTGATGATCGGAATTCCTTCCGCGACAGCGGTGCGCAGGCCGCCCGAGTGATCGAAATGATGATGCGAGTTGATCACATATTTGATCGGCTTGTTCGGCACCAGCTTCTTCGCCTCGGCCAGCACGGCGTCCGCGCGTTCTTCGGTCAGCGGCGTTTCGATCACGGTGACGTAATCCTTAAACTCCACCACCACGCTGTTATGCGAGCCGCCGCTGATGAACCACACGCCATCGCCCAGTTTCTCGGAAACCGCGCGCACCGGAGGCACCGTCGCGGTCCGCACGGCATCGGGAACCGTCAAGCCCAGGCTGCCCGGATTCGCCTTCACTTCGGTGACATCGAAGTCCCACACGGGAAATCCGCCCTGGTTTTGCACGATACGCGCCGGGAACTTCACGCCGCCAAAGTCTTTGTAACCGGAGTACAGCGTCTCAATCAGCATATCGCCCAGCACTGGATGCGCCATCCGGGTGTTGACCTTCGTCACCATACCTTGCGCGTCGATGGTGCCGGTGACCTTGTATTTGCTCAACGCCGTGAAGGTGACGTCCGTTCCGCCCTTGCTCTTTTTGGCGGTGGCGTTCGCTTCCATGGCTCCTTTGACGAAGCCTTGCGGCGTCAGCCAGATCTGCAGTTGCCGTTCCTCGGCCGCGGCGATCGCTGGTTGCGGCTGCGCGCCGGGCTGGTTCCATGCATACTGTCCGCTGACGAAATTCACTTGCTTTTGCCCATCGGCGAACGGCGCGCCGCCGCCCTTCGCGGGGGGATTCTGATTGTTGCGCGTCAACTCTTCCTTCGAAGACTTCGCCGCGAAATCAACGGTTCGCGTGTAGGCCGTGAGGTTGGTTTCCGGCCAGGGCGCTGTGGGCAAGTGGTTCTGGCCCAGGCTGGCGAGGTGCCCGGTTCCCGTGATTTGGATGGAATTCATGTTCGCCGCGCCCAACGCGTTCGCGGCAGTTTGCAATACGGTTTTGGCGTCCTGTGCCGTCGCCATTCCGGCAAGGCCGAATACGACGGCGGCCGCCAGCAGTTTTTGTTTCATACATCTCTCCTGTGAATTGGATTTTCCAATACAATGCCGGGATTTTTGAACGAACCCCAATTTGACGTACTCCAAACCGATACGATAGCAAACGGAATTGAAAAATCGGCTATTCGGCCCGCGCGCCACCTGGCCAATTCTATCGAGCCATTGCCCGGCGTGCGTGCAAAACCTTGCGCGTGATGAACGGGTGCCCGGCTGAGCGCAATTCACCGTCGTGCGCGCCCACCACGCGAACATCCGCAAAACCCAGCTTCTGCAGCATCTGAATGAAGCACTGCTCGTTGGGTAGCCACCAGCAGATATCGTCTTCGATCGGATTCGATCCGCCCGCGTAGATCATGGCCGGAGGATCGTCCGGATTTCCGGGCATCATTTGCGCGATCACCAGCGTCCCAATGCACATGCGCGCCGCGGCGACGATGGCGTCGAATGGCCGCAGCGTGTGGACCAGGATATCGCCCATGAAAATAAAATCGTAACCGGAGCGGCCCAGGCGTTCGGGCGAAAGGTCGTAGACCGTGCAGTAGCGGCGCTCTACTTTCGAGTTCAACGCCTGCGCGCAGAACCGGAAGGGGCCGTCCAGCATGTAGTGGTGCAATTCCTGTGCGGAATAATCATGCACCAAAGAGGTCAGCTTGTCTTCAGAATGCGGCACGATCATGCGCTGAATCCGCTTCAGCAGCGTGCTCGTTTCCTGGCCGGGAAAACGGTCCAGGCGTTCGAGCGATGGCAGGTCCACCGAAGTCACCTGCGCGCCGCGGCGTTCGAATTCGAACGCGAAAAAACCAGTGGCGGAGCCGACGTCCAACGCGCTCATGCCCCGCATGTCGGCGGGAATCCGGAAGGAGTCCAGCGTATCGCGGTAATCGTACATTCCCGGCGTCGTGATACCGCCGGGGAGTGCGACCGTATGATACCAGTAATAATTCTCAATATCCGCATGGCCGCGCTGCTTCATCGTCGCGTTGAACTGCGCGAGCTCGGCGGCGTATTGTTCCACAGTGCTTAGCTGAGTTGCCAAGCCGCTATTGTACCGCGCCCACCCGTTTGGGAACGTCGCGCGGAGCATGGAAAAGCAGCTCCGCGCGCCTGAAAATGCCTTTACGCTGCCGCACAGGCGTGTAGCGTCTTCCGCCGCCGGGACAATTGCCGCAGTGCAATCAGGCCGGTGCCGGTCAGCAGGAAGGCGGACACCTCGGGCGTTTCCGCCCCGGCCCCCGCGCCCTGCGTTCCCATGAGAAAACTATTGATTTGAATGGGCCCGCCGCCCGCCAGGTTGCCGATGTAGAAATTCGCAATCGGCGTGGCGCTGATGATGCCGAAAAACTGCGCACCGTTGGACGCATTGGTAAACAACTGGTAGTCGGAGTTCACACTCACCGGCACGATGTCGACGTTCGGACTGGATCCGCCGGACGCGTTGGTCACATACATTGCAAAGGCGTAGGTGTTGGCCGGCAGCGCAATCGCAATCGAGTGCGGACCCTGGCTCGGCGAGGTGGACGACGTCTGCGTCAGCGCCGTGCCGCTGACGGAAAGCGGCTCCCCAACGCCGTTGAGCGAGCCGGCAAAAGATGTCCCACTGGTATCCAGGTAAACGCCGGAACCATTCAAACCGCCACTCAGAAAAGTGATCGGCGAAGCAGGGAACGTATAGGCACTGGCAACCGCTTCAAAGGCAGCATAGGTCATGCCGCTATTCGAGTTGGAACAGCCGCTGTTGCAGTAGGTGATGGTGGCGGACGCAGGAATCGCCGCAATGGCGAAACCCAAAATGGAAATGCTGAGTGCACGCGACAACATTTTCGGAACCTCCCCAAGTGGGTTGTTCGATCACGAAACGGTGCCGCAGATATTGCGCCCGTTTCGGAACAACCTCGCATAGATGGTTCCGAAACGGGACGAAATCTCTCGCAGAGAGTTCTTAGGAAGATTCTGTATTCTCGCTCGTCTGTGTGGGGTAGCCGGCGGGCGGATCGTTCCAGTCCTTAGGCCTTCGGAGCAGGAGGCGGCAGCTCGCGGGCTTCGCAGGTGGACTGGAAGCCGGCCTTGCGGTGGGAGCCATCGCAGAACGGTTTGTTCTCGGAGGCGCCGCAGCGGCACAGACCGATGGCCGTACGTCCGCCGAGGCCGAACTCCTTGCCGGAGGGGTCTTGAATGGAGAAGTCGCCTTCAACTTTAATGGAGCCGTTGTTGTTGATCGTGATTTTGACAGACATGCCCCTGATGGTAGCAAATCGAAAATCGGCGCCCGAAATCGCACGTTTCGTTCGCCAACCACCTGGAGCGGGTGTCACCTAAGGAAATTTTCCGCAAGGGGCCACTTGCGCCGGGACCCCTATTTGCGCGAAACTAACAAGTTTTCCGTTACTACTTGTGCAAGTCAGAATTCTCTATCACGACCATTGCTTTGACGGGGCGGCTTCGGCTGCCTTTTTCAGCCGGTTTGTTGAGGCCAAGTTCTATCCCGGTGCTGAATTTTCCTTCACCGGGCTGGCGCACAAAGCCTCGCAACTCTTTGAGCCGTCACTATTTGATGGCGACGTGAACGCCATCGTCGATTTTAAATACTCGACCGACCCGCGGCTCACCTGGTGGTTCGACCATCATCAAAGCGCCTTTCTGACGCCCGAGGACGCCGAGCACTTCCGCAAGGACACCGGCGGGCGGAAGATGTTCGACCCGTCGTACAAGTCCTGCACCATGTATATCGCCACCATGGCGAAACAGCATTTTGGATTTGAATCGGCCGATTTGCAGGAACTGGTTCACTGGGCCGATATCGTCGATGGCGCGCAGTACAAAGACGCGAATGAGGCCGTTGGACTGGTTTCGCCCGCGACGCAGTTGACGCTGGTGATTGAGAGCTCGAAGGGCTCGGACACAGTCCAGAAAATCATCCGCATGATGCGTCATCAAACGCTGGCGGAGATCGCGGCCGATGCAGAGATCCGCGCTATCTATCAGCCACTTTATGAGCGCCACACGACATCGATTGACGTTATCCGCCAGCAGTCCAACTGCGAAGGTGGCGTTGTGTACTTCGATCTAGTGGAGCATGGCATTGATGGGTATAACAAGTTCATTCCCTACTACCTGTATCCGCAATCCGTGTACACGGTATCGGTGAGCGTCTCGACGTTCCGCACCAAGGTTTCCGTAGGCTCCAACCCGTGGGTGACGGAGCCCCTGAAGCACAACCTCGCCACCATCTGCGAACGCTACGGCGGCGGAGGCCACCCGAAAGTAGGCGCGATCAGCTTTGAAATCGGCGCCGTGGAGCAAGCCCGCCAAGCCGCAAGAGAAATCGCCGCCGAACTGCGGGGGTAGCGGATCGCTATTGCGCTTCAACCCGCAACCGTGGCGTGGAGGCGGCGATGCATCACCGCGCTGAAATCCAGGCCAGAGAACAGCATTTCAAAGAACCGACGCTTTCCCTAGACACACTTTCCCCAATCAAAATTTAGGGAGCTCCCGATCCGGATGTTACTCTTCCGGCGAAGAGGCTGTCGTTTGACTCGAACAGCGCGAGACCGCTTATTTGCCCGCAACGGCGTGGGTCTAGTTTTAACCCGCATAGCTTAGGGGCCAGTTTAAGACCGGCGAAACTCTCATCGCTCGCAGACCCGCCATAGGTGCCATGGATTCTACGCTTGGTCGATCCGGCTCTCCGATAAGTGAGCGCGCGGACTCCTTGCCTACGTTGTAGGGGATGCTCTTGTGAATGCGCCTGGGGCGAAGTGGGATGTAGTTGACTCGGCAGGAGATTGAGTTGCTCGATTCCGTGTGAATGAGCGGACCGGTGGCTTGGAGGCGGCCTGAAAAACTAGGGAACGTCCCCTTCGCCCCTTCGCCCGTCCCTTCGCCCCTCATGCGGATCGTTGATCCGGGAGAGTGACACGCGGCTCCCCCGTGTGCGAGATCGTCAAGGCGTCAATCAGGCTGACCCTTTCGTCTCATGTGGAAACCCAAACCGATGCGGCTCGAGGGAAGACTTGATCTGAATCTTCGACAGGTTTATTGCCAGATTCCCATTCTCCACGGCCGTGACAGGAACGTGCCAATATGAACGATCTCCACGATCAGTGACATTCATATTTTTCTTGTTTAGCTCAATCCACGAATACGGGATGGCGAAAGCGTCGTTCCGGTCCATGCAGGACAGAATGAAAAATGCCTCTTTGCCCTCCGCCAAGAACGAGTCCCATGACGGGTGATACGCATACCAATAGGGCTGGTAGTCGCCTTTGACTTCGTAGCGCTTTGACACCGCACAACAGACTCGAAACTCCTTGTCTGGACTCCAGTACAAAGTCTTGCTACGCTTCACAAGTTCTTTGCCTTTGAGTAGTGCGAACGCATCGACAGCCTGTTGACGTTTGGCATTCAGGAGTTCGGGATCGGTTCGTATCTGCTTTCCAGCCTCCTGTTCGTCTGGTTCTTCGCCTGCGGGAATCGGGGCCTGCTGTTCAATTTCCTGCTGACTCTCGACGTTCTCCGTGGTCGTGAAGATCACGTCTATGATTTTGTCGATCTTGGTGTACTCGAATGGTTGGAGCAGCTGACGGATTTGGTTGAGCGTGCTGACATCATCCGATTTTTCCCTAATCTGAACGAGTTTGATGAGCCGTTCAATGCTGAGGAGGCGCATGTCCCATGCGTAGCGGGATCCACGTACCTGTGCTTCTAGCGCTCCGGTATCTTCACGGCCCACGACGATGAGGATGATGCATCCTTCGTTGTTCGGCCTTCAGCGACCAACTTCTCTTTGTATTCCGCAATTTTTTCTAGCCGTACCGTTACGTAGTCCGTGGTCTTGACTTCGATGATGAGATCAGGCTCAGCGCTGGCACGCCAGATCCCGTCGTAACCGATTGCAGTGCGTTTCCCCCGGTACAGACCATTCTCCGTTTCAAAGTCTAGCCGCCGCCCAAACTCGTTCACGAGGTCTTGAAGGACGAGGCCGCTGTCTTTGAACGAACTCTCGAGGCAATGACGGGCATAGTCGAAGAGGTATTCGCTCGGTGCAACGCTTAGAAATTCTCGGAATTCATGGCAACAAGGCGAGTTGTCGAGCAGATTGCCGTTACCCGCACTGGAGACGATCTGCTCGATGCTCATCTTCAGAACGTCTTCCTTGGCGTTTTTCCAAAAGTTGATAAGTGGCATGGTGCGTGCATCCCTGTTGCTTCGCAGCAGTCCTGACGGACGCAGTCTGCGTAAAGAACAGGTCTACCGAATTGTCGCAAAGACTAAACACTGGCGGGGCGACGTCCTGAATGTTGCTCCGGCGAAGTACGAGCTTCACCAAGAGTCAGCAATCTCCGTTTCGGTTGTTGAGCCGAAAACCGGGGAATCCCCTTGCTGACGCGCGGGGCTCGCGGGCTTGTTTGGGAATTATGAGATCTGTGGGTGGGGTGAGTGGATCCCCTCCCTGACGGGAGGGGCCCGATAGTTTGAGGCCGCGTTGGGCGGATTGGGTTACAGTTTGTAGATCGTCACGCCCGTGAGCAGCTTTGGATAGAAGTCCGTGCTCTTTTGGGGCATGACGCCGCCGTTGAAGGCGATTCGGGCCATGTCGTCGATGGGGGTGGGGTCGAGCAGGAAGGCGACTTGGGCGCCTTTTTCGCTCACTTCCTTCACGGCTGCGTCGATGCCGCGGACGTATTTGATGTATTTTTCTTCGCGGACGGCTTCTTCGCTGATGCCGAGCCAATCGCCGATGATTTCCTGGTGCAGGACGGGGACGTCCATTTCATCGGTCTTGCGCGGGCGCTTCAGGAGCCAGGCTCCATCGGCGGTGACGATGCCGATGCGCACGGATTGCGGGTCGGGCGTGTTGAGGGCGTCCTTCACCGCGGCGGGGGAATCGCAGGCGGTTACGGCGAAGCTGGCCTTTGCTTTTTCGAGCAGCGACTGAGCGTTGAAGCCTTCAATGTTGCGCATCACGCGGTGGGTGGCGAGAATGCGCAGGCCGGGCGAGTACATGTTGACGAAGGTCATCATGACGTACTTGGCGGCGGGGTCTTCGGGATGCTCGTTGCGATAGTTGAGCGATGTTTCGTAGCGATGGTGGCCGTCGGCGATCAACAGCTTCATCGGCCCCATGAGTTGCTCGATGCGCGCGGTTTGCGCGGGGTCGCTGATGGCGTAGAGGGTGTGGCGCGCGCCGTATTCGTCGACGACGTCGAAGACGGGTTTGGACTGTGAGGCGGCGTCCAGTTCCTTGTCCACATCACCGGCGCGATCGGGGTAGAGCATGAAGATCTGGCCGAAGTGCGCGCGCGAATGACGGAGAACCTGGAGGCGGTCTTTCTTCGGGCCGGAGAGCGTTTGCTCATGGCGGTACACGATGCCCGCTTCGTAGTCTTCCACTTTGCCGAGGCCGATGAAGCCTTTGCGGGTGAGGCGCTCGCCGGAATCCGGCACTTCGAACTCCTGGAAGTAGGCGTAGAAGGCGGGCGCGGCGTCCTGGGCGAGGATGCCTTCGGCGATCCACTGCTTCAGATGCTCGGCGCCGCGCGTGTAGACGTTGTCGGCGTCGGTATCGGAGTCGTGGCGCTGGCCCAAAATAATGCGGACCAGGTTATGCGGGCTGGAAGCAAGATACTTCGCCTGCATCTCCGGGCTGATCTTGTCGTACGGCTGTGTGACCAGCTTCGCCGGATCGCCTGCTTTAGAAGAATAACGGTAGGGTTGGAAAGGTTTTACGGTAGCCAAGAATCAGGATACCAAGGGTGCCCTGGATTCGTCACGGAGGCCTGCCTGGCGGGCCGCTGCCGCTAGGGGAGGATGGCGCGGGACTTACTTTCCCGCGACCACTTTGTAGGCCATGGGCGCGCTCTCCAGCACGGGCCGTGGGTTCACCATGGTCCGCACGAAGTAGGGCGAAAGGAAGTGATATTCGTAGTTGATGATGGCCACGGTGATTGACTCATCATCGGGCCGCTCGGGAGCCGCGGGACGATAGCTGACTTGTACGTTGCCGCGCTTGAGTCCGAGGTAGCCCTCTGTCGTTTGATTCGGCTCGTCCGAACGCCCGTAGAGAATCAGGTTCGCCACCTGGTCGCCGGTGCCGTCGTAGGGACGAACCACGCCCCAACGAACCGCCGAGCGGACGCGTTCGACCAGCGCCTCGTGCGCGACGAGAACCTGGCCGATGTCGATCACGCCGAACAGCAGGCTGAAGAAGATCACGAGCACGAAGGTGCTCTCGATCATGCTTTGGCCACGTTGATTTTTCGTGCGACGCGGCATTATGGCTCACTCTCCGTGGGTGCGTAACGGCCGACGTAGGGGAACTCCACCGATGGCCGGCCATTGAAGGTGAACGCCTTGAACATGGCGTCGATCGTGTAACCCTTGATGGAAACATCCACTGCGGTGGGTTGGCCGTCGCCGTGTTTGATCCACTCGACTACGACCTGCTCGGGCTGCAGGTGGGGCACCACGGGAGCGGCCTCCAGCACGGGCCGCGAATCGCCATAGACGACCATGTTGCGGATGGCGGCGTCGCCCTTTTTGATGTCTTCGTCGCTGGCCGCGCGGTAGGTCCGTTGGGCCGCATAGCGGGCTCCATTGCCCACGGCGCTCACCAGTTGGTTGTACATGTAAAACGTGTAGCCGAACTGGAACGTGCCGGTGAGGAACGTTACCAGCACGCCGATGGCGACGGCCAGTTCGATCATCGCGTGCCCGGCGACGGCGGGACGGCGGCGAGGTTGCAACTTCATTCCGTCAACCTTACTGGATTCGTGGTGGCGACGGCGTAGGCGGGAACGGTGAAATTTACCGGGCCGCCGACGGCGCGCAGGAACAGAATCTCCACGTTGTTATCGGGCGCTGTCACGCGAGCGAATCGGAGCATGCTGGAATCTCTCGGTTGGGGCTCCCAATGCTGTCCGTCGATGCTGAACTCGGTGACTACGCCTTCAAAGGCCTGGCTACCGAGGTTCCAGCGATTGGGCAGCGACGCAACGGACGCTTTCGCGCGCTGTATGCCGGCCGGGGTGCCATCCAGTTCCTTCGCCGCGGCCATGGAGGCTGCGTCGGTGAACACTTGCGCTTCGTTCCGTGTGATGTAGATGCGCCCTAAATCGAAAACCAGGCCGATGACCGCGAGCAGGAAGAAGATGCACACGGACATCGCGATCAGCACGAAGCCATGTTCTTTCGGGCGGGTTGGCGCAACGCGACACATTCCTATCTTCTTGTAACGGCAGGATGGAGCGGCGACTTTAGTACTTTTTCTAAGCGTGAGGGACTGCCCCTGCTTCCCCTAACGGAAGTACAAGAGCCTACGCGCCTTAAATCCAACGTGTCGCGGAATTCCCGGCCGCAAATAGGCGATCCGCCGTTTTGATTGCGGCGCGGTTTTCGCCAATTCTGGAAGTGGCCATGGAGTTCGCCATGCGGGCCAGGACTTTCGGAGAAAAAATAGATGAATTGGAACACGCTTTTGCTTACCGCGGGCCTTTTCGCGTGTGTCGTTGCGGCGCAGCCCGTGAGCCGGATGCATTTGCTGGAGGTGGAGCCCGATGGCCGCGGGAACCGGCCAATCGATTTCGTCGATGACCGGCCAGCGGCGCTGACGGCCGCCACGGCTGCGCCCAACGGCATCACGTATCACAATGGCCCCGTGATGACCGGGACGACGCACATCTACTACATCTGGTACGGCGATTGGTCCACCGATGCGACGGCGCCCGCGATTCTCAATAACTTCGCCAACAAGATCGGCGGCTCACCCTACTACAACATCAACACCACCTACACGAACTCAGCAAAGACAGCCGTCTCGAATGCAGTGACGCTTGCTGGAAGCGTCACCGACACGTCCACCAAAACATCGCTTTCGGACGCCGACATTTGGTCGATTGTCGTGCGCTCCTTCGGCAACGGATTTCCGGTGGATCCCAACGGCGTTTACTTTGTTTTGACGGCGCCCGGAGTCAAGGCGACCTCGGGCTTCCTCACCGCCTATTGCGGCTGGCACACCTACAACGTTTACAACGGCGTCACGGTGAAATACTCGTTCGTGGGTAATGCGAAGGGGCCGAGTTTGCGTTCCTGCGCCGCGCAAACAACGGGCAGCCCGAATAACGATCCCGCCGCCGACGGCATGGTTTCCGTGCTTGCGCACGAGTTGGAAGAAACCGTTACGGACCCACAGTTGAACGCGTGGTACGACGCCAACGGCAACGAAAACGCAGACAAGTGCTCGTGGACCTTCGGGACAGCGTATGCCGCTGGAGGCGGCGCCGCCAACATGAAGCTGGGAACCATGGATTATCTGATCCAGCGGAATTGGGTGAACGCCAATGGCGGTTCGTGCGCGCTTTCCTACACTGGCTCGCCTGACTATGGCCTAATCGTATCGCCGGGGTCGCAGACGGTGGCGCAAGGGGCGAAGAGCGGCAACTATACCATCAATGTCAGCACGTCGAACGGTTTTTCCGGCAGTGTCAGCTTCACGGTTTCGGGCTTGCCTGCCGGGGCGACGCTGAGCCCCGCGCCCGCAGCGACGAAGACATCGGCCACATTCGCTGTTCTGGCGTCGGCGACGGCCGCGGCAGGAACATATACGCTCACCATCAACGGCACAAGCGGAACGCTCAAACACTCGACGACGACCACTCTTGTGATCACGTCGAATAAGACGTACACGATTTCGGTCACGCCCAGCCTGTTGAACGTAAAGCGTGGGAATACCGGGCAATTCAGTGTGGCCGTGGTATCCAAAGGAGGCTTCAATTCGCCGGTAAAATTGACTGTCACCGGATTGCCGGAGCGAACCACGGGTACGATTACGACGACAACCATCAACGGGGCGGGTTCCACGACGCTTAAGGTGACGCCCGCCAGCAATTCAGTTTTAGGAGCCTACACGCTGATCGTGACGGGTACCAGCGGCGCCATGGTCATGAACGGCTCCACTACGCTTGTCCTCCAGTAGGGCTTCTCCCAAAGCGAAAAGGGATAGCGGAAACTACGCTATCCCTTCTTTTTGCTTTTGCGATGAGGCTACGGTTCTAGCGACGCGGTGTAGGCAACGATGTTCACCAGATCCTCTTCGGTGAGCTTGGCGACCACGGGCGTCATCAGCTCCGTCCATTGCCCCTTGCGGAAGCCGTTCTGCATGTCGTACATCTGCCGCGACAAGTAGCTTGGCGACCGGCCCGCGAGGCCGGGCACGGGTCCCATGCCCTTGAGGTCGGCCCCATGGCAAACGCCACAGGCCGTCGTCTTACCCGCGCCTGTTTTCACCAGGGCTTCGCCTTTCTTCAGGGAACCTACAGGCACGTACACTTCAAAGCCGGAGCGCGCGTCGCGCAGCACTTCGGTGCCTTCGGCATCGATGGGCGTTTCGATCACGCGCTGGCCGAGAGGCTCTTTCTCGCCGCTCTCAACTTTCAGAAACATGCCATTGGCGATGCGCGTTTTGGGAACCGTGGCGGTTTCGATCACCTTCATCCACGGCGACCACTTCATGGCGCCGAAGTACTCCGCCGCCAGCCGGATTTCTTCGTCCGTCATGTTCCTGGCAAACGCGGCCATGCGATTCGTGTTGGCTTTGCGCGGATCGGCGCTCTTGCGGTTGCCGTTCTTGAAATCGATCATCGTTTGGATGAAATAGGAGACGGGCAATCCGGAAACGCCGGCGTTCTCCGGACGGCCTTTGCCATTGGGATAGTGGCACAGTGAGCACGCCGCGACGGCCTGCTCGCGCTTACCCTTGGCGACGACATCCGGCATGGGTGGATGATCGCCCGGATACCAGTCCGCTGGGCCAAACTGGTTGGAAATCTCGGCACGGGTGTATTTGCCGCTGCTGCCCGGAAGCGTCTTGACGCTGGTATCCGGTGCGGCCGGAGCCGCTGCCGGAGCTGGGGGCGCCGGTGGCGGAGTGCCTGGAGCGGGTGCGGGCGTCGCGAACCCGTAAGCCCACATGGGTGGCCCGTCGGCGGCCATCGTTGCGGCCGGCGCACACACTACGGCCGCTGCAATCAAAAATCCTGTGAATCGGTACATAATGCCCCTTTGCCGCACTCGGGCTTAGCCGCACTTCGCAAGCGATGCCGCCCGAATGCTCTGACTAGCGTACTACTGCACGGGGACGCGGAGGAACAGAGAAGTGGAGAAATGGGTGAATCGTTAGGCGCGAAATTTGTCGCGGCAATCGGCGGAGCAGAAGTAGTAGGTGTTCCCTCCGGCAGTCTTTTGCAAGGCCGTGGCCGTGGAAACGAAGGTTCCGCATACGGGGTCTTTTTTCAATTCACTGGCGGGCTGCCCAGCCGGGGGCCGCGGGCCGCCGGGAGCAGGGTTCGATGCAGGCTGTTTTTGATTGGAGGGGTTGAGCGCGCCCATGATGATGCTCATCACAGACCGGATGAAGTATCCGACGATGATGACAACCAGGAACTCAACCAGAGCGCGCAGCATGGAGTCGGGACCTAATTAAATTACAGAGAGCCGGTTAGAAAGAAAAAAACCGCGGGAGGAACCCGCGGCTTTGCACTTCATCATCGTTTCAAAGCGCGGAGGCGGTCCGGTTTGGACGGACCGCCATCCCGCATAAACTACCGCTTCTTCTGGTTGTTCGCCGGTGCGGGCTTCGTCGAGAAGGTCGTGCTCACCGTGGCACCCAGGCTGGCCATCATATCCTTCGACGGCTGAGCGTAGGGCCCATCCGGCTTCAGGTCGATGTACTTCTGGAAGGCTTCGGTGGTTCCCGGAGGAGCCACGATCTTGCCGCTGGGGTCGGTGGACGCCTTGCCCATCAGGGACAGGCCGTACTGATAGTAGGCATCGGCGTAGTTCGGGTCGGCTTCGATCGCCTTCTTGAAGGCGGCCGCGGCCGGATCGACGTTGCCCGTGTTCACGTATACGGCGCCGAGGTTGAAGTAGTAGCGGCCGGCGTTGGTCGGGTCGCCGGTAGCGGCCTTGGTCAATTCCGCTTGCGCTTCGTCGAACTTCTTCATGGTCGCGAGGACCAGGGCGAGGTTGTTGTGATAGGCCGGTTCGTCCTTAATCGCAATCGCTTTTCCGTAGATTTCCACGGACTTCTGCAGATCGGCATCGTGGTTGGCCGGTACAGCCTTCGCACGGCTGGCGTAGGAGTCCGCCAGGTTGCCCCAAACAACGTGCTGGCCAGGATCGATTTCACCGGCCTTCGTGAAGCCGTCGATTGCGGCATCCCACTGGCCCGCTGCCGCGGCCGTCTTGCCGCCGGTGAAGGCGTCATTCAGAGCCTTGTTCTTCGCCATAATGGCAGCGTTTTCTTTGTTGCGCTTTTCGCCTTCGGCCTTATCGGCGGCGGATACGCTGGCGGCTGCGGCGTTCGAGTTTTCCACCGGAGCGGCGGCTGCATCACCGAGCGTGAAGCTCACGTCCTGCGTTTCACCGACTTTCGCGCGGCCGGAGGAGTTCGCACGCTCCTGGTTGTCCACGTACACGGAAATCTTGTACTGGCCGAGGGGCAGGCCGCCGTAGAAGTAGTGACCCTTCTTGTCGGTCTTGACCTTGTAGTTACCCTTGACGTCCTGGCGTTCGATTCTGACTTCCGCAGCCGGAACCGTCTTTCCGTCGGGACCTTTAACCGTACCTTCAAACGCCGCAGTCTGGGCAAACGAAACCACCGAGAACCCCAGGGCAAGCGGCATAATCATGAAATATTTACGAAGAGAAGCAACCATTGCTTTTATTGAACCTCCAGTGCTGGACGATGAACTTTAACCATTTCATTAGGACACTACAGCATCCCGGACTGCGGCTGCAGAGGTCCGCTTCCGTGGGAGTAGCGCCAAGGGCCATGCCCGGCCCCGCCACTTCCCACAGTAACATAGACGCATCCCAAATAGAAAATGGCGCATCCATCATGATGTAGACTGTTTTACAAGAGCTGTGGCGCGCCAGGAAAGCTGACGCGAAGGGGAACATGGGCAAAACATCGCAACTCTGGGCGCTATTGGTTCTGGCAACGGGACTCGCCAACGCCGCGTCCGTGGAATGGACGAACGCCTACGATCTCTATCAGCGTACAGAGTATGAGAAGTCCCTGGCCGTACTGCAGGCGATAAAAGATCGCGACAAAAACCCCGAGGTCCAGCTGCTGATCGGCCGCAATTTCTACATGACGGCCGAATATAAGAAGGCCACCGAGGTTTTGGAAAAAGCCGCGGAACTGAAGCCGAACGACGCCGAAATCTATTTATGGCTAGGCCGCGCCTGGGGGCGCCGAGCCGAAACGGCGAACTTTCTGACCGCGGCAGGCTATGCGACCAAAGCCCGCCAGTTCTTCGAGAAATCTCTTGCTCTAGACCCAAAGAACCGCGATACGATCGGCGACCTCTTCGATTTTTATATGGAGGCTCCCGGTTTCCTCGGCGGCGGCAAGGATAAAGCCGAAGCTTTGGCTACGCGGGTGGCGAGATTGGACCCAGCGGAAGGGCACTATTATGAGGCGCAGATCGACGCGCGCCGCAACGCCCTGGATTCCGCCGAAAAGCACCTCCGTCAGGCGGTGGAACTGGCGCCCTATCAGCCGGGACGGCTGGTGGATCTCGCAAAGTTTTTGGCAACGCGGGGCCGGACAAAGGAAAGCGATGCTTTCTTTGAAAAAGCGGTGGAGATCGATCCGGCCAACCCCAGTTTGCTGTACGAACGCGCGGAGATTTTGATAAAAACCAACCGCAATCCGGATGAAGCGCGCCGCCTGTTGCAGCAGTACCTGAAATCGCCCCTGAAGCCAACCGATCCTTCGCGCCGCGAAGCCGAGGCGCTCCTGAAAAAGATCGGGGCCTAAACCAGCATGTTCCACGCCGAGTCTTTGCGGTCCAGTTTTCAGGCGCTGCAGGCAAATAAGTTTCGTGCCTTCCTGACGGCGCTTGGCCTGGTCATCGGCAATGCTTCGGTAATTCTGGTCGTCACGATTTCGCTCACCAGCCGCGACTACATTCTGGATCAGATTCAGCGCATCGGCTCCAATCTCATTTACGCGCAATATGAAGGCGGCAACAATCTGGCCGCCGCTACGGCCACGGCCGATTACGTAAAGATCGCCGACGTAGAAGCGGTGCGCCAGCAGCTTGGCTCGCGTATTGTCGCAGCCACAGGTGTCATGAACAGCTTCGACCGCATGCGCATCCAGGGCGGGGAAGAAGACGTGGCCATTATCGGCACGGACGACTACTATCCCGCGGTGCGAAACCTCAGCCTGCTCGCCGGCCGCTTTCTTGACGCCGAGGACGTGAGCCAGCGCCGCCGCGTGGCTCTTTTGATGGAACGCCTGGCGCGCCGCCTGTTCGGAAGCCAAAGCGCGGCGGTGGGGCAGACCGTGAAATTGCACGGGCTGCAGTTCACCGTGATCGGAACATTTAAAGAGAAAACCGAAAGTTTTGGCCTGTCGGAACTATCCGGGGAAAATGTTCTGATTCCTATCTCGGTGCTCCGCTACTTCGCGCCGATTGAGCGGATCGACCCGATGTATGTGCAAACCCGCACCGCGGGCGACGTGGAGCCTGTGACCAAAGCAGTGCAAACGATTCTTGAAGGCCGCCACCGTCAAGGAGCGAAGTACCGCGTCGATAACCTCGCCTCAATTTTGGCCGCAGCGAAGGATATCGCGACTGTTCTCACTGTTGTCCTCATGCTTGTCTCGGCGCTTGCGCTGATTATCTCCGGCATCGGCATTATGAACATCATGCTGGTGACCGTGACCGAGCGCACGCGTGAAATCGGGCTACGGATGGCCGTGGGAGCGGCGCGCCGCGACGTTCTGGAGCAGTTCCTTGCCGAAGCCGTCATCATCAGCATGGCCGGCGGCATCGCGGGCATTGCCATTGGCGTGGCCATTCCGCTGAGTGTTCGCTTTTTCACAGACGACTTCGCGATTCCGATTTCGTATCTGTCGATTCTGGTTGCGTTTACGGTGTCGCTTTTGGTGGGCTTGGTCTTCGGACTCCTCCCGGCCAATCGTGCGGCCAGGCTGAATCCTACCGAAGCGCTGCGGTACGAGTAGCGCGATCTTCCGTCTACCAGTCGGTCGGCTGGTAATCCTTCAAAAACTGCCCCCAAACGTGCTCGCCGGTGTTGATGCCGCGAATGATGGGATCAACAATGCGGGCGGCGCCGTCCACAATATCGAGCGGCGGATGGAAACGTTGTTCGGCGGTCTTGCGAGCGGCTATTTCCACGGGGTCTTCGTCGGTCACCCACCCGGTATCCACACTGTTCATGTGAATCCCGTCGTTGTAGTAGTCCGTCGCCGCGGTGCGCGTCATCATGTTTAGAGCCGCCTTGGCCATGTTTGTGTGCGGATGGCGGGTTGTTTTGCGATT
Organism: Bryobacteraceae bacterium; assembly: GCA_040081855.1. Lineage (GTDB taxonomy): Bacteria > Acidobacteriota > Terriglobia > Bryobacterales > Bryobacteraceae > Palsa-187. The sequence goes on along the minus strand of JBEBFS010000024.1, from coordinate 23,885 downwards.
TCTGTAGAACTGGCCTTCCACGGCGGAAACGTTGACGATGTGCTTATCGCGCTCGGGCGTCCGCAGCATCAGTGGTTTCAATCGCGCGTTGATAATGAACGGAGCGATCGCGTTAATTAGTTGGACTTCCAGCAATTCCACCGATGAGACCTCGGCCATCAGCAATCGCCACGAGTTTCGCCCGCGCAGATCCACTTGCTGCAAGTCCTGGTCTAGGCGTCCCTCAGGGAACAGATGCTTTTGCCCCAATAATTCTTCCGCGAGCAACGCCGTCTGTGACAATTCAGCCGCGAGCGTAAGGCCGGGAGCATTGGAGAGTCGTGCGCTCGAAGCACCGTCATGAACAATTGATTCCGAGCCGTGGTCCGGGGAAGTGCCGTGGATACTCCGTTGGGCCGCCCGGTCCTCGTTTGACACCAGGTGCTCGTATGCCGCCAGAAGCTTGCGGGCGCTTTCTGGTTGCTGGTGTAGCGCTGCCCGTTCCCCATCCATCATGTGCCGGTAAAATTCCGGCGGCCGGCGAACCGTTTGGCACGCGTTGTTGATGATGAAATCCAGGCGCGAACGCGTGGCGAGCAGTTCGGTGCAAAACGCTTCGACGCTCGGGGTGTGCCGCATATCGAGCCCGAAGACCTGCAGCCGGTGCCCCCACTCCGCGAAATCCGGCTCCTTCGCGTAGCGCGCAGCCGCATCGACGGGAAAACGAGTGGTCACGATTAGTTCGGCCCCGGCGCGCAAGAGTTTCAGCCCCGCCTGATAGCCGATCTTGACGCGCCCTCCGGTCAGCAACGCCACGCGGCCAGTGAGATCGGCCAGTTCCGTGCGCTTCGCAAAGTTGAATTCCGCGCATTCAAGACACATCTGATCGTAGAAATGATGGATTACCGTGAACTTCTTTTTGCAAATGTAGCAATGTTGCAATTCATCGGTTGCCTTCGTCGATTCCTCTTGCTGCATCTGCTGGGCGAGGGCTGCGGGAACAGGCGGATACACATTCGGCGTCGTGAAAACCGGCTGCCGTCGCAGCGAACGAATTCCCGTCTCATTCAGTACCGTGTCGGCCCGCCGCGCTTGCTCAGCGGTACGCTCCCGCTCGGCTGCCTTCATCTTTTTTCGCCGCGCACCGGGATCGGGATTATAGACTTGAGCCACCGCCGCATGCAGCCGCCGCCGCTCGTCCTCGGGCAATGGCCGGAGCACGGACCAGTCCTCGGCGATCCATTCGAGTACTTCCGTCGCTGTGCGAACCCTCTCCCGCAATGCGGCATCGGTTACGGAAGCGGCGGAATCGCGATCGGACAACGCAGCGTTTGGTGAAGCTTTGGACAAGAAGGAGGCTCCTGGTTACGAAAATCGAGTTCCATCCTTCCGGCCTGCAAATCGCAGTGGAGTGGAACGGAGGGCTTGTACCTCAATTCGGTTGAGTTGAGTACCCTCCAATTTTACCGTACTCGGCTCGGGCTGCCGCATGGTGTCGCTCGGTTCGACACGCACTCGGCTCTTAGTGTCAGAGCAGCGAGAAACCGTGGGAGAATAAGCGACAGCGATGCGACTCAACTCAACCCTCCTTGATCCGAACGCGGGAGTCCGTGGCGTGGCTGCAGGGTTTGGCGGGAGTCGTATGCGCACTCCACCACTCATTCATTGGTGCTATTGAGGTCTTTTAATGAACAAACCCATGATTTTGCTCACCGCGTCGCTTTTCGCGGCCACTAGCTTCGCGCAGATCTTCACGCGCCCAATCTCGGAGAAGTTCCCCTATCCCGCCGGCTTTGAGACGCCTCAGGCGGCGCCGGAAATTCCGTTTGATACACCGGACCCCAACTACTTCGTGCTTCCCGGTGATTGGAATTTCGGCGAAGTGTCGGCTATCGCGACGAATTCGAAGGGCCACGTCTTTATCCTTTCGCGCTCGAATGCCACGGGGAACACGTATGGTGGCAGCGCGACGCAGGTGTTTGAATTCGATGAAAAGGGCAAGTTTGTCCGCGAACTCGGCCACGCGCTGTATGGGTTTGCATACGGCCACGGCATCCGCGTCGATAAGGACGACAACATTTGGGTGGTGGATAAAGGCACCGACATGGCCGTGAAGTTCAACAACAAAACGGGCAAGGTGATGATGGTTCTGGGCCGCCGAGAGGAGTTGACGGCTCAGCACCACTACGGCACGGGCGAAGGCGCCGGCCCGGCGAACTTTGAGGAAGGCGGCTTCCGCGAGCCCACCGACATCGCCTGGGATTCCAAAGGCAACATGTACATTAGCGACGGCTACGTGAACTCCCGTGTCGCCAAGTACGATAAAGACGGCCGCTGGATGGGGACCTGGGGCAAGCGCGGCTTCGGCCCCAGCGAGTTCCACATCGCGCACAACGTTGCCGTCGATAAAAACGATCACGTCTGGGTGGCCGACCGCTGGAACGGCCGTTTGCAGGTGTTCGACACAAACGGCAACTTCCTGAAGGAAGTGATCATCAACGTGCCTACGCCCAAGGTCCAGCCGCTGATGGGCCACCAGTATCCGCCGCAACCGGATGCGAAGCCCGGTTCCAACTTCGCCTACCGCCCCGGCGCGCCGGATGCCCTCTGCATTCCGCCCGATAATCCGAACGTCATGTTCATCGGCGATCTCTACCCCGGCCGGGTTTACAAGATCAATCTCGACGGTAAAGTGCTGGGCTACTTCGGCCATGTCGGCAAACTCCCTGGCGAAATGGGAGGCATCCACGGTCTCGCCTGTCCTTCAGAGAACTTGATCTACACAGCCGAGTTTGAAAACTGGAGGGCCCAGAAGTTCGTTCTGCATCCCGAGAAAATGAAAACCTCTTCAGTAACACCCACAGCGGCCACCGCGTCAAAATGATAGGAGCGACGCGTCCATAAGAGTCCCGATTTTGCGATCTTTGGTGAGCGTGCGCCCGTGTTTGTCCTTGGTCCGGAACGCCGTGGTGATGCAGCGCCAACCGCGCTTCCCATATTGGATGGGGAGTGCCGATTCGTTTTCGCCGCGGGCAACTTCTCCGATCCGAGCTTGCTCTAACATAACAATTTCGTTTATTTGAATTTGCGGACGCGGCGGCCCTGCTTTAGCGGGTCCCTCGCGGTATGCTGGAACAAATTGTTTCAGTGGAGGTTTAAAACATGAGGAACCGTCGAGAGTTTTTACAGCGCTTGGCCGCGGGCGCGGCCGGAGCATATCTTGCTGGAGGCGCGATCGCCCAGGCCCCGCGCGCTGCCGCACGACGTGAAGTGCGTGTGGGAACGAAACGCGTCAAAGTGGTGGACATTCACGGCCACGCGAGCGTGCCCGAAGTCGCGGATGTGGTGAAAGACACTCCGCTCGCACGTTACGCGCGTCAAGGCGGACGCGCATTAGGTCCCGACCGCATCGCGGAACTCGACAAGCGCGGCATCGACGTGCAGGCCCTCGATATCAATACGTTCTGGTGGTATGAAGCCGACCGCGATCTTGCCACCAAGATCGTGCAGGTGCACGACGAAGGTCTTTCGAAGTGGTGCACGGCGAACTCAGAACGCTTCGTCGCACTTTCCTCGCCCGCGCTGCAGTTCCCGGAACTTGCGGCGGAGCAACTTGAATACGCCGTGAAGAAACTCGGCATGCGCGGAGCGGCCATCGGCGGTCACGTTAAAGGCGAGCCGCTATCGAATCCCAAGTACGATCCCTTCTGGGCCAAGGTGCAGGAGCTGAACGTTCTGGTCTTCATGCATCCGAACAACGCGGAGAACGTCGCCAAGCCCGGCGCCTTTGCCGGTGCGGGTGATCTTGGTAACATCATCGGCAATCCGCTGGAGACCACGCTGTTTCTTTCGCACCTGATCTTCGACGGCACGCTCGATCGTTTCCCCAACCTGAAGATTTGCGCCGCACACGCGGGCGGTTATTTGCCGTCGTATTTGGGCCGCACCGAAGTGGCTTGCGATGTCCGCCAGAACGCCAAGTGCGCCAACAAGAAACGTCCGCACGAATATTTGAAGGATCAGATCCTGGCCGATTCCATGATCTTTTCGCCCGAAGGCGTGCGGCACCTTGTTGCCGAAATGGGCGCGAGCCAAGTGGTCTACGGCACCGACATTCCGTTGGTGTGGCCTGACACAATCGACGCGATTCTCGCCGCCGATATTCCAGATGCGCAGAAGGAAGCCATTCTCGGCGGAAATTTGATTAAGCTGCTGCGGCTGTAGTGGGAAGAGATAAAGGGTCGAAATAAATGGACGTGGGGCGGATTGGAAATCCGCGGCGGAGTGGCACTCCGCCTTCGGCAACTTCAGATGCCAAATGCGGGATTTCCAATCCCGCGCGGGATGCCATCCCGCCCCACAAATGAAAACAAAAATCCCCGCCCAAATGAGCGGGGATTCTTTTGAGACTCCGGCGTGAGCCGGGGGGGATCGTACTTGCCAGACTACTTCGGCACGCTCTTCGCGAAAATTTCCACGTTGCCGATCTGAATCCAACCACCCGTGCCGTGACCGCTGCCGGGCATCAGGTCGACGAAGCCGAACTCCTCCACCTTCGTGAGATCCGGTGCCGGGGCCCAGACATCGTTCGTCGGGGACGGTCCACTATTCAGCGTCACCAGACGATTGGGGTCCAGCTTCACCCAGCGTGCATTGGTCAACGAGAACTCGCGCGTCACCACTTTGGGGATCGCCGAAAATTCGATGTCCGCCACCAGAAGCTGTCCGCCAACGCGAATCACAGGACGCGCCACATGGAAAGCCGAGGTCTTGACCGCCCAACGCACGTAGCCGAGGCCGGAGAGATCCATCAGGTTACCGCTTTTGTGCTTGAACGTTATCGCGAACGGGCCGTCCGCGGTACCCGACCACACGCCGTACGGAGCGGCTTCGTTGCCCGGATTGCCGGTGGTGAGAATTTGTCCGGCGGCCCCGTAGAACTGCATCACGGCGTTCGCATCGGCGATGTTTGCCTGCACCGGAATGTAACGGACCTTCGTGTCGGCCTGGCTCGCCGGTCGAACCCACTCCACTTTCATGAATAGCGAGGGAACGGTGGGGCGCCGCGCGCCGCCTCCCTCTTCTTGCGCAACCGCGGTGGTCATCCCCAAAGCAAGTAGAAGCCCGGCGAACGGAATTGTGTAAAAACGTTGGAATGTCAAAGCGTTTCCCTCTTGTTCCCTCTAAATAAAGTCCCGATGGGAGTGGGAATCAGTCTAGCGCAACTGCGTAGGATATACAACGACGGAAAGAGGGCACTCCGCCCGCATGATTGCAGGCTACCCAGGACAAGCGCTCCCGTTTGCCGCTCGCGGCAGGTAAGATGAACAGTCAAGGAGGAAGGCATCATGGGTTCCACAAGACGCAGCATTTTGGCGGCGGGGGCCGCGGCGGCGGCAACGGTGGCCGTGCCGCGGGTCTTCGCGCAGCAGGCGGGCCAAAAGGGAAATGGTAAGTTCTACGAGCGAGGTCCCGTACGCATTTACTATGAGGAGGCCGGTTCAGGCGTCCCTCTCCTGTTGCTGCCGGGTGGCGGCTTGAACGCGACCATTTCCTTCTTCACCGGCAATTCTCCTTTCAACGCCATCGAGGAGTTTAAGGGCGAATATCGCTGCATCACTGCCGATTTGCGCAACGCACCGAGCGGCCAATCCACGGGGCCTGTTGAGCCAGACCGTCCGTGGGAGTCCTATGCCGACGATCAGATCGGCCTGATGGATCACCTGGGCATCGACAAATTTATGGTGATGGGTTTCTGCATCGGCGGACCTTTTATCTGGAGTCTGCTGAAGCGTGCGCCGAATCGGATCGCGGGCGCCGTGCTGGCGCAGCCGGTGGGCTGGCGCCCGGAGATGCGTGATCCGAAGTATCCCGGCGTGTTTTGGAAGACCTGGGGTGCGACGCTCACCGCGAAGCGTCCCGAGATCTCGCTACAGACCACGGACCAGTTCGTCACCAAGATGTTCGAAACAAACCCCGATTTCGTTTTCACCGTCACGCGCGAGTTCGTCCGAAGCTGCCAGAACCCGGTGCTGGTACTGCCCGACGAGGTCCCCGCGCACCCTTACGCGGTCGCCATCGAAACCGCGATGCTGGCGCCAAAGGCGGAGGTCAGCGTTTTCCCATGGAAAGAGCCCAAGGAAAGAATTCCCTTAGCCGTGCGGCAGATTCGTTCGTTCCTGCGCGCGCACCGGCCTGCCTGAAGAGGTCGCTCATCGGCGACGGGGGCATGTCAGCGACAGATTGCGGCCCTTTTGTGCGCGAATTTTCCCTGGGAAAGCTGGGGCAATTTACTCAGTTTTTGCCGGACTTGCGGCGGCTAAATCGGCCGAATCCCTTACGGGGGAGGCCCCGTTTGCGATTGGGGAAGCTGGCGCCCTTGTCGCGGGTTCCGGCTCAACTCCGTTCACGATCCGGTTCAGTTCCGCACGCTCCAGCGTCTCTTTTAGAATCAATTCCTTGGCGACGCGCTCCATGGGCTGGCGGCGCTCCAGGAGGATCGCGGTCACCCGATTGTGAATCTCTTGCACGATCTGGCGTGATTCCTCGTCGATTCGCTCGGCGGTGCGCTCGCTATAGTTGCGCTCTTCCATGTCAAAAGGCGAGCGCAGGAATTGGCCGGCAAGCGACTTCCCATACGTCAACGGCCCCAGCGAATCGCTCATGCCGAAGCGAGTCACCATCTGGCGCACCAGCGCGGTGGAGCGTTCCAGATCATCGGACGCGCCAGTAGAGATAACGCCGCCATAGTGGAGTTCCTCCGCCGTGCGCCCTCCCAGCAGGATGGCGATTTGATCCTCCAGTTGCGGTTTGGTCATGAGGAAGCGTTCTTGGGTTGGCAACTGCAACGTGTAGCCGAGCGCGCCGATAGATCGCGGGATGATCGACACACGGTGCAGCGGATCGGCATGGGTCACAGAGAGAGCCACCAGCGCATGGCCGGCCTCATGGACTGCAACGCGTTCTTTTTCCTCCGGGCTCATCACGCGGCTTTTCTTTTCCAGGCCTAGCATGACGCGGTCGGTGGCCTCTTCCAGATCGGCCAGTTCCACTTGCTCGCCGCCACGGCGAACGGCAAGCAGCGCCGCTTCGTTCACGATATTGGCGAGGTCCGCACCCACCATACCCGGCGTGCGGGCGGCGATCGTTTCGAGATCCACCTTTTCCGCCATGTGAATTTTGCGGGCGTGCACTTTCAGAATGTCGACACGGTCTCGAAGGTCCGGCCGATCCACCAACACCTGGCGGTCGAAGCGGCCCGCACGCAACAGCGCTGCGTCCAGCACTTCCGGGGTATTGGTTGCGGCGATAATGATGACGCCTTCGGAGGAATCAAAACCGTCCATTTCCGCGAGCAGTTGATTCAACGTCTGCTCGCGCTCGTCGTTGCTGAAACCGACTGCCCGCCCAGAGGTGCGCGACTTCCCGATGGCGTCGAGTTCATCGATGAAAACAATGCATGGCGCTTTTTGCTTTGCCTGCACGAACAGGTCCCGCACGCGCGCAGCGCCCACGCCGACAAACATCTCAACGAACTCAGAGCCTGAGATCGAGAAGAAGGAAACACTGGCCTCACCCGCGATGGCTTTTGCCAGCAGCGTCTTGCCGGTTCCCGGAGGGCCCACTAATAAGACGCCTTTCGGAATCCGTCCGCCGAGTTTTTGATACTTGGCCGGCTGGCGGAGAAAATCGACAACTTCTTCGAGTTCCCGCTTCGCTTCATCGACTCCCGCTACGTCCTGGAAGGTCACTTGGATGCGGCTCGATTCATCGTGGATCTTTGCGCGATTCTTTCCGAACGTCATCGCGCCTCCGCCTTGTGTCATGCGCCGCATGCCAATGGTGTAGATCGCGCCGATCACCAACACCGGCAAGAGCCAACCAAGAACATTTGAAAACCAGGAAACCTGCTCGATGTGGCCGCTGAATTTGACGGGGTGCTCCTGCATTTCTTTCAAGAGCCCTGATTCATCGACGCTGGGGAGGCGGGTGGCTTTGATCAGCACTTGCTTCGATGGGGCTGTTGGTGAATTTGATTTGGGTGTACCCACCAGTTGCCGTTCGCTGATTTGCACTTCGGCGAGGTTGCCGCTATGCAACTCCGTTAAGAACTCGCTGTAGGAAACTTCTTTCACCGTTGGGGTTGCCAAACGGGTTGAGAAAAATAGTATCCCGCTGATCGCCAGAAGATTCACGATCGTGAAGATCCATCGGTTTCGCTGTTGGGCTTCCATTAGACCCTGCTCCATGCAAGCTGCTGGCCAATCTCCGCGCCGGCTGGTGCGCTCAGATCAGCGGCGTTCGGCGTAAACCACCCTTGCGTGGTCGTCCGTATCGGCTGTCTTTACATACGTTTTCCCGACGAGCGCGCCAAGATCCTGCACCTCGGTTGTGTGTACAAAACCGGGAAGCGGCAGAGCGGCTGAATAGATGGTTCTCGATCCGTCAAAATCCCGGAGAATCACTTCGGCGTTCGCAAGTGTTTGTGAGGCCGCCGGCGGATTGCTCTGCGATTTCTCCAGCCAGTGAACCTCGGCAGGCCTCCGTCCGTGGGGCTTCGGCCATTGCTTGGGAATCCCCAGAACGATGGGTGCAACCACTTGATACTGGTCGGGAATGCCGAGTTCCCGTTTTATTGCGGGCAGATTGAGCCACGGCCTGGAGAAACCGATCCAGCAACTGCCGATACCCTTGTCGTATCCGGCCAACATGAGGTTCTGCGCCGCCAGGCAGCAATCTTCACTTGCCTGCGCTGAGGCCGACCTTGCCAGAACCATCACCAGAACGGGCGCGTGATAAAAGATGCTGTAATCGGCCGCTTCCAACATATCCCGCGCCGGACTGCTTAGTCCGATTTGGGGCCCGTTATCCAGCAGCCAGGCCTTGGCCCGGGACGAACAGTTCTCAATCCATTCCGGATCCGTGATCACGGCGAATGCCCACGGCTGAAGATTCATCGCGCTCGGGGCAAGGATTGCAGCCTCAAACAGGCTGGCAATCGTGGGGCGATCAATAGGAGCGCTGGTGAATTCCCGAACAGCGCTTCGTTCGTATAAAGCATCGATCAGTTCCATAAAATATTTCGCTCTTTCACTACGGCATCGGGTACGCCTTGCCCAATGGACCGCTGCGTTCATTCTGGTTTGTCAGGTCTCGGTTCATTACGTCTTGGTTCGTTAGGTCTTGGTTTGTTACGTCTTGGTTTGTCAGATCCTGATACGCTTTCGCCACTTTGCCGGCGTGCGCCCGGTATGCGGACGCGTTCCCGAACGGCAGGAAGTGAGGGTAGCGGGAGTGCGGATGTTTGACCGCGCGCTGGTGCCGGATAGGGCAGAAGTATTGTTCCGTGCGCCCGGCTATCTCTGTAGCGTAGGAGAGGAGTCCGTTCGCGTAGGAGCAATATATGCAGCCCACGCGCTCCAGCACGTTCAGATACGGGAGCTTTCCGCGGTCGAAAATAAGGTAGTCCGAACGCCGGACCGTCGGGATGCCATAGAGCGGGAAGCATACCCATTGATAAAAGGTCACGGCGGCATCAAGTATTAGCAGCGGAATCAGGCAGACGTATAGCAAAGGCGTCGTCAGCACCACGACTAGCCCCGCATTGCAAATCTGCTTCCAGGTGGAAATGCCCAGTTTTCGGTGTTCCCGCAGCAGCTCGACTACATCGACCGTTGCGTGTGGGTGAACCGGTCTTACCGCGTGGCGCCGCATTTGGCCACCTCTCAACTACCTGTGGAGCAGGTGCAGGGCCAAACCAATTCCGGATTTCCAGGGTCCGCGGTTAGATATCGGGAGGAAGAGTGGGGAAGTTCCTGCTCAACAGGCGGGGGAGAGTATTTGTCTATTGCTGCGTCCCGGTTGGAGGTAGGTAGAAAGCTTTCTCCAACCCGGAACAGGTGTAACTCTTTGAGGAATTTGGTCGGGCCGCCGGGATTTGAACCCGGGACCTCTTGCACCCCAAGCAAGCGCGCTAGCCAGGCTGCGCCACGGCCCGAACATCATTCAGTGTAGCGCACGCGTCTCCCAGGCCCAAATTTCCCGGTCGTCTTTTTCGGGCGACCTGCGAGGCCGTCGCCTGCTGAGATAACTCACTGTTGGTTTCGAGGGCATCAAAATCTTAGACTTGCTGGCCCAAATAACGGGAGATGAGGGAATCCCGTCCGCCAAAGAAGCGCAGCGGGCGCCGACGGACTTTTAGGTAGTCGCCCCGAGGGCCTGCGGAGACTCCAGTTCACGAAATTCCCGGTAGACTGTGAATAACGTGGCTCGTCTAGTTGTTTTCCTGCAATTCTTTCTTGTCTCCGCGGCCTGGGGCGCCGAGCCTTCCGTGGGCGATCTTGCGCGCGCCGTGCATGAGACGGCGGCGGACCCCACCGAGATCTATCGCGTCCGCGATTTGAACTTCACGCGCGAAGATATCAAGGTTTACCTCACCGAAGGTTACGTGATGTTTTCGAAGCCCATCGAAGGGCGCCGCGTGTGGGCTGCCTTTTCGAGCGACGTCGAAGGCGGCGATGCCGAAGTGATCGTGCTGCCTCCGACGCGCAGCGAGCGGGCTTCGCTTGCCGGATTCATTCAATCGCCAAATTTAGATGAACACGTGCGCTCTGCATTCATGGTTTTCACCGATGGCACGGCGGATCAGTTGCTCGAACAGATTCAGAAAGAGGGCACCGGGCGCAAGGCTCTGGAGATGGGTCCGGCGAAAGCGGCCGAGTGGACCGCGGTGGCCACCAACATTGCCGCGCCGATGCAACTGCGGCTGGTAGAAGATATTTTGTCTCCCGCCGGAGAAGGCTCCCTTGCATTTCTGGCGTTCAGCGGAAAAGCCCTGGGCAATTTCGACATCATTATGGATGGCCGCGAGGAGAACCAGATCGCGGTGCGCCATCACACGGAGCGCGATGGCAAGCTGGCTTATGAGTTGTGGACCAGTTTTCCGGCGCGCAGTGCTCGTAACGGGCGCATCCCAATCTCGGACGGCGGCTTCACACTTTCGAATTACCGGATCGACGCATCATTGGACGCGTTGCTGCGCGTGACGGCGAATACGAAAGTCGCGTTGAAGGTGGGCGCGAAGGCTCGTCGTGTCTTCTCGTTCTCGATCGCTAATGCGATGCAGATTCGCTCGGCGAAGATCGACGGCCAACCGGCTGAGGTGCTGTTGGGCGAATCCATGCGCAGCCGTATTGTCGGTGTGAATGAAGAGCAGCCGGTACTGGTGGTCGCGTCTTCCATCCTGGATGCGAATTCGTCGCACGAATTTGAATTTGAGCACGAAGGCAACGTCATCACTACGGCAGGCAACGGCGTGTATTTCGTGAACGCGCGCGGCAGCTGGTATCCACATATTGCGCTGGGCGTGACGACGTTCGACTTACGCTTCCGCTATCCGCGCCGCCTGACGCTGGTGACGGCGGGCGATCCCGTGGAAGACACCACCGATGGCGACTGGCGCATCACGCGCCGCAAGATTTCCGTGCCGATCGCCTCGGCGGGCTTCAATTTGGGCGACTACGAAAAGACAGTGGCTTCGGCGGCGGGCATGACAATCGACGTGTACGGAAACCGCGCGGTGGAGGATTCGCTGCGGCCTCGCGTGGTGTATCTGCCTGTGCCTCCGCCTGTTCCGCCGATGGCCCGCGCAAGAGGGCGTGGCATGGGTGGGCCTCCGGTGGACACGATCCCCATGATGCAGATGGCGCCCGATCCGTTGGGCCGTTTAAAGGCGGTGGCGTCGGACATGACGTCGTCGATGGAATATTACGCTGGCATGTTCGGTCCGCCCGCAATCAAGCATGTGACTGTGGCTCCCATTCCTGGCAGCTTCGGGCAGGGCTTTCCGGGACTCGTGTATATGTCGACGTTCGCGTACCTGGATCCGCAGGATCGTCCGGCGGCCCTGCGTACTGCGCGCGAACGCATCTTTTATTCGGATCTTATTGTTCCACATGAGGCCGCGCACCAATGGTGGGGCGCCGTGGTGACCATTGAGCGCAGCGCGGATGCGTGGCTCCTGGAGGGCTTGGCGAACTATTCGGCGCTGATGTGGATCGAAAAAAAGAAGGGCGCGAAAGAAGTGCAGTTGATTCTCAATGGCTATCGCAGCGAGTTAGTGGATGACACGACGGGCAAGGGCGTGGCGGAATCGGCTGGGCCGATTGTGTGGGGCGACCGCCTGACGACCGCGGAGAATCCGGACGCGTGGCGCGCCATCACCTACGCAAAGGGGTCATGGATTTTGCATATGTTGCGGAAGCGGATGGGCGACGAGCGCTTTATTGCCATGCTGGCGGAGTTGCGGAACCGCTACGAGTTCAAGGTGCTGACGACGGAAGGGTTCCGCGCGCTAGCGATCGAGTTCCGCCCGAAAGGCCTCTCTGCCGATTCGATGGAATCGTTCTTCGATAACTGGGTGTACTCGACCGGCGTGCCGGCGTTAAAGGTGAAATCCTCGATCAAGCCCGGCGCGGCATCGTTCACGGTTTCCGGGACACTGGAGCAGTCCGGAGTAGACGAGGATTTCTCCGTGGACGTTCCGATAGACGTGCAAATGGGCCGTGGCGCAACGCAAACGATTTGGGTACGCAGTAGCGCCGGGGAGACGCCTTTCTCCGCCACGTTCAAACTGCCGCCAACCAAGGTGGGACTTTCGGACGCGATCCTCACCAAAAAGTAGCCGCGAGCGGGGCACGGTACCCATTTGGGTTAGAACCCGTTCATGATGCGGCAACGCGATGATGCGACAATAGTTAGAGGATGGTCGTCTACGGCATCTATTACGGTTTGGGCATGGTGGCCGCCGCGCTCGCGGTCACGTGGCTGCTTTCGTGGCCATTTGCTATTCCTTTCTATCTGTTAGCGGTGTTTTGCCTGTGGTTTTTCCGCGATCCGGAACGCCAGATTCCCCACGGGCCGGTGGCCGTGTCCCCGGCCGATGGAAAGGTGGTCCTGATTATCCCGGACACCGCTGGCGGACACCGTATCAGCATCTTTCTCAACGTCTTCAACGTACACGTGAACCGGACGCCGATCCCTGGGCGGATTGAGAAGATCGAATACAAGCACGGGCAGTTTCTGGTGGCGAGCAAGGAAAGCGCCAGCCATTCGAACGAGCAGAACATTTTTACCGTGGAAGGCTTGGTGGGCGGTACGCGGACGCGCGTCGTGTTTTCGCAGATTGCGGGACTGATTGCCCGGCGCATTATCTGCTACAAGAAGTCCGGCGATGTGTTGCAGGCGGGTGAGCGAGTGGGGCTGATCAAGTTCGGCTCGCGCGTGGATATTTTCCTGGGGCCGGAGTGGCGCGTGACGGTCAAGGTGGGCGATCACGTCGCGGGCGGTTCAAGCGTCATTGCTCGCATAGCAGCAGCCCAGATAGACTCGGCCGTTGAAGGGAACTCATGAATACGAATTCGTGGCGCGAGCGATTGATCGATCCGCGATCTCCCGACCGCAGACCGCGGCGGGCGGCGTACGCTCTGCCTACTCTGTTTACTTCGGCCAATCTCTTCCTCGGCTTTTATTCGCTGATCGAAACGTTCCAAGGCGCGATGGCAATGTACCGGGGCGCAGGTGCACAGCAGCACTTCACGGTAGCGGCGGTGGCGATCGGGTTTGCCGTGTTCTTCGATGGGCTTGACGGACGCATCGCGCGCATGACGAATACCGTGAGCGATTTCGGCCGCGAGATGGATTCTCTGGCGGACGTGATCACCTTTGGCATCGCTCCGGCGGTGCTGGCGTTTGCGTGGGGGGTGCAGTTTATAGAGCCCCCGATTCAGGAAGCGACGCTCGATTACGTCCGGCGTGCGGGCTATTTCATTTCATTCCTGTTCCTGTTGTGCGGCGCGGCGCGCTTGGCGCGGTTCAACATTCAGCACAATCCGATTCCGAAGAATCCAGGCCGGCCGGACAAAAAATACTTTGTCGGGCTGCCGATTCCGTCCGCGGCGGCGATGGTGGCTGCAGTGGTCTATGCGGCCGATGGTGACCCGATCCGCAACTGGATCTATTCGGCGCTGTGGCTGGGACTGCTGGCCCTCCTATCGTTCCTGATGATCAGCACGTGGCGGTATCCAAGCTTCAAGGATCTGAACCTGATGCAGCCGCGGTCGCCGTTGACTGTTGTCTTGCTCGGAAGCGTGATCTATCTCATCTGGAATTTTTCGCAGCCCGCATTGCTGGGTCTTGCCGTGATTTATGTGGGCAGCGGGATTGTGATCCGCATCGGTGGGATCTTGCGGCGGCGTTTGCGCCCGCAATCTCCCACGCCCGCGCCATCGGAGCACCAGGTTGGCTAATTTTCATGAAAGACCGTTGATCGCATTGGTAGGCGGCGATTCGCTGCTGGCCAAGGAAATCCGCGAATTGCTGGATTCCGAAAAGCCGTCGCCGCGCTTGGAACTGATTTCCGCGACCGTCGACAATGCCGTGGTCGTGGCGAAGGCCGCGTTCATGGGCGATCAGGAAGACGAATCGCTGGTGATGAGCCCGCTGACCGCGGATACGCTGGAAGGGGCGAGCGTCGCGATCCTGGCAGGTTCGGCAGCCTCGGCGAGACGCGCACAAAAATTAGCGGGAGCCGCGAAACTGGCGTTGATCGATTTAACCGGCGCTCTCGAAGAACAACCCGATGCCCGGCTACGCGCGCCGTCCGTCGAAGCGAGCACGGGGAAGAAATCCGGCGTCGATACAACCGCTATTCACGTGATTGCGCATCCGGCGGCGATCGCGATCGCTGCTTTGCTGGCCGCGTTGGCGAAGGCGGGAACCGTGCGGCGCTCCATTGTTCACGTGTTCGAACCGGCGAGCGAGCGCGGAAGGAAGGGGCTCGACGAACTGCGGCAGCAGACCGTCGCGGTGCTTTCGTTCCAAAAATTGAAGATGGACGTGTTCGACGCGCAGATTGGCTTTAACCTGCTGGCGCGGTATGGCGAAGAGGCCGAAGAGCCGCTGGAGACGGTGGAGCAAAGGATGGAAAAGCATCTCGCGTCACTGCTGTCTGCGCGCCACGATTTGCCGATGCCATCGTTACGGCTGATTCAGGCTCCGGTATTTCACGGGCACAGTTTTTCGCTTTGGGTGGAATTTGCAGATAGCCCCGGCGTTCCGACAGTGGAGAGTGCGCTTACGGCAGCGGGCATTGACGTTCGTCCCGACGATCCGCCTTCGAACGCGAAGGTGGCGGGCGAAAGCGGACTCAGTGTAGGCGCGATCTCGCCGGATTCGAACCAGCCGCGGGCCTATTGGCTTTGGGCCGTCGCGGATAATCTGAAACTCGCCGCGGAGAATGCGATCGCTGTGGCGAAGGAGATCCTCGGGTGAGGATGGCTCGGCGGGCCATGGCCCTTGCGTTGCCGCTGCTGGCCGTGACGCTGTTCGCGGTCACGTCTTGCGGTTATCACGCGGCGGGCAAGGCCGATCTGGTTCCGAAAACCATTCACACGATCGCGATTCCTTCCTTCACCAACACAACGACGCGTTTCCGGCTGACCGGCTGGCTGCCTGAGGCGATTTCACGCGAGTTCATTTCGCGTACACGCTATCGTGTGGTGGCTGATTCGAAGGAAGCCGATGCGGTGTTGAACGGCGCGGTGACCAACTTCACGTCGTTCCCCACTGTGTTTGATCCCGCGACCGGACGCGCCAGCGCCGTCGAAGTGCATGTTTACATGCGCGTGGAACTGGTGGAACGCGCGACAGGCAAAACGATCTTCTCGCGCCCGGCATTTGAGGTGCGCGAGCGTTATCAGATCTCGACCGACCCCACGGCGTTCTTCGAGGAAAGCGACGCCGCGCTGGACCGGTTGGCTCGCCAGACGGCGCGGCAGGTTGTCTCGGCGATTTTGGAAAACTTCTAAGGCGGCAAACGTGACTCCGGAACAGTTTCTTGCGGGTTTGCAGAAGAGCGGCGCGCCGCCGGTGGCCCTGTTCCTGGGGCCGGAATCGTATCAGCGGGAACGTTGCCGCAAAGCACTGTTGAGTGCCGTGTTGGGCGATGCTCCCGAAGATCGCGAGCAGGGGTTGACGCGGTTCGATCTTTCCGAGATTCCTTTGCCGTCGGCGATTGACGATGCGCGGTCGATGTCGCTCTTTGCTTCAAGGCGAGTGGTTTGGATCAATGGTGCCGAAGCGGCGCTTCCTAGAGGCCGTGCGGTAGCCCCTTCCTCCGATGATGAGGACGAAGAAAAGGGCGGGCCAGAAAGCGATCTGCTTGCCTATCTGCGGGAGCCGACGCCGGGCGTCAGTGTCGTCATCGAAGCCAGCCGTTACGGATTCGAGGGCGACGACAAAGCCAAGCTGGAACGCGTGCAGAAATTTTACGCTGCCATTCCAGCGCAGGTAGAGTTTCGTCCGTTTACTCCCGAGGCGGCGCGTACGGTGGCGCAATCACTTGCGAAAAAAGTGGGGCTCCAGTTGGGCCTGGCCGAACTTGCGTTGTTGTTGGATGCGACGGCGGCCGATGCGGCGCGCCTGGAAATGGAGATCGAAAAACTCTTTCTGCTGACCGGCGGCAAGCGCAAAGTAACGGCGGAGGATATCGCCGCGCTGGTGCCTGACGCCAGCCAATCCGCGATCTTCGCTTTGGTGGCCGCCATCGGACGCGGCGAGCGGACGCGGGCCCTGGAGATACTGGATGCCTTGACCCGGGAGGGTGAGTACATGCCCCTCGCGCTGACTTTTCTTGCCACGCAGTTCAGGATGGCGCTGGTGGCGCGCGAAGCAGGCGCGAAGAGCGCACCGCAGATTCAGGCTCATTTCAATAAAATCGGCGCACGCATCTGGCCCGAACGGGCGCGGCAGATTGAACAATCGGTGCAGGCGTTTTCAAAGGGAAAGCTGGAGCGTGCGGTGACGAAGCTGTATGAAACGGACCGCGACTTGCGCGATGCGCGGCCTGATGACAGGGTGATTATGGAAGAGATGATCCTGGCGCTAACCGCGTAGACGGACAGAGCGGAATCGGGCGGGTACAAATACACAAACCCCCGGCCGGAGCCAGGGGTTCGGGGAAACCGGGAAAGGTTTACGCGGCCAGTTTGCGGAGGCGCAGCGTGAGGCGGCTCTTATAGCGGGCAGCCGTGTTCTTCTTGATGATGCCCCATTTGGCGGCGCGATCGATCAAAGAAAAGGTCTTTGGAACCAAAGCGGTAGCGGCTTTGGAGTCCTTCGCTTCGAGCAAACGGCGCATGGCACGGATGCCGTGGCGCAAACGGGTTTTACGGGTAGAGTTGACCGCCGTACGGCGTTCGGTGACGCGCACGCGTCGCAAAGATGTGACAGTATTCGCCATTGGAACTTATAGATTAGCGCAGCCAGGGGCGCGGGGTCAAATGGGGACGGGCCGATAGGGAAAGCCGCGGGAACTCCAGTTCGGTCCCTCCACGATCCGGTGATGTGGATAGAATTGATGTGAGTATGCGGTGGGTCTCTTCAGTTATGGCGGGGGCGATGCTCGCGTCTGCTGGGTTTGCGGCGGATTTTGGCCCGGGGCCTACGTTTCACAAAGACGTCCTTCCCATACTGCAGAAGAACTGCCAGGTTTGTCACCGTCCCGGCGAAATTGGGCCGATGCCGTTGCTCGATTATCCAGCGGTGCGGCCGTGGGCCAAGGCGATCAAGGCGTCGGTGCTTTCGCGCAAGATGCCGCCGTGGTTTGCTGACCCCAAGTTCGGGCATTTCAAGAATGACCGACGCTTGAGCGACGCCGATATCCGCGCCCTCAGCGAGTGGGTGGACGCCGGAGCGCCCGAGGGCGACGCGAAGGACAAGCCCGCGCCTATTGCATGGACCGAAGGCTGGAACATCCGCACCGATGAAGTGTTTCAGATGCCGGACCCATACGCGATTCCGGCCAAGGGGACGCTTGCCTATGTGTACGTCGTGATTCCCACTGGCTTTACGCGCGACACGTGGGTGAACGCTGCGGAGATTCGCCCGGGCAATCGAGGAGTGGTGCATCATGCGCTGGCGGTGATCCGGCCTCCGGGCTCGACGTGGATGAAGGACGCAAAGCCTTTCGTTCCATATGTTCCTCCCGATGCCTCAGGCGACGGAATGCCGGATGCGAATGACCCGCAATCCGATCCCGTCTCAATGGTGTATGAGCTGTTGGCCTCCTATGCTCCGGGCGCGCAGGTGGAGCGCTTCGATGTCAAGCAATCAGCCAAGCTGATTCCCGCCGGTTCCGATATCGTGCTGCAGTTGCACTATACGGCGAACGGCAAGACCGAGGCCGAGGATCGTACGAAGGTGGGCATCGAGATTGCTCCGCAGCCGCCGTTGAAACGCTACATGTCCGCAGTGGCAAACGGGTGGAAGTGGTCGATTCCGCCCGGCGATCCGAATTATGAGGGCCACGCGCGCCTGACGTTCGGCGAACCGGTGGAGTTGGTGTTCATGGCGCCGCACATGCACCTGCGCGGCAAGGATATGACGGTCGCGATCACGTATCCCGGTGGCAAAACGGAAACGCTGCTCTCGGTGCCGAAGTTCGATTTCAACTGGCAGATCCTCTATTACTTAAAAGAGCCGCTCGCGCTACCGATGGGGACGAAGGTGGACGTCACGGCGCATTGGGATAACTCCGCGAATAATCCCGCGAATCCAGACCCGACGAAAACCATCGCGTGGGGCAATCAGAGCTGGGATGAGATGCTCAGTTTGCCGATGGGTGTGGTGGTGGATCGGGATTAGCGAGCAAATAGGTTGATCCCCAGCTGACGCCAGGGGGCCGAATCCAGGCTCTTGATCACGCGAGCGAATTAGGACGAACCATCGGCAGCGTGGTGACGGCGGCTGTTGCTGCCTTGCACGGCGCGGCGGGCGTATAGGAGAAGGTGATCTTTTCTCCATCAACTACGACGTGCGAAAAGCTGACGGTTTCGGCGTCGTCCCTGTGCATGCACACCGAGTAGGGGCCGGCTTCGGGTGCGTGGCTGCGGTGAAGTGCCATCAATTCCGCGCGGCTGTTGGCGTCGAAGGCGACGCCGCGGACTTCGACGAACTGGCGAATACGATTTTGCGCAACGCCGCCGGGGTCGAACGAAGAAGACGTCAGCAAGTACGGCGGTCTTTCCACCTGGTCCACGCGAAGTTCTTCGCCGTCCCATTCAAACACCAGAGGTTCCTGCGCAGGGCCCAGCACGGCGAGTGCGAAGGGGGGATACGGGCGAAGATTCTCGCGTTGAAGCTGTTCGGAAGTGGCTTGCACCGTGGGTTGGGGCGTAAGGTCCAGCACCAGCAGGCCGCGGCTGCGCGCACTACCGTAATCGCGTTTGCGCGGTCGATTCAGCAGGCAAAACGAAATGCCGAACTGGTTGATGGCGATCCAGGTGCCGCCGAAATCGGCGTCGGCGGGCGCGATGTAGGAAACGCCGGCACGCTCGCGAATCGCAGGCGGGAGCGCAATACCGCGCGTGCGCAGTTCGTCGCGGTTGGCGAACAGTTCGTAGCCGTCCTCGCGCCAAAGCCAACTCACCGTGCACATACTTCCAGCATAGGATGGCGACGCGATTCGCGCGTTCCGGCCAAGGCCACCGTCGCGCAAATTCGGTAATCTGAGAGCAGACGGTTACCGCTTTTCGTCGTGAGGTGCATTGTGCGAGTTGCTTTACTCTCTGCGTTGTTCGCGCTATCCGTTTTTGCTCAAACGGTGCCCGCTCCAACGGCTCCTGTTTCAACGGCTCCGGCTGCAACGGCTCAAACCAAGGAATTTGACCTGAAGCCTTCCGGCGGATGGATCGATACAGGCCTGGACCTGCAGCCCGGCGACTCCGTTCGCTTCACGGCGACTGGGCAATTGCAGTATTCAAACGCGAAGCAGCCGACGGGTCCGCAAGGGTTGTCGCGCGGCTGGGCCGATTTGATCCGTCAGTTGCCGGTGAACGAAGCAGGCCGCGGAGCGGTGGTGGGGCGCATCGGATCCAGCGCTGCGGCTCGCGCGTTTCTCATCGGCGAACAAAGCGAATCCCTCGCGCCAATTCCTGGCCGTCTGTTCCTCAGCATCAATCAAGGTACCAATGACAGTGCCACGGGCGGCTACCACGTCACGGCTGTTTTAAAGGCAGCTGTCTCCGCGAACGCGACCAAGCTCGCCGATATCAAAGTACCTCCGTTTCCTCAGGAGCGGATCGATTCCATTCCGCGCCGCGTATCGGATGCCACCGGCGCGCCAGGCGACCGCACAAACTTCATCGTCATCGGATCACAGGAAAAGCTGCAGGCAGCATTTAAGGCCGCGGGCTGGGTGACGGTGGACAAATCGAAAACCGATGCCGTACTGCGCGGCGCGCTGGCGACGTTTTCGAAGCAGGCTTATGTGACGCTGCCGATGAGCGAGCTAATGCTCTACGATCGAATCCAGGATTTCGGCTACGCGCAAGGCGACCCCGTGCGCGTGGTTGCCTCGCGCCATCACTTTCGCATTTGGAAAGCTCCATTCGATCTGGAAGGGCAGACCGTGTGGGTGGGCGCGGGTACGCACGATATCGGTTTCGATCGAGATCAGCGCAACAACGGCATCACGCATAAGATCGATCCCGACGTCGATGGCGAGCGCGAATACATCCGCGAGAGCTTAATGCAGACCGGATTGGTCGCCAAGGCCGATTACATGGCGGCAAAGGACCCCGTGACCGCCGCAAAAACGGCGCACGGCGAGGAGTTTCACTCAGACGGCCGCACGGTGCTGATTTACCTGATGCCTGATGCGGGCGGCAACATCGCAACTGCGTTTGCGGATCTGTTCTGCTCCGTGCTGAAGCAAAACAATCCGGGCGGAGAGAACTGGGGCACATGCAGCAAATACATCGAATCCGCCGGCAAGGAAGACGTGAAGCTGGGTCCGATTACCAACAAGTACCGCGTGTTGGTTGTGCCAGGGATCTTGAGTTCGTGCGTGTCGGAATCGCCCGCATTTCAAGAAGGGCAAGACGCCCTGAAGAAGCAGTACAACGTGGACGTGGAATTGCTGCCGGTGCCTAATGATTCCAGCGAATCGAACGCAAAGTTGATTGCGCAATATCTGGCCGATCACTTCGCGAATGACACCCGGAAGTACATCGTGATTGGCTACAGCAAAGGCGCTCCCGATGTGCAGGTTGCGCTGGCGAAGGAGTTCGGTACTTCCGACCGCGTGGCCGGATTCATCACAGTGGCCGGGGCGTCGGGTGGTTCGCCTATCGCCGACGTGATTCCGATTCAGGCCGAGAGGTACATGGGAACGGTGCCGCTCAAGAACTGCAAGGGCGATCTGGCGACGGGCTTCCGCAGCTTGAAGCGGGAAACTCGTCAGGCATTTCTTGCGGCGTTCCCGAATCCGATTGTGCCCAGCTATTCGCTGATCGCAAAATCGGACGCAACTACGACGTCGAAGTCCCTGCTGCAAACGTGGCGTATTCTGTCCACCTACGGCGCGGCACAAGACGGGCAGCTGCTGAAGGATGACGCGATCGCACCGGGCGCGAAGTATCTGGGAGCGGCACTGGCGGATCATTTCGCTATAGCGCTGCCGTTCGATAAATCGGCGGATTCCGCAATCCGCGGCGGCATGGACAAGGCGGCGTATCCACGGGCAGCGCTTCTTGAATCGCTGGTGCGGTACGTGACAGCAGACCTAGGGAACTAGTTGTCGTTGTAGGGCGGGTTGGAAACCCGCGCGGGATTGGCAATCCCACTTCGTGAAAATTCCAACAATCCATGGGTAGGACGGAGTGCCGCTCCGCCTCATCAACTGGTACCCATGAGGCGCGATGTTGCAATGTAGCGTCCACGATGGTTTTGATCTGGCCGGTGGCGTAAGGAGGATAGAGGAATGGGCCCATTGCGCCGCGGACGGGTCTAGAGGGATGCACGCACCCGAGCCGACGCTGCTAATCTTCGTTGCGTGGCAGTTCGGGATGCGTTCCGATGTGCGCCGTTTGGCGGCGGATGTGGACCCATTCGGGAAACAGCGGCGGGTTTTCAAGCCAAGTGGTCAGCCATAGGATCATCTCGTTTTTCTCTGCTTGTTTTTCCGGTGTTGCGTTTTTCGAACGCGCGGCCAGGCGGGCGTGGTCTTTGGCTTTGATCGCAAGCCGCCGCAGCGCCGTTTGACGAGGGCGATCCGCCGGAACGTAAGCTTCCGTGAAGCGGATAAGGCATTCTTCCAGTTCGCCAAAGCTGCCTTGGCGGACGCCTTCCACTGTGACGGCCAGCTGCACGTTCGTTTTGCGCAAGAGCGTCCGCAGATAGTCTTCGGAGATAGTGGCGAGCGCTTCGCGCAGGGCTAGGAATTCCGCGTCGCCGATGAACGTGGCGGCGTGTTCTTCAATCCAGCGGACAAGTTCAGCGCTTTTTCCCTTCGGCATTTTTCTTTGCGAGCATCGTTCGATGTACGGCGCGCCGGTAATCGATTACCGCTTTCTCGTGTTGAGCCATCGATTCCGAAAAATTATGACTTCCACCCTGCGGAGTGGCGACGAAAAACAGGTACTTAGTATCGGCAGGCGCCAGGGCAGCGGCAAGCGATGCGGCACCGGGATTGGCGATGGGCCCAGGCGGCAGGCCAATATTCTGATAGGTGTTGTACGGATTCTTACTCTCAAGATCCGAGCGGTGAATGACGCCGTTATAACGTTCTTCGAGAAGCGCCGCATAAATCGTCGTCGGGTCGCAGTCGAGCTTCATGCCTTTCGCCAGGCGATTGGCGAAGACGCTCGCGATCAGTGGCCGCTCACTGGCCACGCCGGTTTCTTTCTCGACAAGCGACGCAAGCGTCACGGTGCGCTGAACATCGCGCTGATCGCTAGGACTCGTTGAGCTTGCACTCGCCTCGGAAAGCTTCTTCCACTGTTTACGGAACCCGGTGGTCAATTGAAGGACCAATTGATCGGCGGTGACATGCTTGGTCAGGCGATAAGTGGAAGGGAACAGATAGCCTTCAAGCGACTTCGCCTTGGGAGCCAGATCCGCAATCAAATGCGGATCTTTGGCAGCTTTGAGGAAGTCCGCGGCTGGCAGTAGGTTTTGCGCTTCTAACTCGCGTGCAATATCGAACATGTTCGAGCCTTCCGGTACGGTGAACTCGAAGAAATAAATGTCGCCGCGGGCGATGCGATTGAAAATCTCCATCGCCGAACTGGAGCGCGAGAAGCGGTATTCGCCCGCCTGCAGTTTCGCGCCTGGGTGAACCGCGCGGACGAGTTCGAATTGCAAGGCCGAGCGCAAGACTCCGGCGTCGGCCAGTGCACGCGCAATCCCGCGGGTGCCGGTACCCCGCGAAATATCGACAAACACTTCGTTCGCGAAGCCTTGATACGGAACGTACAGCGCGGCGGCGCCGAGTGCCGCGAGCACAATGGCGGCGGCAGCGACGAATCTCCCAACGCTCATGCCTGTTCGCGACTGGACTCCGGGCCCCGGAATCAAGCCGCTCCCCCGGAGTCAAGGAAGCTGCCTAACAGAATAACGGCGGCCAGCCGGTCCACCGCTTTCGCGCGCTTTTCGATGCTGATGCCGCTCTGCCTCAACACGCGCCCCGCCTCCACGCTGGTAAGCCGCTCATCCCAAAAACGGATCTCAATGCTTGTATATTCCCCCAGGCGCTTGGCGAAATCCTGTGTGTAAATGGCCTGGCGGCCTTCGGTGCCGCTCATGTTCAGCGGGTTGCCGATCAAAAGGAGGCGAACGCCGTTTTCGCGAATAATGGCGTCAATCGCGGCGAGGTCTTCGCGAATGGTGGTGCGGTAAAGCGTCGGCAGCCCTTGCGCCGTGATGCCGAGCGGGTCGCTCATGGCCAGTCCGATGCGTTTTCTGCCGAGGTCCAAGGCCAGAATACGGCCCGTCTCTGTGTGTTGCTGGATTTCCACCACTATACAAATTATAGTGATAGACGAGAGAGCGCTGCCCCGGCCGAAGGG
>JBEBFS010000023.1:0-47954 GCA_040081855.1 Bryobacteraceae bacterium | reverse complement strand
TGCCGCGTAAACCAGAGTCTGGTACAACCACATGCCGCGAGAGATCTCAAAGATGGAGATCAGCACGAACATGATCGGAATACCGACGAACGTAAACTCTATGATCGATTGCCCCAGGCTGCGGCGACCGGACCGGCGCGGTAAGCGAAGTGGATTCGTGGGCATCATTCCAGCACAACCCTCATTTCCGCGGTCCGCACAAACGTGATCCTATTGGTCAAAATCCCGGGGATGGGGATCAGGGGAATGGACTGGTACGTAACCGTGACCCGCGAAGACGTCGACGCATTGTCGTTGGCAGAATCCGCAGGCGCTGGATTCGAAGGCTTTGCGCCGCCGAGACAACTGGCCGTTGGAACAGTAGTGGGCGTGTTGGCGGAACAAAGCGTGTCCTGCTGAACGATCAATGGCAAGGAATTGCAGCTGGAACTGAAACTTTGATAGTTCGGAAGACGAATCATCATGGGCTTCGCTGCATCGCAGGCGGTGGTATCGGTCAAAGAAAATTCGTCCGCCGCAGTTCGCTGCGCAGCAAACCGGGCCGCATTTTCCGTGGAGATCACCGCGTAGGTATAGAAGCCGAAATCAAACACGCCGACAAACAGGAAGAAAATCCACGGTGCCATCAGCGCGACTTCCACCATGGCGCTGCCGCGTTGCCGCCGGCGATTTTGCTTCGCTATAATGCGTTGTCTGGTCACAGTTTCTCCGACTAAACCATTGTTTCTAAGGATAAACCACAATCCCCGCGAAACGCAAGAGATATAGGGGTTTCGCCGCAGTTCCGGCTCGCAAGCAGGGGCATCTCCTAGACCCAGGTGCGCATCCGTACCAGGTTCGATCGCGTTTTATAGAACTATTGGTACCGTAGTTCTATAGCTTCGACCATTCCCGATCTACTCAGTTTGCAGAATAGAGAATCACAAAGAAAAAGCTGCGCGCCGAACGGTCAGGCTCGACGCGCAGGAGGTGAAGGATACATCTGGTAGATTCGGAATCCGACCGGGGGAACCCTTTTCCGGGGGAATTGTGCGCGCCGCACCGCCGATGTTACGGCAAGCACGGCGCGCCAAACACTAGACGGTGGCCATCGCCATGGTGGAACTGGGCGGCGGCGGAGCCATGGGCATGGCGTCGAACTTGACGCTGACCAATTTCGAAACGCCGGGCTCCTGCATGGTGACGCCGTACAAAGCCTGCGCGGCTTCCATGGTCCGCTTGGCGTGCGTGATGACGACGAACTGCGTATCCACGGACATTTCCTTGATCAAGCGGGTGAGGCGCTGGATGTTCGGCTCGTCCAGCGGCGCGTCCACCTCGTCCAGGATGCAGAACGGGCTGGGCGTATAGCGGAAGATGGCCATGAGAAGCGCCATCGCGGTCAGCGATTTCTCACCGCCCGAAAGCAGCGCAACGTGCTGCAGCTTCTTGCCCGGAGGCGACGCCATAATGTCGATGCCGCTTTCGGCAAGATTCGCTTCGTCGGTCAGGCGCATCTCGCCCTGGCCACCGCCGAATAGCGTCTTGAACATGTGCCTGAAGTTTTCGTTGATCGCCTCGAAGGCGTCCTTGAACCGGCGGCGCGATTCGGTGTCCAGCTCCTGAATCGCTTTCTCGGTGTCTCGGATGGAATCGAGCAGGTCCTGCCGCTGCGCGTTCAGAAATTCATAGCGCTGCTGCGATTCCTGATATTCTTCAAGCGCCTGCGGATTCACCGGGCCTAGCGCTTCAATACGGGCGCGCACTTCCAGGTAACGCTGCTCGGTTTCTTCAAAGCCAGCAGCAGCGGGAGCCTCCCCGCCCTCAGCCACGGCTTGTTCGGCTGCGGCTTCCTGCGAGGCGGCGACTTCGGCGGCGGGGATGCCTAGTTCCTTGTGGCTGGTCTCGTCCAGGTACTTCAAATCGGCCTGACGGCGAACCAGTTCCAGTTCAATCTGCGAACGCTGCTCCTGCAGCGACTGCACATCGATACGCAGCGAACGGAGCGTTTCCTCCAGCGCCGCAAGCGTTGCGCGTCCGTTGGATTCTTCCGCGGTGAGCTGCTCCACCAGCGCAACAGCCCGGCCCTTCTCTACGGCCAATTCCTGCGCACGTTGATCGAGCGTAATGTTGTCGGCCAGCAAGCGCGCGCGGTCGGTACCCATGCGCTCCAAATCGCGCACCAGGTTTTCCTTGCGGGTGGCGAGCAGGCGAACCTGCATCTCCATACGGGCCGCCGCGGTCTTTTCGGCGCGAACGCGTTCATCGAGTCCCGCAAGCGCGGCGCGCAACCCGGTGTACTCTTCGATGACGGCGTGCGCCTGCACCTGCAGCGTTTCGAACTCACTGCGAGCCGTCTCGACGGCTTTGTCCTGATCGAAGCGGGCTTGCTCTTTTTCGCTGAGCAAGAGGTGCTTCTGTTCGCGCTGCGCTCGCGATTCCTGATCGCGCCTGGTCAGCCGTTCGATCTCCGTGCGCGCCGTGGAAAGACGCGCGTTTGTGCGGGTGAATTCGTCGGACAATTTTCTCTGCTCGTGATCGAGCGCCAGCGCGTCCTTTTCCTGCGTCTGCTGCTGCGTGCGAACCTGTTCGAGCTCGGCGGCAAGCTCGGCGGCGGAACGCTCCAGCGATTCCAGCTGTCCGGTCAACTCATCCAACTCACGCTCACGCTGCTCGACGACGTTCGTCAACTCGCGCAACTCGCGCTTCAACGCCAGCGGACCGCCGGAGCTCTTCTTGCCGCCGGTAACCGTGTGGCCGTGATAGCTGGCTCCATCCGGCAGCAGGAAGAAGCAATCGGGATGCGACGCCGCCAGGCGGGACGCTTCCGAACGCTCCGAAACCAGGAAGCAGCGAGCCAGCCGCGGAAGCAAGCCCTGAGGGGCCGCCGCAAAACCGTTCGAGAGGCGAATGGCATCGCGCAATGTTCCGGAAATCCCCGGTTCGTTGGCCAAATCCGGCGCAGCCGGCATCACGGCATTCGCTTCGGGGTGAACCAGGAACGTCGCGCGGCCTTCGGATTCGGCGCGCATCACTTCCACGCCGCGTTCGGCGTCGCTCCAGCCCTGCACCACAACGTATTCCAGCTCTTCGTGCAGGAACTCTTCGGACGCCTTTTCCCACTCGGGCCGGGTGACTTCCACGAAATCGGCCAGCAGGCCCATCGGGCGGAAGCCTTCCACCTGGCCGCGTTCGACGTCGGTGAACAAACGCTTCACCGATTCCGTGGAATAAGCGCGATGCGAAAGAATACCTTCGAGCGATTCCTTACGGGCTTTCTGTTTGGAAAGGCCGTCTCGCATGGCGTTCAACTGCTGGCGCGCGGCGGTGGATTGCTCCCGGCGCTCCTTCATGTCGCTTTCGACGCGGGCGCGTTGGGCAGCCAGCGCTTCCAGTTCGGTTTGACGCGAGGCAAGGCGTCCGGAAAGCTCCACCTTCGCCTCTTCCATGCGCGTCAGGTCAAACATGGCCGCTTCTTCTTCGCGACGGGTGCGGACGGTATCACGCTCAATCGAGGCGAGGAATTCGTCCGATTGCACCAATTGATGACGGAGCGAAGATGCTTCGTTCATCAACCGGAGCACGTGATGGCGCGCGGTTTCCAGCGACTGTTCCTTCTCACGCAACCGGGCCTGCAGCGCGTCGCGATCCTGCGTCTTCGCGTTCAGAGTTTCGCGTGCGGCCGCCGCTTCCTGTTCGAGCTGCGCCACACCCGCTGCGTACGCGGCGAGTTCCGCCGATTCCCCTTGGTGGCGAATCTCCAGTTCCTGGGTTTCCGCTTCGCCGGCGGCCAAACGTTCGTCAATACCGCCGATCTGGCGGGCCTGTGCGTCCAATTTGCCGCGAGTTCGCTCGGTTTCAACGTTTAATTCGGCGACCTTGGCGCGCGCCGCGGTCAGGTTCGCTTCAATCTGGTAGCAGGATTCCTGCGTGCGGGCGTGTTCCTTTTCCTTCTCCTGAACTTCCGCGGAAACGTTCTGGAAAGAGCTTTGCGCCTGGTTCAGATCCAGCGCCAGCTTCGCCGCTTCACGCTCCAGCGTACGGAACTTGCCGGCAACCGTCTGCCGCAAGTAGCCTACCATTTCGGTCCGCAGTTCTTCGTAGCGCTTGGCTTTGGACGCCTGGCGCTTCAGCGAATTTACCTGGCGGCCCACTTCTTCGAGGATGTCGAACACGCGCGAAAGATTTTGCTTCGCGCTTTCGAGCTTCGCTTCGGCCAGGCGCTTGCGCGTTTTGTATTTGCCGATGCCCGCGGCTTCTTCGATAATCGCGCGGCGGTCGGCAGGCTTGTTTGAAAGAATCTGCCCGATGCGGCCCTGCTCGATGATGGCGTAGCTCTCCGGGCCCAGGCCCGTCCCCATGAAGAGTTCCTGAATGTCGCGCAGGCGAGCCGATTTGCCGTCGATCAGGTATTCGCTTTCGCCCGAACGATACAGGCGCCGGGTGATGGTGACTTCGCCCGGATGCCCGTGCGCATGATGACCGACGCCGCTTGCGCCGTTCGTCTTGCTATGGCCATTGGCGTGCCCGTTTGTTCCGTTGGCCGAACCGTTGGCCGGAACGTCGGCAAGGGCGGTATCGGGCACCTCGACGCCATTCGTTCCGCTGGCCAGTTCTTCCGGCTTCACGGTTTGCACTTTGTGTTTCGCGATGTTGTGGGCTTCCGGGTCCACCATGGTGAGGGTGACCTGAGCCATGCCGAGCGGCTTGCGCTCGCGGGTGCCAGCAAAGATCACATCTTCCATGCGCGATCCGCGCAGGGACTTGGCGCTTTGTTCACCAAGGACCCAGGAGATGGCATCGCTGAGGTTGGACTTCCCGCAGCCGTTCGGGCCGACCACGGCCGTAATGCCGGAGCCGTGAAACCGCATCTCCGTCCGGTCGCAAAACGATTTAAAACCCTGGATGTCGACGCGTTTAAGTTTGAGCACAGCAAACCCTCCACACACTACAGACGTTCTCGGGGGGCTTTTACATCCTAATCTGAACCAGATGGAAAGTAAAGCGGGCTCACCACCGAATCTTGGGGTTTCCACAGAAAACCCACAAGATCTTGGGGCGCATCACCCCTAAAACGCGAACTCCTTCGGAAGCGTCCTGACCGTATTTTAGTCGAAAGAAGGATAGTTACCCGGTTGACAGGGCGGCGGACTGAGGCCGTCGCTGGTACGGAAGTCCGCAGTGGAACTAGGGTTAGTAACGATTCGTCCACCGGCAAACACACGATTGCGCCGAACCCGGTCCCCAGGAATAATCAATCATGCCCGAGCAGCGCGCTGAGCCTAGGTATCAAGTTCGGGAAGGTGCGTTGGTTTGGGAATTGTCCCGGGCCGAAGCAAGCTACCAAAACACGACGATCGTGGACGTGTCACGCCACGGGATGCGGCTGATCATCGAAAGGAAGTTGGCGCGCGGCGGCCAGGTGGCCATCGACTTTCGGGGAATGGTGATCTGCGGGACGGTACAGTATTGTGTTCCGGAGGAAGGCCGCTATGCGGCCGGAATCCGCATCGGAGAAGTCATGGACCAAGTGGCCGAAGTGGCCGCGTGAGCCATGATTTGTCCTCAACCCTAGAACCCCGCCTGCGAGGGCGGGGTTTCGCCATTTAGGGAACCGTTAACCCTTCATAGACTCGATCAGCGCGTCCACCAGCATCGCGGAGTCTTTCTCCGTGGCAAGCGGGCCCATCAAACCAATACGGAAGATCTTGCCTGCCAAGGGACCGAAGCCGCCGGAGATTTCGATGCCGTATTTGTCGATCAGGCGCTTGCGCGTAGCCGGGTCGTTCACTCCTTCGGGAACCACCACGGTGTTCAGGTTGGGGACGCGGCGTGCGGCTTCTTTCACGAACATCTGCAGACCCTTCCGCTCGATCAGCCGGACGAACGCCTCGTGCGCGGCCTGGTGCCGTGCAAAGCGATTCGCCACGCCTTCTTCGACGATGGCGGCCAGCGCCTCGCGCAACGCATAGAACATCGAGATGGGCGCGGTATGGTGATAGCGGTGGGCGCCTTCGTAGTATTCAAGAATCAGCTTCAGATCCAGATACCAGATGGGGCACGTCGATTGGCGGGCACGGAGGCGGTCCACCGCCAAAGGTGAGGCCGTGATCGGCGACAGTCCGGGCGGACAGCTCAGTCCTTTCTGCGTGCAGCTGAAGGCCACGTCCACGCCGTTCTCATCGAGGTTGATCGGCAGGGCGCCCAGAGAAGTCACGCAATCCATGATCGCGATGGCTCCCACCTTATGCGCCGGACCGGTGATGAACTTGGGATTCTGCAGGACACCCGTAGAAGTTTCCGCATTCACAAAAGCGACGGCGTTGGGCATTTCGCGGTCGAGGAACTCCGAGGCTTCGGCGTCCGTGAAGGATTAGCCCCAAGGCTTCTGGCAAACGACGATGTTCGCGCCATGGCGCTTGGCCATTTCAATGATGCGTTCGGCGAAATAGCCAGCCGAGAAAACCACCAGCTTTTGGCCCGGTTCCACGAAGTTGCTGACGGCGGCTTCCATACCCGAGCTGCCGGTGCCGGAAAGCACATGGACGAACTCATTCTTCGTGCCCCAGACAGCGCGCAGATCGGCACGAATTAGCTCCAATTGTTCGAAGAAAAAGGGATCCAGATGGCCGACGATGGGCTCCCCCATCGCGTGATAGACGCGGTCAGGTACTTGAGAAGGGCCGGGTCCAAACAACAGCCGGCGCGGCGGGGTAAAAACGGGCATGTATTAGAGTTTACCCCGGCTTGGGCGGACGTCCAGCCGGACGGCAAAGTTTTTTGACGGGAATTCTTTTTGCAGGCGATTACTTGGTGGATCTACGCAGGAAAGAAAACGTGGACGGGAACACGGAGAAGACCACCGACGCTGGTGTCGCGCCGTAGGCCGCTATTGAAGATGTGCGTGATCTAGCGCGCCGTTGGACAACGGCACAGCTTCACGCGAACGTTCCTTGCGATTTACAGGAATCGCACGGCAACAGCAGCGAGACCAGCAATCACAAACACCCCGCCACCGATGCGCATGCAGTACTTAGACAATTCCGGGGTGGACGACGGTTTTGCTTTGAAGAACTGGAATCCACAGGAACAGGTAGGAACCGTCGTGCCCACAATTGCACGACACTTTGGACATTGCAGTGCCATATTTTCACCCCCTCCGAGGTGCGCCACCCACTTCCCAGGCGGCTTTGGGGTCCCTTTTCGGGACGACATGAGAAAACGCGCAAGTCTGGAACGTTTCGGCTCGCGATTTGGACGTTTTCTAAGCTCTATTTTAGCGATATCTAAGTGTCAGCACAACTAGGTCATAAGATATATTGCGGTGTACAGGTCTAGTACCCCTCCCGAGTGTGCCCCCATTCCCAAGCGTCCCAGTGCGGAGGTAAGACTTCCCGTATCTCTTTCAAGGACAGAATCTTACACACGACAGATAACAGAAAATCGGCGAGCGTGGCGCGATGTTTGTTCCGCAGGCTACTGCTCCCAACTGCTCCGGCACCTTCTATCAGAGTAGCGAAAATACTTAAGGGACCTTAGTCGGCAGAAGTGGTCCACAGCAGCGACGCTGTAATTGCACATCAGCGCCGATGTGGTGGCTTATCGGCCCGGAAAGCAAAATCACGCAAAATGTTTTCGTTCCGGGAACACCATGGTAAACTGTGAAGTGTTGTGCCGTGGAAGCGACCGGCTTCCTTCCCAAGGGCCCTTAGCTCAGTTGGTTAGAGCGCTACCTTGACACGGTAGAGGTCGCAGATTCGAGTTCTGCAGGGCCCACCATCCCGCACCAACCCATCGAATTCGCCTTCCCGGCGAAACCTGTTTCAAATTTGGCGTAGGGCGTCCGATAAGGGATGCATGATCGATCCCGGCATCCCGTTATCCGGCCTATCCCGGGCGGAAGGCAGCCTGCTTCAAACGGCTCGCAGGATTGCGTCGTTTGGCGGCAGTCCGGAAGGAGACACCGTGGACCTGAGCGCGGAAGCGGTGGCGATGATCGAGGCCAAGAACGCTTATCAGGCAAATCTCCAGGTTCTGCGTTCCAGCGACGAAATGACCGGAATGCTGCTGAACGTGATGGGTTAGACGATGCAGTCTCTTAGCTCCCAGGGCTCTACGTCCTTGACGATGCCTATGGGCACATACGGGATTGGCCAGGTCCATTAGGTAATCGCTCGCGCGCCGTTCTGCAATTCGGCGCAATTAGAAGCGTACGGTGGTTTCCGGTGCGAGGCATGCGCTTCTTGTGAAAGAAAAAGACCCCGGCGAAAACCAGGGCCTTTTTTATTGCGATGCAGTTCCGAATGTTCCGAATGTTCCGAAGCTTTATTTCAGAGCGGCTTTATTCGCGAGGTCCAGCACCCAACCGGGCATGATACCCAAAATCAGAGTGCCGAGCGCACAGGCGTAAACCGCGATACTGAGGGTGGCGCCGGCCGGCTGCAGGTCGGCGGTGCTCTCACCTGGCTCCTTAAAGTACATGACAACAAGAATGCGCAGGTAGTAGTAAGCAGCCACGGCGCTGTTCAACAGGCCGAGCACGGTCAACCACGTCAGGTGCGAATCGAGCGCGGCTTTGAAGATGTAGAACTTGCCGAAGAAGCCGCCGGTAAGCGGTACGCCGATCAGGCTCAACAGGAAGATGGTGAGCATGGCTGCCAAGCCGGGCATGCGCTGACCGAGTCCGGCGAAGTCTTCAATCTCCACATATTTTTCGCCTTTACGCGCCACATGAGTGACCACCGCGAAGGCACCAATATTCGTAAGCGCGTAGGCGGCCATATAGAACATCACTGCAGCGGAGCCAATTCCTGAGTTGGCCGTGATGGCCACCAATACGTAGCCGGCGTGGGCGATCGAGCTGTACGCCAGCATACGCTTGATGTTGGTCTGCTGAATGGCGGCGAAGTTGCCGATGATCATCGTCGCCAGAGCGCAGGTCCAGAACACCGGCTCCCAGCGAGCCGAGATGGAGCCGAAGGCGGTCATGAACACGCGAGCGAGAATCGCAAACGCGGCGGCCTTTGGGCCAACCGAAAGGAACGCCGAAACCGGCGCAGGCGCGCCCTGATAAACGTCCGGCGCCCAGATCTGGAACGGTGCCGCGGAGATCTTGAAGCCCAGGCCCACGAACATCAGCGCGGCCGCAGCCCCCGTAACCGCAACAGCCGGAGCGCCCGCGCCTTCAAGCGACTGGCGAATCAACTGCAAATTCGTGGAGCCAGTGATGCCGTAGATCCAGGAAACACCGTAAAGCAAAAACGCCGTGGCGAAGGAACCAAGCAGGAAGTACTTTAGCGCCGATTCGTTGTTGCGCTTGTCATCGCGAAGGTAACCGGCGAGCACATAAGACGCGATGGAGGAAACTTCCAGGCCGACGAACACCATGATCAGCTCATTGGCCGTCACCATGATGCACTGGCCGACGATGCTGAACAGGATCAGGGCGTAATATTCGCCGCCGTTGGCCTTCTCACGCGCAAGGTATTCCATGGAACTGAACACCGCGAGAATGCCGACCACCGTCACCAGCACGCGGAAGAAGGAGCCGAAGCCGTCGATGATCAGCATGTTGCTGAATGCGGTGCCAGGGTCGCTTGAAGCCGCGATGGCCGCGCCCAGGGAGAGCGCCAGAGCAACCAGCGAGAACGGACCGAAGATGCTCTTGCGGTCTTCGTCCAACACCGCTTCCAGCAGCATGATCACCACACCGGCGATGGTGAGAATGATCTCCGGCAGAAAGCGGAAGTATTCGACGGAAGTGGGCAGATTAACGGGCATCGGCCACCTCCTTTACCGCAGGGGCTTTCATGGGAGTCTTGGCCAGCGCCGTACCTCCCTTGTTTACATGTTCAAGAATGCGCGCATTCTGGGCGCTGATCGGAGGCATGAAGCTTTGTGTGTAGGTGCCCATCCAGACCATCAGGATCAGCAGCGGCAAAGCGGCAATCCACTCGCGCGTGTTGAGGTCCGGCATGTGATGGGACAACTCGTGAGAGGCCCTTCCGTAAAAGGTCCGCTGATAGAGCCACAGCATGTAGCAGGCAGAGAGAATCACGCCGATGGCCGCGAAGACCACCCACGCGAAGTTCGCCTGCGCCGCGCCCTGCAACACCAGGAATTCGCCAACGAAGTTATTGAGCATCGGCAGTCCAATAGACGCGAGCGTGGTGATCAGGAAAATGATCGCAAGCTGCGGAGCCGGAGTGGCAACGCCGCCGTAAGCGGAAATCTCAAGCGAGTGGCGGCGCTCATAGAGGAAGCCGACCAGCATGAAGAGCGCGCCGGTGGAGATGCCGTGATTCAGCATCTGGTAGACCGCGCCATCGAGTCCAGCCTGGGTGAAGGAGAACACGCCCAAAACTACGAAGCCCAAGTGGCTGACCGAGGAGTACGCCACCAGCTTCTTCATGTTCGGCTGCACCAGAGCCACCAGGGCTCCGTAGACGATGCCGACGACCGCGAGACCAGCGATCCACGGTGCATGCTTATGCGCGGCTTCCGGGAACAACGGCAGGCAGAAGCGGACCAGACCATACGTACCCATCTTCAGCATGACGCTGGCCAGCATGATGGATCCGGCGGTGGGCGCTTCCACGTGAGCGTCCGGCAACCAGGTGTGCAGCGGGAAAAGCGGAACTTTGACGGCGAACGAGAAGAAGAACGCCAGGAACAACAACGTCTGAGCCTGCGCGGTGAGCACTGCGCGGCCGGACTGCAACTGCTCCAGGATCGCCGTGTAATCGAACGAACCGGTCAGGTTGTAGAGGTACACGATCGCGGCCAGCATCAGCACCGATCCGGCCATCGTATAGAGGAAGAACTTGACGGCCGCGTAAATGCGGCGCTCGTGGCCCCAGATGCCGATCAAGAAGTACATGGGCACCAGCGAGACTTCCCAGAATACGTAGAACAGAAACAGATCGAGCGACGCGAAGACGCCGATGACGCCGAATTCGAGGAGTAACAGGAAGGCGTAGAACATCTTCACGCGCTGATCGATGTATTTCCACGAAACCAGAATTGCGATGGGCGTCAGCAGCGTGGTCAGCACCACCAGCCACAGGCTGAGTCCGTCAATGCCGACGTGATAGTGGATGGGCGGATAGTCAATCCACGTAGCGTTCGTGACGAAGTTGTACTCGCCAGGGTTCGCTGTCACAGGGCCGATCAGGCCGAGCGACAAGAGGAAGATGACCACGGAGATCGCCAGGGCCGCCTTGCGCGAGATTGTTTCCGGCAGCGCCAGTAAGGCCAGAAACCCCAGCAGCGGGAGGAACAGAACCAGATCGAACATTACCGCAGACCTCCCAAGAGCGTTTCGACTAAGCCGGAGTTCCGGACGCCGATGAACGCAATCACAAGCAGCGAGCCTGCCACCACCCAGGCCGCATAGCCTCGGATGGAGCCGGATTGGAGACGTTTGAGCAAGCCGCCCAACGCGCTGGCGGTTTTCCCTGCTCCGTTGACCACGCCGTCGATGCCGCGGGCATCCACAACGCGCCAGAGGAAGATGCGGGAACCGTCGATCATCGGTTCCACCACAACCGAGTCGTAGAGTTCGTCGACGAAGTACTTGTTATAAACCAGCCTGTAGAGGCCGCCAAGGCTGTTGGCGATACCGTCCGCCATGCCGGGGCTGACCACATACATCACGTAGGCAAGAGCAATGCCGCCCAAGCCGAACGCAACGGAAACATAGGTGAGCCAGGCTTCCGCTTCGCCTTCGTGCAGCGGGAAGATCGGCTCCAGGAATTTCGGAATATTGAACGCCCAACCGCCGATCAAACTGAGGATCGCAAGGATCGCCAGAGGAATCCACATGACAGCGGGCGATTCGTGCGGTTCGCCGTGGTGGCCGTGGCCGCCGTGACCATGATCGTCATTTCCATGTCCGTGATCATCGTGTCCGTGATCATCATGCGCCTTTGCGGCGTGCCCGCTGGTGCCGTGCGCTTCGGCTTCCTGCTTGCCGCGGTATTCACCCATGAAGGTCATGAAGAACGCGCGGAAAACGTAGAAGGCAGTCATGCCCGCGGTGATCACGCCCACCCAGTACATCCAGGGAGCGTGCTCATAAGCGGCTTCGAGGATCAGGTCCTTCGAGTAGTAACCGGAGAGGAACGGGAAACCGGCGATCGCGAGGCTGGCCGCAAGCAGCGTGTACATCGTGATGGGCGTGTACTTTCTCAAGCCGCCCATCTTGCGCATGTCCTGCTCGCCGCCGCAGGCGTGGATCACGCTGCCGGCGCCAAGGAACAACAGCGCCTTGAAGAAGGCATGAGTCATGACGTGATAGATACCGGCGGAGAAGGCTCCTGTGCCCAGGCCGATGAACATGTAGCCGAGCTGCGAAACCGTCGAGTAGGCGTAGACCTTTTTGATATCGAACTGCGTCAGGCCGATGGTTGCCGCAAAGCACGCGGTCAACACGCCGACGATGGCGACGATGTTCAGCGCGCCAGCCGAGTGCAGGAAGATCTGCGAGCTGCGCGCCACCATGTAAACGCCAGCCGTGACCATGGTCGCCGCGTGGATGAGGGCGCTGACGGGGGTCGGGCCGGCCATAGCGTCGGGCAGCCAGACGTACAGCGGAATCTGCGCGGACTTACCGCAGGCGCCCACCAGCAGCAGCAGCGAAATCGCCGTCATCCAACCCGCCGTGGTTTCGATCGGCATGTCCTTCACCTTTTCGAACACCGTGGTGAAGTCCAGTGAGCCGAAGTGGATCACGATGAGGAAGACGGCCAGCGAGAAGCCGAAGTCACCGATGCGGTTCACGATGAACGCTTTGTTGGCGGCGTCGCTCGCGAACTTTTCGAGGAAGTAGAAACCGATCAGCAGGTAGCTGCACAGTCCCACGCCTTCCCAACCGACGAACAACAGCAGGAAGTTCGCGCCCAGCACCAGAGTCAGCATGAAGAACATGAACAGATTCAGGTAGGCGAAGAAGCGGTAATAGCCGCCTTCGTGCGCCATGTAGCCGGTGGCGTAGACGTGAATAAGGGAGCCAATGCCGGTGACGATCAGCAGCATGACGGCGGTGAGCCGGTCCACCGCGAAATCGACGCCGATGTTCAGCATGCCGGATTGAATCCAGGTGAAGTACTGCTCCTTGTAGGCTTCTTCGAGCGCGTTCCCGCCCGAGAAAACGCCAAGCGCGTTTAGCGTCTTGAGCACCCACAGAAACGACAGCAACACGGAGCCGCAAGCGATCGCGTTCACCACAGGCTTCGACAGTTTCTTGCCGAAGATCCCGTTCAGTGCGAAACCGAGCAGCGGGAATAGGGGTATGAGCCAGAGTTGCAGCATTAGTTCTTAAGCGAGTCCAATTCGTCGATTTCAAGCGTCTGGCGGTTTTTGAAAACCGTCAGGATGATCGCGAGGCCTACCGCGGCTTCCGCTGCGGCGACAACCATCACGAAGAAACTAAAGATGTGCCCGTCCACTTGCTTGAGCTTGTAAGAGAACGTCACAAAGCTGAGATTCACCGCGTTCAGCATCAGTTCGATGGACATGAACACCGTGATGATGCTTCGGCGGAACAAAAATCCGGCGATACCAAGCGAAAACAGTAGGGCGCTCAACGTGAGATACCACGAGATGGGCACCGCGGGAGGAAGCGGCAGAGGAGGCATTAATCGATCTCCTTTCGCGCGAGCACAATGGCGCCCAGAATCGCGATAAGAATCAAAACGCTGGTGACTTCAAACGGCAGCAGATAAGTGGTGAACAGAGCACGGCCGATTTCAAGCGGCCCGCCCTTGGTGAACCCGCCAAACGAAACGGTTTCCGTATAGGGGAACATCTGTTGCACCAGCCACGCCACAATCCCGAGAAACAGAAGCAGCATCG
The DNA here is from genome assembly GCA_040081855.1 of Bryobacteraceae bacterium. Taxonomy (GTDB): domain Bacteria; phylum Acidobacteriota; class Terriglobia; order Bryobacterales; family Bryobacteraceae; genus Palsa-187. Next base: position 34,121 of record JBEBFS010000023.1, on the reverse strand, counting down.
GGATGCCCGCATACTGCGACCACGGGTTCTTCTTCACCTTGCGCTCGGTTCCTGCGTTTAAGAGCATGATGACGAAGACAAACAGCACCATGACGGCGCCGGCGTAGACCACCAACTGCGCGGCCGCGATGAATTCGCCACCCAGCAGCAAATAGAGAGCCGCCAATGCGGCCATCACACCGACCAGCGACAGTGCGCTTGAGATCGGGTGCGTTTGGATCACCAGGTTGATCCCGCAAACCACGGCAATCGCCGCGAATAACATGAAGAGTAAGGCGTCCATTTAGTTAGCTAGCCTTTTTAGGTCAGAGCGACACATTAAGTTAGAGCCACACATTATGTTAGAGCCACAATCAGGCCCACGATAAACAGGTTCACGATGGCCACCGGGAACAGGAACGTCCACGCGAAGCTCATCAATTGGTCATAACGGAAACGCGGCAGCGTGCCGCGGACCCAGATGTAAACGAACAAAATCGCCACCACCTTCGCGCAGAACCAGACGATCGGCATTAACGCCGCGGACAATTCGGCGGACAGTTCCAGGAAGTCATTGCCCTTCACCATGTCCGGAGCCATCGCGAACAGCGCCGCGCCCGCGAATAAACCAGCCAGGCCAAGCGAAACGATGCCGACCACCGGAAGCGTGTACTTATCGAAGGGACGTGCCGGCGATGCCGCGTGGACGAAGCTGATGATTCCGAATCCGCCAAAGACCGCGGCTGGAATCAGAGCCGATCCATATTCCGCCGGGAAGAGCGGATGCCAACCGCCCAGGAACAAAAGCGTCGCCACGCAGGAGACCGTCACCATGTTGCAGTATTCGCCCATGAAGAAGGCGGCGAACTTCATGCTTCCGTATTCGGTGTGGAAACCGGCAACCAGTTCGTTTTCCGCTTCAGGAAGATCGAACGGTACACGGTTGGTTTCAGCGAACGCGGAAACCATGAACAACAGGAAGGCCAGAATGAGGAACGGTGCATAGGGCATCTGGAAGATGGTCCACTTGGGAATGAATCCCAGATAGAAGCCCGATTGCGCATTCACCAGCTGGCGGAAGCTCAGAGAGTTCAGCACCAGAAGTGGCGTCGCAATCGCCAGAGCCATCGGCAATTCGTAGCTGATCATTTGCGCGGAACTGCGAAGGCCGCCGAGCAGCGCGTACTTATTGTTCGATGCCCAACCGGCCAGTGCAACACCATACACGCCGAGGCCCGAGATGCCGAGGATAAAGATGACGCCGATGTTCAAATCGGTGAGTTCCATCGGAGTCTGGAACGCTGGGATGTGGAAGCCGAAAATGTTATGCTCGCTGATCTTCAGTTCACTGCCGAACGGGATCACCGAGATCGGAATCAGCGCGAACATCACCGCGATGAACGGAGCCAACAAGTAAAAGACCTTGTTGACGTGCGAAGGAATCATGTCTTCCTTCGTAATCAGCTTGACGACGTCCGCAAGCGGCTGCAGCAATCCGTGCGGCCCGACGCGGCGGGGACCGACACGGAGCTGAATGTGGGCGAGAACTTTTCTTTCAAGCCACTGCAAGTAGGCAAGCGCTGTCAGCAAAACAAACGCGACAAGTGCGGCCTTAATGATGGTCAGAATAAAGAAATTCATCGTGTTTGCTATTGCTGGCCCTTGCCGCTGCTATACAACTGCCCCGGCGCTTCCATTACTTCATTCAAAATCTTCGAATATGGCGTCAACCCGCCCGAAGTAAAGAGCGTGTCGTTGGCGGACTTCACAATCCCCGGCAGCGCGGCTACGCGGCCGTTCAGCGGTGCGGTATGGGCCGCGCCGCCCGTTGCCAGAACGGCCAGCGGAACGTTGTAGCCATGAACCGTGTTGCGAATTTCCTCGAGCACCTTGTCCGGCAGCCAGATGCCGAGATTCAGGCCCATTTCCTTCGCAATCAGACCGACAATTTCGAGATCGGTCTTGGTGCCCATCACCTTCGCGGCGTTCTTCAACTTCTGCACTTCGCCGCACACGTTGGTAACGGTGCCGTTCTTCTCATACGCCGAAGCGGCCGGGAAAACGATGTCCGCCTGTTTCGCGGTCTCAGTCATGAATAGATCCTGCACCACCACGAACGCATTCTTCGATGCAAGCGCCGCGTTCTTCAGCGGATCTTCCCCAACCACGTACAACACATCAAGGTCAGTTGCCGAGAGCATTTGGTCGGCGGAGAGGCCGCCATCCCGTGGGACCAGGCCCATGTCGAACGCGCCGCGCGAGTTCGAATCATCCACCAGGCCAACATACTTCACCGGGATACCCAGTGAATCACCGAAAGCAACCAACTTACGGAGCGTATCGCCCTGGATGGCATCGCCGAATACGATCACCAGATCGCCTTCAGCCTTCAACTTCTCCGCCAGCGATTGCACGCCCGCAAGTTCGCAGCCTTCCTGCACGCGTAGGCTGGAGAACGCCTGATTATCCTCGCGCACCGGACCCGTGGTCACGGTGTAGATGTGTGCCTGATGATGACGGTAATTCGCGCGGATCTGGAAGCTGAGGAACGGATGCTGCTGCGCGAGGTCGGCGCCAATCACCAGCACCGCTTTCGCGTTGTAAAGATCCGTCGTCGTCGCCAGCGCGTCGTTTTTGCCCGAAAGCGCGTCGAACAACGTGGCCAGATCGCCCGTGCGGCGGTGGTCGATGTTCTTGGTGTTCAGGCCTTGGCGAGCAAACTTGGCAAGGAAGTAATTCTCTTCGTTCGTCGTATGGTTCGAACCGATGACGCCGAACTTGCCGCCCTTCAGCGTCGTCTCGCTGAACTTCCTGGCGACGATGTCCAGCGCCTTCGCCCAGGAGATCGGCTCGTGGCCATTCGCCGTCTTGATCATCGGCGATTGCAGGCGTTCTTCGTGCTCCACGAAGTCGAACGCGTAGCGGCCCTTCACGCACAGAAACTCGTTGTTGATGCCGCTGCGGTCGCGGTTGTTGCCGCGCAGGATCTTCTCGTTGCGGACACCCAGCGTCGTCTTGCAGCCATCGGCGCAGTGCGTACAGATGGTGCCGACGTGCTCCATTTCCCACGGGCGCGCTTTATACCGGTAGCTGCCGCTGGTCAGCGCGCCCACCGGGCAGATGTCGATGCAGGCGCCGCACTCATCGCATTCCAGGTGATCGTGATGATTGGGCACGATCTCCGCGAGCACGCCGCGGTTGCCGATGCCCAGCGCGTTCACGCCCATGCCTTCGTCGCAGGCGCGGACGCAGCGGTAACAGAGAATGCAGCGCGGCGCGTCGAAGAAAACGACGGGCGACCACTGCTTCTCTTCCGTATGAACCTTGCGTTCCACAAAGCGGCTTTCACCGGCGCCGTAGCGGAACACCATATCCTGCAATTCGCACTCGCCGCCCTTATCGCAAACAGGGCAATCCAGCGGGTGGTTGGTCAGCAGGAATTCCAGCGTACCCTTGCGGGCGCGCTTCACAACGTCGGAATCGGTGTGGACCACCATGCCGTCGGCCACCGGAGTGGTACAACCAACCTGCAATTTCGGGGTCTTTTCGATCTCGACCAGACACATGCGGCAAGCCGCTTTCAGGGAGTAGCCTTCGTGATAGCAGAAGGCCGGCACTTCAATGCCGTTCTGACGAGCCACTTCGATAAGAAGCGCGCCCTTCTCCGCCTGGATTTCCTTGCCGTCGATGGTGAGTTTGATCTGTTCGGCCATGATTACCTACACCGCCACCGTAGTGCGCTCAAGATACCGTTCGAATTCGTCGCGGAACTTCTCAATGATCGAGATCGTCGGCATGGCCGCTGCGTCGCCAAGAGCGCAGAAAGTCCGGCCCAGCATGTTTTTCGAAAGCTCGCCGATCATGGGGATGTCTTCCTTGCGGCCGTGGCCGTCATAGAAGCGCTGCAGAATTTTGCGCAGCCACGTCGTACCCTCACGGCACGGGATGCACCATCCGCAGCTTTCATGCTGATAGAAGCGCATCACGCGCAGCGCAAATCCGACCATGTCGGTGTCTTCATCCAACACCACCATGCCGCCGGCGCCCAACATACTGCCCGCCTTCGCCAGCGAATCGTAGTCCATCGGGATGTCGCATTCCGGAGCCGTAAGAACCGGGCAGGAAGAACCGCCTGGCACAACCGCCTTCAACTTCTTGCCGCCGCGCATACCGCCGCCAAGATCGTTAATGGCTTTCATCATCGGATAGCCCAGCGGGATTTCGTACACACCCGGCTTGTTCACATGACCCGACAGGCACAGCAAACGGGTGCCGCCGTTCTTCGGAGTGCCGTGCGCCGCGTACGTAGCGCCGCCGTCACGAATGATCGCCGGAACGGAGCTGTATGTTTCCACGTTGTTAAGCAGCGTCGGCATACCCCACGCACCCGCAACCGCCGGGAACGGAGGCTTCATGCGCGGCACGCCGCGCTTGCCTTCAAGCGAATCGAGCAAAGCCGTTTCTTCGCCGCACTCATAAGCGCCCGCGCCGGTGTGCACTGTCAGGTCGAATTTCCAACCGGTGCCGGCAACGTTGTCACCCAGGTAGCCGCGTTTGTAGGCTTCGTCGATCGCTTGCTCCATCTTCGTGATCAGGTAGCGATATTCACCGCGCACATAGATGTAACCCACGTGCGCATCCACCGCTAGACTTGCGATCAAAATGCCTTCGATCAATTGGTGCGGATCGTATTCGATCAGCAGGCGGTCTTTGCAGCAGCCGGGTTCGGATTCATCGGCGTTCACCACGATCACGCGCGGTTTCGGGTGATTGCGCGGAACGAAGCTCCACTTCATCCCGGTGGGGAATCCCGCACCGCCGCGGCCGCGAAGACCGGAGGTCTTCACTTCCTCGATGATCGCTTCGGGCGTCATTTCCTTGGCCTTCAGAAATGCCTTGAAGCCGTCGTTCGCCAGATATACATCCAGCGTTTCCGAGCCTTCCAGAACAAAACGCTGGCTGATGACCTTCGTTTCAAGCGGGCTGGGTTGGTTAAACAGTACCTTTGCCATTACTGGGCTTTCCTCAGGCCGTCAAGCAGTTGATCGAGCTTCTCGGGCGTTACTTGATGATGGAAGTCGTAGTTGATTTCCACCGCGGGTGCCCAACTGCAGGCGCCCATGCATTCCACTTCTTCCAGCGAAATCAGACCGTCCGGAGTCACTTCTCTGTGTCCGATGCCAAGCGTCTTCTTCGCGTGGTTGTACAACTGCTCGCCGCCCACCAACAGGCAGCTGATGTTGGTGCAAACCTGGACGTGGAACTTGCCCATCGGCTTGCGGTGCAGCATCGAGTAGTAGCCCACCACTTCATCCACCTGCAGCGGAGTCACACCGCAGCGTTTGGCTACTTCGTCAATCAATTCCTTCGTGATGGAGCCCACCTCATCCTGTGCGTACATCAGCATCGGAATGACGGCAGACCGCTCGCGTCCGGCGGGATACCGCGTCAGGAGCTTCGCGAATCGTTCTTCAAGTTGCGGAGAAAAAGTCATGGAAGGTTACCCGTCGATCTAGCGATCGGTGTCTCCTAAGACGAAGTCCATGCTGCCCAGCGCGGCAATGGAATCGGCAATCAATGTTCCTTCAAGCATCGTTGGCAGGCCCTGCAGGTTGGCGAAACTCGGCGTCCGCATGTGTAGGCGGAACGGCTTCGACGTGCCGTCGCTTACCGCGTAGTAGGCGATTTCGCCGCGCGGAGATTCCACCGCCTGATACGCCTCACCTGCAGGCACACGATAACCCTCGGTCACGATCTTGAAGTGGTAGATGAGCGACTCCATCTGAGTCTTCATTTTTTCGCGATCCGGCAGAGTCACGTTCGGCACGTCGGCGATGAACCGGCCGCCCGGCATGCCTTCAATCGCCTGATTGATGATCTTCGCGCTCTCGCGCATTTCTTCCAGGCGCACGCGGTACCGCGAGTACACATCGTTCTCAGTGCGAGTGGGAACGCGGAAATCGAACTTTTCGTAGCTCGAATACGGTTCCGTTTTGCGCACGTCCAGCGGAATGCCCGCGGCGCGAAGCATGGGTCCGGTGATGCCCAGATCCAGCATGTCTTCGATGGAAACATAGCCCACGCCTTGCGTACGGATTTTCCAGATGGGGTTCGAATCGAGCAAATTTTCGTACTCGTCCACACGGCCCGGAAACTGTTTGATGAACTTGCTTACGGCCTTGTCCCAGCCGCGCGGAGCTTCCAGCGCCAGGCCGCCGGGGCGGATGTAGCTGGTCATCATGCGCTGGCCGGAGAACATTTCCTTCAGCCGCAGGATTTCTTCGCGCTCTCGGAAGCAGTAGAAGAACATGCTCATCGCGCCGATATCCAGCGCGTGCGTGCCCAGCCACACCAGGTGGCTGTTCAAGCGGTCGATTTCACAGAGCATCACGCGCATCCACTGCGCGCGCTCGGGAACTTCAATCTGCAGAAGCTTTTCAACGGTCAGCGCGTAAACCAGGTTATTCGCCAGGTTGGAGAGGTAATCCACGCGATCCGTCAGCGTGACCGTCTGCGCCCAGTTGGTGAACTCGCACTGCTTTTCGATGCCGGTGTGGAGGAAGCCGATATCCGGAATCGCCTTGACGATCATCTCGCCTTCCAACTCGATCACGATGCGGAGCACACCGTGCGTCGAGGGGTGCTGCGGACCCATGTTCAGCGTCATCCGGCGCGGAGCCGAAGGGGAACCGGGTTTTTCCTCTACTGCGGGTATTGTTGCTACGGGGTCATCGTACGGAATGTTGCTCATCGCCTATTCCCCTCCCTTGTAGCTGTACTTGTAACCATGCGTTGGATAATCCTTGCGCAGCGGGTGCCCTTCCCAATCGAGAGGCAACAGGATGCGGATCAATTTCGGGTGATTGCGGAAGCCGATGCCGAACATGTCGAACGTTTCGCGCTCATACCAATCCGACGAACGCCACACACCGAACACGGAGTCGATCTCCGGATTCGTACCGCTAATGCGGCACCGGATGCGGATGCGCTTGACTTGGATTGAAGAAGCGGGAGCCGCGGGTTGAACCGAGTGCAGATGGTAGACCACCTCAAAGCGCGGCTCTGCCGGATGATGATCGAGCGCGGTAATCGAATCCAGCCGGTTGAAGCCTTCGGAATTTTTCAAATGCTGACAGAGACTGACGATCTGCGCCGCGTCGGCGATCAAAGTGGTTTCGCCCAACGCGTAGACCGTTTCGAGAACCGCAGGGTGGTTGATGTTGATCTGGCTCACTTGCTGCCTTCCTTTGCGATCAGCTTCGAACCCGGCAAAGACGCAGCCCGCTGATGCGACCAATCCAGAACGCCCTTCTTGTACACGTAGAAGAAGCCCACCAGCACCAGCACCACGAAGACCAGCATTTCGACGAAGGCGAACATCTTCAACTCGCGGTACACCACGGCCCACGGATAGAGGAACACGGCTTCAATGTCGAATAGGATGAAGATCATGCCCACCAGATAAAACTTCACGCTAAAGCGTTCGCGGGCGGAACCGACCGGCGCCATACCGGATTCATACGGCGTATCTTTTTGGGGGCTGGAAGCTCGCTTGCCCAGCAGCGCCGAAGCGCCGATCAGCCCGGCGGCAACGGCAATCGCGATCACCACTTGGACGATGATCGGAAAGTAGAGTTCAGGGTAAGTTGTCGGCATGTTGTAGAGTTCCCGGACGGACGGCTTGGAGGCTTGGAATCCGGAAGGCTCAGGCTTTCGTCTTAAACATTTAAATATAATGAGCGAAGGAGAGCAGTGTCAAACCCACCGATGGAAGTCTCTGAAACAAAAACGATTGAAGTTGTTCTGAACGGAGAGCGAAAACGCGTCCCTGAGGGCCTCACCATCCCCGGTTTGCTGGCCTGGATGCAAATCGACCCCTCCCGCGTGGCCATAGAACTGAACCGCGCGATAGTCAGAAAACCCGACTGGCAAGCCTCAGAAATCCGCGAAGGCGCGGAGGTGGAGGTGGTTTGGTTTGTGGGGGGAGGAAACTCGTAGCTTGGACGAATCCCTGCAATCCGACCTTACCCGGGTGGTCCAGCGACTCACCGATTTTGCCGCAAAGTTCGCGCTCGATGTCCCTAAAACACCGAACGAGTGGCAGCGCACCCAAGGAAGGTTAGCACCCCGAGTCACAGACGGGCTCTTCCCGATTGTAGGGGAGTTCCTTGAACTGATTCGCCGTTCCGCACCTGACGCGCGGGCCGCAGCAATCGCCAATCTCAGGCCAGAGTCACGCGCACTTTTGCGAGCCTTTGTCGCACTTGCGGGCGTCCTGGCGGTTCGAAAACAAGACGGAAGCCTTATTGAGCAAGGAATTTGGGCAGTGAGCGTGCTCGGGGACGTCGATGACTATCGGGACCTCCTCTTCTCCGTGGCAATCCTTTACCACTGCTCGCAAAAACTCGGCATCAGTCCTGTTCACGTTTTCAACGAAGCCGCCGATTCTGCCGCGGATGCTACCTTGCAACGCGAGATGCGAGATTTCCCGAAAAGACCGCCAAAAACGCGGAATCTCGAAGCTTTCTGCCTTCGCGAACAAATCACCGACGGGGAATTTGACGTCGTGCAAGGTGTTGCCGAGATCGATAAGAAGTTTTACAGGTTTCTTCGGCGATCTGGTAATGGATCGAATACTAGCCGCCAGAGGTGGTGGTGATTGGATTTACGGGCGAGGCAGTTAGAGATTTTTGTCGGCATTCTCGCACTATTTCCTCGGTGTCTACGAAAGTACGCGATGCGATCCGGAGGATCGAAATGGATGGCTGGCGGCTCGCCAGACAACGGGGTAGTCATCGCCAGTTCAAACATTCAAAAAAGCCCGGCACAGTGACCATTGCCGGGCATCCATCTGACGAGGTGGCTCCCAAGACGCTACGTAGTATCCTGAATCAAGCGGGGTTACGACCATGAGATACGCCGTCATCTTCGAGAAAACAAGCACGGGATATAGCGCGTACGTGCCCGATTTGCCAGGCTGCGTGGCCACCGGGAAGTCTCACGACGAAGTTGCCGAATTGATCCGTGGCGCAATCGAAATGCACCTGGAAACCATGCGCGAGGACGGGGAAGCCATCCCGGAGGCAACTACCTTGGCGGAGTACATCGGAGTGCCTGCGTAACCCAGCGTCACTTGATCTACTGGCATCGCCTCCCCAATTCTGATTTCATAGTCTGATAGCCGTGACGCCTGCGCGCCGGCTGGAAACGAGGCCTCATGCTACGGCTCCACAAAACTCACACGCTCGCCTTCACGCTGTTGACCACTATTGCCGCGTTCGTTCCCTTACAGGCCGAACTGCTCGAGAAATCGAAGAAAGTCGGCAAAGCCACGGTCCACTACAAAGTGGTGTTACCCAACGGCTACGATGCCTCGAAAGAGTATCCGGCTATCCTCGCGCTCGGCGGCGGGCCTCAGACGATGAACACAGTCGATCGCGTTCTCACCGGCAACCTCCGTTCCGAAGCCGAAAAGCGCGGATACATCGTCGTCGCTCCAGCGGCTCCGAATGACGACCTCTTCTTCGAGGACGGCGACAAAATCTTCCCCGAATTCCTCAAGCAGATCCTCGCCGATTACAAAGTGGAAGGCGGTAAGTTCCACATCGCGGGTCCATCGAACGGCGGTATCGCGGCCTTTCACGTCGCGGCGGCCAATCCCAACTACTTCCGCTCCGTCACGGCCTTCCCCGGCTATATGTGGGAGCCCAGCGATGCTAAGCTTTCCGCCATTTCAAAGATGTGCGTCTTCATGTACGTCGGCGAGTTCGATCCCTACATGTGGCACGGTGAAATGAAGAAGGAAGCCGAAATCCTGCGCGCGAAAGGCGCCGTGGCTCACTACACCGTGGAAAAAGGCCAGCCCCATCGCATGGAAACGCTCGCGGGCGCCGGCGCGGCCCGGCTATTTAACGATTTCGAAGAAACAAAAAAGGGCTGCAGCCGCTAGGCGCTGCGATTTCCGCGCATCGAGCGCAAGCATCCAGACGAGTCGCGGCGCGGCACCCGGAAGTGCACACGCCGCGCGCCTCAATTCGTAGTAGAGTATTGCTCATGCGCTTCGCCCTTTTAATCCCTGTTTGCCTGGTCGCCTTCTCGGCAGGAGGCTTCGCCCAAAACAAGCCGGACACCTCCAAGATTGATCTGTCGAAAATCAATCTGCGCGGTGACCGTTTCGCGCCGCTCAGGTATGAAACCATGACCCCGGAGCAGCAGGCGATGATCCAGCATCTGCTTGCAGGCGATCGCGGCACCACCACGGGACCTTTCAACGTGATGCTGCGCAATCCCCAGTGGGGCGACTTCGCGCAGGCCTTTGGCGGTCAGCTCCGCTTCCACTCTTCCCTGCCTCCGCGCCTCAGCGAAATGGCGATTCTGCTGGTCGCCCGCCTTTGGACCGCGCAGTACGAGTGGTACGCCCACAAACCAAATGCGCTCAAAGGGGGCTTAAGTCCGGCGATCATTGAGTCGATTAAAGAAGGCAAGCGTCCGGCGAACATGAAACCGGATGAAGAAGCCGTCTACGTCTACACGATGGAGCTGCTGACCACCCACCAGGTGAGCGACGCCACCTTCGCCATGGCGAAAGACCGGCTGACCGAAAAAGGTGTCGTGGATCTTATGGGCCTCACCGGATATTATCAGTTGGTGTCGATGCTGTTGAATGCCGACCGTTACCCCTTGCCGGACGGTGCGCAGCCGGAGTTGAAGCCGCTGGCTGCCCGCTAGTATTTATAAAGTGGCCCGCCAGAAAGGGCTTTGACACCTGAGCGAACTAAAGTAAACTTATTAAACTGTCCTATGCCCCCGATGACCAAACTGAAAAAGAACCGCCCGGAAGTTTCAGGGTCAGAGCGTACGTATTCTTCCAGCGATGTTTCGAGCGTCGCGGGTGTCAGTCTGCGTCAGTTGCAGTGGTGGGATGAGCGCAAAGTTGTTTCCCCGCGCCACGAAGGTCATCGCCGCGTCTATCTGGCCGCGGAAGTCATCGAAATCACGGTCATCGCCGAACTCCGCCGCAAAGGTTTTTCGCTGCAGAAGATCCGCCGCGTGCTTCGCTTCCTGCAAAAGGAAATGGGCCGTAAGCTGGCCGACGTCATGGCACCCACTTCCGATCTCCATCTGGTGACCGACGGGAAATCGATTTACCTGGAAGAAAAGCACGATCGCATTATTGATCTGCTCAAGAACGCGCGCCAGCCCATGTTTGTGGTCTGCGTCAGCGATCAGGCCCGCCGCCTCACGCAAGGCACCGAGCGCAAACCGATGCGCATGGAACCCGGCACGGGTGTCCGCCGCGCTGCCCGCGTCGGCTAGCTTCCTCCAACACTTTCAATTTGAACTGGAAGTAATTCTAGAAAAGGCGCTTATCTAGGACTGTGCCAGGGCTGGATTCGTGCGTAACACCCGCGTCCCGTGCCCTGCCGTAACGGACTGCCGTGGCTTGACATCCTTAGCGTTCGCAGATTCCTGCAGCAGGCGGCCGATTTCCGCCACCTCTTCCCGCTCGCGAACATAGGCGCCCACGGCCGGCAGCTTCTGTACCAAAGCACTCGCGTGAACCCAAGCCTCGCGCGCCTCGGCAATCGACCCTTCAATCCAGTGCACGGCGGCCTTGGCCTTCCAGTAGTCGAGTTCCTTCCGGCTATTACCTCGGGACTCGAGACGCTTCCACCATTCCGCCGCTGCGGAGGCATCGCGCCGTAACAGTGCGTTGCCGAAGACGAAGTCCGCATGCAGATCCGCATGCAGCCGCGCTGCCACCGAAGGATACAGCTTCTCCGCTTCATCCAGCGCACGCTGGGCCTGTTCCGGGCGGCCCGCGTCTTTGTGATGGATGTAGAGAAACAACTGGAGCAATAGCCCTCGCTCACCGGTCTTCAGGAATTTCGCTGCCCGCGTCAATGTCCACGTATCGAACTGCCGCGGGCGGAGAGGCGTCACCAGACTGGAAGCCACCATGGAAAAAGCCGTGTGCACGTCCGCCCACGGACCATCGTTCATCAACTGATAAATCTGTGCGCCGTCCGAGTATTCGTTCTCCGGCTGCAACGGAATCATATTCACAATTGCGCTCGCCCAGGCAAAGGTCGAAAGCAGCGCGAAGAACTGCCAGCCGATTCCCCACGGACGTCCGGGCGCTATCAGCACAATGGCAGTCGCCACTATGGCCGTCAGCAACGACGCCACCGGCCCGGCCAGCATCGTCACGATACGTTTTTTGCGGATATCCCGTAGTTCGGTGGCCACCAGTCCGGCCGCCCCGCTTCCCCACAAACCGGCGGCTTGAAACTCCACGCGCCAAACACCTTTGCGCTTGCTGAAACGCACGGGGCCAAAGGCAAAGGTGCGCACCTTCATACCGGAAGCCCAGCCGCCGAGCACATGACCGGATTCATGCAGAATCGTGTTCAGGAGCATCGCCCCTTCCACCTGAATCAGGTATAAAAACCAGCCGCCCCTTTGATCCAATCCATGTTTCCCCGCCCAGTGCCACCACCAGGTGGTGGCGCCGACCATCCATACCAGTTGCACCGTTTGCGTGATCGCGCCGCCGTATTTGAACGTGCCATCGCCGGGAATAGATTGCGCCGTCGATTTTTGCCGGGCTGTGATCTCCGCAACCCGCTCATACCGCCGGAACAGCACGAGTCCCGACACGCCCACCAGCGTCCCCAGGCCCAGTAAGGGCAGATTTAGAATGGACGCCGCCAGCAACCACCACTTGGCGGCGGAATTTCCCGTGCGCAGCCCCCACCACGCCATCGCCGCCGTAAATGCGAGACCAAGGAACAGAAGCACCAGCCCGGCCAGCATCAGCATGGACCAATTCCCGTTCCGTGCGATGCGCCCGAAGGGTCCCCAGAAGGCAGCGATCGTTATTAAAGCGGTGATGGCCTCAACCCCGAAGGCGGCGCGAACGATTCTGAGGAGTGTCGGCATCCGGTTGCAATCATAGAATGAAGCTTTTGGCGGAAAACTGTTATCGGGCTAAAGCCTGAATCAGTAGTAAGCGAGACCTAGTTCTTCAAGGCGATCTTCCCCGGCCCCAGTCCCGGTTTACCCTAGTGGCCACTCTTTTGGTAGCCTGCTGATATACTGTAGGCGGAGGTTTGGATGCCGTCTCGCCGATCGTATCTTCTTGTTCCTCTTGTCATCGCAGTCACCTCGATAACCGCAGGTTTGCTCGGCAGCAGAAATGTGTCCGCAGCTACGGCGCCTGAAGATCAGGTCAGCCAGACGATGAAGACCTTCACCTCGGTCTATGACCTGGTGGAGCAAAACTTCGCGGACAAGCTTGACGCCGATAAGACAATCTATAAAGGGGCGGTTCCGGGCATGCTGCGCACGCTCGATCCCCACTCCAACTTCTTCGATCCCAAAGACTATGCTGCATTGCGCGAAGATCAGCGTGGTCAATACTACGGCGTGGGTATGCAGGTGGGTCCACGCAACGGGAAGACCATGGTGGTCTGGCCGTTTGAGAATTCTCCGGCCTACCGCGCGGGACTTCGCCCCGGCGACACCATCTCTCTGGTCAACGATAAAAAAACCGACGGCCTGAGTACCACCGAGATCGCAGACCTCCTCAAAGGTCCGCGCGGCACAAAAGTGCAAGTTACCGCGGTGCGCGAAGGCCGCGACAAACCGATCGTATTTGAAATCACCCGCGACGCCATTGCACGCTTTAGTGTTCCCGAAGCGTTCTGGCTGAAACCCGGCATCGCCTATATAAAGGTGGAACAGTTCGGCGAAACCACCAGCAAAGAATTTGAAGAAAAGTTCAAGCTTCTGGGCGAGAACAACATCAAGGGTCTCGTGCTCGACCTGCGCGGCAATCCCGGCGGATTGCTGAATGAAGGCGTCGAAGTGGCTGGACACTTCCTTAAGAAGAACGACCTGGTGGTGAGCCACCGGGGCCGCGCGCAGCCAAACAAGAATTACTACGCACACACCGATAACGCGGGCCGCAATTATCCCGTGGTTGTGGTGGTGAACCGCTCCTCGGCTTCGGCCGCGGAAATCGTCACGGGCGCCATGCAGGATCATGACCGCGCCTGGGTGCTGGGCGAAAATACGTTCGGCAAGGGTCTGGTGCAGACGGTGTTCCCGCTTAGCGAAAACACCGGCCTCGCGCTAACCACGGCACATTACTATACGCCTAGCGGACGCCTGATTCAACGCGATTACTCGCACATCAGCTTCCTCGATTATTACTATCACACCAGCGGCGATCAGAAAGATCTTTCCGACGTGAAGATGACCGATTCCGGCCGCACCGTCTACGGCGGCGGCGGCATCACGCCGGACGAAAAGTTCGAAGCTGCAAAGCTCAATAAGTTCCAGATCGAAGTCCTGCGCAAGTTCGGCTTTTCGAACTTCTCCGCACATTACTTCGGTCCGATGCCGGAAATTCACCTGGCCAAGGGTTGGGCGCCGGACGAATCCGTCGTCAATCAGTTCCACGAGTACAGCCTGAAAAACGGCGTGGAATTCACGGAAGCCGATTTCACCGCCAATCACGAATGGATCAAGGAACAGTTGAAGCGCGAAATGTACATCACCGCCTTCAGCTATGAGCAAAGCCGCAAAGTGGCGATTGAGCAGGACCCCGCAGTCGCCCGCGCGGTCGATTCCATGCCCAGGGCGCAGGCCCTGATCGAAAACGCGAAGAAGCTTCTGGTGCAACGGATCGAGCAGCAACAGCGCGTGCGCTAACCGCAATCCACTGCAGTAACCGAAAGAGGGACCGGAAACGGTCCCTCTTTTCCTTTGCGAAGCACTCAACAGAAGAGTGCGCCGATTGCGCCGTCTCTGGCACAATAGTCACTTGACCCCTCAAATCACCGTCCTCGACGCGGGAGGACAATATTGCCATCTGATTGCCCGAAAGGTCCGTGAACTCGGCGTGTATGCCGAAGTCGCGGCCAGCGAGACCCCGGCTTCGAAGCTCCAGGGACGCCGCGGGATCATCATTTCCGGCGGCCCATCGAGCGTCTATGATTCGGGCAGCCCCACCGTCGATCCAGAGATCTTTTCGCTCGGCGCTTCGGTCCTCGGCATCTGCTACGGCGAGCAACTGATGGCGCACCTGCTCGGCGGCAACGTGCAAAAAGGCGAGCGCGGCGAATACGGTTTCGCGCAGCTCGAACTCAAGAACAACGGCAAGCTCTTTTCAGGCATTGAAGGCAAGCAGCAGGTCTGGATGAGCCACCGTGATCTGGTGACCGCGACGCCGGAGGGCTTCGACATTCTCGGCAAAACCGATACCTGCGCCATCGCGGCCATGGGTTCGGACGCGCGCAAATTCTACGCCGTCCAGTTCCACCCCGAAGTGGCGCACACGCCCTGTGGGCAGACCATTCTTTCCAACTTCCTTTTCTCCATCAGCGGCTGCCAGAAGGATTGGGACCCCGCCGGCCAGGTTCTCGCCGTCGAAGAACACATCCGTAAAACCGTCGGCGATGGCAACGTCTTCTTCTTCGTCAGCGGCGGCGTCGATTCCACCGTCGCCTACACGTTGTGTTTAAAAGCTCTCGGCCCGGACCGCGTCCACGGCACCTACGTCGATAGCGGCCTGATGCGCGAAGGCGAAACCGAATTCGTGAAGGCCAGTTTCGATAAGCTCGGCGCAAAAGCGTTCTTCGTCGAAGACGCCCGCAAACGCTTTCTCGATGCGCTGGAAGGCGCGGTGGAACCCGAAAAGAAGCGCCACGTGATCGGCGAAAAGTTCGTCGATGTCCAACAGCAGATTCTCGAGGGCGAACATTACCTGGACGGCAAATGGATTCTCGGCCAGGGCACCATCTATCCCGATACCATCGAATCCGGCGGAACAGCGAAAGCCGATCTCATCAAGACGCACCACAACCGCGTCGCAGGCATCCAGAAACTGATTGACGAAGGCCGCATCATCGAACCTCTGGCGTCGTTCTACAAAGACGAAGTCCGCATGATTGGACGGCAACTCGGCATTCCGAACGACCTATTGGAACGCCATCCCTTCCCCGGCCCCGGCCTCGCCATCCGCTGCCTCTGCACCGATGACGAAGGCGCGCCGGCGAAAGTGGAAGAAGGCTGGATTCTGCCCGTGCGCTCAGTCGGCGTGCAGGGCGATTCCCGCACGTATCGCCCCGTACTCGCCATCGACGAATTCCCCGCCGCCGAAGAAGAAGCCGCGGGACACACCAACCGCCGCTCCGATATCAACCGCGTCGTCGTCACCGTACGCACCGTCGCCCCTGTGGGCGAACTGCGCACCGCCCGCGCCCATCTCACCGGCGACCGCCTGGAGCGCCTCCGCCGCGCCGACGCCATCGTCCGCAAACTCTCCCACGAATCGGGCTTCGACCAAACCGTCTGGCAATTCCCGGTGGTGCTGATTCCCTTCGGCACTGCGGAGAAACCGGATTCCATCGTTCTCCGCCCCATCGATTCCGTCGACGGCATGACCGCCCGGGCCGTCCGCATGCCGGATGCTTTGCTCGAAGAGATGTCCGCCGAACTGCTGCAAGTCAACGGTATTGCCGGCGTTTTCTACGATCTGACCAACAAGCCGCCCGGAACTATCGAGTGGGAGTAGGCAAATTTCTACCAGCACCAAAAAAAGGACGGGCGCCCGAAGGCCCCGTCCTTTTTCATCCCAATCTGTAAGCGGAAACTATTGCTTCTTCTTGCCGCCGCCCATCGCTGGACGATCGGCGGTCGACGGAGGAACGATGCTCTTCAAGCGGTAGTAAACCGCCATGCTGCCGTACACTTCGTTGTCGTGAATCACGTTCATGTTCAGCGCGCCGAACTTCGTGGCGTCGCGGCCGAACATCTTCACGGCAGACGTAGCGTTGCCATCGGTCAAACCCGCATACGCGGCGTCACAGAACGCGATGGATTCCTTCAATGCGGCCACAATGTCCGCCTTGGTGGTCTTCGCGGCGGCTTCCACTTTCTTCATTTCGCCCGAACCGGCGCCGCACATACCCATGTGGGCATCGGCGACGTGCGTAATCAGATCCGCAAACGTGCGGGGTTCGCCTTCCGGCTTAAACTTGAAATCGGCATCCGGCATACGCTCGGCGGCCTTCAGAACATTAGCCTTGATATCTTCCCACTGACCCTTCAGTTCAGCGGTCATGCTCTGCGCCTGCATCACGGAAGCACTCAAAGCGGCTGCGATGAAAAACGTCGCGGTCTTCATTAATGATTCGTCTCCTTGTTAAACTTGCTTTTCAATTGTAGCCGAACTGGACTATTTACTACTGCTTCTTCTCCGCCGGACGCGGCTCGCTCGACGGCGGCACAATCCCTTTGATGCGCAAATACGGCACCATCGTTCCATACGTCTCATTGTTATGCATCACGTTGAACCACAGCACGGAGAACTTCGTCATATCGCGGCCGCCCATCGCTTTCACCATCTTAGTGGCGTCGGCATCGGTCAGAGAATTATACAGTGGATCGCAGTAATCGAACGCCTGCTTCAACGCGGCGATCAAATCCGCCTTCGACGTCTTCCCTGCCGCGGGATTCACCGGCGTTTCGCCCTTCGCCCACGCACAGGTATTCATCGCCCATTCGGCCGCGTGTCCCACCTCGCCGCTGAACGGACGAACCGTGTCGACGGGCTTAAAACTGTATTCGGCTTCCGGCATCTTCTCCGCCGACCGCATAATATTCGTCTTGTTCCCGTCATAGAAGCGCTTCAATTCGGCGCTCAGCGGGTTATTCTGGGCCTGCAAACCGGCGGCGCCGGCCACGACCATCATCAAAAGCACAAATTGTTTCTTCATAGAGCCTTCAAATCTCCTCGGAATACGGATTGGTTTGGTTGGATTGCAGTAAGAGCACCGGAGGAGCGCTCTTCGATCATGATGCCACAGGTAGCACCTGTGTTGGAGGAATGCCGCCGGCGGGAGTTACTTCGGTTTCGTCAGCAACGCGTCGATATTCTGCATATTCTGCCGGGCGAACTTCGCTTCTTCCAGATCGCCGTTGATATCCACCATGGCCTGGAAGTGTTTGCGGGCAGCGGCCAGAGTTTCCAGGCTCCCGTTCGACGCCGCCGTGCGCGCGTAACACAGCGCCAGCGCATAGTGCGTAAAGGGATCGCCCGCATCATAAGCAAGCGATTTCTGGCAATACCCCACCGCCAGGTCAAAGCGATTCTGCTTGCGTTCGGAATCGCACAAGCCGAAGTAGGCGAGGCTCCGCAGATCGCGCCACGTATCCGTCTGTGCGGCCCGCTTCTTCTTGCCGATACCGGCGAGAAAACCAAGCACGTAGTAATTCATCTTCCCCGCCAGCTTGCTATCGAAATCGCTTAAGCGGAGATACTCCGCGTACTCGGCGGACGAATCCGGATACTTGCCGCTCAAACGCAGGCTTTCCGCCAGCCACAGATGCGGCTCGGCGGCCTGCGGATTCAACTTGATTGACGCGCGCGCCGAATCAATCGACTGCCCGTACAGTTCTTTCATCCGGTACGCCTGCGCCTGCATGTAAAACGCCATTGAGTTGTTCTTGTCGCGCTGCGTGACGATGTTCAACTGGCGGATGGATTCGTCCACCGCGCCCGTATCCAGCAGCATACCCGCCAAACTGACACGGGCCTCCATGTAATCGGGGTCAATGTCGATCGCCTTGCGTAATGCCGCTTCGGATTTTTGCTCCTCAAACAGTGAGTTGTAAGCGCGGCCCAAAAATAGAGCCGCCTGGCTGTAGGTGGGGTCCAACTGCAGCGCCTTCTCGAAGTGCTCCACGGCCTTTTTGTAGTTCTCCGCGAAGCCCTTGTTGTAATACTCCAAGCCTTCATTCAACTGATCGACGGCCGCCCGCGGACGCCGCCGCTGAATGAGGATCTTGATACTCACCGTGGCTTCTCTGCCGGGATAAACCGTCTCTTCGCGAGGCCCGTCAGGCTCGTAGCCCAGCTTCACGCCCTGCACCGTGTGCGCACCCGGACGCATACCGGGAAGGCGCAGCGGCGTGCCTTTGTTGATCACTCCGCGCGACGTTCCATCCACGAAAACCTCGACGCCGTCCATATTCGTTTCAAACACCAGCGTTCCATCCACCGGCGGCGGAGCGTGCGCGGCGCGCATGTTCACCGGCAGGAACGAAAGCAGCATGTTCGGATCGAAGCTGCCGCGGTCAGCCGTTGGATTCTGCTGTCCCTTCGTCGCTTCGCGCACGTTGCGCCGGACGTAGTTCGAAAGCTCATCGGCGGTGACAATGCCATCGCCTTGCTCGTCGGCTTCGCCTTCCAGCCCCTTCACCACGTAATAGGTGAAGATGCCGTGGCCCCCGCCCCAGTCTTTGCTTTCAAACGAACGCTCACGGTCACGGCTCGCCGTCATCGAGAACATGGAACGCGACAGATCCAGGAAGCCTTTGTTTAAGGAAGCCACATCTTCCGGACTGATCGCACCGGAGTGGCAGGCATCGGTCAACAGCACCTTCCACTTCGCTTTAATGCGCGAACCGGCTACTTGCCCAAGCGTGTCCATCGGGTAGCCGGTGCTTTCAATATTCTTCGGATCCAGATCGTGCGGAGCAAGATAGCCGCGGCCGTTCGCAATAAAGCCGTGGCCCGCGAAGTAGATGATCACCCGATCCTGCTCCTGCGCCACCGAGGGCAGCCACGTTTCCATCTCGCGTTTAATATTGGCCAGCGTCGCCTGCGCACCTGTCAACCGATGCACGTTCTCGGCGCGGAAATTGCCGCCTTCAGGCGAAATCAAAATGGAATACAAAGCGTCGGCGTCGCGCTCGGAGTACTCCAACTGCATGTTCGCCGGAAGATTCTTGTAAGCACCAATGCCGACGATCAGTGCATAGCCGCGCGGCACCGCCACCGCCTGCGGAGGCTCCACGTTATTCTCTTCATACTTGAGATCGCGAGATTGCGGCGTGGCGCGTTGCCCATTCTGCTGGGCGCAAACCACTCCCACAGCCGCCGTCAGTGCCAGAACCACTAGTTGTCGGATGCGCATGTTGATTGGACTAGCGATGCGAGAGGCGAAGTTCATAGACCACCGGTCCGGTGAGCGGACTGGGCGAGGACAATGTGACACTTTCCTTCGCCTGCCCGTTTTCCTGAATAAAGATTAGCTCACGAGGAGTCGCGCCTGCGACGCTCCCCAAATTCTCCGGCAAATTCTCGCCGGGTTTCACGGGCTTCACGCCGGCGCTCGTGTCAATGCATTCGCCGCGCGCCTTGAAGAAGGAATCGTCACAGCGCGGCTTCAACTCCGGCGGCACCGCTCCCGGCTTCGGCGGCGGAGGCAGCGGCATGTACTGCCGCCCCATGTCCACCGGACTCACCATCCAATAAACGATGTCCTGCCCGGGAGGCCCTGCTACACGGAAATACCCTTGCTGCGTGGCCGGAACAACGTAGTCTTTATTCGCTTCAATCTTGTTATCCATGCCCGTGTCCGAACGAGGGAACATCAGATCGTAGCTGCGCGACGTGCTGGCGTTCATCACATACAGGAAGCCGCCAAAATTCGTGGTGATGTGGAAGCGAACGCGGTCGCCCTGATTAAAGACGGTCGCGGGATTCACCGCCACCCAGTCCTTGCCGTTCATCCGCTCCACCGAAACGCGGATGCGCTGCGGCTCGGGCGCGGGCTGCCGTTCCTGTGCGTACACCGCACCTCCGGACAAAAACACGGCTGTTACCGCCGCGATGGAACAAGTCCAATTGCGCATAACAATCCTATCGGCTGACTGCGTCCGCCAGCTCTATTTGTGAATTAGAGAAATGTCGACCACAACCCGGGCGTCCGGAGACGTGCTCGGGTTCACCACGTAGTTCGCCGTTGAAAACTTCACTTCTTCCGGCGCGCCGGTGGGCTTTAAGGAGTCCGTCGGCGCGGCCGAGTCGTTCTCCACCTTTTCGAAGATCAAGTCGCGCGATTGCATCTGCCCGCGAATGCGCGAGATCACGTCATCGCCGATCTTTGCCGACGCCATCAGCATGCGCGGAGGCTCGGCAGGAGTGGCAGCGGGGGCCGCCGCAGGTGCCGGTGCGCCTTGCACCGCGTAGATCAGCTTCTCCAAACTGTTTTCCGGTTGGCGCGTTAACACCAGGAACAGTTTTTCGGTGCCCGCCTGCTCGTCGAACACGAACTGGCCGCGGTCGCCCGCCGGTATCTGCCGCACTTCGCCGCGATGAATCGCATTACTGCCGCCCGCCACGTCCTTCGACGGGAACAGCACCTGCCAGGCACCGCTTGATCCCTGCGCGACCACGTACAGATAGCCCGCCGAGTTGGCCTGCATCTCCAGTCGAATGCGATCACCCGAGCGGAATGTGGATTCCGGATCGATCTCCACAAACTTGTTTGCCGCATTGCGGCGCAACACCGCGTAACGCATCCCCAGCGGAATCGCTTCAACCGGAGCATTCGAAACCATGCGCGTGGGAACTGCGCTTGAAGCCGCAGGCGCGGCCGCCACCACGGGAGCCTGTGTTTTCGCGGGTTCCGTCGGCCTCGCCGCCGTTGCCGGAGCCGCCGTCGTTGCCGGAGCCGCCGCAGTTGCAGTAGCCTGCGTGGGCGTCGTCATCGGGCCGGCCTTCTTCGTCGCCGTCTCTTTAGGAGCAGCCGGTACGGGCGGTTTCGCAACCGCCGAAGCCAGGGGTTTGGCAGCCGCCGTTGTCGGCGGAGGCGTATAGAAAAGTTCGCGAGCTCGCAGTGAGCCGTTCGACTGCGCCCAAGCCGCGGACGCCGCTATCGTTAAGACGAATAACGATTTCATAGGCACCTCTTTCCTCCCCATTCTACCTTCTGCCAATAGGATACGCGCATGGCCGTGCGATTCCGGCTCGACGGATTTACCTGAGATGGCTGCAAAGCCGCTATCCACCCCGCCCAGTAAGACGCACCGTCTAACGGGCCGGTGTACTGTACCCGAAATTCTTGAGCACGTCCCGCCCCCCGCCGCGCAGTAAATACTCGACAAAACGCCGCGCAGAGGACGCGTTCTTGCTCCCGGCAATAATCCCGAGCGCCTGGCGGATCGGCGTGTACAGCCGCGCGTCCACCCGGATCACCGTGCCCCTCTCTTGCATCACCAGCGGATACGCGGTGAAAACGGCATCGGCATTTCCTGAAGCACCATATTGCCGCACCATGTTGATGTTTTCCCCATAAACCACTCGGGCCTTCAACTGGTCCCACACCTTCGCCTGCTTCAAAGCCTCGATGGCCGCCGCGCCATACGGCGCCAACTTGGGATTCGCCACGGCGATCACTCGAACCTGCGGCTGGGTCAAGTCTTCCAGCCGACGGAGTACAGGGGCAGCCGCGGTGCCGGGAGGAACCCACAACGCGAGCGCCCCTTGCGCATATTCGGCCACGCTCCCCGGCACCAACAGGTGCGCGGCTTCCAACTCCCGGACGTGTTCCTCATCCGCCGCAGCAAAAACATCCATGGGAGCGCCGTTTTGAATTTGCCGCGCCAGTTGCGCGGTGGACCCGAAATTGAAAACCGGATGAATGCCCGTCTCCGCCTCAAACTTCGGCCCCATCGCTTGAAACGCAGCGGTGAGGTTTGAGGCCGCGGCGATGAGGACCTCCTCCTTCGCCCATGCCGCGCCCGGTGCAACCACGCACAGGGCCACCAGCAGCGAAAAAATGCTCCGCCACGGGGCCAAAAGCGCATGTCGTGTATACGCAACCATGTAAAGTCCATAACCATCCTACCGCGGGCCGCCCGAAAACTTCCGGACACGATTGACAATCCACCCCAAACTTCCTTAACCTTGCGACAATGGCACGCGTTCCCCGGTCTGTGATGACAGCACAAATCGTTCTGGGTGGAATGCTGGCCGCGACCGCGCTGGCGCAACAGCCGCAGGCCGCCCCACCCACACTCGATAAGCTCACCGCCGATTGGTACACGCTGGCGAATTCGCTGGAATCCCGCGTGACTCGCATGCTTCCCTGCGACACCCGCGTGCGCACGGCGATCGATGAAGTCAGCCGCGCCAACGCCTCGCGCCTCGCGGCACGCAACAGTTACTGGCAGGTGCAGTCCTCGCAGTCCCGCGCCCAGATCGAAGCGCTTCGCAATCTCCAGGTGAGCTTGCCCGCCGAAGCGGTCGATACAAAAACCGATGCTACCGACGCGCAACAGGAACAAACCGGACTTGCCGGAATGACCGCGGATCTCACCGACAGCGCCGGCAAAAAGTCCGTGCTCAATGCGGCCATCAGCGCTCTGGCGGCGATCTCTCAACAATCCGCAACGTTCGTGAAACTGGCGAACGATCGAGACGCAACCATCGCTTCCCTGCAGCAACAAATCGCCGACGCAATTACTGCCGCGGAAGCCCGGCAGACCGCCATCGAAGCAGAACAAAAAGCTCTGGGGGCCGAGGGCGCCCGCTGGACTTCCTATTACGTGTCCCGCCTGACCCGCGCGCAAATGGAATGTGCCATCACCGGACAAGCTCCGAAGCCAGCTCCCAGAACGCCCGCGCCGAAGGCCGAAGCTACCGGAATTGCGCCGCCCACGGTTGCGATAGCGCCTTCAGCCACGCCGCCGGCTAACGTTTCCACTGTTGCGAAAGCGGTGGCTCCGTCTGCGGCACCGGCGGCAGCACCGGTTCCGGCGCCCGCAACCGCCGCTAAGACGGCGCAGGTGGCGAAAGCTTCTCCCGCGCCCAAAGCGGCAACGAAAAAACGGAGGCGCCGATGAGACTCACCGCAACCCTCCTGTTACTGGGTATCAGTGCGTTCGCGCAGCAGAGCCGCGATGCCTACCGCTCGGCGTATCAGGAGTGGCGCTCCGCGGAACCGAATCTCGAAAAAGATTCCGCGACCGCCGATGGCACGCTAGGCGCTCGCGCGGATAAATCAGCCGCCGCTGCCGCAAAGTACATGGGTGCCAAGAAAGACTACGCCGAAGCGCGCGCCCAAGCAGCCGACCAATCGATGAAGTCAGTGCCTGCGGTTCAGATTAAGGCGGAAAGCGCCGACCAGCGGAAGAACATTGAAGCGTTTCTCACCACCCAATCGGGTGCCGTCAGCGCCAGTATTACCGCCTTTGGCAGCGATCCGGACCGGGCCATCCAGCAGCTTCGCCAAACGATGATCGCCGAAAACGCGGCCCTCGCCGCGCTGATGGAAGCCATGAAAACCTCGGCCGCAGTCGCCAACACGGCCGTGGGCGCGGGCGACGCCGCGGAAATGGCACGGGGGAATCTTACGCGCTCGCTCGCATCGCTCACCAACTCTTACAAACAGGCTGCGGAAACGGCAACGCAGCAGGCTTCTTCCCTGGCGTCCTATTACCGGACGTTGGCCGAAATCGCGAGCGGCGTCGTACCCTCCGCGCCGGTCAGCACCATCCGCCCGGCTGCGCCAACGGTGAGTTCTCCCGCGGCCCCGGCAGTTGGCGCGGCAACCGTTGCTCCCACGCGCGGCGTGACTCCCGTTCCGCTTTCGCGCTACATCGGTGCGTGGACGTTCATGCGCCCTGCCTCCATTTTCCTTGGCCTGGAGCCCGAGTTTGTCGATCTTGTGGTCCACGAAGAGCAAGGCCAGATCACGGGCACTCTCTATGCGCGCTTCAAAGCACCGGCAGGAACCGATCCTTTGATCCGCTTTGACTTCACCGGCTCCTTGAAAGCTTCCCGCAATCAGTCATTTGCCCTGGTGACCAGCGACGGCGCCAACGGCACCATAGAACTGATCCCCGGCCCCGCGTTCAATCTGCTGGAAGTTAACTTCAAAGCCGACGCCGCCGCGGGCAAAGTTCGCACCGGCAACTTTATTTTGGTGAAGAAGTAGTTTCCCCGGCCGGCGTCAGCGCAATCGACTGAACATCCACCCACCCTTCGGCGCGGGCCCATCCTTGCGGACGCTGATACACCAGCGCCACCCGCACCGCGTTCGAAGCGGCGGTCATCTGCACCGATTGCTGCTTCCAATCGTTCGAGGTTTCAATGGCGGCACTCGCCCCTTCTACTTCCCAACGAAGCCCAGCGGGCGAAGGAAGATTCGCGGTTCGGGTCGTCCACCGCAACTCGTACTTTCTCCCCTTCTCCACCGTCGCGAACTGCCATAAGAGCGCCACGTGTTCCGCTTGCTTCCCATTCAACGTAACGCGATGTCCGGAACCATCCAGCGGTAAATGCAACACGCCTTCGCCCGGCTCCCATCGCCAATCGAACCCGTGGCCCTTCGCCGCCCCCGGCATTTCGTGAAACTCGCCGTTGAAAATACCGCGCGGTTCCGCATTGCCCAGCGATGTCCACAGCATTTTCGCGCCCTGCCACCGCGCCCGGTCCATCAGCAAATCGCAGATGGCGTAAAGAACCTGCGGATCTTTCTTGCTAGCGAACCGGGCCAACTGCACAGCCGCCTGCTCGATGGCTGCGGTCTCCGGCGGGTCCTTCGGCGTCGAACTCAACGAGGCATTGTAGCGATCCAACAAGTAATGCAGGTACGCCGAGGCCACGTCGTCTTTTTGTGCAAACTCCCCAGAAAACACACGATTCAAGACTTCGCCCGGCTCGCTCGCCATCCGCCAGCAAAGCTCAAACGCGGGAGTGCGATCCCCGTACGACACCTCCAGCGCCTGCCGCATCGCCGTCCAAAAATCATCCACGCGATTTTGCCGGAAATAGAAATTCGCCAGCGTCCAGGAAGGTTCAAACTGTCGATCCACACGAGCCGCACTCAGCAGCCAGTGCTCCGCGGCCACGGGATCTCCGCGCAGTTCCGCCGCAAGCCCCAGCCGAATGCGCGGCGCCGACGACATCGGATTCAGCACGGCAATCTTTTCCAGCAGCGGCGTGGAATCGGCGCCGTCGTAATCCAGGTGCAGCGCGCGCAGCATCAGGTAGCGCGTGTTGCCGGGCCGCAGTTGGGCCGCACGCGCCACCGATTCCGGCGTGCCCCGCGCGAATTCCGCATCGGCAACCGCCAAATACGCGGAAAACACGATGGCGCCCGCAAGGACGAGCAGCACAGCGAATCCTACAGTCCGGTTCATTTTTCAGTTCCATCCATGCGGGCCTCAGTTCCATCCATCCGGACCTCGATGCCATCCATACGGCGTCAATTCTCTATGCTCGCCAACGAGCGGAAAGTACAGGATCTTTCCTCTTGCCCGCGCCCGCCCCGCAACCCTATACTGAATCCAATGCTACTGAGAACGATCTTCGTTTCCGCAGCGTTCGCCGCCGGAGCCGTCGCGGCCCCGCCCGCCATCGGACTGGTAACCGCAAGTGGCCATTTTACCTTGGACCACTCCCGCGTCTGGGGAAACGCCACGCTTTTCGAAGGCGGCACCATCGATACGGCCGACGCTTCGTCGGAAGCCGCGCTGCGCAACGGCGTGCGTGTGCAACTGGGCTCGGCTTCGAGCGCCAGTCTCTCCGAGCATCGCCTGCAGCTATGGAAAGGCGTCGGGCAAATCGCCGCGCCGGAATCGTTTGAACCGGAATGGTTTGAAGTGGACGCCGCCGGATTCGCCATCCGTTCGACTGGCAATGCCGGACGCGTTCGCGTGGGCCTGGTCGACGGAAAAGTGGATGTCACTATGCTGGCCGGGGTCGCGAAGGTAGTGAATGTGGGCACGGGCGAAACGCTCGCCTCCCTCGCCGCCGGACAACGCCGCACGTTCGCTCTTCAGGTGGGCGGCGGAACCGTCACCCGCACCGGCTGTCTGGTGTTTAAGGAAAATCGTTACCTGATCCAGGATCAGGACACCCAGGAAGTAAACGAAATCACCGGCAACAACCTGGCCGCGAACGTCGGCAACCGTGTGGCGGCAACCGGATCCATTTTGGGCAACGCGCGTCCGGGAGTTGCTCCTGCCACCGCCGTTCTCAATGCCAGCTCCATCGTTCTGCAACAACAAGGCGGCTGTCTCAGCGCGGCTGCCGCATTGAACGCGCAAACCACTCCCGGCACGCAGGCCGCCGCTCCGCAGCAAGCTGCGGCACGTTCGGCGCAGCCCACTCCCTCAACCCCTGCGGCCTCGAAACCGGCCGCTCCCGCAGCCACGGCTTCCAAGGGCGGGTTATCCACGGGCGCGAAAGTGGGCATCGGCGTGGCCGTCGTGGGTGGTGGCGCGGGCGCCGCAATCGCGCTTTCGGGCGGCAAAAAGTCCACCAGCCCGTAGTCTTACACTTTCTTTTGCGCACAATAATACCGGGCGATCTATTACGCCTAGCCCCGGCTCTATAATGAATGCAGTGTCACAAGCCACCAATGCATTCGTGGAGCAGAATAAAGACCGTCTGCTCGAAGAACTGAAAGAATTTCTACGTATTCCGAGCGTCAGCACGCTACCGGAACATAACGCCGACGTTCGCCGCGCCGCCGGCTTCGTTGCCGCCAGCCTCAAAAAGGCGGGCCTCGAAAACGTCGAGATCATCAATACCGCCAGGCATCCCCTGGTCTACGCCGAGTCGCTCCGTGCCCCCGGCAAACCAACGGTTCTGTGCTACGGCCACTACGACGTTCAGCCGCCCGACCCTCTGGAAGAATGGGTGACCCCGCCGTTTGAACCGACCATCCGCCATGGCAACATTTACGCGCGCGGCTCTGCGGACGACAAGGGCCAGATGTTTATGCACATCAAGGCCGTCGAGGCCTTGCGCTCCGCCACCGGCACGCTGCCCGTCAATCTCAAATTTCTCATCGAAGGCGAAGAAGAAGTGGGTGGCGAATCCGTCGCCAAGTACGTCTCCGAAAATCCTAAAAAGCTCGCGGCCGATGTTGCCCTGGTCTCCGATACCGAACTGTTCGCCGAAGGACTGCCGACGCTTTGCATCGGCCTTCGCGGCTTAATCTACGCCGAAGTGGAAGCCCGTGGACCGGCCCGCGATCTCCACTCCGGCATGTACGGCGGCGCCGCACCCAACGCCGTGTTCGGCCTGGTGGAACTGCTCTCGAAGATGAAGAACGCCGATGGCGTCATTCAGATCCCCGGCATGTACGATGACGTGGAGCCACCCTCAGACACGGAAATTCAAAGCTGGCAGGAGCTTCCCTTCAACGAAGCCGAATTCCTCAAGAACGAAGTCGGCTCATCTTGTCTCACCGGCGAACCGGGCCGCTCCGTGATGGAGCGCACCTGGGCCCGGCCCACGCTTGAAGTGCATGGCATCGCCGGCGGCTTCACCGGCTTGGGCGCGAAAACCGTCATTCCGGCCAAGGCGCTCGCCAAGGTCAGCATGCGCATGGTGCCGAATCAAAATCCGGAACGTGTAATCCTTGCATTCAAAAAATTCGTCAAGGACAACACACCGAAAGGTATGCAAATGGACGTCCGCGTCCTGAGTTGGGGACCGGCGATCTCGGTAAACCCGGATCACCCGGCCATTCACATTGCGGCCGAGGCCTTCGCGGACATTTTGGAAAAGAAGACGGTATTCATTCGCAGCGGCGGATCCATTCCGATTGTGGGAGACTTTGCGAAGCACTTGGGGATTCCCACAATTTTGATGGGCTTCGGACTGCCCGACGACGGCTTGCATTCGCCCAACGAAAAGTACAAACTGGCGAATTATTACGCGGGTATTAAAACGATTGCTCACTTTTTCGAAAAATACGGCGCCTGAGCGCCATCCCGGAAACGAGCATAGCGTTCGCGCGGAACGCGCCCGCATGGGCTCCTATGGCGGCTGACGCCCCAAATACTGCAGTGCAATCCGGTTTCTCTCCCACGGCAGTGGCCGTGAATGGCTGCGCGCCAGAAGACGGAAACGCCGCGTCCCTCGACCGAACGGACGTTCCCCCGGGCTCGGGCAATCGTGCGCCGTCGGAAAGCGTGATGCGCTCGGCGGGCATCGTATCGATCGCCGTGCTGATGAGCCGCGTCACCGGCCTTCTTCGAGAGAGTCTGATGGCCCGGCTGTTCGGTGCGGGCCTCGCCTATGACGCCTTCATGCTCGGGTTCCGTATTCCGAACCTGACTCGCGACCTCTTTGCGGAAGGTGCTCTCTCCAGTGCATTCGTTCCCGTCTTCACCGAATACCTGAACAAGCGCAGCAAAGAAGAAGCCGCACGCCTGGCGCAATTGGTGGCGACGGCGATCTTCCTGGTCGTAGGAGCGGTATGCGCAGCGGGTGTGATCTTCGCGCCTGCGCTGGTGCACCTGCTCGCGCCCGGCTACGCCGCCGTGCCCGGCAAGTTCGAACTGGCCGTATCGATGACGCGCATCATGTTCCCTTTCCTGCTGCTGGTGGCATTGGCCGCGCAGGCGATGGGCGTGCTGAACGCATCGAACCGCTTTGGAGTGCCCGCCATGGCCTCCACGTTTTTCAACATTGGCTCAGTCGGGTTCGGCTTGCTGCTCGGCATCGTGCTTGGCCCAAGCCTGCACCTTTCGCGCATTGAGGGCATGGCGATCGGCGTCGTGCTCGGCGGCGCGCTGCAATTGTTATGGCAGCTCCCCAGCCTTTACCGTCTCGGCTTCCGCTTCCGTTTCGCCATCGATTGGGACCACCCCGGTTTGCGCCGCATTTTGCAATTGATGGGCCCGGCGATTCTGGGCAGCGCCGCCGTGCAGATTAACGTGATGGTGAACACGAACTTCGCCTCCTCCATCCAGGACCCGGTGCGTGGACTCGACGGCCCGGTGAGTTGGCTCGGCTATGCGTTCCGCTTCATGCAGCTTCCCTTGGGCTTGTTCGGCGTGGCGCTGGGTTCGGCGACGTTGCCCTCCATCTCCAAAAGCGCGGCGGCGGGAAACATGGACGAGTTCCGGCGGACGCTCTCGAAATCTTTGGGGATGGTGTTCCTGCTCACCGTACCTTCTTCCGTGGGACTAGCCGTGCTCGGCAACTCGATCATCGGAGCCATCTATCAAGGCGGCCGCTTCCAGGTCTACGACACACAGCAGACGGCGACAGCGCTCTCCTGTTACGCGATTGGACTCGCAGGTTATGCTGCGCTCAAAGTGATTGGCCCGGCGTACTATGCTCTCGGTGACGCGCGGACGCCGATGGTGATCAGTCTTGCCTCTATCGCCATCAACTTTGCGACGGCAATGCTCACCATCCGCTACACGAATCTGGGTCATGCCGGATTGGCGCTTTCCACCTCCGCGGTTTCCCTGTTCAGCTTTTTTGTTCTCTTCGATGTATTAAGACGAAGAATTGGCGGCGTGTATGGCCGTGAACTGGTCCGAGGAATCTGGAAGGTTCTGGTTGCCTCGCTGGCCATGGGAGCCGCCATTTGGTTTTCGAGCCGCGCCGTCGCGGGCTGGCTCGGCATTGGCCAATTTGGCCGCTTTATAGACGTCGTCATCTCGATCCCCTTGGGCCTGGTTGTTTTTTGCATCGTTTGCCGGGCGCTGGGCGTAGAGGAATTGGCGATGGCGTTCCGGGCGTTCCTGAATCCGATCCGGCGGCGGTTCTCGAAGGCTTTCAAAGCGTAGTCCTCTGAAACATTTGGCATCGCCGGGATGTCATTAGAGGGAAATATGTCGCGTTCCTATTTTTTATGGCTGATACGAAAACCCCTGCTGGTACGGGAGCCTCTAAAGGTTCTGAGGTGTTTCACCGATCAACGTAGCGTGAACCCGAAGCGCCTGATCGCGTCCCTCTGTCTCGCCGCTTCCGCGTGCCTGCTCTTGGCTTCCGGGGCTGCGGCGCAAACCACTGCCACGTGGAAGGCTCTGCTCGATCGCGGGCAGGAGCGAGCCCACACAGGAGACCTCCACGGCGCGATTGATTTTTTTTCCCAAGCCATCAAGCTGCGTTTGGACGAACCGGAAACGTGGCTGGCGCGCGGACGGGCCTACGTTTCGCTAGCCCGCTATCGCGACGCAATCGATGACTTCGATCAAGTAGTGAAGCTGCAGCCGGATCGCATCGGAACTTATGTCGAGCGCGGTTACGCCTACGGGCAGGCCGGCGATTTTCAGCGTGCCGCCGACGATATGACGCGTGCGCTGCGCCTACAGCCGCGTAATCCCCGCGCGCTGACGCTTCGCGCCGCGGCATACGCCAAGCTGGAGCTGTTAAAAGATGCCGTGACCGATTTCACCGGGGCGATCGGCTATTCCTCGCCTGACGCAGATCTTTTCCTGAGCCGCGCCAGCATTTACGCGCAAATGGGCGATCATGATCACGCTCTGGCTGACCGAAATGAAGCCTTTAAGCTCTCGCCGAAATCACCCGAAGTTCTGGTCGCCCGCGGGGGCAGTTATCACGCACTCGGGCAGCACGAACGCGGTTTGGCGGACCGCACGCAAGCCATCCAGTTGAATCCAAATTTTGCGGAGGCCTGGTGCGCGCGCGGCAGTGCGTATTTTCTGCTTGGCGATTACGGCCATGCGATTCAGGACCTTCGCCGCGCCACGGAATTGAAATCCGATTACGCCGAGGCAAAGTCCGTGCTGGCCAAGGCAGAACAGGAAATCGCCAAGGCCAACGCGAAGCCGGAAGGAGAGCCGGTGGCAGTCGCCGCCGGCGCGACGCCGTGGGCCGCCAGTCTTTTGTTGGCGGATTCGGTCACCAGCCTGATCGCATCGAAACCGGAATCGCCACGGCCTACCGCCGAAACGGTGCCGGAACCGGCTGCGGCACCCGCCCCGGAGGAAGCTCCCGCACCGCAGATCATGGCCAAAATGACGGCGCCAGCCGAGCCGGTAGCTCCCGCGCCTGCCGCCGCTCGCGTAGAGACGCCCGCGCAGCCAGTGATTCCAACGCCATCGCCCTTGACCCAGACAACGCAAATAGCGGCATCGAAAGCCGGCGATCCAAAAGCCGCCGCCGCGCACAATGTGCGAGGACGCGAATTATTGAATCAGGGCAAGTATAAAGAAGCGATTGAGGAATTGAGTGCTGCGATTCAGGCGCAACCGGATTTAGCGCTTGCGTGGAACGCCCGTGGATACGCGCATCTTCTGTTGCGCGAGTATCCGGCAGCACTGGCGGATTTGAACGAAGCCATCCGGCTGAATCCAAAATACGCAAACGCCTACCAAAACCGGGCAATCACGAAGAAAGCCACGGGAGACACTTCGGGCGCTGCCGAAGATCTAGCCAGTGTGCGCGAGTTGAGCGGAAAAAAATAGAGCCTTCAATACCTTCGCATTGCGCCGCCTGCGCGGCGAATTCTTTTCGTCATAGTCTCCGTTCTGTTTCGCATTCAAAAAACAAAAGAGCGCTCTTTGTTGCCGCTGACATACACTCAACGACGAAGAGACCGCTGGATACTTACTCAACGGCAAAGCAACCACTGACATACACTCAGTGGCCAAGAGACCGAAGGTTCCGGTACGGCGAACCGGTCCGTGATTATTACCTGCACACGGCACAGGAACTATGAAGACAGTCATCCTTCCAACACACGCAGACCCGCTACGAGTTACCTAGGACGTCGCTCTTGGTCGATTTGGCTCTCTGCTGGAGGAACGCACAAACTCCTTGCCTGCATGTTAGGGCATGATTTCTGAAAAATGGCCCACAGCGGAGTGCGATGTGGTTGAAAAGTGGGGAGATTGAGTTTGCGGATTTGGTGTGAGTGACGGATTTTAGAATGGTATTTGAGTGTACTATCCCGCATCTCCCCCACGTTTCCCCAGGTATGACGATTCGAGCGTGCCGCGACATTCACTCGATTAGTGCTTTTCGTCCCCATCCTATTCTGTCCCCTTCGTCGTTAAAATGCTGGGGGCGCATTATGGCGAAACAAATTCGAGTCCGAGGTGGAAGTGGGCGCCCGCTGGCAAGCAGTAGCGGACTTCGGCGACAGCAACGGTGTCCTTGAGATTAATCTGGACGAGAACGCCTGGATCGAGAGATTGATTGACTCGCACTCTCAGACCGGCTTTGGATGCGTCGAGGATTTGGATCTCCAAAGCGAGTGACGAGAATGGGCGCAGTACCTTCAGCAGCGCCGGATCATGAGCTGGCCGACGGGCTTCGCGGCGGCGATCGAACAGGGTTGGTTGAACTCCCGGTTCCGCAGCGGTTTCCCCCGGCGTTGCAGGCACGGGTTCCAAACGGACCGTAAAATGGAATGTGCTGCCGGTGTGGCCGTCGCTGTCAACCCAGATTCGCCCGCCCATGATGTCGATCAATTGCGCGCAAATTGCCAATCCGAGGCCGGTGCCGCCGAATTGGCGCCGCAGAGAATTATCCACCTGGGAAAAGGGATCGAAAATAACCCGCTGCCGATCCACCGGGACCCCACCCCCCGTGTCGCGCACGCTAAAGGACAACAGGCTGGGGTCCCGGTGGGAAGCTTCCACCGTGACCACCACATCTCCCGCAGCTGTGAACTTGACGGCATTTTCGACCAGATTGGAAAGGATTTGGCGCAGGCAGTCGGGGTCTCCCAGAAGCACCTGGGGCACATCAGGGTGGATGCGCCAGGTGAACTGGAGGTTCTTCTCCCTTGCGGCCTCGTCGAATTCTTTCATCGTCGTAGCGACCAGGTCCCGCAGCCAGAATTGCTTCGGCTGGAGAAGATACTTTCCCGATTGAATACGTGCGATGTCGAGGATGTCGTTGAGTGTGGCCAGCAGCGAACGGGCCGAGTGCTTTACGACGGTGAGGTATTCCTGCCGTTCTTCATCAGTCAAGTCGGAGTCGAGCATCACGTCGGTGAGTCCAAGGACGCCGTTCAACGGTGTGCGGAGCCCATGACTCATGTTGGCCAGAAATTCGCTTTTCGCCCGGCTGGCCAGCTCGGCGGCTTCTTTGGCCACCAGAAGGGCGGCGTCGGCCCGCTTGCGTTCCGTAATATCCCGGCACATGGCGGACATCCCCATCAACTTCCCGCCATCATTTTGTATGGGCGAGATCACGACCGATACGTCAAACTCCGAACCGTCTTTTCTCACCCTCCGCGATTCATAACGGGGCCGGTGTTCGCGCAGGCCGATTTTATTGAGGTTATCGAGACATTCTTTTTGGCGGTCCTGTGGATAAAGGATCATGAGATGCCTTCCCAGTGCCTCCTCTTCCGTGTATCCAAAGAGATGCTCGGCACCCTGGTTCCAAGTCACGATCAATCCATTCACATCGGTGCCGATAATGCTTTCATCCGTGGATTTCACGATTGACGAAAGCAACGCCGACTGTTGTCGTCCTGCCCGGCTCTCCGTCATGTCCCGGATGACAACCAGAGCAAGGCCTCCCTCGAGGCCGGGGGCGGCGGCGGGGC
>JBEBFS010000166.1:0-3833 GCA_040081855.1 Bryobacteraceae bacterium | reverse complement strand
CGCACACGAATTCGCGCGGCGTGGCTATGGTGCCGGTCATGGTTGCTTACGACAACAACACGGTGCGGATCGATGACAAGAGCGTTCCGCTCGATTCGTCACTGGATATCGCCGAGCGCTCCGTCGTTCCCTTCGCGCGGAGTGGCCTATATCTAAAATTCGCAACGCAACAGATTACCGGCGCCACAATTCAATTGACCGCCGCGAACGGCTCGCCCGTTCCCGCCGGATCTCTTGTCACTGTGTCGGGACAAACGGAAGAATATCCGGTCGCCTTCAGAGGCGAAGTTTTCATTCCGAATCTTGCGTACCCCGTAACCTTGACCGCACGTTGGGACGCTGGTTCCTGCTCCGTTCGTATTGACCGCGCTCCCGAGGGACCACTTCCTCATATCGGACCGCTACGTTGTGGAGAAAACGGAAAATGAAACGTCTTATTACTGCTTTTATCGCGCTCACGGCATTTGCGAATCTTGCAACCGCAGCCACCTGCACGGTCTCCACATCAGGTGTCGCCTTCGGCTCCTATGACCCGGTAGCCGGCGGCGCTCGCGATTCCAGCGGCATCATCGCAGTGAGCTGTACTGGAACCGCCAACGAAGCACTCAGCTTCATTTTGACGGCAACCGCGGGCAACGGCTCCTATTCGTCCAGACACGCCACCTCAGCCACCATCAACGCAGCCTACAATCTGTACACGGATAATTCGCGAGCTTCGGTGTGGGGTGACGGAACGTCCAACACGTCCGTAATTTCGGATTCTGTGAACCTGGATACCAACGGAAATCTAACCCGGAGTTACACGGTTTATGGCAGCATACCAGCGAGCCAGACCGCAGTCCGAGCGGGAACGTACTCGGATCAAATGGTGATCACGCTGACGTACTAAGAGGTGGACGCGCATCGAACGCAGTCACCGGACCCTCGCGCCGATCAGAGAATCCTCACCTGTAGCAACTTCATTTCGTCGCACATGCTGTTTCGCTATCTCTGGACCTAGCCCTTCCATTGTGACTGTCGGAAGATGCACCCGCGCTGGCTTTAGAGGCTTTCACTCTGGGGCGAATCTGTTGTGGCGTGTGGGCTTCTCTACGGTGATGTACGAAAACACCCCGGATAAGCTTTATCTGGACAAGCAGATCGGCGACCTCAGAGGCGCTATCGCCGCGGCTAGAAAGCTCGCGAACAGAACCATTTAAATCCGCAAGACACCGCTCCAATTCAAGACATCGGTCACAGCCATCGCTCTCGGGTTTCATCTTCTCTTTAATGTCGACATCCATGATCTGAATATGACTCTCTTTTTTGTAATATTCCGGTCTTATCCCACGGATTACACTCACAGAATGGCATAACTTAAACCAAGCTACAATCTTTTTGTTTTATGTGAGCTTTCTTCCTACACCCCTTGCATATTGGCATATATGGCCACGAACAGGGGAGACGCTCCTTGCTTTTTTAGTCCATTTACGCCTAACCCTCCCGCACCCTTAACCACATTGAGCTCAGCCCTAACCATTTCTGCAAATCGACTAAAAGCACTTCTTAAAACTCACGAACCACCTCAATCCGCAATCCCAGGGTCCGGTGCAGCGATGCCGAGTGCAGTTGCCAGCGCAATCAGGTGATCTTGCTCCTGCATCAGGATGCCGCGCAGGCTTTCGGCAATGGCGAACTCATTCAGTTCATCGGCCTGCTTGACGCGGCGTCGATAGTTGCGGATCGTTTCTGTTTCGTTGGCGAGGTCGAATTGAAGCATCTCCTCCGCCTTATCCGAGGTCTTCACTGGCTTCGCCGTCACGGACGGCATCCCTCCCAAATAGTCCACGTGATTCGAAAGCAGCAAAGCGTGGTCCAACTCCTCCTTCGCGTGAAGCGCAAGCTCATCGGCAATGTTCATGTACGCGGCGCCCTTTAGCACCTGTGAATAATTCACGTAGGCGATGATCGCTTGATACTCTCGCGATAAGTCCTCATTCAGCGCGTCCACAAGCCTCTCGCGCGACATCGTCTTCTGATTGTTGTTGGTCATAATGTTTCTCCAGATCTGCCATTACTGCACAATACGGATCAAGAACTGTTTGTCGAGCTCCCGGTAGCAGGAACTGTTTTCTGAATTCACTGCGTTATGACTTTGCTGCGACTACGCCAAGTGGATGAGATGTCTTCCGCTCCGGTCTGCTGCAGCAACTCTTCGGCCCTGGCGATCTGGTCGGATGTCTCGCAATGAACGGACAAGAACACGCCCTGGTCGTCTCTAACGCGACTTTCGCACCGCTTGGCCTCACGTTCCGGGATTCCCATTCCGGCGAAAACTCCAGCCAAACCGCCGGTAGCGCCCCCGACGCCCAACCCGCCGGACATGATTGGACCGGCAGCGAGGGCGGGGCCAAACCCTGGAATTGCTAATGCGCCAAAGCCGGTCAATAATCCGAGCGTTCCATCGATAACACCTCCCGTGCGTGCGCCAGCGGCAATTTCCTCGGGGCTCTTCGTGTTGTTTTCGTGTGCGAACTCTTTCGTGCTCTTAACATCGGTAAGCAGCACCGAAATGTCGTCGTGCGTGAATCCTCCGGTGACAGTCCGGAATTCGACGACGTGATCGACGGCGTTCTCCGCTTGGGCACGGTCTTTGTAAATACCAAATACAGTTGTGTTCTTGCTTGTCATTGAATAACTCCCTTGAGGACGGAATAGGTACGGTCATCAAACTTGTTCAAAGCTTTCGACTACGCAGAGATATCAGCAAGCAAGTGGCCGTTCCCCCAATGTGTGTCCCCTCTCTACCCCGTTGCAAGAGAAGTTTGAGTGGATTTGCGTTTAAGCGGCATCACGATAGACGGTCACTCTTCAAGGCCCGTAGTAAGGAATCACACGGTCACGCGCCAGCAATGTACAACGGTATTCGCGCGTGATAGCAGGGCTTAGCTTAATCGCCCTGCAACGAAGAAACGGTTCTCTTTTCGGTGGTGGATGCCTTTGCGAGAGAAAACCTTTCCTTAGAAGTCGATGTGAGTTTGTCGAGCCGTCGGGTGACGCGCGCTAGAGACAGTGGTGGAACGTCGAGGAAACCCGCAAGCGATTCGTTGCGACAACGGGCCTGAGTTTGACCTGCTCCCAGTAATTCCAAGCATTCATAATTGAGAAGCTCCGTCGGAAGACGACGAAAGGAGCTTTGAGATGAAGAAGACGAGGTACACGGAAGAGCAGATCATCGGCGTGCTGAAGCAGATGGAAGCGGGGCGTGCCGTGAAGGAACTGGCACGCGAGGTGGGTGTCAGCGAGGCAACCGTTTACACGTGGAAGTCGAAGTACGGCGGACTAGAAGTGAACGAAGCGCGGCGGTTGAAAGAACTCGAAGACGAGAACCGGCGGCTCAAGCACATGGTGGCGGATCTGAGCCTGGATAAAGAAGCACTGAAAGCCGTGATCCGAAAAAATGTATGGTCCGCCGCTCGATTGCAAGAGGAAAGTGGAAGATGGAGAAGGTCTGCGTAAATGTATCCGGCCTGTTTGTGGGCAGTGCCCTGGCCTTGATGAGTATTCGCGCGCGTCTGATCTCATAACGGCTGCGGTCTTGGATGGACCAGTTTTTTCGTTAGATTGAGGACGCGCCGTTTGACCGTTCTGTCATCTCTTCCTTCCGCTCCGCAAAACCAAGGAAGTCATAATACCGTTCTTTATGATCGAGCATATAGCACTCTTTGCTATATTGCAACTCTTGCTATGCCATGCCAGAAGATGCACGATCACAAACCAAACACCCCGGCAATGCGAACAAATCCGATCTCCCACAAATCACCAGAGCCCCGCGCGTCAGCAAGGGGATTCCC
>JBEBFS010000165.1:0-3838 GCA_040081855.1 Bryobacteraceae bacterium | reverse complement strand
GATTTCGACGCGGCACGCGACAAACTGGCCGCCACCGGCGCATTTGAAAACATCGGATACCGGTTTACGCCCAGCAAGAACGGCCGAGGCTATGACGCAATTCTGGATGTGCTCGAAACCGGGCCGCTCTTCCATTACCGTTTCGAGGAGCTGCCCGCAACGGAGGAAGCTCTGCGCGCCGTGCTCGTAAAGAAAGAAACATTGTTGGGCGACGCGATTCCCGTAAACAACAAAGTACTCGAACGCTATGAACGAGCATTGACGGAATACCTCGGCGGCAAAGTTGTCGTCGAGGGCCGTTTGCGCTCAGACCGCCCCGGGGAGCCACAGGTCGTATTCCGCCCCCCCGGCGACCGCCCGCGCATCTCGGAAGTTCACTTCACCGGCAACCAAGTGCTTTCCCTTGAACGCCTTGCCGAAACATTCGCGCAAGCGGCGATTGGGTTGCCGTATCTCGAAACGGACATTCGCAGCGCTCTCGATAAGGCGATCCGGCCCATGTATGAAGCCAAGGGCCGCATACGCGTTTCGTTCCCCAAGGTGACGGCGGAGAAATCCAAAGAAGCGGGCGTCGAAGGCGTTTCCGTGACGGCCACGGTGGACGAAGGCGCGGAATATAAGCTGGGCACGGTGCGCTACTCGAACGTCGCGTCCAAAGAAACCGCCGCCCTCGACAAGCTCGCCGCTTTTCCCACCAGGGACACCGCCGATTTCGACGTCATCAACGCAGGCCTGGAACGCATCGCGCGGCGCTACCGCGGCCTCGGCTACCTGCATGCATCCGTCAGAGCCGAGCGAACGATCGACGACAAAGAACATGTCGTGAATCTCACGGTCCGCGTCGAGCCCGGCGAGAAATACACTTACGGCAATTTGACGATTCGGGGTCTGGACATCATCAGCGAGCCTGCCGTACGCAAAGCTTGGGGAATGCGCGCGGGCACACCGTTCGATCCTGAGGCCCCGGCAGCATTCCTGCAAAGCCTGCGCGACGAGGCCGTGTTCGACAACCTGGGTCAGACGGATTCGCAAGTCAAAGTAAATGAAGCCGGAAAAACCGTGGACGTAACGCTGACGTTCAAAGGCGCCCCCCGCCGGCCAGCGCCCGGCCGCGACCGCCGATCCCGCTTTTAACGGCTTCCGCGCTAGCCCGCGTACCCCGCCAAATCCCCGTTTTTCGCGGTTTTCCCGGCGCAAAATGGTATCCTGGGGTTCTGTGTCGTCTCCGCTGGAATTCCATCTGGAACATTACGAAGGGCCGCTCGACCTGCTGCTGGATTTGATCCGGAAGCAGGAAATCGATATCTATAACATCCCTATCGCCCAGATCACACAGCAGTATCTCGAGTTCATGCAGAAGGCGATGGAGATGGATATCGAGCTGAGCGCCGAATTCGTCTATATGGCGGCGACGCTGATCCAGATCAAGTCGAAAATGCTCCTGCCGCGCGACCCCGCCTTGCAGGAAATATCGCCCGAAGAAGACCCGCGAAAGGAACTGGTGGACCGCCTTCTGGAGCACGAACGCTTCAAGACCGCCGCCGAAATGTTGCAGCAGAAGCGAGTGGTGGAAGAGGCTGTCTGGTCGAATCCGCAAATCGAACAGTTCCGCAATGAAGAGGGAATGGAGCCCGGTTTATCCGTTTCGCTGTTCGACTTGGTGAAAACCTTCCAGACGATTCTGGAACGCACCAAGGACAAGCCGATGTACGAAATCAGCTCGGAGGAAGTCTCCGTGCCCGATATGATCCGCTATGTCCGGCAGGTGTTCGAAAAAGACAAGCGTAGCGAAGTGGTCTCCGCCGCAGAGCTGTTTGAGCGCCAGAAGACGCGCCGCGCGATGATCTGCCTTTTCCTCGCGCTGCTGGAACTGGTAAAACTGCAAGCCGTTGGCCTGACGCAGGTGGACGCGTTCGGCGACATCGGCCTCAAGCGGATGAAGGGCTTCGAAGCGGTATTCGCCACCGGCGATGCCATGTCGGCAGTCGATGAAGGATATCATTAAAGAACTCTGATCGCCCCGGCCCCCGGCAGGGCGAAACGGAACTTCCAGGACAGACCGTCCGGGATGCAAAGAACTCACGCAATGGATGAATTAGACGTTACTCAATTGGCCGAAGAACGGCCCGCGGTCACCGCCGACGATGATCTGAAAGCGATCATCGAAGCGATCGTGTACGTGACGGACGAGCCGCTTTCGGCGCAGCAGATGGCTGCGGCGTTGGAGCGCCCGCTCGACGTCGTGCAGCGCATTTTGAACGAACTCACGGCGGATTACGCGCAACCGCAGCGCGGGCTCAGCATCCGCGAAGTGGCCGGCGGTTACAAGATGGCGACCAAAGCCGAGCATCATGAATCGGTGCGCGCCTTCGTCAAGAAACTGACGCCTCCGCTGAAGCTGTCGCTGGCCGCGCTGGAAACGCTCGCCGTGATCGCCTATAAGCAACCGGTGACTGCGCCGGAGATTATGGAAATCCGCGGCGTACAAGGCGCGGGCGTCCTGAAGACGCTGCTCGACCGCAAACTGATCGCCGAAGCAGGCCGCAAGAAGGTGGTCGGCCAGCCGATTCTCTACAAGACCACGAAGGAATTCCTGGTCCAGTTCGGATTGAAGGATCTGCGCGAACTCCCGACCCTGAAGGAATTCGAAGAAATCGGCAGAATGTCGATCGCCGACGACGAACAGGCCGAGTTGCCGCTAGCCGAAGGAACTGTCACAGCTGTCGAGGGACAGACAGACGAAGGACAGGCCGACGAAGTAGAGGCAGACGAAGCAGATGCCGGCGAAGCTGGGGCCTACGACGCAGCGGCCACGGAAGCGCCCGGCGAAGAACAAACTGAATTGAACGCGGAAGCACCGGCAGAACCAGCAGCGGAATCGCCCGCGGAAACCTCCATCGAGACTTCGAGCGAAGTATCGGCCGAGGCACCGCCCGAGCCAGAATCGACGGAAAATGCCTGAAGAACGGCTGCAAAAACTCCTCTCGCAAGCGGGCATCGCCAGCCGCCGCAAAGCTGAGGAGATGATTCTTGAAGGCCGCGTCACGTTGAACGGCAAGACCGTCGTCGAACTCGGCACCAAAGCGGACCTGGATCGCGATCACATCAAAGTGGACGGCAAGCTGATCCATGCGCCCAAGCGGTTGGCCTATTACGCGCTCAATAAGCCCAAGGGTTGCGTCACCACGTCGTCCGATCCCGAAGGCCGCCAGACGGTGATCCATCTGATGCGCGGCGTGCGCGAACGCGTGTATCCGGTGGGCCGGCTTGATTATCAGAGCGAAGGTTTGCTGCTGATGACCAACGACGGGGAATTCGCGCACCGCATTACCGCACCGAAGAGCCACGTCATTAAAACGTACGTTGTGAAGGTAAACGGACCGCTCACCGAGGCGCAGGAAAACACGTTTCGCGAGGGCCTGAAACTCGAAGGGCGCAAGACGGCACCCGCACAGCTGAAGTTAATCAAACCGGGAACCGCGCCTTGGTATGAAGTGAAGATCGCCGAAGGCCGCCAGAATCAGATCCGCATGATGTTCCGGACATTCGGGCGTCTCGTGGAAAAACTCCGGCGCGTGAAGATTGCGTTCCTGGATCTGGACGTTGCTCCTGGCCGTTACCGTGCCCTTACGCCCAAAGAAATTCAGCGATTCAAAAAGATTTTGAAATTGGATGAGGAACCGGCGAAACAGGCCGAAGACGACGAGTAATCGCCTCTCTTATTCGCGCGGTACCAATCGAATCATACTCAGATTCACAGTCAGCACGCGGTCGTCCCCATCCGCCGACCATGCCGGTCCGGCATGAATCTCAATCTCGTAATCCGGAGCCTCGGGCA
>JBEBFS010000164.1:0-3864 GCA_040081855.1 Bryobacteraceae bacterium | reverse complement strand
CCGCATTACCGTGCATGGGGCACGGCAACACAATTTAAAAAACATCGACGTCGAGATTCCGCGCAACACCTTCACCGTTATCACGGGGTTGAGCGGATCAGGAAAGTCGTCGCTTGCCTTCGATACGATCTATGCCGAGGGCCAGCGGCGCTATGTGGAAACGCTTTCGCCTTACGCGCGCCAATTCCTCGATCAGATGGAGCGGCCCGAGGTGGATTCGATCGACGGCCTAAGTCCGGCGATTTCGATTGAGCAGAAGACCACCAGCCGCAGCCCGCGTTCGACGGTTGGAACCATCACCGAGATCTACGATTACCTTCGCGTGCTCTACGCGTCGATCGGCATCCCGCATTGCCCCACCTGCGGCCTGGAGATTTCGCGGCAATCGTCGCAGCAGATTCTGGAACAGGTGATGGCGCTGGGTTCGAAAGAGCGCGTCATGATCCTGGCGCCCATCGTTCGCCATCGCAAGGGCGAATACAAGAAGGAAATGGAAAAGCTGGTGCGGCAGGGATTCCTGCGCGCCCGTGTGGATGGCGTGCTGCGGTCGCTTGACGAAGAGATCACGCTCGACAAGCGCAAGAACCACACGATTGAAGTTGTCATCGATCGCCTCCTTATCAAGCCTGAAGTCGAAAAGCGACTGGAAGCGTCCATCGAGACCGCGACGAAACTCGCCGATGGCCTGGTGCTGGTCGCCGTGGTGGATGGCGAAGAGCGGCTGTATTCGCAAAAGCTTGCTTGCCCCGAATGCGGCGGCAGTGTGCCGCAGTTAGAGCCTCGCTCCTTCTCTTTCAACAGCCCGTTCGGCGCCTGCGAAACGTGTCACGGTCTCGGCAGCCGCTGGAGCTGGGATCCGGTGAAGCTGGTGGTGGATCCGTCGAAGCCACTGCTTGAAGGCGGCCTCGGCATCGGCGGCAGCTCGTCATACGTGACGCCCGATCTGAAGTTGCTGGCGGGCCGCTTGAAGATTCCGATTCAGAAACCGTTCGAGCAGCTCCCCAAGAAATCGCAGGAAGCGATGACCGATGGGCTGATTGAAGCGCTGAATCATTACTACGACCTGGATAGCGTTTCCGAATCGACGCGCGATTGGCTGCTCAGCTACCAATCTTCTTC
Organism: Bryobacteraceae bacterium; assembly: GCA_040081855.1. GTDB lineage: Bacteria > Acidobacteriota > Terriglobia > Bryobacterales > Bryobacteraceae > Palsa-187. The sequence continues at coordinate 2,745 of JBEBFS010000164.1, read as the reverse complement.
CACCTGCCCCGATTGCAAGGGCAAGCGGCTGAAACCGTCCAGCCTCGCGGTGCGGGTCAAGAACGTGACCATTGCCGAACTTACCAGCATGTCAGTGACGCGCGCGCTGGAAACGGTGAAGAAGTGGAAGTTGAACCCGCGCGAAAAACAGATCGGCGGGCGGCCCGTCGATGAAGTGCGCGACCGGCTGCAGTTTCTGGTCGCGGTCGGCTTGGATTATCTGAGCCTGGAACGTTCGGCTGCAACGCTTTCGGGCGGCGAGGCGCAACGCATTCGTTTGGCGACGCAGATCGGATCGAAGCTGCGGGGCGTGCTCTATGTGCTCGATGAGCCGTCCATTGGTTTGCATCCGCGCGACAACGGACGGCTGCTTGAATCGCTGGCTGAACTGAGAGATTTGGGCAACACTGTACTCGTCGTCGAGCATGACGCGGAAACGATTGAGCGCGCCGATTATGTAATCGACCTTGGTCCCGGCGCAGGCCGTTTAGGCGGGTACCTGGTCGCACAAGGCACGCCGAAGGCGATTGAGGCGAACAAAGAATCGCTTACAGGACAGTATCTTTCCGGTGCACGCGTCATCGAAACGCGCGGGGTGCGGCGAACGCCGGGCGAGCACAAGATCACCATTCGCGGCGCAACAGAACACAACCTCAAGAATGTTTCTGTGGATTTCCCGCTCGGTTTGTTTGTGGTGGTTACGGGCGTTTCGGGCAGCGGCAAATCGACGCTGGTGAACGACATCCTCTATCGCGCCGCGGCCAAACACGTCTACGGATCGCACGCGATGCCGGGCGCGCATGAATCGATCACGGGGCTGGACCTGCTCGACAAAGTCATTGAGATCGATCAGGCGGCCATCGGACGCACGCCGCGTTCGAATCCGGCGACGTACACACAAGTCTTCACCCACATTCGCGATCTTTACGCGATGCTGCCGGAATCGCGTGAACGCGGCTACAAGCCCGGACGCTTCAGCTTCAACGTCAAAGGCGGACGCTGCGAGGCATGCCAGGGTGACGGCCAGAAGCGCATTGAGATGAATTTTCTGCCGGACGTTTTCGTGACGTGCGACGTTTGCCGAGGGCGGCGTTACAATCACGAAACGCTACAGGTGCGCTACAAAAACTGCTCCATCGCCGATTTATTGGAAATGCCGGTGGAAGATGCACTTTCGCTACTCGAAAACATTCCGCAGATCCGCGCGAAGCTCGAAACGCTGGTGCAAGTAGGGCTTGGCTATCTGCACTTGGGGCAATCCTCAACGACGCTCTCCGGTGGTGAGGCGCAACGGATAAAGCTAGCCCGCGAGTTGAGCCGCCGTCAGACGGGCAAGACGCTGTACATTTTGGATGAGCCGACCACGGGGCTGCACTTTGAAGATGTCCGCAAACTGCTGGACGTCCTGCACAGCCTGGTGGAATTGGGCAATACTGTCGTGGTGATCGAACATCACCTGGATGTGATCAAAACGGCGGATTGGGTGATCGACCTCGGCCCCGAAGGCGGTGACCGCGGCGGGCAACTGGTGGTCTGCGGCACTCCCGAAGAGATCGCGCGCCACGCGAGAAGTTTTACAGGGCAAGCGCTACGCCCTGCACTGCGGCAAGGGAAGATTGCATGAGCAAATACCGCGAGAAGCCGCTGACGTTTGAATCCCTGAAAACGATTCCGATTGCCGACCGCGGCGGCAAAGTCACGGTGGAGCATTTTGCGCGGCCTTATCAGAAGGGCTCCGGCGTGGAAGGTTTGCTCGCTGGCCTGCCGGGGATTCTCGCTGCGGATGCCTTCCGAGCCGTGATCGAAGCGCTGAAAAACGGGCGCGCCCAAAAGAAAGCCATCCTCTGGGGCATGGGCGGGCACGTCGTGAAATGCGGACTCGCCGATGTTTTGCTCGACCTGATGCGGCGCGGCTGGGTTACCGGGTTCGTGATGAACGGCGCCGCGTCGATTCACGATTTCGAAATCGGCATCGCCGGACAAACCAGCGAAGACGTGGAAGCGGTGCTGCCCGATGGCCGTTTCGGAGCCGCGGAAGAGACGGGCCGCGAGATGAACACGGCGATCGTCGAGGGTGTACGCGATGGCATTGGCCTTGGCGAAGCGCTGGGGCGGAAGCTGGAATCGCTGGCGGAACCGCAGTTCGCGCTGCACAGCATCGTCGCGCAATCTTACGCGGCCAGTGTGCCGCTAACGGTACATGTAGCGGTGGGAACGGATACGCCGCACACGCATCCGGGTGCCAATGGATCGGCCATTGGCGCGGCGACGTATCGTGATTTTCAATTGCTCTCTTCGCTGGTGCGGGGCCTGGATCAAGGCGGCGTGTATCTGAACCTTGGTTCAGCGGTGGTCCTGCCGGAAGTATTTTTGAAAGCCGTTTCGGTGGTGCGCAACCTTGGGTATCCACTTGCCGGCTTTACTACCGTGAACTTCGATTTTCTGCAACACTATCGCCCGAAGATGAACGTTGTGGAGCGTCCCCACGCAAAATCCGGCGGACACGGTTATTCCATCACCGGCCATCACGAGTTGATGATTCCACTGCTCGCAGCCGCGCTGATTGAAAGCGAAGATTGAAACCGTGACTTTTGCGGACGAGCGCGGCAAGAACGTTCCGTTCTGGTCCTACACGGATCTGGCGCTGTTTCTGTGCACCATCCTGCCTTCTTTCGCGCTGGGCATGCTGGCGATGCGGCTGCTACGGGCGGTGGCGCCGGCGCTGGTGGCAAATGAAACCGCGGC
>JBEBFS010000102.1:0-14209 GCA_040081855.1 Bryobacteraceae bacterium | reverse complement strand
ATGCTGATTCTTGTGCTGGGAGTTTCGCCGATGCTCGCGCCGCTGATTGGCAGCTATTTGCTCGATTGGTTCGGCTGGACGTCGATTTTTTGGGCCCAGGGCTTTGTCGGTGCCTTGTGCGCGATCGCGGTGCACTTTCGTTTAGCCGAATCGATGCCGATGGAGGCGAGACGGCCGTTGAGCCTGGAGCAGATCCGGTCGGGCTATCGCACGCTGCTTTCAGATCGGACGTTCGTCGGCGCCGCGCTGGTGTGCGGGTTCAGTTCCGCGGGAATGTTCTCCTACATCGCCAGCGCCCCGTTCGTGTTGATCGATCTTTACAAGCTTCCGCCGCACTGGTTCGGCTGGCTATTCGGCGCGATCGCAACCGGCATCATCACGGCGTCGCAGATCAACGGCCGGATGCCCCACCGCATTCCAGTCCGTAGCGTGCTGCGTCGGGCCAACCTCGCGCAGTGCCTGGCCGGGGGCTTGGTCCTCGCGGCCGTCGTTGCCGATAAAGGCGGCATTCCGGGACTCTTCATCCCCGTTTTTATGTACATGTTCGCCGCGGGCTTCGTTTTTCCAAACGGGTCTACACTAGCTATGATCCGGCACGGGAAAATTGCGGGGTCGGCGTCGGCGCTTCTCGGAACCATTCAGTACGCCATCGCCGCAGTGGCGGTCATTGGGTTGGGGGAGATCCACAGCAAGACCGCGCTCCCCATGGCCGTGGGCATTGCCTTCTGCGGCGTCGCCGCGACCGCCGTAAATTTTCTTACACTTAGGGGACAGGATGACCCTCATACCGCCCATCCGTAAAACTACTTTAGTCAAATTGTTGGCCGTCCGCGCGGATCGGTTAGGTGGTTTTGATACTCTTTTAAGGCGAACCCCCCGCTGTATTTTCTTGCAGTTTTGCACGATGGTAATTAGGTAGGAGTCGGTAGGGAACTTTCGTATTACCCAAGACGACAGGGCTTATTGGGAGGGAATTGGATGAAGAGATTACTGTTCGGCCTGGTTGCAACGGCGCTCGCTGTGGCACCAGGTTATGCGCAGCAAAACGAAGACCGCAAGGGCGAGGAGAACGGCGGCTACGTGCGGCACAAATTGCACGGGGCATCGCGGCGTGCCGCCATCGGCGGCGCAAACACCACAGGTAACGGGATCGATTATCACGGCGGCCCGGTGATGGTGAATGGCGCCAACATGTATTACATTTGGTACGGCAATTGGTCCACCCGGCCTTTGGCGAGTGGGATTCTGACCAATTTCGCCAACAACATCGGCAACTCGCCGTACTACAACATCAATACGACGTATTTCAACGCGGCAAACGCCAACGTGACCGGCGCAGTGACTCTGGCGGGCAGCGTAACGTCCAGCTATGTTGCCGCCAACCCGACCAACCTTACCGATACCGACATTTGGAACATTGTGAAGCGCGGGTTTACGAACGATGGTTTGTCCCCCGACCCGAACGGCATTTACTTTGTGTTGACGGCCCCCGGCGTCGGCGAATCCTCCGGATTCCTTTCGTCCTATTGCGGTTGGCACTCGGCCGCCACCTACAACGGTGTGTGGATGAAGTATTCGTTCGTCGGCGACGCGGATGGCGCTTATGGCTGCACCGGTCACGGCGCGCCCAGTCCGAACGGCGACATGGGTGCGGATGCGATGGTTTCCGTTCTCGCTCACGAACTGGAAGAGGCGGTGACCGATCCTCAGTTGAATGCCTGGTATGACGCCACGGGTGAGGAGAACGCGGATAAATGCTCCTGGACGTGGGGCACCACCTATGCGACCGGAAACGGTGCCTTGGCCAACATGAAATTGGGCGGCCTGGATTATTTGATTCAGCAAAACTGGGTGAATGCGAATGGCGGATCGTGTGCGTTGTCGTACAACGTCGCCCCAGACTTCACGGTCTCGGTATCTCCGTCGTCGCAAACCGTAAACCAGGGAAGTACGGCTACCTATAACGTGACGGTGAATCCGACGAACGGCTTCAACAGCTCGGTAGCGCTGACGGTGACCGGCACGTTGCCTCCGGGCGCGGTGCCTGTCTTCTCGCCGTCTTCGACGAGCGGAAGTTCGGTGCTAACCATTACGACCACGGCAGCCACGCCTGCGGGAACCTACCCGTTGACTCTGAACGGAACGTATAACGGAGTGACGCGTACGGCGGCGCTGACACTGGTGGTCACCAAGCCGGATTTCGGCCTATCGATTTCGCCAGGTACACAGAGCGTTGTGCGCGGCTCGGCGACGCCCGCCAAGTATACGATTACGGTGAATCCGTTGAATGGATTTTCGGGCACAGTGAATCTGGCGGTGACCAGTCCGGTGAGCTTGCCAACGGGCGTGACCGTGACGACGACGCCCGGTGCTCCCGGAACTCCGGGGACCGTCTCGTTCGCAACAACCTCGGCGACCCCGGTAGGCAACATCAACTTCACGGTGACCGGCACGGCCGGCGCTTTGGTGCACACGATTGCGGGAACGCTGACGGTGACTTCGGCCGGCACGTTTACGGTCAGCTTGTCGCCGACGAGGCTGACTGTTCGTAGAGGCCGTACGGGCAGCTACACAATAACGTTGGCCGCGAGCGGTGGATTCTCGTCGAACGTGGCTGTCTCGGTAAGCGGATTGCCCTCCCGTGTGACAGCGAGTATCGCGCCTTCGTCGGTTGCCGGGGGCAATGGTACGGCGACGCTGACGCTCTCTGTGGCTAGCAATGCTACAACAGGAAGCCGGACGATCACGGTGACCGGAACCGGTGGCGGTGTTACCAAGACCGCTACGGCTACCCTCACCATCAACTAGCCGTTCGTTGGGGTGAAACGCAAAGTGCCCGGCAATACACGCCGGGCTCTTTTTTTTGGGCTACCCGGAACAGCAGGCTCTACACTCCGCCTTTTCACGGGATAAGCGAAGATGGCAAGCGGGAACCGACCGGGTAACGATGTCAGGCTCCCGTTTGCTCTTTTACGGATTAGGTTTGGTGACGGGCTAGCGAGACGGCGGGTTAGGGAATTGCACTAAAGGAGTCGCCGCTATTGCCGGCAGCGCTCAACGGTGCTGTACTCTGCGGTTGGCTTGCCGCGCTCGCGTCGTCGCGCGCCGCAGCCATTGCGGGCGTCAGCAACTGCATCGCGAGCCGTTCCTGGTCATCCGCGCTCAGCACCCAAAACTCCAGCTGGCGAGTATCGTCCACCGGGTCCAGGTAAACCTTATCCTTGCGCGTCTCAAAGTGCAGGTGCGGCGCGGTGGAGCGGCCGGTGGAACCAACCAGTCCAATGACTTCGCCGGCCACGACCTTTGCGCCCGGCTTGACGCCCGGTTCGATCCTGGAAAGATGGGCGTAGTAGGTTTGATAGCCCATGCCGTGATCGAGGATGATCAGATTGCCGTAGCCGCCTTGGCGTCCGGAAAATGCGACGGTGGCATTGCTAACGGCGTGGACTTCGTAGCCCTTGGGCGCCAGCATGTCCAGACCGAGGTGCAGGCCGCGGATCTTCACTTGGCGGACTTCGGTCTTCGGTTTTTCGGCTTTTTCTTCCTTGCCCTTGCCGCCCAGGAACTTCGGCAGCTTGATACGGCTACGGAAGGTGGTGACCGCAGGGCCAACGCCGCGCGAGGTGTAGCTATATTTCACCGGAGACAGCCACAGACCGCGTTCATAGGCGAGTCCGTCCATGCCGATGAAGACGCCTGGGCGGCCTTCACGTTCCAGCCACCAGGCGCCGTCCATGCGAACGTTGGTGTTGAAATCGATGAGTTCCACGGACTGCAAGTGCTCGGGCTCGGCATCGTGGTGGCTTTCGACGATCACGCGCACGAGAAAATCGGGAGCCGATTGTTCGAAGGAAGCCTCACGGCTGCGGACGGCGTGGGCGCTTGTGTCATTCACCGCGGGCATGAAGACGGCGTCTTGCGAAGGGGCCTCGGCGGACGCCTGCTTTGCGCCAACCCGCTGAATCATTTGGGGTACCAGAACGGTTAACTGCCAGCGGGCGCTTTTGGGCAGACTGCCCATGACGTCGCTCGAAGGGTTGCTGACGTCGGCGGCGGGCAGAATCAAGGTGCGCCGGGAGGCTTCGGGGCAATCGCAGGCTCCCGGCGTGACGACGATTCCTTCAGTGGTCTTGCGGACCGCAAGCACAGGGGACTTATCCTCTTTGCTTTCCGGCCTGAGGAATGTAGCCGAAGCAACGCCGTTTTCGCCGCCCGTAGCGGCCACATAACGCACGCACGGCTGGCCTTCGGTTGCAAGAACACCCTCTTCGTTCAATACCGAATTGAGGCTGGATTCCTCCATGCCTAGCCGGGACGCAAGATCGGGCAGATCGTCCGATCCCAGGCAGCCCTGCCAGACCGAGCTGGCCTCCGTGACGGCGGGGATTTCTGCTTGCGGACGAACGGGAATGGGAGCGGATTGCTTCTTCTTGCTTCGCGCGGCCTTTTGTTTCTTGCCGCTGTTTTCAGAGCCGGTGTTGGTGGCGGTAACTTTTTTCGGCGTTCGCTTGCGGGCAGCAAAGCTCTGGGGGGAGTAGGCCACCAATAAGAACAGGAGACCGGGAATCGTGATACAGCGGTGCTTCATTAGCGTTTTTTCGAGCGCCATTCTGGGATACCGCCCAGGCAGGCAATTCTCTAGTGTACTCGAGTAGGCCCGGCGATAGGGTGGCGGGTGCGGCGCCCCAATGGCCTTCGCGATGCGGCTTTCCTGTGCAAGGTTCGTGCGGGTTCCGTACCCACAAAGGAGCACGCGTTTTTGTGGGGTCCGCCGCAGAGACTTGCCTCTGCGGAACCCGCAACCTGATCTGTATAAGTGCGTTATCCCTTCGTATTCGAGCCGTCTACACGCTCAACACAGGGCAGGGGGATTTCCGGACGATCTCGTAAGCCTGGGCGCGGAGGCGGCCTAAGGCACCGGGTGTGGAGCCGCGACCGATGATGACGAGATCAGCATCGCGCGCCTCGGCAGTGGAAACGACGCCGCGATGCGGCTCACCGGGCAGAACGACGATCTCCGCCTGTAAGCCTGCGTCTTGCGCCATCTTCCCGATGTGCGGTGCGATGCCCGATTCCGCGTTGACGTGAACTACGGTGACCTTTGCACCGAATTCCGCCACGAGTGCCGCACCCCACTTTAGTACTTCGCCGGTTTCCGGTCCCAGATCGATGGCACAGACGATGTTGCTGACGTGCCAATCGCTAGTCAAGGACGGATCGCTCAGGTGGATGCCGGTTAACACGGGCTTATTGCAGTCATGGAGAACCTTTGCGGTGACCGAGCCGATCAGGAACTCGCGGAACCGGCCATGGCCTTGGGTCGGCATGACGACGAGATCCGCGTGCTTCGAATTGGCGAGGATCTCATCGGCAGCGGCCCCGCGCGCAATGACGTGGCGGGTGCGAATGCCATCGAGGGCGGCCGAGGCAAAACCTGCCAACTGCGCACGTGCACCGTCAGTTTGCATTTTTTCCAACTGGCTGGCGAAGTCCGGCGCCTGCGCCATCGCGTAATCGACATGCGCGGGCTCAATGATATGCAGTAGTACGACCTCGGCGGCGTAGTGCCGCGCCAGGCGCGCCGCGTAGGCGACGCTTTTCTCCGTCCGGGTAGAGAAGTCCACGGGCGTCAGGATGGTTTTGATTGGAATCGACATGTCCGGATAAATTTTAGTGTGAAGAACCGGTCACAACAAGGTCGGCTCGCTGGTAGGAGCCCAGAGGATTCCGGTCCCGGTACAACTGCAGCGCTTCCTGCCACTCGACGATGACGACGGAGCCGCGGCGCGTCCGTTGTTGATGCCAGCTGTTAAGCGCCTCCAGGCAGGCGTCGTCCACATAGTCGAGACCACGAAGATGGATGTGGATTTCCTTTTCCGGGTCGAGCGATTCGAGCGTATCGGTGAATCGGGGAAGGCGCAGGAACGTTGCCGCGCCGTTGAGGTAGACATCGATGCGCTTGCCGTTGCTGTGCAGTTCCTGGCGGATGTTGAAGTGCGTACGGGCGTAAACCACTTTCAGGAGTGAAAGCAGGATGCCGAGCATGATGCCCTTCAACATGTCCGTCGTCACAATGGCGATTGCGGTGGCGGCATAAATCACCACCGGCGCGCCGCCGTAGCGGAGCAGGCGCTTGATGTTATCGATATTCACCAGCTTGTAGCCGGTAAAGACCAGAATCGCCGCAAGGCATGCCGTGGGAATCATTCTCAATAAGTTGGGGAAGAACGCGACCAAGGCAAGCAGGAACACGCCGTGGAAGATGGCGGAGATCCGGGTTTTCGCGCCGGCAGCGACGTTCGTCGCGCTGCGGACGATCACGCCGGTCATTGGCAGCGCTCCAAGGAAGCCGCAGAGCGTGTTGCCGATGCCCTGCGAGATCAGTTCTTTGTTGTAATTTGCTCTGGCTCCATCGTGCATCTGGTCAACGGCGGCCGCGGAGAGCAGCGTTTCCGCGCTGGCCACAAAGGCAACCGTAAAACCAAGCAGCAGGGTTTCGCCGTCTATCGCGCTGGGCAGCTGCGCGATATTCAGGAACTGCAGGGTGCCAAATAGGTTGTCGCTGAGTTGGACGTACTTTACTGGAAGCTGTAGAAAAGTGGCGGCAACAGTAGAGGCAATGACGGCAATCAAAGCACCGGGAACCCACTTCAGAGGCTTGGGCGCAAAGCGGGCCCACAGCACCAGAATAATGATCGTCGCGACGCCGATGTACGCCGCTACGTGATAATTCGTGCCGTCACCCGGCACCAGGCCCTTCATGATGGATTCCGGAATGGCGAGCAAGTTCTTCAGCCCGTTTTCCCGAGGCTTGTCGTCCACCATTACATGGAACTGGCCACCGAAGATCAGGATGCCGATGCCGGCGAGCATGCCGTAAACGACCGACGGCGAGATGGCGCGGAAAACCTGGCCCAATCGTAAGAGTCCGGCAGCCACCTGGAGCAATCCTGCGAGGATCACAACAATGCCGAGTCTCTCCATCCCATGTTGTTGGACGATTTCGTAAACGAGAACGGCAAGGCCGGCCGCGGGGCCACTGACCTGAAGAGGGCAACCGGATAAAGTGCCGACGACAATGCCGCCGATGATGCCCGTAATTAGACCCGCCGCCGGGGGAACCCCTGAGGCGATCGCGATGCCAAGGCAGAGGGGCAGCGCGACGAGAAAGACCACAACGGAGGCCAACAAGTCCTGTTTGAGGTTGGAGGGATTCATGGGGAAACGTATCGGTACATGGACAATTCGACATCTCAAACATATGGGGCTTGGGTGCGACAAGCAAGGCTCTAACAGTTCTTTGGGTGAATTCCTAGCCTTGTTCTGTAGCAGTCCTTACCTAATGCCACTACCTTCGTCTATGCGTTGATTTCTGAAGAGTTAGGGGAAGGGCTCGGCTGCGACCGGATAAGGCTCGTCCCCTGCATTGCACGCAAAAATTGTGGGATTCTGAAGCGTGATGCGAGCCCCACAGGAAGTCTCCTTCTTCCGTGTCCTGATCGCCGGCTTTACGCTGCTGATCGGACTGTTGGCGACCTCTGTGTACATCAGCGTCGACGCCATGCGTTCGACGGAATCCGATACTGCGCGCCTTCTTGCCGGTCAGCGGGCCACCCTCCGCCTGATCGACGACGTCCAACAAAAAGAAGACAGCTTGAGTGCAGTATTTTATGCGCTGGCCGCGGGTCCGGGGGCGAAGGGACGCGCGGAGTTGCTGAACCGGCTCAATAACTTGGAAAAAATAGCGGAGGAGGCGATCTCTGCCGGGCTGGCTTCGGGCAACGCCGCGTTGTGGGGCCAAGTCCGCGACGCGGCTGCAAATTTTATCACCGTGGGCCGGACGACGCTGACTTCCGGCAAACCGCCGTCGCTCGATTTCTACCGGGCGCATGAGGCGTTGATCAACGCACTGGGGGATCTGGCCGCGTTTCACTTTGACGCAGCGGCCGCCGCGCAGAAGCGGGAAACGGAAAGTGCAGAGCGCCGCGTGCTTGTATCGGCCGGGCTGCTGGCAGCCGCGTTGGTTATCGCGCTGGGGGCTGCGTTCTTTACGGTTCGCATCGTTGGCAAGATGTACCGCCAGTTGCAGTTCCAAACCGAGGAGCTGACGCACCTTTCCTCGCGGACGATGGCCGATCAGGAGGAGACCGCGCGGCGATTCTCTCGTGAATTGCATGACGAATTCGGTCAAAATCTGAGTGCGTTAGAGGCGAATCTGGTGGCGATACAGCACGCGCGCGTGTTTCATGAGAACCGCGTCGAGGATTGCCTGGCGCTGGTGAAGCAGGCGATCGCCAACACGCGGGAGTTGTCGCATCTTCTGCGGCCCAGCGTGCTGGATGACTTTGGACTGGAAGCAAGCTTGCGCTGGCTGGTGGACCGATTTTCGCAGCGCACCGGCATTCAAGTGGATTTTCAGTCGCCTCCGGTGGGACGGCTTCCCGATGAGGTGGAAACGCAGCTTTTTCGCATTGTGCAGGAGGCGTTGACGAACGTCAGCAGGCATGCGTGCGCAACCAACGTCGGCGTGGAGCTTCAGGAAAAAGAGCAAAGTTTGCTCCTGACAGTGTCCGACAATGGTAAAGGTATATTAAATACTGGCGCAACGACGGGGTTGGGTTTAGTGGGCATGCGCGCCAGGGCGCGCGCCGCCGGAGGGAAGCTTCAAATCGATTCGGAGTCCGGACGTGGCGTTACCATCACGGTTCAGGTGCCGATAACAAATGCTCATGCCGCGGAAGATACGCATACTTTTGGCCGATGACCACACGGTGGTCCGCAAGGGCTTCCGGCTGATTCTTTGCCAGGAGCCGGATATGGAAGTGATCGCGGAGGCAGGTACGGGCCGCGAAGCGGTTCGTTTGGCAGGGGAACTGAAACCCGACGTCATCATTCTGGATATCGCCATGCCGGATATGAACGGCGTAGAGGCGGCGCGGCGGATTTTTGAGGCCGACCCGAGCAGTCGTATGCTCATCCTCAGCATGCACAAAGATACCGTTTATGTGCGCGAGTCTTTGCGGGCGGGAGCGAAGGGTTACCTGCTGAAAGATTCGATCGATTCGGATCTTCTCCGCGCCGTGCGTGCGGTTGCGGCGGGCGACGGGTTCCTCAGCCCGGAAATTTCCGGAACCGTTCTGGAAGGATACCGGCAGACGGCCGATCCTTTTGATTCCTTGACGGCGCGCGAACGCGAAGTGCTGCGCCTGCTGGCCGACGGCAAAGTGGCGAAAGAGATTGCCGCGGAACTGGCTGTCAGCGTCTTCACCGTGGATGCCCACCGCGGCAACATCATGAAGAAACTGGGACTGCATAGTTCGACGGAACTGGTGAAGTTCGCCATGCGCCGCGGGATCACGCAGTAGCTTCCATCGTTCGCGCTCACGCGAAAATGAGTGTTTCCGCTGCGCGCGGTGTTAGAATTCGAATGTGCCCGAATGGCGAAATCGGCAGACGCAACGGACTTAAAATCCGTTTCTCCGTAAGGAGAGTGTCGGTTCAAGTCCGACTTCGGGCACCACCTCCGCATTTCTGCGTTTCTGACAGTCGCTTGGCGGGTCATCTGTGTTAGGATGCCCCGCAGATGGCAGACGCGGCGCTTCGCATTCCGGACTCCCACAAGAACGCATTCTGGATTTACGGCGTCACCGCAATGATCCTGCGCGAGCCGCTGTCGATTGTGACTCGCGATCTTTCCGCAAAGGGACTGGGCGATGCCTCGGTGCGGGTCGAGTGTTTGCGGATGCTGGTCGTACTACTGGTGCTTTCCCGGCAGTTTCTCTCAGCGGGCGTTTACTTTGACCGCGTTTACCTGCAGCCGGATTCGGCGGCGAAGTACCCACATAAGAGTTATCCCGTGGATTTCCTGACGCGATTGGTGGATTTGCTGGCGGCCGTGGCGGCTTCCACGGCGGTTGGCCTGCACACGTTTCCGCTTTGGGGACTGGCTCCGTTCCTGGCGGTGATTGTTTTGTTGCTGCTTTTCGATGCCCTGTGGGCCTTCACCGCGCGAACCGCTGGGTACTCCACGGTTTCCGAACTTGCGCCGACGGCACGGGGGAGTCTGCTGGTGCTGCTGGTCTGTTTTATCCTTTACATTGGCGCGGGATTGGCCGCGTTACCGGCGGAGATGCTGGACGCGGGTTTGCTGATGGTGGTTCTTATCAGTACTTCTATCCAACTGGCCGGACTCATTCGGTCTTACGGTCGCGCGTAGCACCCTAATCGGTTCGCTCAACGCAGTCCGGTAAAACTGTGAGCCCGAACTAGCGTTCTTTGTCGGCGAGACGGCAGAGGACCAATTGCTCCACCGTTTGCACCGGGAGGCGGTAAAGATTCGCGGTAAACTCAAGAATCCGCTGGTATTCGGCAGCATCGTCGTGGTGCTCGGCCAGAATTTCAATCGCGAGACGGAGCGATTCCGTATTCATAGATTCGCCAATCATGGCGGCCGGCTTCGATCCGGGCAAGGGACCAACGAACTATTACGTCCCAAGCCCGGGTTGCTTGAAAAAAACTCGCCTGCCGAATATCAGTAGTGCAAATCTACTATTGACATGATACCCTCGGTGTGGGGAAAGAGCCGTTTCAACGCGGTTCTTTTATAAAAGAGGCCGGGACAGTCCTCCAAATACTTGTTCCGGCTTTTAAATTTGGATTTTGTTCCAGCGATCCACTGCCATAACCGGCCCCCATTTGACAGCTCTCGGGTTGTTTTGATAACCTATGAGAGTTTGGCGAGTTGACCTCTACTCCCACGCTACCGCTTCCTGAAGAAACAGTCCCGATTTATCGGGTAGGGAAGTCCGGCTGGGGGTCGGCCCCGCTACCGCGGCGTTCTCTACAGCGTCGTCCGTATGGGCTTGTCCGAGTTCTTTAGCCCGAAGATTTTTTGGGAATGACCGCTGCGGTTACGTGGCGCAAGTTTCCGGGTTGGAATCAAACAATTTTTGCCAGGCGATCCTGCGTGCGCGCATAAAACCGCGACAAACGCCGTGAGGATGCTGCCGCCGAGAGAGGAAGTTTCGTGCCGACGTTCAATCAACTTGTCCGTAAAGGCCGCCGCCCCACGCGCTATAAGACCGCGAGCCCTGCACTGCAGGCCTGCCCGCAGCGCCGTGGAGTTTGCACGCGTGTATACACCACGACCCCGAAGAAGCCGAACTCTGCGCTTCGTAAAGTCGCCCGTGTGCGCCTGACCAACCAGATTGAAGTCACTACGTACATCCCTGGCGTGGGTCACAATCTGCAGGAGCACTCGATTGTGCTGATCCGCGGAGGCCGCGTAAAAGATCTTCCGGGTGTCCGTTATCACATCGTGCGCGGTACGCTCGACACCGCCGGCGTCTCCGGACGTCTGCAGAGCCGTTCGAAGTACGGCGCCAAGCGCCCGAAGGGAGGGGCGAAGTAATTTATGCCGCGTAGACGCAGACCTGAATCCCGAGAGATTCTCCCCGATCCCGTATATGGTTCGACGCTCGCCGAGAAGTTTGTGAATTCGATGATGTGGGATGGCAAGAAAGCCACCTCGCAGAGCATTTTCTACCAGGCGATGGACAAGATCCGGGAGCGCTCTGGCGACGACCCGTTGAAGTTGTTCAAAAAAGCGGTGGAGAATTGCCGGCCGCTGGTGGAAGTGAAGACGCGCCGCGTCGGTGGCGCCAACTACCAGGTGCCGGTGGAAGTGCCGAACAACCGCCGCACCAGCCTTGCGATTCGCTGGCTTTTGATTAACGCCCGCACGCGCCCGGAAAAGGGCATGCCTGATAAATTGGCGAACGAGTTGAATGACGCCTCCAATATGCGCGGTGGGGCGATCAAGAAAAAAGACGACGTGCACCGTATGGCTGAAGCCAATAAGGCGTTTGCGCATTACCGCTGGTAGTTGCGCATTACCTTTGGTAGTGATTTGGTTCTGTAATAAGGAGACAACTGGCACTGGCTTCACAGCCAAGCTGGAGATCGTATGGCCCGCACTGTAGCACTCGAGAAGATGCGAAATATCGGCATCATGGCACACATTGATGCTGGTAAAACCACCACAACCGAGCGCGTGTTGTATTACACGGGCCGTACGTACAAGATTGGCGAAGTTCATGAAGGCACCGCCGTTATGGACTGGATGGCCCAGGAGCAGGAGCGCGGCATCACGATTACGTCGGCCGCGACGACTTGCCAGTGGCGCGATTGCAACATCAACATTATTGACACGCCCGGCCACGTGGACTTCACTGCCGAAGTGGAGCGCAGTCTCCGTGTGCTCGACGGCGCAATCGCCGTGTTTGATGCGGTCGCCGGTGTGCAGCCGCAGTCGGAAACCGTGTGGCGCCAGGCGGACAAGTACAAAGTCCCGCGCGTTTGCTTTATCAATAAGATGGACCGCGTAGGCGCGGACTTCTTTCGCTCGGTCGAAACCATCGTGGATCGCCTGCGGGCGCGTCCTGTGCCGATTCAGATTCCGATCGGCGCCGAAGACCAGTTCCAGGGCGTAGTGGATCTCGTCTCGATGACGGCACGCGTGTGGCGCGACGATTCGCTGGGTGCGCAGTACGACGACGTTGAGATCCCGGCCGACCTCGCCGAGCAGGCGAAGGAATATCACGACAAGATGGTGGAGGCGATCTCGGAATCCGATGACGCCTTGTTTGAAAAGTTTGTCGAGGGTTCGCCGATTTCGGAAGCAGAAATTCGCGCCGGTATCCGCAAGGCGACGATTGCTCAGAAGATCTTCCCGGTGATCTGCGGCACGGCGTTTAAGAACAAAGGTGTCCAGAACATGCTGGATGCCGTGGTTGACTACCTGCCCTCCCCGCTCGATGTGCCGGCGGTCGAAGGCACCGATGTCGACGATAAAGAAAAGAAGCTGGTTCGTCCCAGTTCCGATAGCGAGCCGTTTTCGGCGCTCGTCTTCAAAATTATGACCGACCCGTTCGTCGGCCAGCTTGCCTTTATTCGTGTGTACTCGGGCAAGCTGAACTCTGGCGAATCGGTTTATAACGTCGCGAAGGGCCGCAAGGAGCGCATTGGCCGTCTGGTGAAGATGCACGCAAACAAGCGTGAGGACATCACCGAGGTTCTTGCCGGCGACATTTGTGCGGCGGTTGGTTTGAAGTCGGTGATCACGGGAGACACGATCTGTGACGAAAAGGCTCCGGTGATTCTCGAGTCGATCGACTTCCCGGCGCCCGTTATTCAGCTTGCCATCGAGCCGAAGACGAAGGTGGATCAGGAAAAGCTGGGGATGGCGATCGCGAAGCTGGTGCAGGAAGATCCGACGCTGAAGGTTTCGACTGATCCCGACACGGGCCAGACAATTTTGGCCGGTATGGGCGAGTTGCACCTGGAAATCATCGTCGACCGCATGCAGCGTGAATTCAACGTGGGCGCCAATGTGGGTAAGCCGCAGGTTGCCTACCGCGAAACGATTCGTCAGCTGGCGGAATACGATTACACGCACAAGAAGCAGACCGGTGGTAGCGGTCAGTACGCCCGCTGCAAGCTGCGCATTGAGCCGAATCCGGGCAAAGATTTTGAATTTGAGAACGACGTAACGGGCGGCAACATTCCGAAAGAATACATTCCCGCTATCGAAAAGGGCGTTGTGGAAGCTCTGGAGCATGGAATCATGGCCGGCTATCCGATGTCGGACGTGAAGGTGTCCGTGTTTGACGGCGCCTATCACGATGTCGACTCTTCGGAAATGGCGTTCAAGATCTGCGCTTCGGTGTGTATCAAGGAAGCTGCCCGCAAGGCGAAGCCGGTGTTGCTTGAGCCGGTGATGCGCGTGGAAGTCGTGGTACCGGACGAATATATGGGTTCGGTGAACGGCGATTTGATTTCACGCCGCGGACGCCTGGAAGGCACGGAAATTCTGGGATCAACGCACATCGTCAAAGCGATGGTTCCACTATCGGAAATGTTTGGTTATGCGACCGAATTGCGGTCACGCACGCAGGGCCGCGGGGCGTTCACGATGCATTTCGGCCAGTACGAAGAAGTGCCGCGCAGCATTGCCGACGAAATCGTCAGCAAGGCGCAGGGCAAGGTTACGCAGTAATTGGAGCGGGCAGTAATCACGGTTATTTGATTTAGATCAGGAGAGCGAACAACCATGGCGAAGGAAAAATTTGATCGTAGTAAGCCGCACTGTAATGTGGGGACGATTGGGCACATCGATCACGGCAAGACGACGTTGACGGCGGCGATTACG
>JBEBFS010000163.1:0-3969 GCA_040081855.1 Bryobacteraceae bacterium | reverse complement strand
GGGTCGAAGGGGACAGCCTGAATTGACACCATCGCATTTTCGCAAACGGGGGCACACGCGACTGTCCCTTTCCTGAATTTCCGGCTCCGGAAGCCATTTTCTCAGATCCGTAGGGACGGCAGGAGCGTTGGACCCGAGTTCCGGTCTGTTCGGGGAACTGGGCGTCTCCAATCAGGCGGCCGGCATAGGTACAGAAACAGAACAGTTCCAGCCATTGCGCGTAGAGGGATGTAGATTCGTGGGCGTCGATTGCGGAAAATGCGAAAAGGAAAATGCGGAAAATGCGGGACAGGCGAAACATTTTCCGATTCTTTTAGAGAGTTTTCGCGGCCGAAGAGCACGAATTGAGTGAATGCCGCGGCACGCTCGAATCGTCATACCTGAACTGGCTCATCACATTACGCAACGGGGAAACGCTCGGCGTGCGGTGTTCTTGACGGCGCAGGACCGCATGGTCTACCTCGGCCTGCTTCAGGAATACTCCCAGCACTATCGACTACGGATTTTGGGATACGCACTCATGACCAATCACGTGCACCTGGTCGTTGTGCCTGAAGACGAGGGCTCACTCGCCAAGACCATGCGCGAGTTGCATGGCCGCTACGCCCGCTATCGCAACGCGATCGAGCGCGGTGTGGGTCACCTCTGGCAGAACCGGTATTATTCCTGTGCGTTTGAAGGGGTACGCATGGCGAGCGTGATGCGGTATGTTGAGTTGAACCCGGTGCGCGCCGGACTGGTACAGGCGGCGGAAGATTACGCTTGGAGCAGCGCGGTCATGCACTTAGGGGGCACAGACGCGCTCGGGCTGCTGGATCTGGAAACTTGGTGGCGCGACTGGACCGCCGAACAATGGGCCGAATGGTTGAGTCAAGGCGAGGAGGACGACCGAGCTATCCGCGAGGCGACGTACTCCGGCCGAGTGCTGGGATGCGGCGAATTTATCGCACGGCTCGAATCGGCGACGAAGAAAAAGCTCGCCGCAGGAAAATCAGGCAGACCGAAAAAGGAGGTAAGGGTACTTGGCTCCGCAGCTTCCGGTTGAGCGAAAATCGGAAAATGTTTCGCCTGTCCCGCGTTTGCCCGCGTTTGCCCCGCGTTTGCCCCGTTTCAAATACTACCGGTCATTCCACCGAGGGGTGATCCGCACGCCGCAAAGCGCCAGCGCGTGCCTGAGCAACGCTGAGGCAAGCGCCTGTACTCTCTTAAAAAGTCGAACCACATCTCGGGCGAGACGACCGATCGTGCCTTGAGACGGAGCGTGGTTAGGCGCTTCGGCGACACTGCTTTCAAGCGGCTGGACGACTGTTTCACTTGTCGATACTTCAAGATGCGAATCGACGTCCAACGCTTCCATGCAGGCTTTCTCGTACGCATCGATATGCGTTGCGATGCAGGTTGCGGTTTCCTCAAGACTTTGGTTCGAGGCCAGTCTGAAATAGCGATAGCGTGAGTTCCACCATGGTCCGATAGCGATGGTCGGATCAGCGTCTTGAGCAAGAGTAGCCGTAAGAACGTATACTCCATCCTCAATCAGCGTCGGTGTTCGCCGGCCATCGTAAATGATGATCTTGGCGACGACCCCGTTTCGAGACCTGCCCAAAATGCTGTAGCTACCCCTTTCAGCCCGCACACGGCTGCGTCCGAGGCGAGATGCCATCAGGTTGAAGATCTCGGCAGCGCGAGCTTGCAGCGCCGGATCATAGTTCGTCAACGGCGAGGTGAGATAGTTATGGTTCATGACGTTCCTGTCGAGAGACGCAAGCCGATGGCTCAGCCGCGAATCGTAATCTCAACTTTGTCCGGGCTAACGCCGAAGGTCTGAGCGAGAGCGGCCTTCGCTTCCGCAATGGATAGCGGCTTGATCCAGCGCTGATCGGGTGATGCGTCGGTATCATTGGGCGTGGTGATCGCCGTTACCGTCGGTGCTGCACTTTTTTCCGGTGCTGCCGAATCGGCACCCTGAGCCTTGAGAACCGATCTCCACCAAGTCTCAAACTCGGCCGGCACGATCGCGTGGTTCTTACCAGGTTCTGGTGAGGAGAGCCTTCGCGTTGGACGACAGGGAAATAACTCGTCCCAGAGGTCCTCGCAGCGGCTGGCGACCAAGCTGCGCCGGTCGCCGGAGTTGGTGCAGAACCAGTTGCTGAGCAGGACAAAGGCATCGCTCTTCAGAGGGGTATCCGGGTGTTCGGCCCAACGACGAAACTCGCGAGAAGCACGACCGCTAAGGCTCAGGCCGCGATGCGTCTCCGCCTCGATCCTCTCCAACAGCTGAAGAACTCGTCCAGAATCCAGCTCTTGTGGGCGGACGAGAACCAGGTCGAAATTATTGGAAGAGGGCGATTGCCGCCTCCACTCTGGTTTGGTTTGCATTCTGTTGTGCTCCCTTTTCAAGCTCTACCCTTAACATCCAAAATCTACCACAATGTACTACCTATGTCAACCAAAATAACGAAAGACCCAAAACTACTAACCGCGACAGCTCCGGGAATCGTGACAATCTCTGGATTGGCCGCCACTCCAGTCGCGGGAGCTGCCCCCAGTTGCCGGCGTGAATAGCGTCGGGGCGTGTAAGGAAACGCGGGGAAACGCGGGACAGTACACTCAAATACCATTCCCAAAACGCGCATCACACCAAATCCCGCAACTCAATCTCCCCGCTTTTCAACCACATCACACTTCACCTCGCGCAAAAATGAGCCGAACACCCCTTACAACATAGGCAAGGAGTCTGAGCGTTCCTCCAGCAGAGGGCCAGATCGACCAAGAGCGACGTCCTAGGTAACTCGTAGCGGGTCTGCGTGTGTTGGAAGGATGACTGTCTTCATAGTTCCTGTGCCGTGTGCAGGTAATAAGCACGGACCGGGCCGCCGTACCGGTTCTTTCGGTCTCTTGGCCACTGAGTGTATGTCAGCGGCAACAAAGAGCGCTCTTTTGTTACAAGCGAGTCGAATAAAAACGGAGCCGCGACCATAGGGAGCGGTCAGGAATCCGAAGGGAACGAAACGAAGAAAAATAAGGAAAACGAGGCCAATCCGAAAACCGCCGGCACACAGCGATGGAGGACTGCCTTTTGTCGTGGAAAAAACGCGGGTTAAAAAACGTGGACGGGTAAAAACGTGGGGACCCATCACAGCATCCCCACCTTGATTCCTTTACGAAACCGCGGTTACTTGCCGGCCAGCTTCTGCACCATCTCCAGCGCCTTCTCCACGTGCTGATCGGGCGAAATCTTGTCATCGGCCGAGGAGAACGTCGCCAGCACTTTGTGGTCTTTGCCGATCACGAAGGTCACGCGCTCGATGAAGTCATGATCGATGTCCACGCCGCGCACGTCTTTTGCGCCCGCTTTGAGTGCGGTCGATTGCAGGTTGTAGGAGTTGGCGATCTTGCGGTCCGGGTCGGATGCAACGGGGAACTTGCCCGCGCAGTATTCCGGATCGGCCGAGAACACGTTCAGCCGGGCGATGCTATCGGCCGAAACGCCGATGATCGTTGCTTTTGCCGCGTCGAACTTTTCCTTGTTCACCGCAAACGTGTGCGCTTCCAGATCGCAGCCCTTGGTGTAGGCGGACGGGTAGAAGTAGACCACGGCGGGTCCCTTCTTCAACGCTTCTTCCAGTGAGAAATTGAACTCTTTTCCCGCAAGCGACGCGCGCGTGGAAAAATCGGGCGCTTTTTCGCCCTGCTTGAGCGCTGCCACAAGCGGCAGGCTGAAAACGGCAACCGAAGTGAGCGCAATCAATAGTTTTTTCATGGGACCCTCCTATTTGGCCTCGATAAATCGAGAATATCATGCTGGCGCGGCCTCGCATTGACCCACTTTGCGCGCGGCGCTACTATGGATTCGCTTTACTCCGTTTCCGTACCACAGGCAGGTGAATCATGTTTCGAGCTTCGTTTGCTCTACTGGCCCTCTGCGCTGCTGTCAGCGTCCAAGGGCAACACGCTTACACTCCGGACGAT
>JBEBFS010000101.1:0-14478 GCA_040081855.1 Bryobacteraceae bacterium | reverse complement strand
GTGCTGACGTGGACGCAGCTTCGCATTCAGCAGAAACCGTGTGGCCTTCTCAATGTCGATGGCTACTACGATCCTCTGCTTGCTATGTTCGATCACGCAACGAAAGAAGGGTTCCTCAGGCCTGAACACAGGAGCCTGATTGTCAGTGACACGAAAGTGGATCGCCTGCTGGAACGCTTGCACCAATTTACGTTTCCAAGCTCGGAGAAATGGCTCCAGAAGCGGCCCGCTCCGTAAAGTCGAAGAATTCAGGCCGGTCGCTTGAGAATGGCCCCATTGTTGGACAGGATCGTATGGAGAACCAATCAACGAAATTGCCGGCGCACACGGCATCTCTCGACCAGGGACACGGGGCGTTGACCTCGGCGTGTCTACGCGATGTATTGTTCCTTGCGGCGGGCTGGGATTTAGTGCGCCTCCTCGTGCTCTTTCCTCTGTTCGCCAATAACGCCCGCGGCGCAACGGTCCTGCTTCTCATCAAAGCTGTGCTTGTCGAGGCCATTCCGTTCCTTCTCTGGAGAAGTGGACGCCTCTTCGCAGCAGCGTGGTTGATGGGCATCTCTGCCGCCGTCATCGACGTTGTCTACATCCTGCTTTCAGGAGGTTTGCGTAGCTCGGGCGTCGTGACGATGGTGGGCCTGGTGATTCTGACGGCAATCATCCTGGAATATCGCGGCTTGTTCACCATTGGATTGACCGCCTTGCTCTTTCTAGGCGCCTTGGCGGGATGGCAATCGGCTGGCCACACCTTCCCGTTGGTATTCCCCGAATCGGCCTGGATGGCGTGGTTCAACATGCTGTCGGCAGCGACCCTGGTCTTCGTCCCCGCAGCCCGCATGCTGCGGAACATGCGTGGACTCGGCGCCGAGAGATCCAGAATCGCGAGTGACCTGACGCGCTCGCGGGCGGATCTCAACGACCTGATCAACGCCCTGGAAGGCATCGTTTGGGAGTGCGATGCAAGAACCTGGAAATTTTCGTTTGTGAGCCAGAAAGCCGAGCGCCTCTTGGGCTACCCCGTTGCTGCCTGGATTGAAGATCCGGACTTCTGGATTAACCACCTGCACCCAGCGGATCGCGAATGGGCCCCAGGCGCGTGCCGCGCCGCTGCCGCCGGCGGTAAGGACCACACCTTCGAATACCGGATGATTGCCGCCGATGGCCGTGAAGTGTGGTTGCGTGATCTGGTCACCGTCATTTCCGAAGACGGCCAACCCCGCCTGCTGCGTGGACTCCTCATTGACATTACCGAGCGAAAGCAGGCACAGCAGCAGTTGCAGGAAAAAGAGCATCACCTGCGGGCAATGCTCGAATCTGAACCAGCCTGCGTAAAGTTGTTGGATGCCGAAGGCCGTATCCTCGAAATGAATCCCGCGGGAATGGCCATGACGGAAGCGGACGGGCCCGATCAGGTGATCGGAAAAAGCGTGTGCGCTATCCTCTCCCACGAACACCACAACGTTTTTCTGGAGCGGAACAGAAAAGTCTTCACAGGCGAACCGTTCACGATGGAATATGAGATCCAGGGATTTAAGGGAACCAAGCGCTGGCTCGAAACCCACGCCACACCCCTTCGTGACCGTGACGGCAACGTAACGGCCGCGCTCAGTGTTACGCGTGACGTTACGGAGCGGAAGAACCTGGAAAGAGAGCTGCGACTTGCCAACTCCCGGCTCATGCAGGCGAAGACCATCGCGAAACTCGGCTATTTTGTCGAGGATCTGGCGAGCGGGCGAACCGAGTTCAGCGACGAGCTTTTCCGCATCTTCCGCGCCGAGGTGCCGGAAAACGGCGCCGCGCACAGCGAACTGGAGCGGTTGTTATTTCCCGAAGGCATCCTGTACGGCGATCTGGAACGCGTCCGCGCCGGCTTGAATCATCTGCGCCGCGAAGGGTGTGAGATGGACGTCACCTACGTACTCCAGGATTCCCAAGGCGATGTGCGCCATATTCACGTGAAGGCGGAACGCGAATCAGACGCAGAAGGCCGGCCGTTGCGTGTTTTTGGTGTGGTGCAGGACATTACGGAACATCGTCAGGTTCTGGAACTGCTCCACCGTCTCACCGCGCATCAGGAAACCGTTCGGGAAGAAGAACGCAGGCGGATTGCGCGCGAAATTCACGACGAACTGGGCCAGCAGTTGACCGGGCTCAAAATGCAAACGGCCTGGGCGGATCATCTGCTCCAGTCCGATCTCCCTGCCGCGCGCGCGGAGTTGGACTCCATCGGCCATCAACTCGAAGCAACCATCCGCACAGTCCGCCGCATCGTCACGGATTTACGGCCACCTGTGTTGGACACGCTGGGACTGATCCCCGCGCTCGAATGGTTGCGCGAAAACTTCCAGCGCGACCACGGCACCAGCTGCGTCACTGCACTCGAAGAGGTCCGTGTGTCACCGGATGTCGCCACCGCCGTGTTTCGCGTCGCCCAGGAGGCGCTCACCAATGTGGCAAAACACGCGGGGGCAACGAAGGTGGAGATCCGGCTGCGCAAACAGGGCGACCATCTCCTTCTTGACGTGGACGACAACGGCCCCGGGATGCGCGAGACTATAGACCGGCGCCGCAATTCTTTCGGACTCATCGGCATGCAGGAGCGCGCACGGCTCCTGAACGGTACCATCGATTTCTTGACATCGGAGAGCGGCGGCGTTCTTCTTCGCCTGACGCTGCCGCAGGCACCGGAGAAAGGTTCTCATGTCTTCACTGCTCATCGTTGACGACCACACCGTTGTGAGGGAAGGCCTCGGCCGGGTGCTTGGCAGCGAATTTCCGGGATGCGTGATCGGCTACGCGGCGACCGCGCAGGAAGCTCTCGCGACACTCGATGAAGGGTCCTGGCGTCTCGCAATTCTCGACATCAGCCTACCGGGCGGAGACGGACTGGAACTGATCCGTTCCGTCAGGGATCGTTCCGCGAGTACTCGCATCCTCGTCCATACGATGCATCCGGAAGACCAATTCGCCGTGAGGTCTCTCCGCGCGGGTGCCGATGGGTACATCACAAAAGATGCCTCGGTGAACGAAATCATCTTCGCGGTGCGAAAAATCCTCCACGGCGGCCGCTACGTCAGCTCTTCGCTTGCCGAAATACTCGCCGGAGCCATGGCAGCCCACGCCGATCGCGGCATCGCATCACTTTCCGATCGCGAATTTCAGGTACTGCGTTCCGTTACCCAGGGCAAAACCCCCACCGATATCGCCGACGAACTGGTCTTAAGCATCAAAACCGTCAGCACGTACCGGGCGCGAATCCTGGAAAAACTGGAGCTTCGAACTACAGCGGATCTCATTCGCTTTGGCCTGGAACATCACCTGGACGGCACCCCACGCACGTAGGACTCATCCGACATACTGTGCCGTATTTCCTATGCACTAAAACCGCGAACCTCCCTTGACCGTGGGCAGGAATTCCCCGACAATCAAACATCTTGGCGTTCGGAGGATGACAGGTTGAGACATCGTCCCAGAAGCAAAAATTCCCTACTCGAGTTGCGGGAGCGTCTCGCGCTTCTGGACCTCGCCATCGAGGCCCTGGAGCAGTATGAGTACCGCATACACGGTATCGCGCCCGCCCGGAAAGTTGCAAAGCCTGCCCCCGTGCGCCTGAAACTGCCCGTCGTTTTACGGAAATTGGGTCGAGGGGCGGCCGCGGACCGGATTGTGGCGCGCGTCGAATCGGCAACGGCGGGCGCCCTTTAATTCACAGTTCACCAACAGAAAACACGGGCCTCGTGGGCTATACTCGTCCCGAGGCCTTCGCTTTTGTCCGACTCCAACCGGGAAGTTCCACAACAACTGAAACGGTCGCTTGGCCTGTTCGATTCCACCATGCTGGTGGCGGGATCGATGATCGGCTCAGGCATCTTCATCGTTTCTTCAGAGATGGCCCGCAATGTGGGAAGCCCCGGCTGGTTGCTGGTTTCGTGGTTGATTACCGGAGTGCTCACACTCACCGCCGCTCTCTCTTACGGCGAACTGGCGGCCATGATGCCGCGGGCCGGCGGCCAGTACGTATACTTGCGCGAGGCGTTCTCTCCGCTGTGGGGTTTCCTCTACGGGTGGACTCTGTTCATGGTGATCCAGACCGGCACCATCGCCGCGGTCGGCGTTGCCTTCGCGCGCTACCTGGGTATTCTTTGGCCAGCGATCGCCGAAAACAACTACATCATTCCGCCGATTCATCTTTCAACGGGCTACGCGTTGTCGCTTTCCACCGCGCAGATGATGGCGATCCTCGTCATTCTGTTTCTCAGTTGGGCGAACTCGCACGGGTTGAAATACGGCAAGCGAGTGCAGAATCTATTCACGGTCGCAAAGCTTGGGTCGCTTGCGGGCCTGATTCTCCTGGGCATTTTCATGGGCTGGAACAATGAGGCGGTCGGCGGCAACTTCGGCGATTTGTGGACCGCGCGTGGGTTCATCCCGAGCGCACCTGGCCTGACTCCGGAAACCGGCTTTGGCCTGCTGGTTGCCCTGTGCGTCGCGCAGACCGGATCGCTGTTTTCCGCCGATGCGTGGAACAACATCACGTTCACGGCGGGCGAAGTGGAGAACCCGCGCCGCAACGTACCGTTATCGCTCGCCCTGGGAACAGGCATTGTCATTGGACTTTATCTGCTGGCAAACGCGGCGTACCTGGTCGTGCTTCCGCTCGCGCAAATTCAAACCGCTCCGTTCGACCGGGTGGCCAGCGCCGCGGTAGGCGCCGTGTTCCCTGGGCAAGGAGCGCAGATCATGGCGGTCGCCATCATGATCTCGACGTTCGGCTGCATCAACGGCATGGTGCTCGCCGGAGCGCGCGCTGTCTATGCGATGGCGCAAGACGGCTTATTTTTCCGAGGCGCGACGTTGATCAACAAAGCCGCCGTACCGGGTCGAGCACTTCTGTTCCAGGCTTTGTGGACATCCTTCCTGGTGCTGCCCAGAACCTACAATCCCGAAACGCATGCCTACGGCAACTTGTACGGCAATCTACTGGATTACGTGGTTTCCGCCGCGTTGATCTTCTACATCCTGACCATCGCCGGCGTGTTCGTTTTGCGCAAACGCCGGCCCGATGCTGAACGCCCCTACCGCGCCTTCGGCTACCCGCTGGTGCCCGCGCTCTACATCGCCGGTGCGGCGGTGATTCTCCTGTTGCTGTTTGTTTACCGGACGTCGACGACGCTCCCCGGCCTGGTGATCGTGCTGATTGGGCTGCCGGTCTACGCCCTGTTCCGCCGCTACGGCAGCGGCAGCAGCGGGCTCTGATCCGGCTCAATCTGCATGTCGAAAACATCGAGCAAAACCGCGGTCGCCGAGTAGTACCCGGCAAGCACCGTGATGTTCACCAGCTCTTTTTCACCGAACACTTTTCGCGCCTGCGCGAATGTATCGGGCCGCACTCGTCTGTTGCGGAACACTTCGCGCGTCAGACGGATCACCAGATCCTGCTTTTCCGGAAGCCCGATGGTCGAAGTACGATATTTGATCACGTCTAGCGTCTTCTGCGGAACGCCCAGCTTCAGCGCAATAGGTTCGTGCGCCGTCCACTCAAACTGATTATTCAGCTCACGGGCCGTTGAGAGGATCACCAGTTCGCGCAGGTCATCCGGAATAGAGGACTCGTACCGAATCCCGTAACCCATCGCGTTCGTCAACTCCGCGATCTTCGGGCTGTAGAGACGAATGCCCGTAGGTCCCTGTAAACCGGCAACCGAACGGGTGCCCGGCTTCACCGTATCGTCGTATACACGCTTCCCGGTTTCATCCAGTTTTTCTCGCTGAGGGAGAGGCAGGCGGAAGTGCGATTCGGCATCGACGTCCGGAGGATAGGGCCGCGCGGCCTGCTGGGCCACAACCAAAGGCGTGCAGACAAGCACAACCGCTGCAATTTTTGCGGGACAACCGAGAAACATCCGGCACCGTTCCAACATCATCACATCAAATCCTCCCCTGCTTGCAAAGATTGCCCATTTTATCAGGGCGCTGGATAGGTGGAGTATGGCAAGCTGGGAATACTTGGAGAAATTATCGTGAAGCCCTCGTACTACGCACTTCTTATCGCCTGTTCCGCATCGCTCGCGCTGGCCGACCAGATCACCATGAAGGACGGCGACCGCATTACCGGCGACATCGTCAAAAAAGACGGCGCGACGCTCACCGTGAAGAGCAAGAATTTCGGCACGGTCATGCTCAAGTGGGACGACGTAGCAGCCGTAAAAACGGACGCTCCCGTGAACGTTTCCACCGCCGACGGCAAGACCGTAAAGGCCAACATCGAAACGCAAGACGGAAAGATTCAGGTGAGCGCTCCGGCGGCGCAAAGCGTCGCCCCCACCGAAATCGTAGCTCTACGCAATGACGCCGAACAGCGCACCTATGAGCGCCTGATGCATCCGGGCCTGCTCGATCTTTGGACCATCAACGGTGCCTTCGGCATCGCGGGCACCAAAGGCAACGCCGAGACGTCCACGTTCACCACCCCGATAAACTTCGCGCGCATTTCCAACAGCAGCAAGACGACGGCGTACTTCAACTCCATCCGCTCCTCGGCAACCGTGAACGGCGTAAACGCGCAGACCGCGCAGGCAATCCGCGGCGGCTGGGGGTACGGTCACAACATTTCCAAGAAGGTTTTTGCCAGCGCCTTCAACGACTACGAATACGACAAGTTCCAGTCCTTGGATCTGCGCGTCGTCGCCGGCGGCGGCCTCGGTTACCAGTTCTGGGCGACGGACAGAAGCCGCCTCGGTGTCGTAGCCGGCGGCGCGTGGAACCGTGAATCGTTCGCGGCCACAGGCGCGCGGGCCGCATTCGTCCGAAATTCGGCGGAAGCGTATTGGGGCGACGACTACACCCTGAAATTGAGCGCCCGCACCAATTTGGCGCAAGGGTTCCGCATGTTCAACAACCTGACGAACACAGGCGCCTACCGCATGAACTTCGACATCACCGCAACAACGCAGCTGACGAAGTGGCTCAACTGGGGCGTCTCCATGAGCGACCGTTTCCTAAGCAATCCGGTGCCAGGCCGCGAGAAGAACGACTTCCTGTATTCGACGTCGCTCGGCTTCTCGTGGGCCAGGTAATGCGCTGTTCCGCTATTCGCTGTCGATATTCACCGCGTAATAGGCAACTGTTTTTGTCGGCACCTCTTTGAACCAATGGGGCGTCTTCGCCGGAATGGTGATGACGTCTCCCTTGGTTAAGTGATACGTTGTTCCACCGTCCACGGATGGAGCGCGCACTTGATCGACGGCGGTCCGGCGCGGATCCTTCATTGTTCCGCCGACAATGAGCGTTGCTTCACCCTCCACCATGATGAAGACGTGGTTCGTCTTATCGTGGAGTTCCACTTCGCCGGAGCCGCGGCGCTGCGCAAGAACCAGCAAACCCGGATCGCTCACAATGGGCCCGCCCTTCGCCATCACTTCGGCTACTTTGTCGTGACCAATAAAGTGAACCGCCGCCGGCACACCTCCTCCGATCATAATTGCCGCAGCCGTCAATAGAGCCGCACCCACAACCAACGCCGTTCGCAGGAATGGAATCTTCATCGATGTCTCCCTTTTCGCTCGCCGCCCGGGCAGCACGGCTTATCGATCATAACAGCCAGCGAGAAAGGGCTTGGAGACGTTCGCTACGCCGTCAGTTCCGCCAAAATCCTCCCCGCCGTCTGCTTACCCTTTTCGCCGACTTCACCAATTGGGCCGACGCACCCAGGGCAGCCCGATTCGCACGGGCATGCGTTCAAAAGCGCAGCCGCATTGGCGATTAGCTTCGGAGCAAGTTTAAATAGCGCCGAACTTTGTCCTATGCCGCCAGGGTAGTTGTCGTAGAGATATAGATTCGGCTCAAACGTCTGCAGGCTCCCGGCGATCGCTTCGGTGATCGAAATACCCAGGTCGCGCGGGTCGCACATGACCGCTAGCGCACCCACTGTCCGCAGCAGCGCGGCTACTCCCACCAATCCAGCCTGCTTTTCCGTAGGAGTTAAATCACTGAAGCGGGCGAGAAACGCCTCAGGGAAATGCAACCAGAAGGACGTGGTGTGCATTTCCTGCTCGGGCATCGAAAGATTTCCCGCGCCCACGTTCTCCATAGTGTAGAACTTAATCTTCTTGAAGCCGACAATCTGGCGGTTCAACCGCACGTCTCCGTGCGCGGCCTTCGCGCCGTTGACGGGAAGCGAGGCGAACTCCTCCAGTTCCTTCACCTGCGTGTAATCAATGGCGTCGGTGAAGTAATCCGAATCCACGCGCCGCACATAGGCTTTGCGGCCGTCATAATCGAAGCGCTCCACTTGATACTGGCGTGCTTCATGCAGATAAATTGCCTTCTCATGCAGCGTGGTCAGCGCCGCGGTGAACGCCACTTCGCCGATGATCTGGTGATCGCCCGTGATATCCACCACCACAAAGTTGTCGCTCGAAATACTGCGCAGGCTGACGGCATCGGCCGGATACGAATCCGATGTCCAGTGCCAGTTCCCCGCCGAATGATGCAACAGCTTCAGATCCTTCAAGAATTCGCACAGCCCGCCCACGTCCAAGGCCCCAAACTTTTCGCCATCGCGAATCGGCAACTCAAACGCCGCGCACTTCAGGTGATTCAGCAGAATCTCCAAGTTATTCGGATTGATATGCGCGTGCTCCGCCGGGCGTTCAAAGAAGTATTCGGGATGCTCAATGATGTATTGATCCAGGGGCGCGCTCGACGCCACCAGCACCGCGAGCGAACTGGTCTGCTTCCGCCCCGCGCGGCCAGCCCGTTGCCACGTCGACGCAATGGTGCCCGGATAACCCGCCATCACCACGGCATCGAGTGAACCGATATCGATACCCAACTCCAATGCATTCGTAGAAACCACCGCGCGGATCTCGCCATCGCGCAGCTTGCGCTCAATCTCACGGCGTTCCTTAGGCAGGTAGCCGCCACGATAGCCGCGTACACCCGAGTGGTCGTCCTTCAAATACGTCAACAGAACTTCCGTTGCCAGGCGCGAGTTCGCAAACACCAGCGTTTGTTGCCCGCGATCCAGAAGCTCCTTCGCAATGCGCCGCGTTTCGTTCAAATAACCGCGGCGAATCCCCAGCGCCTTGTTCACCACCGGAGGGTTGTAGAAAACGACATACTTGTCGCCGGATGGCGCGCCGTTCTCCCCCACCAGCTCGAACGATTCGCCGGTCAGCGCCTCAGCCAACTCTTTGGGATTCGCAATGGTCGCCGAGCAGCAAATGAACTGTGGCTTCGATCCATAAAACTCGCAGATGCGCCGCAGCCTGCGCAGCACGTTCGCCAGGTGGCTGCCGTAAACGCCGCGATAGGAATGCAGTTCATCAATGACGATGTAGTGCAAATTCTCAAACGCTTTGGCCCACTTTGTGTGATGCGGTAAAATCCCGGCATGCAGCATGTCCGGATTCGTGAGGACCACATTCGCACGTTCGCGGATGGCGCGCCGGGCGTCCTGCGGGGTATCGCCATCGTAGGTGAACGCGCGCAGATCGCTGCCGGTAGCGTTCACGGCCTGCTGCAACTCCGCGAGTTGATCCTCGGCCAGCGCCTTGGTGGGAAACAGGTACATCGCGCGCGCCGCCGGGTCGGCCGTCAGGCGCTGTAACAGGGGAAGGTTGTAGCAAAGTGTTTTGCCGCTCGCCGTCGGCGTCACCACTACGACATTGCGCCCGGCGGAGGCGTGCGCTAACGCTTCACTCTGATGCGAATACAACTGGCGGATGCCGCGCGCCAGCAACGATTGCCGCAGCGTAGGAGGGAGGTTCGCGGGAAAATCGACGTAATTGCCGGGCCGCGCAGGCTGATGCTTTACGGCACGAACCGGAGATTCCGGATCGGCCGCCCATTGCTCAAAGCGTTCAATCGCGCCCGCAAGGCCGCTCCGGCGCGCCAAAATACGCTCGGCGTTCTCGGTTTCCGGAAATGGTTCAGGGGTCCCCAGCGCCAAAGTCATTCTTCGCCCTTTCTTCGCTCCCCAGCATAGCAGCGAAGCGGGGAAGAGACAATGGGGAAAGCGGGCGGAAGCGATTTAGGCGCGGACGAACTCGTAGCGTTCCAGCGTCGCCGCAAAGTTCGCGTCCTCATCGGCGCGGACCACGGTCCCCAAGCAGCGGAGGCGCACGTCCACACGTGTTCCTGAGGCATTGGGTAAAGTGATCATATATTCGATCGGCGAGCCGACATCGATCGGCACCGGCGTGCTGAACAGCACACCACAGGAACTCATATTCTTCGTCTCACCCTTCGTCTTGGAACCGCTTAGGAGTTCGATGGGAAGATGCAAATCAAAACGTTGATTTCGCCGCTGCTCGGTCATTTGGCTCTGAGTGTAAGCCCGGAAACACCTAAGGTCAACACAGTACAGGACTAGTGAAAAGGCGTTCTTGTTCCGGTACTTTTTCCGGATTTACCCGGTAAAGCTCCTTCGTTTTGGCGCTCGTATCATTTGCGAGATAATCGTAAGTTACTGAAGGAGAACCGAATGACTCAGACCAATAGCGGAAACGTCCAGTACGCCGTTCCCGCACCGCCCATTCCCTCGCTGGCCGTGGTGGGAAGCGATCTTCGCTATCCCGTGCGCCGGATCCACTGCGTGGGGCGGAACTACCTGGCTCATGTCCGCGAACTGGGCAACGACGAAAAGATGCCACCGCTGTTCTTCGCGAAAGCGCCGGACATGATTGTCGAGACGGGCTCGACGATTCCGTACCCGATCTTCACGCAGAACTATCATTACGAGATTGAACTGGTCGTCGCGATGAAATCGGGCGGCACGAACATTCCGGTAGAGCAGGCACTGGATCACGTCTACGGCTACGCAATCGGCCTGGACATGACTCGCCGCGACGTGCAGCAGGCAGCCGCAAAGGCGGGACGTCCGTGGGAAGTGGGCAAGTCGTTCGATCAATCGGCGCCGTGCGGCCCCGTCTATCCGGCATCGGCTGTGGGCCACATCACGTCAGGCCACATTGATCTCAAGGTGAACGGCAATGTGAAGCAGGAATCCGACATCAACAATATGATGTGGGACGTCGCGCACATCATTCATCACTTGTCGCTCCAGGTGGCCATTTGCCCCGGCGATCTCATCTTCACCGGAACTCCGGAAGGTGTGGGCCCCGTGGTTGCGGGCGACGAGATGGTGGGCAGCATCGATAAGCTGGGCGAATTGCGCATCAAAATTTCGTAACGCAGGAGGCTCCCATGGAGCGAAAGAACTACGTGGCGGTTGCGGCACAATCGGGAGTTCCCAAGGATCACAAGGGGATCGCCAAATAGCTCAGAGCGATTCCGGCCACTTTCGAGCGCCATGAATAATCGCCACCACATCGACGACGGTGCGCCGGAGGCGGTAGGCGACCACATAAGGGGTAATCACAAGTTCTCGGGTTCCAGCTATCCGGCCCTTTCGCCCCATCTCCGGGTGCCGTTGAAGACCCTCGATGCCATCAATGACCAGTGCCGCCACCGCTGCGGCCGCAGCTGGCTTGTCTTGCGCGATGTAGGATTCGAGCGCCTCAAGATCTCGTAACGCGGTCCGGGTCCATCGAATCGTCATCGCACGCAGGAACCCGGGTGTTACTTCGCCCGGCTTGCCTTTCGACGAATGCGATCGAGAACCCGCCGGACGTCGGCGTCAGCGGCAAAGCGTCCGGCGTCTGCGTCGCGAAGGCCCTGCCGGATGTGCTGGCACTGCCAATCGTGAATATCCACGTAGGCGGTGAGCGCCTCATTGACGACGTAGGTCCGGTCCCGGTCGAGCACCTCGGCAATCTCGTCCAGAGCTTGCTTGGTTCGAGACGGAATTCGAACCGTCATCGTCGACTTCTTCATGTCTTGCATCGTAACACGCGGTAAGTCCGCGTATTCTACGGCTCAATCTGCCGCATAATCTGCCGCACTTCACCCGGATACGCGGGGCGGGGATTGTATTTGAACAGCAGGCTTTCGAGCGTTTTTCCGCGATAGTAGGGGTGCCGTCCCAGCCGCTTGGCCATAAATTCGATACCTGCGAAGACCGACGGAAAACTCACCGTACTCGGATGGTAGCCAAGGCGGTTGTTTCCCTTTTCATGAACCCCGCACTGCGTTTCCCGGATGGAAATCGCCGGTAGCAAACGGTAATCCAGCCCGTTCTTATCCGCCAGGTGTAAATATTCGTCGATGAATTGCGGCGCCGGACACCGGTAGCGCCGGAAGAATTTTTCAATGCGCGCGTAGCGGGGATCCAGTGCGGGAATGTAGGGGATCGCCTCTAGTTCCGCAGCCGTCAAGCAGTGGCTGGCGTTCATGGCCGCCTGCACCGTTGCATCCGCTGTGGCGCTGGCGAAACAAAGCAAACCGACGAGCGGCGCCGCTAACAGAAGCGCATGCCGGTACCGCGCCTGTACGTGCGTCCGCACGCAGTGGGCCGCGAGCACGAGTGCACGCTGCGCGGGCGAAGTTTTGCATCGAATACGGACGACCATAACATCCCTTCGGCATCCAAGGGTCTGAGGTTTAGCGAATCAGGGACAGGGTACTCAGTCTATCACCGGGCCGGACGCCCGATTTGTACAGTACTTCGCGACAACAAGTACTGATGGACTAGGGAACGATGGGCTCAGGCACGGCTTCGCCATCGGCACGCGGGTCGGATGCGGCGTAGTTGGTTTTCGTACGGGAGTTGTGCAGAATCGCTTGCCCGCGGCCCATTTCCTGCGTGTACTCCCGGCGAATGCGGACTTCGTGGCCGCGTTCGGAAAGCTGCTGCAGCGTGGCGGCGGGAACGCGCACTTCAATCGAAACATCGCAGCCGCCGGAGTTCTTCTTCGTGAAACGAGGCGATTCCAGGGAGGCCTGTATGTTCATACCGAAATCGATGATATTCGAGGCAAACTGCGCGTGCGCCAGCGGTTGATTGGCTCCGCCCATAATGCCGAAACCGATGTGGACGTCGCCTTTTTCCATGAAAGCGGGAATGATGGTGTGGAAGGGGCGCTTGCCGCCCGCGAGCACGTTCGGATGCCGGCGATCCAGCGTAAAGAGGGCGCCGCGGTTCTGCATGATGAAGCCCTTGCCCTCGACCGTGAGACCGGAGCCGAACTCGTCGTAGATACTTTCAATCCAGCTCGCCATGTTGCCGTCTTTATCGACCACCGTCAAATAGGTAGTGTTGCTGCCGATGGGGTCGCCGTTCGGAACGTCGCAATTCGCTTGATTGCCGATGAGCGCCGCGCGTTTCCTGGCGTAGTCTTTCGAGAGCAGCCGGTCCACGGGAATATCGGCAGTGCGCGGGTCCGCGTTGTAGCGGCGGACATCGGAATAGGCCAGCTTCATCGCTTCAATGCGCTTGTGCATCTCCGTCGGACTGAACGCGCCGAACGGCGAGGCGGGGGTCACCTCCATGATGTTGAGCATCTCGAGCGCTGCAAAGCCCTGGCTATTAGGAGGAAGCTCGGCGATCTTCCAGCCGCGGTAATCGACGGAAATGGGCGTCACCCACTCCGACGAAAACCCGGCCAGATCTTCGGCCGTTATTGTGCCGCCCAGCTTTTGCGAAGTCTTGAGCATAGCTGCGGCGATTTCACCTTTGTAAAAAGCGCTGGGGCCTTGATCGGCAATGAGCCGCAGCGCGTGGCCAATGTCTGGATTCTTGAAAATATCGCCTTCCTTCGGCACTCGGCCGCCAGGCAAAAAAACGCGTGCGGACTCGGGATGCGCGCGAAGCCGCGCCGCGTAGGTATCCCAGGATTCCTGAATGGCTTCGGTGACCGGAAACCCTTTCTCGGCATAAGCGATCGCGGCCTGGAACAGTTCCTTCCAGGCGAGTTTTCCGTAGCGTTTGTGAATCTGCGCCCAGCCATCGACGGCTCCGGGAACAGTGAAGCTATGAATGCCGTTGGGCGGCATCGTACGAATGCCTTGTTTTTCGAGGAATTCGGGCGAGAGAGCTTTGGGCGCGGTGCCCGATGCGTTCAGGCCCACCAGCTTGCCGGTGTTCGCTTCGCGATAGAGAACGAAGAGATCTCCGCCCAGGCCGGTTTTCATCGGCTCCACCACGGCAAGCACCGCGTTCGCGGCGATGGCGGCATCCACAGCCGAGCCGCCCTTCGCGAGAATCTGCGCGGCGGCCTGGGACGCGAGCGTTTGACTGGTAGCGGCAATCCCCTGTTGCGAGATCACCATGGAGCGGCCGTAGTTGCGGCCTTGCCCGAACAGAGAAGCGCCACAAAGAAGCGCGAGACAAATCATCCGGCCAGTGGACCGCATAGTTGCGGCCATTTTATCATCCATGCGATCTCAGGAAGCCACGCGGTGATTTCCGCTCCGCGCGGAACTGGCTCCGCCGTGCGCCACTTTGAGTCCGGTGGGACAATGGAAGTGCTTGTTAGACCGCATTACCGTGCATGGGGCACGGCAACACAATTTAAAAAACATCGACGTCGAGATTCCGCGCAACACCTTCACCGTTATCACGGGGTTGAGCGGATC
>JBEBFS010000162.1:0-3981 GCA_040081855.1 Bryobacteraceae bacterium | reverse complement strand
GCTCCCGGTGGATGAGAACTGTCCTTGCTATACGTGCCAGAACTTTTCGCGAGCGTACCTGCGGCACCTGTATCTTGCACGTGAGATTACGTTTTCCGTACTTGCCACGCTACACAATATCCGTCGATATCTTGACATCATGAAGGAGATCAGGCAGTCTATACTAATTGGGAAGCTCCCTGAGCTTCTGACGAAGCTGCGAGCGGGCCAACGGGCCAATCCGCAGCAGTAAACTGATTTCAACTCCTTACATGTCCATTCTTGCGTTCATCTTGCAATCGGCACCTGCGTCTGGCAATCCGCTAGGCTCGCTGTTTTTACCTGTGGCGATGCTGGCGGTGATGTATTTTGTGATCTTCCTGCCGATGCAGCGACAGAAGAAGGCGCAAGCGCAGATGCTGTCGAACCTGCAGCCGGGCATGGAGGTGGTGACGAATGGCGGCATTATGGGTACCATTGTGAGCCTCGCAGATGATACCCTGATTGTTCGCGTCAAGCCCGACAATGTGAAGCTGCAGATGAGCCGGGCCGCGATTGCCAGTGTTTTGAATCAAACTGCCACGGAAGAAAAGAAGTAATCACTCTCATGACCAGCAATGTAAAAATCAAGATCCTCGTGATCGTCGCCGTTATTCTTGCGTGTATTTATGGCATCATCGGAATCCCGAAGTCGACGCAAGAGCTGGTGGACAACTGGAATAACAACATCCACCTGGGCCTCGATCTGAAGGGCGGCAGCCAACTGGTGCTGCAGGTGCAACTGCAGGATGCCTTCAAGGCGGAAGCCGATACGGTGATCCAGCGCATGAAGGAATACCTGAACAAGGGAGCGGTGCAGTACGGCGAGATCATCCGCAACGATCCGCAAACGCTGCAGACGGCCGATTCGATTCAGATCGACGTGAAGGGCGTGCCGGGAACGCAATCGGGCAACTTCCGCCAGATCATCACCGATAACTTCGCGGGTGTGTGGAACCTGACGCCGGTGAATACGACGGATTTCCGCCTGACGATGAAGACCAGCGAAGCGCTGAAGCTCCGCCAGGACACGCTGACGCAGAGCATGAACACGATCGAAAAGAAGATCAACGCATTGGGCTTGGCGGAATCGAGCGTGCAGCAGCGTGGCCGCAGCGATGCCGAAGCGGAACTGCTGGTGCAGTTGCCGGGCGTGGACGATCCGGCGCGTGTGAAACAAATTTTGAAGACGGCCGCGATGCTGGAGCTGTATGAAGTGGTGGGCGGGCCGTTCAATTCGCGGGAAGAAGCGCTTTCGAGCCGCGGCGGCGTGTTGCCGCTGAACAGCCAGGTGGTGGTGAGCCAGGCTCGCGGCGGAGTGCCTGCAGCCGCCTACATTCTCTCCCGCACTCCCGTGGTTACCGGCCGCGATCTTCGTAATGCGAGCGCTGCACAGGGCGAGGGCGGACGTTGGGAAACGAACTTTGTTCTGTCGCAGGATGCGGCGCGCCGGTTTGAGAACTTCACGGGCGCGAACATCGGCAAGAACCTGGCGATTGTTCTGGACAAGATGGTGCTAAGTGCGCCAACCATTCAATCGAAGATTAGCGATACGGGCCGCATCACGGGCGCGACGAATTTCCAGGAAGCCTCGGATCTGGCGCTGAATCTACGCGCTGGTTCGCTGCCGGCGAGTGTGGAGTATCTGGAAGAACGCACGGTTGGTCCCTCGCTGGGCGCGGATTCGATCCGGGCTGGTGTGGTGGCGGGTGTCGCGGGCGTGATTGCTGTTGTGCTGGTGATGCTTGTGTACTACAAGCGCAGCGGTATCAACGCGACGCTGGCGCTGATTTTGAACGCCGTTATTCTGATTGCGGCCCTGAGCTATTTTGGCGCTGTGCTGACGCTGCCGGGTATTGCCGGTGTGATTTTGACCATCGGTATGGCGGTGGATTCGAATGTGCTGATTTTTGAGCGCATCCGTGAAGAACTCCGCGCGGGCAAGGCAGTGGTGGCCGCCGTGGATGCGGGTTTCGCCAAAGCGTTCCTGACGATTGTCGACACGCACGTGACGACGGTAGTTTCCTGCGCGTTCCTGTTCTTGTTTGGGACGGGTCCGGTGAAGGGTTTTGCGGTAACGCTGGTGATCGGTTTGCTGGCGAATGTGTTCACCGCGGTGTTTGTTTCGAAGACGATTTTCGATGTGGAATTGGGCGGCAAAAAGCAGATCGCCGCGTTGAGCATTTAAAGTCATAGAAATCTCCCCTTTGGTCTTTGCGGACTCAGCGGTTTTGTGATACCTTGAAAAACCGCTGCGGCAAGAGAAAACCGATGGGAACTTTTGGGCAGCTGCCGGTGTCTATAGGAATTGGCCGGCTGTAACGGGTACGGATGGAATTATTTAAGAATACGAACTTCGACTTTCTCGGCAAGAAGATGCCGTTCATCGCCGCTTCGCTGGTGTTGACGGTGGCCGGGTTGGTCAGCCTGGTGGCGAGGGGCGGGCCCAAGTATGGCATCGACTTCGCTGGCGGCGCGCTGATGTACCTGCGCTTCGACAAGGAGCCGCCGGTGGATCAGATCCGCAAGGCGTTGGAAGGCAAGGTTCAGGGCGAGATCTCCGTGCAGCAGATTTCCGGTGCTCCGGAAGTGCAGGTGGGCACGCAGATCCGCGATGAAAAAGAGCTGAACGCCAACCGTCAGATCATTGAGGACACGCTGCGCACGACGTTCGGCGCCGCCGATGGTAAGTTGGACTTGAATAATTCGTCCAGCGACCAATTGGCGAACCGTTTGCGTGAGCCGCTGTTGCAGGCTGGGGTAGCGCTCTCCGAGCAAGAGTTGCAGGATCTGGTGAAAGCCATCCAGCAGTTCCGGGCATCGAAGGGCGGATTGCTCAAGAATCTGGATGAGCTGGCGGGCGTAAAGGGTGTGACGCCGCAAGTGCTGGGTGCGATCAAGCAGCAGTGCGCGCTGGGCCCGTTCACGATACTCTCCGCTGAGGTGGTTGGTCCGAAGATCGGCAAAGACCTGCAGCGCCAGGCAATCATGGCGACGTTATACGCCCTGGCCGGCATGCTGGTGTATATCGCGATCCGCTTCGAATGGTTGTACGGTGTTGCGGCGGTTGTCGCGGTATTCCACGATACGATCATCACTCTCGGTTTGTTCTCCCTGTTCGGTAAGGAAATTTCGCTCACGGTTGTGGCGGCCCTGTTGACCCTGGTTGGTTATTCGATGAACGACACGATTGTCGTCTTCGACCGCATCCGGGAGAATCTGCACCACATGCGCAAGGAACCCATGTCGGTGGTAATCAATCTGAGTGTGAATCAGACGTTAAGCCGGACCATTCTGACTAGCGGCTTGACTTTGCTGACGGCACTGTCGTTGTTCTTGTTCGGCGGCCAGGTGTTGAACGGCTTCTCGTTTGCCTTGGTGGCTGGAATTATCGTGGGAACGTATTCATCCATTTACATTGCGAGCCCGATCCTGTTATTCTCGCAAAGAGTTTTGGAGTCCAAGAGCTCAAAAGCGCCGGTTGCCGCGAAGGAAACGCAGCGGCCCGGGTCGCGCAAAGCCGCGCGGGGCTGAGAGATTCGAAGAGAGTTATCAGATTAGCGGCGGCTGAAAGGATAAAGGAAGATGTTTGATCAAACCTTCGTAGACGGAGAGGGAACAACCCATAAAGGGTGGACGGTAATGTTGTCGTTCGGCGGCCAGATCCTTGCGATCGGCGTGCTGGCGCTAATCCCGTTGATCTATACGGAAGTTTTGCCGAAAGCGCAGATGGCCAGTTTCTTGACTGCACCGCCACCGCCACCGCCACCGCCACCGCCGCCAAGCCGAGCCCGCCCAAGCGCGGCAAGGGCGCCGGGGCCTCCGTCCCGACGAGCGCGACTCCACCGTCGACCGCCCGCCGGCGGCGGCTGGCCGGCTCCGAGATCGCCGACCCGGTCGTAGAGCGCGGTCGAGCCTTTGAGGTCGGTGAACAGGAACGTGAGGCTCGTGATCTTCAGACCC
>JBEBFS010000022.1:0-50681 GCA_040081855.1 Bryobacteraceae bacterium | reverse complement strand
CCAGATATTCTTCCAGGCTGACGAGCGTGGCCGTGCTCATGCCGACAGTGTAGCAGCGCGTGATCTGGGGCGAAATGGCCTGTAATATCAGGCGCTACAGCGTCGGCGAATCGTTCCCCAGCATCGCTTTGCGCACGATCTTGATCGGCGGGAAGCCTTGCTTCATGAAGCTGTCGTGAAACTCCTGCAGGTTGAACTTCGCGCCGCGCATTTTCTTGTAATCTTCGCGCAACTTCAGAATTTGCAGCTTGCCCAACGTGTAGTACAAGTACGTCGGGTCAGAAGTGCCTCGTTTGGTTTCCTTCAGCGCGATTTCGTGCGGCTGGTAGCCTTCTTTTTCGAAGAACTCGATACCCTGTTCCATGGTTCGTTTGCCCGTGTGCATTTCGATGCCAACGATGTAGCGGGCGTCACGCAGCAGCGCGTCCTGCAATTGGCCCAGACGCATCTTTTCGTTGCTGAGGCCCGCAGCCGAGTAGCCTTCGTCCACCATCATCTGCTCCGAGTAATGCGCCCAGCCCTCGGCATTCGAAGAGCAGCCGAGTAGCTTGCGCACGCGCGATT
The DNA here is from genome assembly GCA_040081855.1 of Bryobacteraceae bacterium. GTDB lineage: Bacteria > Acidobacteriota > Terriglobia > Bryobacterales > Bryobacteraceae > Palsa-187. The sequence continues at coordinate 50,117 of JBEBFS010000022.1, read as the reverse complement.
CGACATTTTTCATCCACAGGAACTGCGTATAGTGGCCGGGATACGCTTCGTGGATCGCCGTGGTGACGATCACGCTTAGTGGAGAGCCCAGCATGAACGCGTTGATGCGCTCGGGCTTCCATGTTTTTTCGGGAAGCGTGACATTGAAGAACGCCTCTTTTGCTACATTTTCGTAGGGCCCCGGCGTATCCATGGAAGCCGTGGTTAGCGCGCGGCCAAACGGCGGCGTTTCCTCAACGATGGGCAGCACAGGCGAAGGGATCGTAACGATTTTACGCGCCGCAATGAAGTTGCGCAGGCCTTCGAGTGCGCCCCGGTAGGTATCCAACAGCTTTTCCGGCGTGGGATGCTCTTTCGCCATCGTGTCCAAAATTTGTTGCGGGGTCTTGGTTTTGTCGATCTTCGCGGCAAGTTCTTTTAACTGCTGCTGGTTCCGCCGCAGGTCGTCGTAGCCGATTTTGAGCAAACGGTCCAGCGGAATGTCCACCATCTCGTCGTAAAGAAGTTTTTTCGAATAGGTCTCCGCGCCCAGACGGAAATCGCCGTTTGAGCGCGGCAGCAGGTCTGTCTTGAGGAACTTTTCGAAATCCCGTAGAGCGGCGATGACCGCGGCGTTCGAGGCCTTGAAATCGGCCATCAGCTTCGCGTCTTTCACCTGGGTGAACGCCAAGGGGACGTCGTGTTCGAAAAACGAAATGATGCCGGGAACCTGTTCGATGGCGATTTCCGTGAAGATTTTGGGCGGATTCTTCAGGTTCCCCCGCGCGTCTTTCAATGCCTGCGGCATTTTGCGTTGGCGCGAGATCAAGGCGCGCAGGCGGACGTCTTGGGAAGCGAAGCTGCGGCTCATGATGACGAACGCGCTGTAGGTGAGGCCGCTCGTGTAGTTGTCGGGATTGCGCTCCCAGCCCTTGATGACCTGCAGTTCCAGCAAGCTGGAGCGGATCTCGGAAAGAATCAAATCGCGATCGGGACCCGCAGGGGCCTTTTCGAACGCAGTTTCGAACTCCTTCAGTTTGGCGATCTGCTTCGCGATACCAGCCGCGGAGTAATCCTCAATTTCGCCGTCGTACTTGTGAATGCCGTCCGATGTGGCCATCGTGGGGTTAAACGGGAAATAAAATTCGTCAAAGAAGCGGTCGGAAAGCTGCTGGGCATTGGCCGATGTGGTCAGCAAAAAAGCCCCGGCGGCGAGGATCAGCGGGAGAAGCGTTCGCATGGCTCTCACTTTACAATGAAGAAAGTGCCTTTTGCTCCCGTATCCGAACAACTCGAGTATCTGAAGAAGGGTTTTGCCGAGATCATCCGCGAGGAAGATCTGCGCGCCCGTTTGACGGAGGCTGCCAAAACCGGGCGCCCGCTGCGCGTGAAGGCGGGCTTTGACCCCACGGCTCCCGATCTGCACCTGGGCCACACGGTGCTCATCCGCAAGATGAAACATTTCCAGGACCTGGGCCACACGGTAATCTTCCTGATCGGCGACATGACCGGCCTGATCGGCGACCCTACCGGCCGCAACATCACCCGTCCTCCGATGACGCGCGAAGATATCGCAAAGAACGCCGAAACGTATAAGGCACAGGTGTTTAAGATCCTCGATCCCGAAAAAACGGAGATCCGCTTCAATAGCGACTGGCTGGAACCGATGAAGTTCGAGGACATGATCCGCCTGTGCTCGAAATACACCGTGGCGCGGATTCTTGAACGCGACGACTTCACCAAGCGATTGAAGGACGGCACGCCGATTTCCGTGCATGAGCTGCTGTATCCGCTGGCGCAAGGGTACGATTCCGTGATGCTCCAGAGCGATGTGGAGTTGGGCGGAACGGATCAGAAGTTCAATCTTTTGGTTGGCCGCGAGTTGCAGCGCGATTCCGGACAGGCTCCTCAGATCGTCGCGACAACGCCGCTGCTCGAAGGCACGGACGGCGTCGAGAAGATGTCGAAGTCCAAGAACAATTACATCGGCATCACGGAGCCGCCGAAAGTAATGTTCCGCAAGATCATGGGCATCAGCGATTCTCTGATGTGGCGTTACTGGGAATTGCTGACCGACGCGACCGTGGCGCACATTCAGGCCATGAAGCAATTAGAGCCGATGACTGTGAAGATGGATCTGGCCTCCCGCATTGTGGCCGATTTTCATTCGGTGGCCGACGCGGCGCAAGCGAAGGAAGATTTCAATCGCGAAGTCCGTCAGGGCGGGGAACCTTCGGATATCGACACCGTCGAACTGCCGGAAGCAGCGCGAACGGCGAACGGTGTGCAGATGGCAAAGTTGTTGGTGGCCATCGCTCTGGCTCCTTCGCGCACCGAAGCGGAACGGTTATTGAAATCGGGGGCGGTGGAGATTGACGGCGCCCGCTGGAGTGATTTGAACCATCCGGCCAAGGACGGCACGCTCACTATCCGCGCCGGTAAGAAGTGGAAGCGAGTACGCGTCGGCTGAGGTTGCAGATCCGCATCGCGCAAGGCATGACAATCTACGGCCTGCTCCGCATGGCCAGCTAGACTAAATCCAGCACCGCCACCAACTTGCAGGTCCGCACGACTACACTGAGAATGTGCGCATCCTGGTCTCGGCGGGCGAAGCTTCGGGCGACCTCTACGCCTCGCGCGTCGTCGAGGCGCTGCGTGCCCGGCATCCCGACGCGGAATTTTTTGGCTGCGCGGGGCCTCGGACACAGGCCGCCGGCGTGCGTGTGGTTGTGGATCAGCGCTCGCTCGCAGTCGTGGGCATCGTGGAAGTCGTGGGCCACATCCCCCGTATTTACAAAGAGTTCCGCAAACTGATCCGGGCGGCGGAACGCGAAAAACCGGATCTCGCGATTCTGACGGATTCTCCCGATTTCCATCTGCGCGTTGCCAAAAAGCTGCGTGCGCGGGGGATCCCAGTGGTGTATTTGATCGCCCCCCAGGTGTGGGCCTGGAGGCAGCACCGCGTGCGCGCCATGCGCCGGGATTTGCGCGAACTGCTTTGCATTTTTCCCTTTGAAAAACCGTTTTTTGAAAAACATGGGGTTCCGGTGCGGTTTATAGGACATCCCCTGGCGCGCATCGTAAAACCGTCCATGACTCGGGCGGAATTTTGTCAGCGGTTTGGCGTTCAGGAATCCTCCCGGATCGTACTTCTTCTAGCCGGGAGCCGGCACGGCGAGGTGCGGCGCCATTTGCCGTATGTGCTGGATGCAGTGAAACTACTCCGGAAACAGCACCAAAATCTGGAGTTTGTCCTCGCGCTGCCGCCGGGTTTCGGGCCCCTTGGCCAAGTGGCCGATGCTGAGGTCGCCGCGAATTTTTCGGAACGAAATTCCACGGAGGCCATCCAACAGGTTAGCGGCTCGGGCAGCGTGGGTATCCGTGTGGTCGAGGGACACACCTGGGACTGCATGGCTGCGGCGGAGATAGCCTTGGCGGCAAGCGGTACGGTTACGGTGGAAGCCATGCTGCTCGGCGTACCCATGGTGACTTTTTACCGCGTAAACGCGTTAAGTTGGATATTAGGACGGTGGATGGTAAAAGCGCCGTTCCTTTCCATGGTCAATTTGGTGGCCGGGCGGAAGATCGTGGCCGAGCTTATCCAGGACGATATGACTCCCGAAAGCTTGGCTGCGGAAGCGTCGCGATTACTTGGAGATGCTGATGCGCAAGCCAGGATGCGGGCAGATCTGGCCGAGGCCGCCGATTCGCTGCGCAGCGAGCACGATCCAATGGAAATGGCTGCCGCGTACATAGACAGGGTGCTAAAGAATGAGACCGTTCATGCAGGGTAACCGGACTTGGCCCGCCGCTCTGCGGGTGATGCTGGCAAGCTTGGCTGTTGTGGCGATTCCCGCCTTCGCGCAGGATTCATCGGGCCGTTTGCAAACGCAGCGCACTCGCATCGACGTCCAGAACTACCAGATTGACGCCAACATCGATCCGCGTACGCAAGCGATTTCCGCGACCGCGAAGGTTACCTTCACGCCCGTGGACACCGCATCGAATGTCACGTTTGAACTGAACAATGCGCTGAATCTGAACCGCGTTACGGGCGAAGACGGCGGGCAGCTATCGGCATCGCGCTTTCAGGAAGACATGACGGTGCGCGTGACGCTCCCGCAGCCGGTTCTCAAAGGTAAGTCAACCACGCTCACGTTCGTTTATGGCGGCAAATTGACCGGGCAGGAAGAGTCGCCTGTTTTCGGCATCAAGTTTTCCGCGATCACGCCGGAGGTCGCCTACCTGATGTATCCGGCGCGGTGGTTCCCGGTGAATGATTACACCGTGGATCGCTTTACCTCCGACATTCGTGTGACCACGCCCGCGGATTTCCGAGTGGTCGGCAGCGGTACCGGGACGACGGATTCCTCGGGCCCCGCCGGCATGCACACGGAGCGCATCACCTTCACGCAGCCGTCGTTTCCCGGCAGCATCGCCGTGGTGAAGGGCGATCCGAAGGTCGTTTCCAGCGACGGGGTCACCACGAACTTCTACCTTCGCCAAGCGGCAGACATGGCGCAGGCCTATGGCGATGAAATCTCCAAGGCGATGACGTTCTTCACCGGGTTGTATGGCTTGCCCTTTAAGAAAAATTTGGTGGTTGTCGAAACTGAGAACGGAACGCCGAACGGATATGCGGCTCCGGGTTTGATTTTCCTTTCGCCGCGCGCGATGGGAAAGACCGTGAACATGAAGCTGGTTGCCAACAACGTTGCCCGCCAGTGGTGGGGCGCGCTGCTGGGACCCGCCACCCGCAACCACATGTGGATTGAGAACGGCCTTTCGCGGTACTCGGAGATTCTCTATCTGGAGCACGTGAACGGCGCCGCGGCGCTGGATACGGAGATCCACGATACCTATGTGGAGGCGCTGACGGTAGAGCAACCGCCTGTGATTCAGACGGGGCGTTTGGAAGATTACTCGCCGGAGTTCTGGGCGCTGACGGCCAGCAAGGGCGCCGCCGTGCTGCACATGCTCCGCGGCATCGTAGGCGACGACAATTTCTACAAGATCGTCAAGGCTTTGCCGGAGCGCTACGCCTGGAAATCGCTCAACACGGACGATTTCCGTAAGGTGGCAGAGGAGTTCGGCGGCCAGAGTTTTCAGGGCTTTTTCCTGCAGTGGATTGAATCGTCGGGTGCTCCGGAGTTCAAGCTGGAATATACGGTGTTTCGCACGCAAAAAGGCTTCCGCGTCGTGGGTAAAGTCTCGCAGGATCTGGATACGTTCCGTATGCCGGTTCTGCTGCATGTGGAAACGGAAGGCAACCCCGAAACGAAGTTGATCGAGGTGGTGGGCACATCGTCCGAGTTCGCCATGGAAACGTTCGGCCGCCCGAAGGTGGTGACGCTTGACTCGAAGGGCCAAGTACTGCGCTTCGATACCGGAATGCGCGTCGCCGTCGCGATTCGCAGGGGCGAGCAGTTCACTGAAGTGGGCGACTATTCAGAAGCTCTGAAGGAATACCAGAAAGCGATCGATGTGAAACGCAACAGTTCGCTTGCGCATTACCGCGTTGCCGAGCTGTTCTTCCTGCAGAACAACTATCAATCCGCCGCGAACGAATTCCGCGAAGTATTGAATGGCGATCTGGAGCCCAAGTGGACCGAAGTATGGGCGCACATCAACCTAGGCAAAGTCTTCGATATCACCGACCAGCGCGAGCGCGCCGTGAACGAATACCGCCAGGCGATCCGTACGAAGGACAACACGCAAGGGGCGCTTGAAGAGGCAGGGAAGTACACACAAGCGAAGTACGAGCGTCCGCGCAACAATAACTAATCGCCGACTTGCGATGAAATGTCCACAAGTTGTCCGGGCCTCATCCAACGCAAGGTCTTAAGAATTTGCGGCACCAATGGCCGCAAATGGAACAACCGATTGGATTGCGCTTTGATCACAACGATTCGAAGTCCCAGGTTTGAATAGTTTTGCTGATGCCGGATGCTGCCGTCCATCGTCAAAAAAGCGTCGTAATGCGCGGCGGCAAGACGTAACAGCTTTCCGTCCGGAGTCCCGGACCAACCGGCATGCGCGACCGTGTGCGCCCGGTGACCATCCAGTTCCGCGGCGAGATCCGACGGTAAATTTTCGTCAAGAAGTATGCGCACTGGTGAGCAGGGAATCGCGCGCTACGTCGAGCGCTGCGACGGCCTGCTCCCGCTGCACCGAGGGGAACTGCCGCAAAAATTCGTCCAAAGATTCGCCGCCTTCTAAATAGTCAAACAGGGAGCGAACAGGGACGCGGGTACCAGTAAAGACCGGGACGCCCCCCATGATTTCAGGGTCGCTGTGCCAAATCTGAGCAAGCGGCAGCATTTCTGACTTCAGTCTACACGAAAGAATGTTCCCGTTCGGACTTAGTGCCCTTCCGACTCCAGGAACCGCTCCGCCTCGATCGCCGCCTTGCAGCCAGCGCCTGCGGCCGTGATGGCTTGGCGGTAGACGCGGTCCTCGACGTCGCCGGCGTGGAAGACGCCAGAGATGTTGGTGCGCGCTCCGCCTTTGGACAGGATGTATCCGTCCGGGTCCAGATCCAACTGGCCGGCGAAGGGCTTCGTGTTTGGAATGTGGCCGATGGCAAGGAAGAAGCCGTCGACGGGCTGATCCCAAACCTTTCCCGTAACAACATCGCGAAGCTTCACGCCGGTGACAGTCTTCTGTTCCACGTCGTAGATATCCTCGACGACGGTGTTGGTCAAAATTTTGACCTTTGGATTCGCCTTCATGCGTTCCAACATGATTTTCGATGCGCGGAATTCGTCGCGCCGGTGAACCAGCGTTACTTCTTCGCCGAAACGGGTGAGGAAGTTGGCTTCCTCCATGGCCGTATCGCCGCCGCCGATCACCATGATCTTGCGGCCTTTGTAGAACGCTCCGTCGCAGGTGGCGCACGAACTGACGCCAAAGCCGATCAGCTTCTGCTCATTGGGCAACCCAAGCCAGCGCGCCGAAGCGCCGGTGGCGACGATGAGCGTCCGGCATTCGTGCACTTCTTCGTCGATGGTGAGCTTGAACGGCCGCTTCGAAAGATCGGCCGCGGTGACGGTGCCGTAGATATATTCGGCGCCGAACTTTTCCGCCTGTTGCTGCATGTTGGCGACGAGTTCAGGGCCTTGCACGCCTGCGGGGAAGCCAGGGAAATTTTCGACTTCCGTAGTGATCGAAAGCTGGCCGCCGGGTTCGTGGCCAATGACCACCAGTGGTTTCAGGCCCGCACGAGCCGTATAAATTGCCGCGGTGTTCCCCGCGCATCCAGAGCCGAGAATGATAACGTTGCGCACGCTATATGGTAACAAGTGCGTCAAGAAAAACGCGATTTTGGAAGGCGGGACCCCGATCCTGCGGCCAGTCCCTAAGCCGGCCTATCGAAACGGAAGCCGAGTCGGGGCCTCGGCGCGGGACCGGGGTCCCGCCTTCCCTGATTTTCAGAGCCAGGCGGTGACGATGCGGTTTGCGAGGTACCCGAATACGTAGGCGAACAACGTCATGTAGGCGAACTGAATCGCAGGCCAGCGCCAGCCGCCGGTTTCACGGCGCACCACGGCCATGGTAGACATACACTGCATGGCGAAGGCGAAAAAGACCAACAACGCCGCGGCGCCTCCGGGCGTCAGATCCTGGTGCAACGCTTCCCGCAGACCCACGGACTCAGACGTGCCCTCAACGGCGTAAATTGTGCCCAGAGTGCCCACAATGACTTCGCGCGCCGCCAGTGACGTAATCAGGCCGATGCCGATCTTCCAGTTGAAACCGAGGGGGCGAATCGCGGGTTCTACCGCGTGGCCAATCATGCCGGCAAAGCTATCGCCAATCTCCGGCGTCTTCCCGTCATGCAGTGGCAGGTTCGAAAGCACCCATAGCAATACGGCGACGCCCAAGATGACGGTGCCGGCCCGGCGAAGGAACACCTTGGAACGGTCGAGCAGGCGCAAGCCGAGCGAGCGGAAGGTGGGCCAGCGATAGGGAGGCATTTCCAGCATGAACGGTGAACGCGTACTCTTCAATACCGTGGATTTCAACAACCGCGCCGTGATCACGGCGGCGAGGAATCCCAAAACGTAGAGGCCAAGAAGCGCCGCCGCGCGCGTGCCCAGGAACGGTCCCAGTAGCGATTTATCCGGCATAAACGCAGCGATGACAAGCGTATACACGGGCAAACGCGCCGAACACGTCATAAACGGGGCAATCAAAATGGTCGCGATGCGGTCCCGCTTGTTCTCGATGGTGCGCGTGGCCATGATCGCCGGAACCGCGCAAGCGTAAGCCGAAAGCAAAGGTATGAAACTTTTGCCCTGCAGGCCGATCCTCGCCATGGTGCGATCGGCAATCAGCGCGGCGCGTGCCAGATAACCTGAGTCCTCGAGAACGCCGATGAACAAAAACAGCAGCAGAATTTGCGGCAGGAAGACGACCACCGAGCCAACGCCGCTCCAGATGCCATCAATGAGCAGCGAGCGCAGTTGATTATCCGGTAGAGCGGCTTGCATCCATTTGCCGGAGCCTTCGATCATCGCCTGCAAACCGTCCATCAGCGGGCGTGCACCCGCGAAGATTGTTTGAAAGACGCCCAGCACCACCAAAAAGAAGATCAGTGGGCCTAAAACCGGATGCAGAAAGACCCCATCCAGACGGCGCGTCCACAACGGAGGCGCGGGAGGGCGATAGTTCGTGCGGCGGCCGATATCCGCGGCCCAATCGCGGACCTTCGGCACGTCGTAAATGATCGGCAACTGCACCAGCGGCGGCTTGGGCTTTTCGTGGAAGACGGCCTCGGAGAGGAACTCCACCACTTTTTCGATGCCGGTGCCATGGGACGCGCTGATCAGCGCCACCGGAGCGCTTAGTTGCGTCGATAACTCTTCCGGATTAACCTCACCTCCGCGTCGTCCAAGGTCATCGGCCATGTTCAGGATGATCAATGTCGGCAAGCCGAGGCTCAGAATCGGTGGAGCGAGCGATAAATGGCGTCCCAGGTTTGTCGAATCCAGAATCAGCATCACGGCGTCGGGCTTCCGCAGGCCTTTCATTTCACCGGTGAGAACGTCGTGCGTCACGCGCTCGTCTTCGGTACGCGGTTGAAGGCTGTAGACGCCCGGCAGATCCACCAGAAACACTTCACGGCCGAGGTCGAGTTTCACGCGGCCCATGCGATGTTCGACCGTGACGCCGGGGAAATTTGCTACTTTTTGACGTAGTCCGGTGAGCCGGTTAAATAGAGTGGATTTTCCAGCGTTCGGCGGACCGACAATCGCCACCAGGTGCGTCTTCACATCACTTGCTGTGGAGGTGGCGGCGCCTGCGGGTGCGTGGCAATCGTCCATCTTTACGCCTGTGTTTCCGCCTGTTTCAGGAACATGTGCCGCGCCGTTTCCCGGCGCAAAGCAATCTCTGAGCCATCGACGCGAAACACCTTTGGATCTCCGCCGGGCGCCGCGTGTGCCGAGGTGACCAAATGCCCTGGTAGAAAACCCAGTTCCATCAAGCGGCGCGCGTCATCTTCAGGCAGATCGATGTGGTCGAGAATCGCCGATTCGCCCTTCCGGAGCATGGTCAGATCCCGGAATCCCGAATTGTCGTGGTGCGGATGCTTATTGACACGCATTTGCAAGACAGCTTTATTATGAACCAATAGAAGGGTGGCCGCAAGCAAACCAGTTGCAACTAGTTGCAACATGCGCTATCTGTTTGTGCGGTAAGGAGATCGCCCTTTGGGTTCGATTTTCGGGGAACATTTCGGGCACGATCTGTTATCAGCTAGAAACGGAAATAGAAAAACATCTGCTGCGCTGGGACGTTCCATGTCGCGGTGGCGAGTAGCGCGATCAAGAGAACGGTCATGGTCCAGGGATGCCAGCGGTTGCGAAGGATGATGGGCGCCAGCGGTCTAACCTGTTCGGCCAAGTGAGCGAGCAACGCAAGCGCCATAAGCGTGACCGCCATCCATTCCGCATCCGTGAAAGTTGCGGCAAATTCCGATTGCGTCAACTGACGAAAGTACACCGGCAGATCCGAAATCCGATTTAAACGGAAGAGAATCCATCCGAGCACGGAGAGTTGCTGCATCAGCAATATGGAACCAATTGAGCCCAATGTCCACTGACTCTCGTTCTTCTTCGCCTTCGGACGCAACTTGTAATAACCGGCGAGCAGTATGCCGTGGTACAAGCCCCACAACGTGTACGTCCAACCAAGCCCGTGCCAGATGCCGCAGATCAGCATGGTAATGGGGAAGTGAATGTAGGAATAGATGCGGGACTTCGAGCGATGGCCGGGCAGCGAGAAGTAGACGTAATCGCGCAGCCAGTTGGAAAGCGAAATGTGCCAGCGCCGCCAGAAGTCGGCGGGGTTTTTCGAAAGATAGGGCCAGTTAAAATTCTCCGGCAGTTTGTAGCCGAAGAACCGGGCGACGCCGAGCGCCATGTCCGTATAGCCCGCAAAATCGCAATAGATCTGCAGCGCAAACGCGTAGGTGGCCAACACAATGCGGGCACCGCTTGTGTGGAGATTGCCGAAAACCGGATCGACCACCAGCGCGAGATTATCGGCGATCACCAGTTTCTTGAACAAGCCGAAAACGATGAGCACCAGCCCTTCCCAAATGTCCGCTGAGGTGAGGCGGGGACGCGAGATCGTTTCCGGCAAAATGGTTTGCGGCAGAAAGTCCCCGGGACGCACCACGGGCCCTGCAAGCAAGCGGGGGAAGAAGCTCATGTAGAGCGAATAGCGCAGCAGTCCGGCACGTTCTTTGAGGTCACCGCGATAGCAATCGACGATATAGGCGATGGCCTGCAGTGCGTAAAAACTGACGCCCACCGGAAGCGGGTGGCCCCATACTTTGGCTGCGGCCAGTCCTGCGGTACAAATGGAAACGCCCGCAAACATCAGCGGGAAATGCGCACCCCTATACGCGGTATTGCCAATCCAAAAGCTGATGGCCGTGAATCCGGCGAGCAAGGCGAGATACCAGACGTTCCAGCTTGCGTAGTAGAGCACGCTTGCGGCAATCAGCAAGCCGATGCGGGCCGCATTATTGCGGATGATTAGGTAGACGGCCCACACCACCACCGCGAACAGCCAGAATGCTGCAGTATCAAAGGACACGTGTGCGCAGATACTCCGTAAACAGTTCGCCGCCCTTGCGGTTGAGGTGCAGCGTGTCCATCATCATGGTGCAGTCGCCTTCAAAGGTGGGCAGCAGCGTGACGCCTGGAACCGATTGAGCGACTCCTTTCAGTGCGTCTTTAAATGCGTCCCTGTAGGCTGCCGGATACTGGGTGAAATTCGGATCGTAAAAGGGCGCCTCTGCGATGTACACTTGTGCGCCGGTTCCGCGCAGCCGTTCGAGCAAGCGGTGGATACGCTCGACGCGGAAGGAATCCACCGCGGAAGGTTGATACTTCATCGCGTTGTAGCCGGCCAAGACGCGCTCAACATCCGGAAGCGCAGGATTTTTTTCGCGACGAAGTCGTTCGACGGTGGCGTCAAGTTGATCCAATGGTCCTGCTTCGCACACCGCGAACGGATGGTCGGATTCCGGCATGGGAGTATCCTTGTGAAATCCCGCCAGATAGCCGCGAACCTTCTCTGAATTCTCAAGACGCTCGCCAGGGTGGGCCAAAAAATCCTTCAACTCTGCTCGAAACAAAACAGGGCGTAGGGCAATGGGCACGGCAAGATCGGCGTACTCGCGGAGATCTTGCGCGTATATGCCGAGCGTCGCCACATCCTGCGCGGAGAGCACCGTCTTGAGCAGAGTCAGATCATTTCGTAGAAAATTGAAACCTTCCCGCCTGCTGAAGATATCGGGCATCAGCATTAAGACGATGGATTTCGGCCGCACGCCCTCGCGCACAGCCATCGCCGTCATGCGGTCAAACAAGAACACGTTGCCGCTAGGGACGCCCAAGTTCAGTGCCGTATGACCCGGAGCGTGCGAATTGAAATAGTTGACGAGAAATCCTTCGGCTGCGGTGGAGTTGCCGAGCACCAGAACATCGGCATCCGTGTGATTCCGCGCCTGCGTGCGCGCCAGCTCAATCAGGAACGATGAGCTATCGCCCGAAAGAATCGATACGTAGCCGCGGAAGTAGAAAAGATACAGGGACGCGCCGAGCAGGGCAAGGAAAGACGCGAGGCCCAGGAACCATGATATGCCCCAGGATAGGCCCCGAGATATGTCCCAGGATAGGCCCGACGATGTGCGTCGCGTCATCTTCGAATCAACACCACCACTTCACTTTACTTGGCGCCGGGCTTATCGTGCCGAAAACGCGAGCAACATGTTACCCGGCACGCCGCCGTAGCGTGAGTAGCCCGAGTTCACGAACAACATGCCGTTGACGATGACGGGCCCGGGGCCATCGAGCGAGCCGCCCTTGCCCTTGACTCCGTTCACCGCCGTGTATTCGCGAATCGTGTTGATATCCCACAGCACCTTGCCCTCTTCGGTAGAGAAAGCGCGTAGGTGGCCATCGACAGAGCCGGAGAACACGGCGCCGGGTATTGCCGTGATCGCGGCCGATTGCGCGGGTGCGCAATTTTTCGCATTAGGAGCGCAGGGCGCAGGAGCCGCAAACCATGCCTTGCTGCCATCAGCGATCCGCAGCGCCGTCAGCCCGCCGCCTTCTTTGGCGTCGAGAATGCGCGCCGTTGGGGTCTGCGTAAAGCGCGCATCGGAAACCGCCGCATAGACAAGCTGGCCGTCGGAGGACATGCCCCACTGCACGCCACCAATCGTTCCGCCCTTGCCGACGCGCGCCTGCCAAACGATTTCGCCGTTCTTCTCCGGGTCCACCGCGTAAACAACGCCCGATTTTTGTCCGGCGATCACCAGATCACGACCCGCGCTTGTGTGCGCGAAAATCGCCGAAGAACCGTAGTCATGGTCAGGCCCGTCTTCTTCCGGGCAGCTGATTTTTTCCTTATTGCTACAGGTCGAATTGTAGGAGTCGTTTGGCGTCGTCTGCTTCGTCCACAGCACCTTACCGGTGGGAATGTCGAGCGCGACGATGGCGTCACTGGTGTTCGTCGCGGGCGTCGAGTAGTTATCGCCGGTAGTGATGTAGAGTCGGTTCCGCTTGGCATCGAGCGTCGGTGTGGACCAAATGCCAGCGCCAGAGGGACCGAACTGGGGCGTGCCGGCTTTGTTCTTGCCGGTTTGCTTCGGCGGCTCCGGAATCATATAGGTCTTCCACACTTGCGAGCCATCGGCAATTCGCAGTGCCGTAATGCTGCCGCGAAAAGTGCAGCACTGGTAATCCGGATTGAGTGAGCGCGTCTCTTCCCACGATGCCGCCGGAATGTAAGCAACGCCGTTGTGGATCAGCGCGGCCGCCGTCAGGCGCGACGCTTCGTGGTCCTCCACGCGCTTCTTCCAGATCAGCTTCCCGGTTTCGGCTTCGAGCGAATACACCCAGCCGGTGAGGTCGCTGAAAATGAGTGCGTGCTTGCCGTTCAACGGAGCCGCGGCAATCGCGGCGCGCACGGGGCCGTTCGCTTGGAACGTCCATTCAAGGCAGCCCGAATCGGCGCGAAGCGCGTGAATGACGCCGCCCGCACTGCCGACGAACACGTGGCCATCGAGCACGGTGGGCTGAGCAAACGCGTTGATATCGCCATCGAATGCGAACGCCCACTTCAGTTTCAGCTTGCCGAGTTGGCTCAGGGAGATTCCCGCGACGTCGGTGGGTACGTAACGGGCGTTGTCCGAGGTTGGACTCCACCCGTTCCAATTGAATTTCGAGGAGTCGTTCAGCTTGATGTTCCGGTCCTTGCAGAAAGCCGTTGCCAGCGGCCCGGGCTCGGGTCCGGAGCGCCCCAGGTAGGTGGCCACCGCGTCGCGTTCGGCTCTGGTCATTGGATAAGCGACGTTGATCATCACGCCGAAATCGAGCGCGCGCAAAATCCGGGTAGACGTCAGGTTCTTGAGCGCGGCCTTTGGGGGCACGCGCTCACCGGCACGGTCATGGCAGTTGGCGCAACGCTTGGCGTAGACGGCATCGCCCGAGATCGGATCGGCCGCGAATGTCACGGCGCTCAACGCGAACAGCAGAAGAGTGGAACGGAACATCATGCTGGAACTTTTCCTCGTTTCCTGCGGAATTACTTCGCCGGATGCAGCGTCAATTTTTGTACGCGCCAGTTCAGGATTTCCGCCGCGTAAATTTCGTTTTCCGACGGGCACGCCATCTGATGGATCCAGCCGAACTGCTTCGGTTGACGGCCAACGCGGCCGAGCGTGCCGACCAACTTCCCGTCGAGCGTCAGTTTGTAAATACGGCCGGGGAATGCGTCCGAGGTGTAGAGATACTGCGTCGGTCCGGGCGAGATGCAGATGGTCCACGGGGCGCCGGGCTTTTGGGTGTTCACGGGGCCGTTCATGTCCGGAAGGTTGCCCATCCACGGCATCAGGTTTGGCGGAACCGGCGGCATTTGGTTGTCGACACGAATTTCACGCAGCACCTTGCCGTCGTGGTCAAACACCTGAATGCGGCGGTTGCCGCGGTCGGCGACGTAAATGTTGCCGTCTTTATCGGAGCCAATGCCGTGCGGTGTGTTCAACTGGCCGGGGCCATTGCCGGGTTCGCCCCACGACTTCACCCAATCGCCATTCTTGTCGAACTTCGCGATGCGGGAATTGACGTAGCCGTCGCTGATGAAGATGTTGTCTTCCTTGTCCCAGGTGACGTCGGTGGGTTGGCGGAACTGGCCCGGAGTTGCAGGTAGCGGCGGGCGCGGATGCTCCCACGGCTTCGCGTCTTCGTCGGACGCTTCCTTCTTGCGGCCAAACACCATGGTGACGCGGCCCTGCGGATTGAACTTCACGATCATGTCGGAGCCTTTGTCGATCACCCAGATGTTGTCGAAGCGATCGACGCGGACATCGTGCGCGTACGACCATGCGTACAGGTTCTTGCCGATTTCGCGAACAAACTTGCCGGTTTGATCGAATTCAAGCAACTGCGCGGCTGCGGCGGCATAGGCCGGACCGCTCGTATTGCCGCGATTGAAAACGAAAATATGCTTCTGCGAATTCACGGCGACGCCCGAAGGTTCACCGAGGTGAATGGTATCGGGGAACTTTAGAAAGTTAACGTCTCCATCGAAAGGAATTTCGGGCACGCTCTGTGCAAACGCCGTGGCGCTCAAGCTAAGCATCGCGGCAAAAAAAGCTAATCTCATGGGCCTCCTTGGGTACCTCTGAGTACAATATCAGATCGATGGTAAGACGAAGCAAGAGCGGCATGGCCCAGCGGTTAAGCCTTATCCAAAACGAGCACTCCCAGTTCCGGAGCGTCATCGAAGGTGCGGATGCGGATTGCCTCGCGGCGCAAGATCGACTCAACGTCTCGCGTTGGGTGGGTCCATCGACGAAGCCAAATGACCTTTGGGGGTGGACCCAACGCGGTGGCCATGTCGAAGAAGTCGGAATCCGCGCTAACGATCATGAAACCGTTGGCTTTTGCGAAACTCCACACGGCGGTATCGGACGCGGTCAGGAGTGCAGCATCGACGGCGTGGATGGAACCCGGAAATAACTCCACCAATCCTGGCTGGAAGCTTGCGGGAAAGATTTTCATCAAAAAGAAGCTTCACGGCTGTCTATATGGCAACGCGCTGTCCCATCTTGGCGGCGTATTCATAGACAGCGCGAAAGTCTTCGCGCTCGAGCTCGGGATATTCTTCCAGAATCTCCTGCTCGGTCATTCCTGCGGCGAGCCATTTGAGAACATCCCAGACGGTGATTCGCAAGTCGCGAATACACGGCTGCCCGGAGCGTTTCCCTGGCTCGATTGTGATGCGCTCGGTCACTTCAATTCGAGAATACCACCGGCGATCAGCCTCCAATCGAATACATCGGCCGGGGCGGTGGGACGAACTTTTGCGTATTGATCTGATGGCCGATCCATTTCGCTTTCACGGAATCGATCACCGCCTGGGCGATCGTTTCGTCCAGCGAGCCGTTGCGCAAGAGCGTGCGGATGTCGGTTTCTTCCACCGCGAACAGACAATAGCGGAAGTGGCCGTCGGCGGTGATGCGGATGCGGTTGCAGTTCAGGCAGAAGGGATGGCTTACCGACGACACGAAGCCCACGCTGCCGATGCCGTCTTTGAATCGGAACTCGGTGGCGGGCGCGCGCGGGTCCTGGTCGGGGACGGCTTCGAGCGCGCCGATTTCGCGTTCGAGCATGGCGGTCATTTCATCTTGCGTGAGCACGCGGCCGTTATCCCAAAGACCCTGGGCGTCCAGTGGCATGAACTCTATGTAACGGATTTCAATGCCTCGCTCGCGGCCGAAGCGGGCGAGCGGGACAATATCCGGCTCCACCAGATTCTTCACCGCAACGGCGTTGATCTTGATTTTGTAGCCAATCCGCCGCGCGGTCTCAATTCCATCGAGAACCTTGTCGAAATCATCGCGGCGCGTGATTTGCTGGAAGCGCGCCCGGTCCAGCGTATCCAGATGAACGTTGATGCGGTGGAGACCGGCGTCGTAGAGTTCCTGGGCGTGATCCTTCAGCAGGACACCGTTGGTGGTCAGCGCCAAATCCTGTACGCCGGGGATCGAATGCAGGCGCTGGAGCAAATCTGGAAGTCCGCGGCGGAGCAGGGGTTCGCCGCCGGTGATGCGCAGTTTGCGGACGCCCAGCCCGACGACAATGTGTACGAAGCGCTCGATTTCCTCAAACGTCAGGATCTCTTCGCGCGCCTGGAACTTCACGCCCTCTTCCGGCATGCAGTAGAAGCAGCGGATGTTACAACGATCCGTAACGCTGATGCGGAGGTTGTCGTGGATACGGCCGAAGGTGTCGATGAGCGGCGTCACGGGGCTTTCTTACTCCATGCTTTCTTATTCCAGTGTAGCGGCGTTGCGTGAGTCTACCCAACGAACCATCACATAAAGCGCGAATCCGATACACGCAGCAACTCCTGTCAGAAGCCACAGGTGCCCGCGCAGCCAGGCCGCGGAATTTTCTCCGAGTTGCTGGCCGAGATACGCAAGCGCAAAGTAACGGGGGAAGCGGGCCGCCGCAAGCACTCCGAGGAAGCGGGTTCGCGGCACGCTCATCACCCCCGCGCATGCGGCAAAGACCTTAAAGGGCATCACTGGAATCGGAACCAGTGCCGGAATGAAAACCGAGATGAGTCCGTAACGGTCATACCAATTGCGGAACTTATGCCCCCGTGGGGTGGACGCGTATTTATTAAGAAGCTTTTCCCCGCCTTTGCGAGTGATTTCGTAAAAGATCGCGCTGCCGATCAGCGAGCCGAACGCCGCGAGCGCAGCACACAGCATCGCTTGATCCGGACGCGCGATGGCCAGGATCAGAAGCAGCGCATCCGTACCGCCTGGGTTGGGGATGCCTGCCGATTCCACGACGGCGAGCAGAAACACGCCTAGCGGACCCCACGAGACCAGTACTTCGCGGAGGTGATGCATCTTAACTTTCAGACTCCGGGCCGCTCGGCTCGTGACCGACCAATTCCAGCAACGCCGCTTCATCGATCACCGGGACGCCTAGTTCGCGCGCCTTATCCAGCTTTGAGCCAGCTTCCTCACCTGTCACCACGTAGTTCGTCTTCTTACTCACCGAGCCACTAACTTTCCCGCCTGCTCCTTCGATGCGCCGCTTGGCTTCGTCCCGGCTGAGGTTCGGGAGTGTGCCGGTGAGAACGAACGTAAGCCCCGCGAGTTTTGCCGATTTTCGGGTGATCTCGTACGTGAACGGAAAGCCAAGCGAACGCAGGGAGTCGATTAGCGCATGGTTGTGCCGCTCCTCGAAAAATTTGCGCAGGCTCTGCGCCACTTTCGGGCCTACTTCTTCCGCGCGCTGCAGTTCGTCTTCGCCTGCTTTTGCGATGACGTCCAGGTCTCCGAAGGTCTCCGCCAGAATTTGCGCTGTGCGCTCGCCCACGAAAGCGATACCAAGGCCATTCAAGAGTCGCGGCAGCCGGGATTGGCGAGAGCGTTCGATATTCGCCAGGAGCTTTTCGGCGGACTTCTTCCCCACGCGCTCCAGCTCCGTGAGGCTTTCGGGAGTCAGCTTGTAAAGGTCTGTGACGTTGCGGACCAGGCCCTTATCGACAAGCTGGTCCACAAGCGCTTCACCCAGGCCGTCTATGTCCATCACGCCGCGTGCGGCCCAGTGAAGTATGCTTTCTTTCAGTCGTTTCGGGCAGTTGATGTTGATGCACCGGCTGGCCGCTTCGCCTTCGGCGCGGACAATTTCCCCGCCGCATTCAGGGCACGACTTCGGCATTTGGAAGGGCGTCCGGTCTGTGCCTTCGGCAACCACGCGGACCACCTTCGGAATCACATCACCGGAGCGTTCCACCAGAACCGTATCGCCGATCTGGACGCCCAGCCGCTCGATTTCGTCTTCGTTATGCAGCGTGGCGTTGCGAACAATGACGCCGCTGATGCTGACGGGCTTCAGGTGCGCAACAGGGGTCAGGGCGCCGGTGCGTCCTACCTGGACGCCGATACCGTCCACAACCGTCTGCTCCTGCCGGGCCGGGAATTTGAAGGCGATCGCCCATCGGGGGGCCTTGGCGGTCCAACCAAGCCGCTGCTGCTGATCGAGGCGGTCCACTTTGGCGACCACGCCATCGATTTCAAACGGCAGGTTGTCGCGTTTTTGCTCCCACTCCTTGCAGAACGCGGTGAGCGCTTCGATGTCTTCGCAAAGGCGCCACGCCGGATTCACCTTGAAGCCCATCGCCGCCATTTGTTCGAGCGATTTCGATTGCGCGGGCGGCGGAGGTATCAGGAAGTAGGCGAAATACTCGAGCTTGCGCGATGCCGTGATCGCCGGATCGAGCACGCGAAGAGACCCGGCGGCCGCGTTTCGCGGATTGGCAAAGATCGGCAGTCCTTCCGTCGAGCGGTCTTCATTCAGTTTTTCGAACGACTTTTTGTTGAACACCACCTCGCCGCGCACCTCGAAGGCATCCGGCGCCGAGGTAGGCTTCAGCGGCAGCGATCGGATGGTACGCGCATTCTCGGTGACATCCTCGCCAACGCTGCCATCGCCTCGTGTGATGGCCTTCGAGAGCAACCCATCCTGGTACTGTACGGCGAGCGAAAGTCCGTCGAGTTTCAGTTCGGCCACGTACTGAAATGCCTCGTCCCACAGAAGCTCCCTGACGCGCCGGTCGAAGTCCCGTAACTCCTCTTCATTCAATGCGTTATCGAGCGAAAGCATAGGCCCTGAGTGCGCCACTTTAACGAAGCCTTCCCGCGGCTTGCCGCCGACCCGCTGGGTGGGGGAATCGGACGTGATCAGGTCGGGATGCTGTTGCTCCATTTGCTGGAGCTGTCGCATCAACGCGTCGTATTCCGCGTCGCTGATTTCGGGTTGATCGAGGACGTAATAGAGATGCTCATGCCGCCGGATCGCCTCGCGCAAGTCATCAATTTTCTTATGGATAGCGCTCACGGCGGTATACTCAAAGCATCACACTCTATCGCCAGCCGGTCCTCATCTACAACCCCACCGCGGGGAAAGTCCAGCGAAATTCGGGACGTCTTATCGAGCGTACCACCGAAGCGCTGGCGCGGGCCAATATTGTGCCGGAACTGCTGCCCACGGCCGCGGCCGGGCACGCCACTGTCCTGGCGCGGGAGGCCATTGCTGCGGGCGCGGACCTGGTCCTGGTCCTTGGCGGCGACGGCACCATCAACGAAGTGGCCAACGGAATGGTGAACTCCTCCGTCCCGCTTGGCGTACTACCAGGTGGGACCGCCAATGTACTTGCGATGGAACTCGGACTAGGATCCAGCCCGGAGCGGGCGGCCCGGCAGTTGGAACGGTGTGTGGAGAGGAAGATCTCCCTCGGCAAGATGACTCGTTCGGACGGCACCAGCCGGTATTTCCTTCTGATGGGCGGCGTCGGTCTGGATGCCGCCATTGTGAATGCGGTGGATCCCGCGTTGAAGGCAAAGACGGGCAAACTCGCTTATTGGGTGGCTGGGCTCGGGCGCTTCACGCAAACGATTGAACAATTTACCGCGAAGGTAGCAGGCGTCGAGAAGCAGTGCGGATTCGTACTGGCGGCGCGAGTCCGCAACTACGGCGGCGATCTCGAAATAGCCAAGGGCGCTTCGTTGCTGGCGGACGCGTTCGAAGTGGTGCTGTTCGAAGGATCGCACCCCTTGCGCTACGCCGGCTACATGCTGGCCGTGGGCGTGCGCTGCGTGCAAGTGCTGCCGGGCGTCCAAACGGTTCGCGCAACGGAAATGGAATTTTCCGGCGAAGCTCCCGTCCAAATCGATGGCGAAGCCGTGGGGAGTCTGCCGGTGCGATTTGAGATTGTGCCAAGCGCACTGACGCTCCTGGTGCCTCCTCGATACAAATAACCGTCCGTCCCGTTCAGGCGCATGGAAAACGTCACGCACACGATTGTCGGTCTCATGATGGCCCGCGCGGGGCTGGAGAAAACCACTGCCCGCGGAGCCGGCATGATGATGATCGCGGCGAACATTCCCGACATCGACGCCTATTACTGGTTCACCGACCGCCTCCGCTACCTGGATCACCACCGCGCCTACACGCACTCGCTTGGGTTTGCTCCGTTGATGGCGCTGTTGCCGATGGTCTTGGTGAGGGCGAGGTTTTCCTGGCGAGTCTATCTTGCGTCGCTTGCGGGAATTCTCAGTCACCTCTTGCTTGATTGGACGAACCCCTACGGCATTCAACTGCTGTTGCCGTTTTCGCCGCGCCGCGTGATGCTCGATATCACAAACATTGCGGACGTATGGATTTGGGTGATCCTGTTCACTGGATTGCTGGCTCCTTTGCTGCTGTTCCGGAGAAAGGGGGAGGGCGCGGGTCCCGCGCGCCAGCTTTTGCGCGAAGGCTTCGCTTGGTTTGCGCTGATTGCCCTGTTCACTTATGAATGCGGCCGCCTTGCGGCGCACGATCACGCGGTGGACGCGCTCGCTTCACAGCAGTATCGTGGTCCATCAGGCAAGCTCTCCCCTCCGCGCGAAGTGATCGCCGTTCCCGCGGATTTTTTCCATCCCATGCGATGGCGCGGCATCGTCCGCGGCGAGGGTTTTGTCGCTATGCTGCCGGTGACTTTAGGTGAGGCGGTGCCAACGTATCAGGCCCGCGTTTATCCGGAAGCGCCACCCAGTCCTGCGATTGAAGCCGCGAAGCTGCGTCCGGATTTCCAGGTGATGATGCGTTTCTCGCGCGCCCCGTTCTGGGTGGTGAATTCGGTGCCTGGCGGTAGCGAAATCTTGTTCGTGGACCTGCGCTTTGGAACGCCGGACGGGGCCGGTTTCGCGACAGTCTCCGCGATCATTCCGGACAAAGCCCAGTAGAGCCTGACGGATTGAATAGCCGTCCTGGTTTGCCTGCAGCTAACCCAAGAAGTCAAACAACGTCGTTGTCGGTATGCGCGCGCGCGATTGCAGCGCGGCTTGCTGTTGCGTGCCCGCTTGATTCAACTCGAGGATCGCCTGCGTCAGATCGGCATCCTCCAAATCGCTAATCTGCGTGCGAAGCTGAACGAGCAGCGTATTGCCGAAATCGGTGGCGTTCGTCACTTTGTTTTGCGTGGTTCCGAAGAACGCCAACTGATTGTTCAGGTATTCGCCCACTTTGCCCAAGCCCCCATTCGCCGCCCGGATGGCGGTGCCGTCGTTTGCTCGCAGGGCCGTGATCAATTGCTGCATAGAGCCAAACACGTTGGTTGCCGGGTCCGCGGAATCGAAGATCTCCTGTGCGGTTCTGGCAACGGTGAACGTAGTGCCGTTGGGATGTTGAACCAGGCGGGTGGAAGACGAACCTAGATACGCGCTTACCGGCGTTGCTTGTCCCTCGGTGTAGGTATACGGCACCTGCTGATCCGTGTCCCCGGCAAAAATGTAGCGGCCTTCCACCGACGTGCCCGCCAGGCCCACCATTTGCTGCAGCAGGCTATCGAGTTCCTGCGCGGCATCCGCGCGTCCGGAAGCCGTCATTACGTCCGAAGCGCCTTGCGCCCCCAGCGTCTGCACCTTGTCGAATAGCTGCACGGCTGTTTGCAACGATTGCTCTGCCGTATCCACCTCGGTTTTGACGCGGCTGAGATTGGACAGCTTTTGCGTTGCCGCGCTCAGGTTGGCGCGAGCGTCGAGGAGCAGCGAAATGGAATCCGGTGCATCGGAGACCTGCGAGATCTTGAGTCCCGTGGTGATACGGCGCTGGGCGTCCGCCATCTTGTTGCTGATTTCATTCAGCCCGTTTAGAAAATGTTGCATATTCGGATCGAGGTTCGAAATCATGGTGATCCTCCGTTACCGCAAGATATTGAGCACGGTGTCAGTCAATGTATTCAGCACACCAACCATCTTTCCCACGGCTTGATAGGCCTGCTGAAACTGCAACAACTTCGCGGCTTCTTTGTCCAGCGAAACTCCACTGGCCGCCGCCCGGGCCGCTTGTGCCTGTGTCACTAGATCCTGCTGCGTGGATTGGTCTTGCTTGGCTTGCGCGATGTCGCGTCCCACCAGTCCCCCCAAATTGCCGTAGGCCTGCGTGAATGTGAATCCGCCCACCGAGGGTTGCAGCGCCAACTGTGCGAGAGCTACGGCATTTCCGTTTCCACCCGGAGCCGAGGGTAGCGCGGCGGCAATTTCATCGGGCGTAATGTCGGTCACCGAAAGCGTGAAGGCGGAACCGAGCGTCGGGCTGTAGGAGAACAGATTTTTTTGCGGCGCATTACCGTTCCGGTCCACACCTTGGGAGAGCTGTGCGTTGACGGAATCGGCCACTGCGCTTGCGACGGAATCGAGCGCCGTCTTGTATCCAACGAGCGTTCCGTTCTTTTCCTCGAGCATCGCCCCGAGCGTTCCGCCAAGACCCTCCAGTTGTGAAGTGACATCCCTGCCGAGAGCATCGCGAATGACGGTGGTGGGATTCGAAAAATCCGCTGAAAGAGGATAAACGTGATCGCCGATCACCAGTGGGGTTTGGCCTCCGGCGTAGAGAGTATAGCTACCGTCCGAGGTTTTCACGAGAGAGTAGTTCACCAGGCCGGATAGCTTCTCGAGCGACGAGTGCATCAGTGCATCCAGCCCCGCATCGCCCGCCGAATCGGCATTGGAGCGGAAGTGCGAATTGATCTCGGCGATCTGCTTTGTGAGGCTGTTGATGGCAGTAACGGTGTCGCGAGTTTCGCCGTCGACGTTGTTCGAAACTCGTGTGATGCCGATCGCGTTCTGATTGAACGCCTGCGAGAGCTTGCCGGCCGCTTCAATGACATTCTGGCGGCTGACGATGTCGTTCGGGTTGACGGCCAACTGCGAGAAGCTGTTGAAGAAATCGTTCAGTGCGCCGCTCACTCCCGTCTCGCCGCCCGTATCGAAAAGCGATTCGATTTGCGAAAGGTCCCCGGCGCGCTGTTGTGCGTCGCCGAGCAATTGCTGCTGGTTGCGAACGGACTGTTCGAGATACGACGAGCGCGCGCTGAGCATTCTTCCGGGCAGCACACCGCCGGTCAGTCCTCCTGCGGGATCGAAGGGCATGGGGACCAGCGATTGTTCCTGCTCCACATAGCCAGGCGTATTCACGTTCGTCACATTGTTTTGAATGACATTGAAGACGCGTCCGTAAACTTGCAAGGCCCCGGTGGAATTCACCAAGGACGCAAATAGACTACCCATGCGCTAGCCCTCCACCGAAATCTTCGCCGCAGGCATCGCCTCGGGAGGCGCGCCTGTGGCCGTATAACTCGCTGCAGTCATGCCAAGCACGTCCATCCATCCGTTCACGAAGGCGCTGGTTTGCTGGAGAACACGACGGGCCACTTCGAGGGATTGCTGGAGGGCCGTCGCCTCTTGGCGCAACTGTTCGAGGTGCTGCGTGGAAACCCCCAATTCCTGTTTCGCGATTCCTTTGAGTTTCTCCTCCACTACGCCCAGGCATGCAACGGCTTCTTCCAGGGCGGGAAGACAGTGTTCTAGATCATCGGGCGATGATGATTGAAGTGCGCAGCGAAGGGCATCAACGTGCCTTCGCGCGCGTATCAGGCGCTGGAGCATGGCTGTGCGGCCGCCGCGCTATTTCGGACCGCTGCTGCGAATGGAGGCGTCTTGGATAATCGCCGACGCAGTCGCGTGCGGGTCCGGTTTGTAGGATCCGCTCGCATAAGAGCGCGCGAGTTGTTCGATTTTCGCCTGCCGCTCCGGAGAGTCAGCCGCGAGCGACCGAAGGCTCCGCACCAGTTCGGACAAATGGACATCGTCCGGTGGTGCGGCGCTGCCGCTTTGTGATCCCGACGTGCGGTTCCCTGCTCGGGCGGCCTGTTCTGCTTTCGCCGCTTGGACCGAGCCGGTGTCTAATCCGGCAGCCGGGAGATTGGGGTTGTTCACCTTCATGGCAATCTCGTGGGGGCTTTTCCCCCTGTGTTCAATATCGGCCACGAACACGCGATTGTTATTGAAAAATCAAACTCTTGCGTCAAGGTTAAACCCGATACCAACGTACTCCAGGGGAGGTTGTCGCCCCCCATCTAACTGTTCATCTGCTCCATGAAGTAATAACAAATCATGTGGCAAATGATGTGGTGCGCGTCTTCGATGCGTCCCATGTGCGGCTCCTGCACGTGAATGTCCAACTGAGCCATGGTGCCGAGTTTGCCACCGTCGCGGCCGGTCAGCGCGATCGTCTTACAGCCAAGGTTGTTGGCGTACTCCATGGTGCGCACAACATTTGGGGAGTTTCCCGATCCACTGATGCATATGTACACATCGCCGGGCTGCGCGAAATTCTTGAACTCCTCCAGCAAAGCGTCGGAGTAGGAAACGTCGTTTGAGTAAGCCGTGAGCGTCGGTAGATTTTGCCCCAAAGCCACGATGCGGAAGCGGGAGGTTTTTCCGTAGCTGGCGCCTTTCACCATGTCGCATACGAAGTGGGACGCGGTTGCGGCGCTGCCGCCATTGCCCGCAACAAAAATCGCGCGGCCAGCGTCACGGGCCTCGCCCAGCCACTGAATTGCCTGGTTCACCCTTTCCAAATCGATTGTTTGCAGGGTGCCTAGCAACTGCTGGTAGTAATTTGCGGCGAAAGACATTTTTATGCCCATTGTATACTGAAGCTCGAATGCACCCGGATCGGACCCTCCGGCCGCACTGGCATGGGGATTACGTTTTTCTCTTCCAGAACCTCATACTGAAGGACTTCCGCGTTCGCTACCGGAACATGTCTCTGGGGGTTTTGTGGTCATTGATCAACCCTCTAGTGATGATGGGGGTGCTTACCTTCATCTTTGGCCGCGTTTTTGGGGGTGACCGGCCGCCGCTGTTTCCGCTGTTTGTTCTATGCGGACTGGTGCCCTACAATTTCTTCACACTGTCGCTGATCGGCGGCACACTTTCCATCGTCGAGAATTCGCAGTTGATCAAACGCGTACCGATTCCGCGCGAAGTGATTCCGGTGACCGTTGTTGTCGCCACCACGCTGCACATTCTGATTCAGCTGGCGCTATTGCTGCTGTTGACCATCGCTTTTGGTCTGACGCCGTCGGCTTCGTGGCTCTGGCTGCCGGTGATCTGGATTCCTTACGTGGCGTTTCTGTGCGGACTCTCGTTGGGGGCGAGCGCGGTCAACGTTTTCATTCGCGACGTTCGATATCTGGTGGAGTCGTTTAATCTTGTTCTGTTCTATCTGGTGCCGATCTTCTACTCCTTCTCGATCATTCCGGCCCGATACGCCGCGGTGTATCAATTCAATCCCGTAGCCGCGATGGTGATGGCGATGCGTAACATCTTGCTGGACCAGAAGGCGCCTCCCGCTTCGTTGATCATCAATCTGGTAGTTGCCAGCGCTTTTGTCTGCGGCCTGGGTGTGTTGCTGTTCCACTCATTGAAGCGGCGGTTTTACGAGCACCTGTGATGCCGGACGTTTCCTCCACACCGCCCAATGGGACGCTTCGCTTCGCAGGCGTCACGAAATCTTTTCCGCATCGCCGCGGCCAGCTTTTGTTGCGCGACCGGCTGCTTGATCTGGTGAACCCTTCGCGCCGTCCGCGGTTTACCGTGATTCAGGACGTGTCCTTCGATCTCATGCCCGGGGAGAGTTTGGGCCTCCTTGGTCCCAACGGAGCAGGGAAGAGTACGTTGTTGAATCTGGCAACGGGGTTGCTGGAACCAGAAGCCGGCCGCATTGAAGTGTATGGACGAGTGACGCCGCTTCTCGATCTTGGCGCGGGGTTTCATGGAGAACTCACCGGGAGGGAAAACGTCCGTCTGAACGCGGCCATGCTGGGTATCACTCGGCGCGAATTAGAGGAACGCTGGGAAGCAATCGTGGAATTTTCCGGAGTCCGCGAATTTCTCAATGAACCGGTGCGCAAATACTCGCAGGGTATGCAACTCCGCCTGGCGTTTTCGGTGGCGGTGCACGCAGAGCCGAACATTTTGCTGATGGACGAAGTTATCGGCGTCGGCGACAGGGCTTTCTACGAGCGCGCGCTGGAGCGAATCCGTTCCCTCCGCGCGTCAGGAACCACCATTCTGTTTGCCTCCCACAACACCGAGCTGCTCTCCATGCTGTGCGACAAAGCCCTTTGGCTTGAGCGCGGCAAAGTTTTGCAAGCCGGTCCGGTAGCTGACGTTATCCGCGCCTACGAAGGACCTGGGAGCAACGCCTGAGCTGGCACTGGTTCTTCGATACATTGGTAAGTCGATTACACGTCAGGAGAAAGACACGATGAAACTCGCAGGTTGGATCGCTATTGCCGCCGTTTGTGCGCTAGCTCCGTTGGCCCTCGCTCAACAGAGTCGTGAAATTGAAGTTCGCCGCGATCTTGCGTATGGCACGCATGACGGCGTCTCTCTGATCGGCGATCTTTACGTGCCGAAAGCCTCGGGCAAATATCCAGTGATCGTTGCCGTACATGGCGGCGGCTGGCAGGGCGGGTCGCGTACGGGTTATCGCTACTGGGGAGCGTATCTCGCGGAACGCGGGATCGCGTTGTATGCGATCGACTACCGTTTGTCGAAGCCGGGCCAGCCCAGCTACCCGCAGGCCGTACACGATGTGCGGGCGGCGGTGCAGTTTGTGAAGTCGAAGGCGGTTGAGCTGAAAATCGACCCCGATCGCGTCGGCATGATGGGCGATTCCGCTGGAGCCCAGTTGGCCGCACTGGTCGCGTTAGCGGGAGACTCGCCGGCGTTTTCCACAGGCTATCCGAGTGACGCGTACGCAAACCTGAGCACCAAGGTGATAGCCGTGGTGTCGGCCTACGGTGTCTTCGATCTCACCGCGCAGTGGAATCACGATCAGATCGAACGCTCCTTCGATCAGATCTCGGAAAAGTTCATCGGCAAGCCGCCGGCCGAAGACCGCAGGGTGTACTTCGAAGCCTCGCCGATCAGCTATGCAACGCGCTCGAACAATCAGGTGTCGTTTCTGCTGACGTGGGGGACGGTGGATGATATTGCCGACCCGGCGACGCAATCGCAGGCCTTCATGACGGCACTGAAGCAGGCCAACTTTTTTGTGCGCCCGGTGCCGGTCATCGGAGCCCCGCACTTCTGGTTCTCGGATCCTATTGACGATCCGCGCGGCCACCCAGGTTTTGTTGCGCCGCAAGTGCTTCGGTTTTTGGAAGCTCGATTATAGGAAATTGCGGGGCGGATCGGAAATCCGCGCACGAGGATAATCGCGCAACGGGTTTTCGATCCCTGCTCGAAGACGGAGTACCCATCCGTAGCCGATTTTCAGTCCGCCCTGGTGCCGGACTACTCCGGGCCGAAGGCTAGCAGCACGTTCCCATTGCGGTCGCCTCCGCCGAAGTTGTAGCCCGAGCCGACGAACAACATTCCATTCGCCACCACCGGTCCGGCCGAGCCAATGGTGCCGCCCTTTGCTGGAACTTTGTTCACGGTGTCGAACGGCTTCGCGGTGTCGAATTCCCACAGCACTTTGCCGTCGGTGGTCGAAAGCGCGTACACAATTCCCGTTCGGGCCGCGGAAAATACCACGCCAGGAATCGCTGAAACCGCCGCGGAGTTGCCAGGGCGGCCCCGTCCCGCGGGTGGCGTCATCGGATTCATCCACAACTTCTCGCCCGTCGTCAATTGCACCGCAACCACACCGCCACCGGTGAGTCCAAAATACGCCGCGCGGTCATCCACGGCGCCGCCCCAGGTGATTCCCGCCATCGACAAATCCGGATTCGGAAGCACGTTGGTCTTCCACAGCAGCTTGCCTTTCTGATCCGGATCGACTGCAAACAGGGTCCCGTTCTTCATGCCCGCCATCACGATACGTTTGCCGCCTAGCATGTTTTTCAAGACCACCGACGCGCCGATATCGGCGTCCGGGCCCACGTCATCGGGGCAATTCTCCGTCTTCGCGGTGCCGCCGCAGCCGATGATGTAAGCATCGTCCTCCTCATAGCCGCGGTAATGCCAGACGAGCTTGCCGGTTTTGATATCCACGGCGAGCACGGAGTCCGTCGTCGGTGGAGACGGCTGACTGGTGGATTCCCCGGTGCCGAAATAAATGACGCCGCGCACGGGATCCACGGCGGGCGTGTTCCATACGGAGCCGCCTGAGGGTCCATATTGCTGTACTCCGATCGAATTCTTGTGCGTTGGCTTGGGCGGCTCAGGATACACGTAGTGCTTCCAGATTTGCTTCCCCGTGCTTGCATCGAGCGACGTCACGCTGCCGCGCACGGTGCAGCAAGGGTAGTTCAAATCCTTCGCCGAGTTCGATTCCCACTTGGCCAGCGGCACGTAAACGCGGTTATCCCAAACCGCTGGCGCTGCGGTGATGCGGCCCGCGTAGTTGTCGTCCACTTTTGTGACCCACAATTCCTTGCCGGTCTGCGCATCAATCCCGTATGCGTTGCTCTTGAGATCGCCAAAGAACGCGCCGTATTTCACGCCCGCGCGTCCCTTCACCGGTGCCACGCTGATTGCGTTCCGCATCGAGGCGCGTGTTTTATACGACCAGTACACGCAGCCGGTTTTGGCATCGAGCGAATAAATCCACCCCGCATCCGAACCCACGAATACCCGGCCGGCGACTACCGTCGTCTGCCCGTTCATCGTGTTGCTGCCGGGCAGGCCGAAGGCCCACTTCAGCTTCAGCTTGGGAAGTTGATCGGAGGTGATGCCCGCTTTGTCGCCGGGTTGATAGCGGTTGTTGTTCACGCCGTTGCCCCAGCCGTTCCACCCGGGAGTGGCGTTGATATCGGCCATCGGCGGATTCGCCGCGCAGCGGTTCGCCATCTTGCTGAGGTCACCGGCGTTTTCGCTGCCCAGCAGCCGTCCGCTCACCGCTTCGGCGACGTGCTTGCGGTCATCGTCGGAGAGTTTCATGTCGCGATGGCGGTCGTCGAGCTTCGTCGTGAGAAATTCGAGGATCGCCTCCGCGCTTTTTTCCCGCAGCTTGCCGACGTCTGCAGCCTGCGGCATGTTTTCCCTGCCGTGGCACTTCATGCACTGTTGCTGAATGACCCCAAATCCGGGTTCTGAGGCCCATTGAGCGCTAGCCGGAGAACCAAAAAATAACAGAGCGCATGCCGCAAACAGAGCGGCGGAGATATGCCGTTTCATAGAAACCCTTTCCGATGAACGAACCGGGCCGCAACAAATCGCGAAGCAATCCACTCGGCGAATCAAGTTGTTAGCGGAACCCTACTTGGGAAAGTTCTTCGCCAAGTAGTCAACGATTATATTGCACTCCTCGTCGGTCGCGTCGGCTCCTTTGCCTTTCATGTCGTAAACCAGATCCTTCCAGTCTTCCTTCGAATAGCGAAGGGTGGCGATAGGGTTTACCGGGTGGCACTGCGCGCACACCTTTATGAATTCGGCTTTGCCGGGACCGTCGGGGAATTTGTCGCCGTCGGCGGATTGGGCGGGAAGAAACAAGAACAGCGGTGACACTGTGCACAGCAATATGCGCCGCACCACCGCTGTGGAGACTTTGATCATGGAACGAGCGGTTAGCGCTGGCGATGCGTGGCGCTGATCTTGGCCGAAACGTTGCTGCGGCCGAAGTTCTTAGCCAAGTACTCAACGATCACCGCCGATTGTTCCTCGGTGACTTCCGCACCGTACCCGATCATGGTATCGACCACGGCCTTCCACTCTTCTTTTGTGTGACGCTGGCTGGCAAAGCTATCGGCGTCGTGGCAACTGGTGCAGGCTTTGACGACCACGTCTTTACCGGCGCCATTCGGGAGATCCTCCGCGAAAGTGGGGGTGGCCGAAATCAGAAACGCGGAAAGGGCTATAGCGGAGAGTGTTTTCATACCTTACCCATTTTGCCTCAAATTCTCACTGGAAAACAAAACAAGCGAAATCCACAGGCAGTCGGCAATCAGCAGGTGCGTCAACTGCATCGCCACGGGCGCCCTCAGTAGAATGGTGAGCGTTCCCGCCGCCACTTGGGCAATGACGAGACACAGCAGCATTCCTCCCAGCACTCTCGAGGCTTTGCTCTTCCCGGAGCGCCAAGCGGGAAACGCCAAGGCCGCAATCAGAGCACTCGCCACCACCGCAAGCGCCGGATGTATCACTCGAAGCCGTACCAGAAAATTGGAGGCCGTGGCGAAATCCTCCGCGAATCCTTGGGCCAGCGTCTGCGGAGGGAAAAGGGTATCTCCCAAAGCCGTGATGGCGCCAGCGACCGCGATGACTACCAATGCGCCAATCGTCCAAGCGTTCAGCGGCTTTCGAACGGGCATAGCGGCGTGGCGCGGATCGGCGGAGGAAATCGTAGCCCACCACGCGGTTAATGCCATCGACGCGAGCAGCAGGAACGTGTTGATCAAATGCGTGGTCAGCGAGTAAACGCGCCCGGTGGATTGATCATTCGCAACGTGCCCCAGTAGCACGAGAGCCGCGCCCAAAAGCGCCTCGGTGAGAATAAACACCAGCGACCATCCGGCCCATTTCCTCGCATGGTGGCCGGTAGGCAGCGCCTTCCGTGCCCACGCGAACATCGACACCACAACGATCAGCGCGACACCGCTCATGATGCGATGCGTGAACTCAATTGCCGTCGCTACTTGGGAAACCTGGGGGACAACGTCGCCGTTGCAAAGAGGCCAGTGCCCTCCGCAGCCGGCTCCCGACCCCGTCGCACGCACGAGCGCGCCCCACAGGATCACCAGAATGTTATAGGCAAGCACGCCCCAGGCGAACTTCGCAAAAGCCGGGTAATCGGTGGTGGACAGGCGCACCGGAACCGCGCCAGCCGTGGTCACGCGTTCGCCGGATAGCTGCATACCCTCAGGATAACCTCAGGAGGATAACCTCAGGCAGGCGTAAACACGCCGTTCCTGCGCCCATCGCGAGAGATGCCATCGACGGGGATCCCATCCGCGAGACGAGGTGGAGCAGGAGTCAATTTGGTTTGGCTAATACTTCGGCAGAATCCTTAGCGCATTTTCGCGATCAATGCCGCGAAGTTCTGCATCCGTGAAACCGCACTTGCGCAAGGCGTTGGCGTGATCGGCGATGGTCGAGTACGGATAGTCCGATCCGAAGACGATCTGCGAAGAGCCGACAAACGATTTCAGAGCCTGCATGATGATCGGATTCGTCGATTGCGCCGTGTCGTAATAGAAGCGCCGAAGGTGATACATGCGTGAATTGGGTTGGACCGGCTTTGCCATATTGTCCGCACTATTGGGCCCGCCAAAGAAGCGGCCCGCGAGCGAGGTCATTGTACCGCCGGCGTGCGACCACACGAACTGAATGCGCGGGTATTTAGTTGCGATGCTCTGCACGGGCTGCGCGGGCGAACCGTCGTTGATCACGCTGAAGATCGCGCGGCTGGTGTCCGTGTTCCACTCGATGGTGCCCGGACTCACGTTCGGCAGCAAATTGTGGCAGCACGTGGCGTCCGTGGGATGCGAATAAAGAATCGCTCCGCGCCGGTTCAACTCCTCAAACACCGGTGCGAAAGAGGCATCCCCCAGCCACTTCGTGCCGTAGCTGGTGAGCAAGCCCACGCCCTGCACTTTCAACGTGTCGAACGCATAGGCGATTTCCTTGAGACTTGCATCGATATCCGGCAGCGGCAGTACGGCGAACACGCCGAAGCGGCCTTTGTGATCGGAAGCCATGCGCGCGGCGTATTCGTTCATATCCCGCGACATACTAATGGCTTCCTGGCGCTCTTTGGCGAAATCGTCGCCAAACCAGACGCCCGGCTCGGTGACCGAAAGGAATGCCGTTGAGACGCCCGCTTTGTCTAATGTCTCTACCGCTTTTGCTGGAGTGAAATCCTGAAACTGTTGCCAGCCCTGGCGCTTCACCTCCCCCACTTTCTTGATCCAGCGCGGCGAGCCGAAGTGATGATGCAGATCCAGCCTCCGCGGCGAACCTGCCTGCGACCAAAGGTTGCTGCTCGATAAGAGTCCGCCCGCTCCGAGCGCCCAGATGCCCGCCAGCAAGCCTCGACGGGAGAAATCCGGTGCAGGCGATACGGTGAAACCATTGCTTCGGGAAATTGTTACGGTGTGCGGTTCGGTTCGGCGGGTGTCCATGGGGTGACAGTATATCGGGTGCCCGCGGCGAGGTAAAGCGTTTACGGGTAAAATCTGCTCGCGGCCCTTCTCTTGACAGAATTGCGCTGCTGGGCTATATTTAACCGAATCGTTATATAACTGAATAGTTAAATATGCAAGACCATCTCAGCTCGACGTTCTCCGCCCTCTCTGACCCCACTCGGCGCGCAATTCTGGCGCGGCTTGCGGTGGGGGAAACGTCGGTGACGGAGCTTGCCCGTCCGTTTGAGATCAGCATGCCGGCCGTAACCAAGCACCTGAAAGTGCTCGAACGCGCCGGACTCATCAGTCGCGGCCGGGAAGCGCAATGGCGTCCGTGCCGGCTGGAAGCGGGTCCGCTAAAAGATGTCGCGGGATGGGTGGAGCACTACCGCCAGTTTTGGGAGCAGAGCTTCGACCGTTTGGATGAATACCTGCGTGAACTGCAGACCGCCACTGCCGCGCCCAACGCATCCCCGCAAAAAGACAAGCAAAAGAGACGCAGCAAGAAGGAGAAATCCCATGCTCCCAAGCACATCCACTAAGAACGGGCCGCCGCCGAATACCGCGGATCGTGAACTGGTTGTCAGCCGCGTTTTCGATGCTCCTCGCGAGGTGGTGTTCGATGCATGGACGAATCCCGAGCATGTGGGCAAATGGTGGGGGCCAAACGGATTCACCACGACAACGCACAGTATCGATATCCGCGAGGGTGGCGAGTGGCGCTTTGTCATGCATGGGCCGGACGGCAACGACTACGACAACCACATCGTCTATGACGAAATCACGAAGCCTGAACGGATCGTCTATCGCCACCTCTCGGCGCCGTGGCACCAGGCGACGATCACGTTTGTCGAGCAACGGGGCAAAACGAAAGTCACCCTGTGCAGCGTGTTCGAAACGCCCGAAATTCGCAACCGAATCGCCAAGTACGCCGTCGATGGAGGCTTAGAGCATCTGGGCTGCCTAGCCGGGTTTCTGCGCGATAACTTCCAGCCACTTGCGATCGGTTTACCTTCCGAGCGCGAAATTATTCTACGCCGCGTCTTCCATGCTCCGCGCGTGTTGGTGTTCGAGATGCTGACGAAGTGTGAGCATGTGAAGCGCTGGTGGGGCCCGCGTTCCTGCTTGATGGTCTCCTGCGAAATGGACGCGCGTCCGGGCGGGACCTGGCGCCATGTGCTGCAGATGCCGGATGGCGCGCAGAGGGTTTTCAAAGGCACGTATCACGAAATCGTTTCGCCGGAAAAGATTGTAGCCACGGAATGCTTTGACGAGCCGAGACTCGGCAGTCCCGAATGGCTCGCCACCGTGACGCTAACGGAGCACGATGGTAAGACGACGCTGACCTCGCGTATCCTGCATCCGTCGGTGCAGGCGCGCGACGGCCACTTGGGGTCCGGCATGGAGTGGGGCGCGGCGGAAACCTTCGATCGCCTCGCCGAGTTGCTGGCGCAGAACCAACAATTGGAATCGCAAAGTTAGTGGCGCCCGAAAAGAGCGAACGTCAGTTCCAGCAGAATCAGGATGGCGACGATCAGTTCCATCGCGAAGCCGCGGCTTGCATAGAATTGGTCCATCATAAACGTGTAAAGATCGCCGGCGGCGGCAAGTTTGCTCTCCACAAGCCGCCGGTAATCCTGGACCCCGATTTTTGTGGCGGCCACTTT
Organism: Bryobacteraceae bacterium; assembly: GCA_040081855.1. Classification (GTDB taxonomy): domain Bacteria; phylum Acidobacteriota; class Terriglobia; order Bryobacterales; family Bryobacteraceae; genus Palsa-187. The sequence goes on along the minus strand of JBEBFS010000022.1, from coordinate 15,960 downwards.
GTACTGGCGTGCCGCGAACATGTCACTCACAAACTTGATCGACGTGTCGATCCGGTCGGTCAGCTCTCGAACGTCCAGTCTGAGGCGGTTTAGGCTCCTCGCTTCGCGCACCAGCCGCCACCGCGACAAGGGGCCGCCGCGCTTTTCGAGTGAGGCGTAGACTTGATCGAGGACGCGCGTCAGGACGGCGTCGTAATAGCGGAATGCCAAAAGCTGTGTGTTCGCGTATTCCAAGAGCTGGACGGTATAGTCAGCGCCTTCTTGCGTTTCGCAAAGAAAAGCAGCGGTCCAGCCGCTCACCAACAAATCGTCCGGATGGTAAGACATTCTCGACGCGAGGATCTCCGTCACCTCACCATCGGAGAGAATGGTTCGCTCACCGCGCACAATTCGAGCGATATCATCGCCATGTTTGGCGATCAACTCCGCACTGTGGAAAACAAACCTCCCGTCTTCGTTTCGCCGGTTGTGGAGATGGACCACGTAGTAATCTTCGAAAAGCCAGTCCTGATTTGGCCGCACCAGGGCGTCCACCACGTTCGATAGCCGCTGTTTCACGGCAGCGCGGGCAATCATCTGCAGTTCGGTGTCAGCGATCCACCGGCTGGCAAGATCGATTAACCCTTCCCAATCCGATGCAAACGGCAATTCGAGTTTTACGCTGACCGCTCCGTAGTCGTAAAAATTCGCCTCCACGTGAAATCGCTCGCCGGTCGTGAAGTCGATCGGTGGCAATTGCTCCACCATGGGCGGCCGCTCGAATCGGACGGACTCTGGGGATGGAGGCGGCGAACCAACGGACGCAGGAGTCCTTGGCGCAGTACCTCTGTTTTTTTCAAGCGCGCGCCGTAGTGCGTCGAGCCGGATTTCCTCGCAAACGTCGAAGACGAACAGAATGCGAATGGCTCCCGTGAGTTGACCGCTGGACACGGTCACGATTATAACGATTTCACGCCTCTCGGCTATGGAAGCGTGACAGAATGGATGGCAACTATGTGCCGCAACATCCGGCCACTATTCAACTTCGAGCCATCGGCTACGCATGAGGAAGTGCGCGCGGCGTCGCTCCAGTTTGTCCGGAAGATCTCGGGTTTCACCAAACCATCTAAAGCGAATGAAGCCACGTTCGATGCCGCTGTCGAAGAGATAGCCCAAATTGCAGAGCGGTTGCTGCTCTCGTTAGAGACCCACGCTCTGCCGAAAAATCGCGAAGAGGAAGCGGCCAGGGCGAGGGCGCGGTCGGCGGAAAGATTCGCTCGATAGCGTTTGCTCGGCGTCGAACTCCACCCGTTCACGGCCTGATGTTCCTCTTGACGACCCTTCCCCAAAAACAAAAGCGCCAGGCCGGAGCCTGACGCTTTCGAACTTTCCGCTTCACCGGTAAGTGATGGCGGGTTTAAAGGCTAACTACTTCCACGCCGAGTAGACGGGCTTGGCGACCATGAAACCCGGGTTCGCGCCCTTCTTCGGAGCGAGCTTCTGCACGCGGCCCGAATCGACTTCTGCGACGTACAGGTTGTTTTCCTGGTCGACGCTGATGCCGTGGATGCCCCAGAAAGCGCCCGGGAACATACCCATCGTGCCGAACGTGTAGAGCAAGTGGCCCTGCAGATCCCACTGAACCATGCGGTTCGTGGTGCGATCGTAGGTCCAGATCGTCTGGCCCGAACCGATGTAAAGCAGGTGCAGGCTGGATGGATCGGCATCGATCTTCCACTCATACAGGTACTTGCCGTTTTCGTCGAACACCTGGATGCGGTGGTTGTTACGGTCGTTGACGAACACGTGCTTCGTCTTCGGATCGACAGCGACGCCATGGACGTTGCTGAAGTAACCGGGACGGGTTTCCACCTTCTCGCCATCGCCGCCGCCGCGCGGACCACCCGGCTTGCCCCAATCCATCAGGAACTTGCCGTCTTTGTTGAACTTCGCCACGCGCGTGCCGGTGTAGCCGTCGGAGACGAAAAAGTCGCCATTCGGCAGCCAGTCCATGTAGGTGGGGCGGTTGAAGTGCGTGCCATCGGCGCCGGCAACTTCCGGAGTACCAATGGTCTGCAGCAGCTTCGATCCGTCGTTGTTGAACTTGTAGATGGTCTGCATGTTGTCATCGACAATCCACACGTTCTTTTCCGGATCATAGGGGCTGATATAGACGCTGTGAGGACGGCGGAACAGCTTGTCCCACTGCTTCCACGTCGCGATGATCTTGCCCTGACGGTTGACGATCACGAGGCAGTTTTCCCACTTCGCGTCGACACCCAGCTGACGGTAGGGGGGGCCCTTCATGCCGAGTTTCTGAGACTTGCCTTCCCAGGCCGTCATCCACTCGTTCATATCGTTGTCGGTGCCGCCCGTGCCGGGCAGCGAAGCCTGCGTGGCGTCGCGCCAGAAGCCGGCGACCGGGAAACTGATGCTCGGGCCGAGTTGCGGCAACAGCGTTCCCCGTGGCGCTTTGATGTTCGGCAATTCACCGCGGAACAGCATGTACACGCGATCCGGGCTTTCGGCGAAAACTGCTTCACCCGCACCGTAGGTCCACTTCTCGTTGCCGGGAAGTTCGCTAATGTCCTGCGGCCAGTTCTTTACCAATTCATAAGGCCCAAGGATATCTTGCGCACCCAGTGCGCCTGGTACCGCGGCGAAGCCTTCACCAGGCTTGCCTTTGGCTTCAACCAGGCCGATTTTACTCGAGATCAGCAATCCGATCCCGATGCCCACTGCCAGTAACAGCAGCATGAGCCAGGTCTTTCTCATAGTTTCACAACCTCCAAAAGTTCGCGATCTGAAACAACCAATCACATAGACAGCACTAGCGGGTGGCCGGACGCCGGCAACATCGCGAAAAACGCCATCCAACAGATGATAATACGCCGGGGGTGGGGCGTGGAGCGTCCAAAACAAAACGTATGCCGAATTGGTGTATTTTCTATGAACAAGGCAATCGGGATGATTGCGCTTCCGAGGCCGAAAATACCGGCCGGATTTCTCTAATCGCCCGACGCGCGCCTTGTTAGGCCACCGAGCGGCACTGGTGAGTTTCCACCCGGGCTACGGGTCTGGAGAAATCTGGGTCTTGGGGCGTCGATTGCCGGCAGAGAAATTGCTCTGCTTCGTCGGCGGCTAGTGGTTTTGAGAAATAGTAGCCCTGGCCGATGTCGCATCCCATCTGTTGCAGTAAATGGAGCTGCTCCTCGGTCTCGATGCCCTCGGCCACCACCTGCATCCGGAGAATGTGGGCCAGATTGATGATGGTGGCAACGATCGCTTTGGTTTCGGGGTCTCGTACGATCTTCGCGATAAAGGAGCGGTCAATCTTAAGAGACTCGAAGTGTAGCGTCCGCAAATAGTTGAGCGACGAGTATCCGGTACCGAAATCATCGAGTTTTAGCCCGACGCCAAGCGCGCGCAGTTGGGTGAGGGTCGATTTTGCCGATTCGATCTCCGTCATCAGCGCGCTTTCCGTTAATTCGAGCTTGAGGGCGGAGGCTTCGATGCCGGTGTCCTGCAAGATTGCCGAAACGCGGGAAACCAATTGAGGATCGTGCAGTTGTTTCACGGACAGGTTCACGTTCATGGTCAGAGGGCCGGTGCACGCGGAAATGTGCTGCCATGCCTTCAATTGACGGCAGGCCTCCATGAGGATCCATTCCCCAATAGGAACGATGAATCCAAGTTCTTCCGCGGCAGGAATGAACTCCGCGGGGGGTACCAATCCCCGCACGGGATGCTTCCATCGCAGTAACGCTTCAAAGCCGATGACGCCGCAGGTCCGCAGATCCACCTTAGGCTGATAAAACGCCGTTAGTTCATGACGATCGAGTGCGTGCCGCAGATCTCTGCCGATCAAGGCGCGTGCGTGCACGTCTTCTCTTTGGGCCGGATCGAAAAATTCACAACGATTCTTTCCCATAGCTTTCGCGCGGCGCATGGCGAGATCCGCTTCGCGCCACAGTTCGTCGGCATTCGTCCTGCATCCGGCACTCAGCGCGCCGCCTACGCTGGCCGTCATCGCCGTCAGCGTGTCTCCAAGCGAGAAGGGCTGTTGAAAACAAGCCACGGCCCGCGCGGCCATTTCCTCCAGTACGCTGTTCGGATCGGCCTCACTTTCATCGGCAAGTTGCAGGATGGCGAATTCGTCGCCGGCGATTCGCGCGACGTCCATTCCCCGGAGGGCTCGTTTCAGACGATTTGCCGCCTGTGCAAGCAGCTGATCTCCGGTGCGCTGTCCGAAACTCGCATTCAAGAGCTTGAAGCCATCCAGATTCAGCAATACAAGCGTTACAGCTTGTGTTTGCGTGCCGGACGAAAGGGCCGTTTCCAGATTCTTCATGAAGAGCGGGCGATTATCCAGGCCCGTGAGCGCGTCCCTTGACTTTGCTTGCCGCTCCGCCTGCGCTTGCGAGAGATGGGCGTCGATGCGCGCCGTGACTAAGGGAAATTCGACGGGCTTCGTGATGTAGTCGTTGGCCCCATGGACAAGGCTACGCTGGGCTGCACTGCTTTCACTTGCCTGAGTGACCAAAATTACGGGCAGTTCCTCGCGACTGAAGGTTCCCCGCAACAACGCGAGAAGGTCCGCGCCGGATTCGCCAGACGTTGCTGGATCCAGCAACACCAGATCGAAATGATCCTCGCGGATTTTCTCGATCGCCTCGCGCGCGGCACACGCGACTTCCACCGCGTAGCCGCTACTTGCCAAGCTCTCCGAAAGCTGCGTTCGGCTGGCGAGGTCCTCGTCGACAACTAGTACTTTGCCGGGTTCCACTGCTATACACGTTCCCTGCTCAGCGTTGAACGCGATTCCCTTTCAATAACCCTTTCGGCAAAGTGGGAGATTTTTTGAGAATTCGTTGACGGAACTTGCCCTCTATGCAACACTAAAAGCCCCGAGGTGCTTGCCCGAATGGGCGAGTGAAAAGGGAAGCGGGTGTGAATCCCGCACGGTCGCGCCACTGTAAGCAGCGAGCGGACCGGCAACAAAAGCCACTGCCTCTTTTGAGGTGGGAAGGCTGCCGGTACGCGATGACCTGTGAGTCAGGAGACCTGCCTCGGTTCAGAAAGGGAGGCGCCGTACCTCATGTCTCAAGCCACCAGGCTTTCGCTCGCCATTTTTTTTATTTGCTTTGCCGCCCGGGCCGCGGAATTGCGTGGAATCGTCCGTGATCCACAGAATATTCCGGTACCGAATGCGCGAATCACTTTAGTCCCACGTAGTGGAGGGGTGCGTGTCAGTACTGCCAGCGGCCGGGATGGTTCGTACCGCTTCCAGTCCATCGCGCCCGGTGAATATCTGATTCAGACCGACGCGCAAGGTTTTGCGCAATCCCTTGCCGGAGAAATCACGCTAACGCGCGATGCGTCAGAACAAAAAGATCTGGCGTTGACGCTGGCCGCCGTGCGGGAGCAGATTGTCGTGACCGCGTCGAATGAGTCGCAGCCTGAGGGCGAAATCTCGCGAACCGTCAACACTGTGACGGCCGAAGACGTCCGCGATCGGGATAGTTTCAGTTTGGCGGACGGGCTCAGCACACTGGCCGGTGTTCGCGCGCAACAGCTTGGCGGACCTGGGGCGCTCACCTCCATCCGCATTCGCGGCATGCGCAACCAGGACACCGCCGTGCTCGTTGACGGCATCCGCCTGCGGGACGCTAGCACCATTCAGTCCGATGCCTCGGGATTCATTCAGGACTTGATGTTCACCAACGCCCGGCGCGTTGAGGTGATGAACGGCCCCGGCTCGTCGCTCTACGGAACGGGTGCGATTGGCGGAGTGTTGAATGTCGTTACCGACGAAGGCGGCGGAAAAGCACGCGGCTCGTTGCTTGCGGAGGGCGGTACTCTTGGCATGGCGCGGTCGCGAGCCACCGTTGCGGGCGGCTTGGCGCGGGATCGCGTGCAATACAGCGCGGGACTGGCGCACGTGAACGTGACAAGCGGCGTGGATAGAGACGATGCTTTCCGTGACACCAGTTTTCAGGGACGCATCGCTACGCGGCTCACCGCTTCGACGATGTTGCAAGCGCGCCTGTTTGCCGCCGACTCGTTCGGCAAACTCAATGGCGGGCCGGGGCAGACTGGTCTACTCCCCGCAACAGGAATCGTGGATGCCGTCGCCGGTGTCACGTTCGCGCCCGCAGCGAACGATTCCGATAGCACACGTGCTGGCCGCTTCTTGAGCGGCGCGTTGCTGCTCGATGGACAAGCGGCGCCTAAATTGACTTATCGAATCAGTTTCCAGACGCTGGCCTCCGGACGCCGCTATGGCAACGGTCCGGCAGGTGTGGGCTTTCAACCGTTCGGCACGACGCGTACTGTTTACGACAGCCGGATCCAGACGGCGAACGCGCGCGCCAGCTACAGCGTGGGTCACCAGTCGGTGACGGCCGGATACGAGTTTGAAAACGAAAACTACGCGTTCCACTACGCCGATCGCGGCGATCCCGCAGCCGCCTCTGCAGTCCATGCCACGCAACGGAGCAACGCGGTGTTCGCGCAGGATCAAGTAAAGCTGCTCGATGGACGCCTGCTCGTGTCCGGCGGATTCCGGGCGCAGTACTTCACGCAACTGAGTCGGCCTTCGTTTGCGCCAACGGCATCGTCGCCTTACGCCGGAACGGCGCTCCCCGCGCCTCCAGCGGCTTACACGGGAGATGGTTCGGCCGCGTATATCATCCGCTCGACCAATACCAAGATCCGCGCGCACGTTGGCCGCGGCTACCGGGCGCCGTCCCTCTACGAGCGTTTCGGCTCCAGCTTCGATTCCTATTTCGGTTACAGCAACTACGGCGATCCGCGCTTGAAGCCGGAACAATCGTTTGGTTTCGATGCAGGCATTGATCAGGACTTCCGCTCCGGCCGGGCCCGCGTTTCCGCGTCTTACTTCTATTCACGGCTGCAGAACACGATCGCGTTTGGTTCCGTCACGGCATCGGATCCATACGGCCGCACCTTCGGCGGCTACATTAATTCGAGAGGGGGCCTCTCGCGCGGCGTGGAGCTGAGCGCACGCTTGTCCCCGCTTTCTTCGCTGAACGTCACGGCCGCGTATACTTTCGTGAACGCGGCGGAGAGGGCGCCGCTCTACGGTGATGTTCTGCGCACATTCGTCATTCCCCGCCATCAGTTTTCCGCAACCGTAACGCAGCGCGTGGGAAAAAGATTGGTGCTGACACTGGACACGATTCAATCGGGCAATTCGCTGGCACCTATTTTTGGGGATTTCGTAACCAGTTTCGAAACGCGAGTCTACCGCTTCGACGGCATGCGCCGAGTGAACGCCGGAGCCAGCTACCGTCTGCCTCTGCGGGAAACCACTGCGGTTCGTTTTTATGTGCGCGCCGAAAACATCACAGCCCAGGATTACTATGAGACCGGCTATCGTACCCCCGGCCGCACCGCAGTTGGTGGCATGCAGTTTGAATTTTAAACGCCGCATTGGGGACCTGCCGGATTTTTGTAACAATAGTTGCGATATGACCAAACACGCTGTCGTCCTCGCCTTGGCTGGAGTTCTCGGGGCCACATCGCTCTTTGCAGCGGGAAAAACCGTGAATGTCGTCGTCAAAGACGCGAAAGGAGTGCAGGTGGGAACGGCCAAGATAGCGGAGGCCAAACGGGGTGGCGTTCTCATTCGCTTGAAGGTCCGCGGACTGCCGGTGGGAGAGCACGCCGTGCACATTCATCAAAACGCAAAGTGCGAAGGACCCGATTTCGCATCCGCCGGTGGTCACTTCAATCCGGAGATGAAGCACCACGGCTTGGAAAATCCCGAGGGCCCGCACGCGGGTGACATGGTGAACTTCACCGTCGCCGGCAAGAAGGGCAAAGCCAACGTGCTGTTGGTGAACACGCGTGTCAACCTCAACGACGGTCCTGGTTCCGTGTTCAGCAATGGTGGGACGGCTCTGGTGATTCACGCAGGCAAGGACGATATGAAGTCCGACCCCGCGGGCAACGCAGGCGGCCGTATGGCTTGCGGCCTCATTACGAAGTAGTCCGCGGAGTCCTCGGCGGCATTGGATCGAACCCCTGGCGAATGCTGGGGGTTCAGCTTTTTGGCGGCGATTATTCTTTCGCGACGAACTTGTAGCCCACCCCGCGAATGGTCCGCAGGTGCCTTGGTCGTGCCGGATCTTCTTCGATGTAACGCCGCAGCCGGACGATGAAGTTGTCAATGGCGCGCGTGTCGGTATCGGCGTGCAGCCCCCAGACTTCCTCCAACATCACCTTTCGCGAAACGGCTTTCCCTTCGCGCTCCACCAGATAGCGCAGGATGTTCGCTTCCATCACAGTAAGGGGGAACCTCTCCCCGCCCACCTTCAATTCCAGAGTGTCGAAGTGAATCGATTTCCCATCGAAGTCAAATGTGTCCCCTACATCCGCCTTGGCCACATCGGTCCGCGGCGCCTCGGAAGCTGCCTGTGTGGAAGCCAACCAATGCTTGCGGCGTAACAGACCCCGGACGCGCGCGATGAGAATGCTCAGCTCGAACGGCTTGGGCAGATAGTCGTCGGCACCCGCCGCGAAGCCGCTCAAGACATCCTCAGGACGTCCGCGCGCGGTCAACATCAACGTCGGAATGAACTGTCCTGCCTGGCGAAGCTCGGTGGATACTTCAAATCCGTTCTTGCCGGGCAGCATGACGTCCAGCAGCACCAGATCGAAGGGTTCGGCCGGGTTCTCGCGTTTTCCCGGCATCAGTAGATCGAGCGCGGCCTCGCCGGTTTCCACTGCCTGGACCCGATAGCCTTCGGCTTCCAAGTTGAAGCGCAACCCTTCGGCCAGGTGCTTTTCGTCTTCCACGATCAGGATGCGTTCGTTCATTTTGTGCCTATCGCGTGATTGGCAACTGCAGCACAAAGGTGCTGCCGGGGCCGGGGCCGTTGCTCTCCACCCACGCCTGCCCGCCGTGCCGTTTAGCGACGGAGCGAACGATGAACAGTCCCAAGCCCGTGCCCTTGATGCGCGTCGCTAGCGGTCCAGGCACACGATAGAAGCGTTTGAATATCTGCTTCCGCTCGGCTTCGGGAATGCCGGGGCCGTTGTCCTCGACCCGGACGGTGACGAACTTGTTGTCCGTTGCGGTTTCCACACGAACCTTCGGATTGCTGCCGGAGTACTTTACTGCGTTGTCGATCAGATTCGAAACCGCGGCGCGAACCTCGTCGGCGTCCGCCTGAATCATCACGTGTGGGCCGGGCTGGAAGGTGAGGGCTTCCTCGGAAACGTGATACAAGCGCCGGGCGCGCGCCATGCATTCCTCCACCATGCGCCCGAAGTCGATGGAAGAGGTGTGCACCGGGCGGCGGGATTGGCCGATCTGGCCGGTTCGTAGAATCTGTTCAATGGTGCCCAGCAGCCGGTCGCTGTCATCCAGCATCGTTTGATAAAACTCATGCCGCTTGGCTTCGTCCACGGGCCGCGTCTGCAGCGTTTCGAGGTACAGGCGTATGGAGGCCACCGGCGTTTTGAGTTCGTGCGTCACCGCATTAATGAACGCATCGTGTTGCGCGTTCCTGCGAATCTCGCGCACTAGAAACGTTGTGTTCAGAACGATGCCGGCGATCACTATCAGCGTCAGCAGCACGCCGAAAAACAACAGGATCCCCTGGCGCCAGCCAAGCAAAACCCAGCCGACGTACAGCAAAACGATAAACAGGATCAGGCCGATGCCCAGCGAGATGAAAAACGCAATCGACTTATGGCGGCCGCCCACAACCATATGTTTTATAGGATAGAGCGAATTCTCGTCGCTGGCGGGCGCTACCAGGATAGTTCAGCGGCTATAATGAGCTGTGGCAACTGCGAAGGAAGAAATTCGCCGCCTGCTTGATACGCTTCCTGAGGATGCGACGTGGGAAGACGTGCAATATTCCATTTACGTTCGCGAACGCATCGAGCGCGGCCGGCGCGAGAACGCGGAGGGCAGCGTCCTGGTAGAGGATGAAGCCGAACGCAGGATCCGGCAATGGCTCGGCGAATAATTTGGACGGAATCTGCTTGGCGCGAGTTGGAGGAAGCAGCCGACTACATTGCACGTGATTCTCCACGGTATGCAAGCGCCTTGATGGAATCTGCGCGCTTTGCAGCGCGCTCCCTCAACACTTCGAGTCTGCGCGGCCGGCAAGTTTCCGAATTTGGTGATCCCGCTGTCCGAGAAATCTTCGTGAAGAGTTCCGGATGATCTATGAAGTGAGCGAAAACGCAGTCGTGATACTTGCTTTCATTCACGGCGCGCGCCGAATGCCGCCGCCTCTTTTCTAGTTCAAATCATCCGTGTTGCCCCAAAACACAAATGCGGCACCCGAAGGCGCCGCACTTTGCAAAACGAAATGAGGTAACGCTTATGCGGCCTTCTTCTCCAGTTCCAGTGTGTCCAGACTTGCGACGCGCACATGTTTGATCAGGCCGATCGCACGAAGGAACTTCATCGTGATCCAGGTAATGTCCAGCTCCCACCACGCAAGGCCGTGCCGAGCCGAGGTCGGAAGCGCGTGGTGATTGTTGTGCCAGCCCTCGCCGAAGGTCATCAGCGCGAGGATAAAGCTGTTGCGCGAATCGTCGCCCGCGTCAAAGCGCTGCGTGCCCCACACGTGCGTTAACGAGTTAATAAGCCAGGTGCAGTGCAGGCCAACGGTGACGCGCAGGCAGATCGCCCACAGGAACAACGGAAGGCCGCCCCACGCCGTAACGATCGCCGCCACAACGGCTAGCGGAATCCAGTGATAGTTGTTCAGCCACAGGTAGAAGCGATGCCGTGCCAGTTCCGGCGCGTACTTCGACATCAGCTTTGTGTTGTTGTGGTTGGTTTCGCCGAAGAGAATCCACCCCATGTGCGCCCAGAAAACGCCTTCGCGCGGCGAGTGCGGATCGCCCGGTTGGTCCGACTTCGCATGATGGATACGGTGCGTGCCCACCCAGAAGATCGGTCCGCCTTCGAGCGTCAGCGTGCCGCAAACAGCCAGCGCGTACTGCATCCAGAGCGGACACTGGTACGACTGGTGGGTGTGCAGCCGGTGATAGCCCAGGCTGATGCCGAATCCGACAGCCACCCAGTGCAGTGCAACCGACACCCAAAACGCCTTCCAGCTGAACATGAACAGCGCCGCGACGGCGCCGATGTGGAAGAGAACCAAAATCAAAGCAGTCGGCCAGTTAAGCTTGCGGCCGTTATGAAAAGGAATCGTATGTTTGCTCACGATATGAAAGCTCCCGATCCCTAACCTAACAGGGAACGGAGTTTCTGTTTGTAAGAGTTGTGTAATTTCAGTCCGGACAGGGATTTACGGGGCTTCCGGCGGAGGATTTTGTAAGATTCCGGCCGTTGGCGGCTTGTCGCCGACCACCAGGAGCGTCTCGAAATGGGGCGATTCTTCTTCCCGGTGGACAATAGAAGATCCTACCCCATCAAAGCCCGCTTCTTTAAGAAAAGACTCGACTTCCCGCTCGGTGAAGCCTAGCCAGACGTCGGCGTAAAGCTCGCGGGCCTCCTGGTGGTTGTGGCGCAGAAGGTCTAGGATGACGATCCGTCCCCCCGGACGAAGAATTCGGTAGGCTTCGTTCACGGCTTTCTCCGGGTGCTGGGCGTGGTGCAGCGCCTGGCTGAAGAAAGCAAGGTCGACCGAGCCCGTTTCAATAGGAATCGACTCAATATCGCCCAGCCGGTAATCCAGGTTCTCCACCCCATGCTTGCGGGCGAGCGCGCTGCCGTATTCCACCATCTTTTCCGAATTGTCGACGGCAATCACCTTCTTTGCGCGCCGGGCCAAAAGTTGCGAAAACGTTCCTTCGCCCGCGCCGAGATCGGCAATGACCATGGGAGGCATCAGCATCAACAATGTCTCCGCTAAGCCTTTCCACGAGCGCCCCGGAACGTAGTGACGGCCGAACTTCCCGGCCAGTTCATTAAAGTAGGCCCGGACTCTGTCTTGCCGGCGCCGCATCACCAACTGCAGTGCCTCGGCATCGTGGGCCGCTTCGGGGATCTCGGCGGCGGCGTCCTTCAGCACACCCAACAAATTTGAAAAAGATTCCGCATCGGCGCCCCGTTTTGGCCGAAGACGGTAGTAGATGCTTTTGCCGTCCCGCCGGTCCTCGAGTAGCCCGGCCTGCTTCATCTGCGCCAAGTGTGTGGAAATACGGCTCTGGCCCATGGCCAGGATGTCCTGTAGCTCAGCCACCGATAGCTCCTCGGCGGCCAGCAGCAAAAGTATCCGTACCCGGCTGGGATCGGCGAGGAGTCTCAAGTTTTTGAGTATTGACGCCATGGGCTTGGTTCAACTAATATATCAACATATCTGGATTTTTGGATATGAAAATTTCCGATTGGAGATTGCATGAGCACTGCCACGCTGAATAACGTCACAACCGAGTACAAAGTTGCTGATATGAGTCTGGCCGATTGGGGCCGCAAAGAAATCAGCATCGCCGAGCACGAAATGCCCGGCTTGATGTCGATCCGCAAGAAGTACGCGACCGGGAAGCCGCTCCAGGGCGTGCGCGTCACCGGTTCGCTGCACATGACCATTCAGACCGCTGTGCTGATTGAGACGCTGGTGGATCTCGGCGCCACGGTTCGCTGGGCGAGCTGCAACATCTTCTCCACGCAGGACCACGCCGCCGCCGCCATCGCCGCCGCGGGCGTCCCTGTGTTCGCCTGGAAGGGCGAATCGCTAGAAGAATATTGGTGGTGTACGTACCAGGCCATCAGCCACACCAATGGCACCGGTCCCGAACTCGTCGTCGATGACGGTGGTGATGTCACGCTGCTGATCCACAAAGGCTACGAGCTCGAAGAGGGCAGCGATTGGGTGAACACTCCGTCGGAAAGCCACGAAGAGAAGGTGATCAAGGACCTCCTCAAGCAGGTGCACGCCGAAGACCCGCAGCGCTGGCACAAGGTTGCCAAGGATTGGCGCGGCGTCTCCGAAGAAACTACGACGGGCGTGCATCGCCTCTATAAGATGCAGGAACAGGGCAAGCTCCTGGTTCCGGCGATCAACGTCAATGACTCGGTGACCAAGTCGAAGTTCGATAACCTCTATGGTTGCCGCGAATCGCTGGCCGACGGCATCAAGCGCGCCACCGACGTTATGGTCGCGGGCAAAGTCTGCGTCATTTGCGGCTACGGCGATGTGGGCAAGGGCTCGGCGCGCGCACTGCGCGGCATGGGCGCCCGCGTGATCGTGACCGAAATCGACCCGATCAACGCTCTGCAGGCGGCGATGGAAGGCTTCGAAGTGACGACGATCGAAGACACGCTCGGCCGCGGCGATATCTACGTCACCTGCACCGGCAACCTGGACATTATCACCCTGGAACACATGGAAAAGATGAAGGACCAGGCGATTGTCTGCAACATCGGCCACTTCGATAACGAAATCCAAGTGGATCGCCTGAACACCGCCAAGGGCGTGAAGAAGACCAACATCAAGCCGCAGGTGGACATGTACAACTTCCCCGACGGCCACGCGATCTTCATGCTGGCCGAAGGCCGCCTGGTGAACCTGGGCTGCGCGACGGGCCATCCGAGCTTCGTCATGTCGAACAGCTTTGCCAACCAGACGCTGGCGCAGTTGGATCTGTGGCGGAACAAGGACACCTACAAGGTCGGCGTGTACACGCTCTCCAAGCAGTTGGACGAAGAAGTCGCCCGCCTGCACCTCGAAAAAATTGGCGTGAAGCTGACCACGCTTTCGAAGAAACAGGCTGATTATCTTGGTGTTGCCGTGGAAGGCCCGTACAAGCCGGACCACTATCGTTACTAAGTTTTCGTGGGGCAGGCTTGCATCCTGCGGCGGGTTTCCAACCCGCCATTCACTCTAAGCCGGTTCCGAAACGGCTGCAGGTTCCAAGCCTGCCCCACTTCCAAGATTTCGTTATACTCAACGAGGAGTTGCATTCAGAAATGGCAGACCGAATGAGGCATATTTTCACGTCCGAGTCTGTGACCGAAGGTCACCCGGATAAGATGGCGGACCAGATTTCCGACGCGGTGCTGGACGCCGCTCTGGCCGTCGATCCGATGAGCCGCGTGGCTTGCGAAGTGCTGGTCACGACCGGCATCTGCGTTGTCGCCGGCGAAATCACCACCAAGGCTGTCATCGACGTGCCGAAGCTGGCGCGCGAAGTGATCGCCCACATCGGATTCACCGACGCCAAAATGGGCTTCGACGCGAAGACCTGCGGCATCCTGAACACGATTCAGACGCAGTCCCCCGATATCGCGATGGGTGTGGACACCGGCGGCGCTGGTGACCAAGGCCTGATGTTTGGCTACGCCTGCGACGAAACGCCGGAGCTGATGCCGCTGCCGATCATGATGGCGCACAAGCTCTGCCGCCAGCAGAGCGACGTCCGCCGCGATGGCAAGCTCACCTACCTCCGCCCGGACGCCAAAAGCCAGGTTTCCGTCGAATACGTCAACGGCAAGCCCACCCGCATCGACGCGGTTGTGCTTTCGACGCAGCATGACGACGACGTGACCACCGAACAGCTTCGCGCCGACGTGAAGAAGTACATCATTGACCCGATTGTTCCGGGCAACATGGTGGACTCGGAGACCAAGTACCACATCAACCCGACCGGCCGTTTCGTCATCGGTGGACCCCACGGTGACACGGGCCTCACTGGCCGCAAGATCATCGTCGACACCTACGGCGGCATGGGCCGTCACGGCGGCGGCGCTTTCTCGGGTAAGGATCCGACGAAGGTGGACCGCTCGGCTTGCTACTTCGCCCGCTACGTTGCCAAGAACATCGTTGCTTCCGGCCTCGCCGACCGTTGCGAAGTGCAACTTGCCTACGCGATTGGTGTTGCTGAACCCGTCTCCGTCATGGTGAACACCTTCGGCACGGGCAAGATCGCCGAAGAGAGCCTGGTGGAAATCGTTCGCGCGAACTTCGATCTGACGCCGAAGGGCATGATCTCGGCATTGAACCTGCGCCGCCCCATCTACCGCGCCACCGCCGCGTTCGGCCACTTCGGCCGCACCGAAGAAAGCTTCACCTGGGAAGCCACCAACAAGGCCAAAGCCTTGAAGGAAGCCGCTCAGGCAACTGCGGCCGCTCACTAAGGTTGGTTCTAAAAAACGAAGGCCGTCACCTGAGAGGGTGGCGGCCTTTTGATTTTTTGGTGGGTGGCTATTTCCCGGACGATCCCGACGAATCATTTGTCGCGTCGAGTAACCCTTCCAGCTCAGGAATCAATTGAAGATCCTTGGGCCGGCCCGCCGCCCGTTTGGATCGGATGAGCGCCGGTAAGTCCAGCGTCCAGACCTCCCGATCAAACGCAGGGACCTTCACGGATAATTTCAGCGCGTCTTCGAACGTCCCGATCCCATCGATTTCCGTCAGCAAATCCACCATGCCGAGATCCGTTTTCAGGGTGAAGATGCTTCCATTCGCGAGTGTGGCCGCGTCCCAAACAAAAGGCAGGTTATCCGGGACATCGCGCAATCGGGGGTGATACGGCCGCAAGGCTTCCGCTACTCGCTTGCAGTTTTCGCGGGTTCGACGGAAGCAGACATCCAGATCATTGGTGATGTAGGAACTTCCGTGCAAAACCGCCGACCATCCGCCGATGACTATGAACTCGACGCCCATATCCACGAACGCCTGCACGGCTACGAAGAGTTTCATTGTTCAGCGGATTTGCGTTTTGCGGTTCCGGCTGCTCCGCGCACGGCAGCAGCCGCTTCTGCAATCGCGAGCATTTTTCGAACGCGTTCTGCAGGTGTCAATCGCAACTGCTCGATCAGTAACGTCAGATCGACGCCATGCTTCTGGGCGGCTTCCACTTTGCTGCCGGGGGCGGGGTTACGCAAACGCGCTTCGGCCCGGGCGAATTCCTCTTGTGTAAGCGGTTGCAGCGTCCGGTCCATGGCAGTTCCACCCTCATCATAACTTGTGCAAATCGTGGTGTCTCCGGTCGGAGGCGGGCGGCTGTGGGTGGGGGGGAGAA
>JBEBFS010000161.1:0-4088 GCA_040081855.1 Bryobacteraceae bacterium | reverse complement strand
TTCTTCGTGCGAAGACTGGCCGCGAACGCAATCGTATTGATGCGGACGGCCCGGCGCCCCGGAATCATGCGTGCCGTCTGCCGGAGTTCCTCAAGATCGAACCGCGCCGCAGGAATGGGCGCAGGAGTGGGCGCAGGCGTCTGTGCGCTGAGACTGCACACACCAATCAACGACAGAACGCCGCCGATGTGAACCAACAAACCAGTAGCCGTGAATCTCAAAACACGCCCTTTCTAAGCGGACCGCCAACACCTTTCATGATAGGGCAGAGGGCGCATCCGAAGGCGAATGGCTTTGCGAGATAAGAGTCAAGGACGTGAAATTTGCGGCAGTAAGTCAGGACTTGGGCCGCGCACTGGTCACGCTCCAGAGGTCCGCCGGTCTGACAAAGAAAACCTGAATGGCCAGCACAGAAGCCCACATCATGGTCAGGAACGTAACCACTGGGGACAAGTGTCGCTTGCCGGGCGTCGCGTCCGGCAGATACCGCGCCAGTACGCCCGCCGCGTAGAACAACACCTGTGGTCCGGCCAACAGCGCGTTCCATGGCCAAGGTGTCACCAGACTCAATAGGAAGAAAGCTGCCATCAGCCAAGGTAAAAGCAACCGGCCAAGTTTGTAGCTGGCATAATGCCACAACATCCGGTTCTGGCGGCTCAACAATTCCGGCAGCAACTGCAGCAATTGCCAGTTGCCGGCAAGCGTCCGCACTTTTCTTCGGAACTCAGTCGCCAGCGGCATCGGCGGATCATAGGCTCTTGCTCTCCGCTCCATTGCCAGCCGATGCCCTGTAAAAAAAGCGCCTTTCAGCGGTAAGTACATGTCATCGAGCAAAGTGTCGGGGGGAACCGGGACGGCCAAACTTCTGCGTAAACAATAGAAGGGGCCGGTAGCTCCAATCATGGAATCCATCCCCGCCAGGGTGTCCCGCAGCCACGTTTCAAAACGCCAGTAAGCCCCAATATCGGCCTCTGCGCCTCCGCTACCACGTTGGATTATGAGTTCTCCGCTTACCGCCCCCACCTGTGCATCGGCGAAATTTTCAACGAGATAGCGTAGGCTGGCTGGTTCCACAACTTGCCGCACGTCGGTGAGCAGCAGGATTTCGCCCGTCGCGGTTGGAATAGCCGCATTCAGTGCCGCGCATTTGCCGCCCTTTGGAATACGCAATAACTTAACGCGTTGATGGGGAGTGTAGGATTGCGCTATCGCCTCCGTATCGTCCGTGGAGCCGTCCGAGACCACCATAATGTCGAACTTGTCGCGGGGATAATCCAGCGCCAGCAGGGAATCCAGCTTGGCCCTCAAGTAGTGCCCGCCATTATGTACCGCGACGATGGCTGTAACGGTCGGCTCCATGCGGGCTTTCTGCACGGCCCTGGTTTGAGCCTTGGCGCGCCACCTTACCAAAATCGGATATCCGGCAACCACGTAGACGATCAATAGTCCAACGACGGTCAGAAGAAGCCACAACAATGTTGGTTCCTCCTGGGGCGGCTCCGAAGCTGAATTTTCATGGTGCGATCATTCCGGCGAAGACGTTCGTTACGGCATCCCAGCTATAACGGTCGGCCACCATCTGCCAGGCCGCCTGCACCATCGCCCGCCGCGCCCCTGCATCCTGCAGCAGTGCCACGCAAGCTGCGGCGAAATCGGCGGGCGAGTCCGCCAGCCGGATGTTGACACCATTGGCGCAGTCCAGGCCTTCAGCCCCAATCGTTGTCGAAACCACCGGCACGCGCGCAGCCATGGCTTCGTAGATTTTTATCCGCGTGCCACCGCCGATTCGCAGTGGAACAATGGACACCGTGCTGCCATGAAGCCAAGGCCGCACATCGGGGACCGTGCCGGTTACTTGTATGCGCCGCTCGCCCTCGGCCAACGCCAACATTTTCGAGGATGGTTTTCGCCCCACCACGGCCACGGTCGTTTCAGGGCGGCTTGCCCAAATCAAGGGCAGCACTTCGGCCATGAACCATTGGACGCCGTCAATGTTGGGCAGCCAATCCATCGAGCCGACAAATACGAGGTCGGCGCAAGCGGCCGGCGGCACAGGTGGTGGCGTAAAGTATTCCAGATCAACACCGGTGGCCACGCTGGATACATTCGACAGCCCGTACTCACTCTCAAAATACGCGGCGTCCATGGGCGAAACGGCCACTACGTGCCGGACGGTCTGGCACACACGCTTTTCATAGGCATGCATCCGCTGATACTGCCGCTCAAAATACCAACGGTGCAGTGGCGTCCGGCCGTGCTCGGCATGGCGTCGCCAAATCATCGCTTCTACGTTGTGCTGGAACAGGACACACCGTCCGAGGTCCGGTACGTTGGGTGCGGGAAACAAAAAGTCGCACACTACCGAATCAAAATCAATCTTTCTGGTGAGCCGTTCAATTTCATCCCTCATTTGCGGCGAGCGGTAGCGAAACACGGACACGGGCATCGTCGAGAACAAGCCTTGGGCTACCTGGCTGGCAAATGCAACCGAGCCACGGTTCGGTGCCTTGTGGGGAATCGCATAGTGAGCCGCGCTGTATTCTCCGGCTCTGGCCGGCCCTTCCTGCGTTTCGCCCGAGTCCAAGCCCACGTAGTGTACTTCGTGTTTTTGATGCAACCTTTTCAGCATCTCCAGGGTGCGAATCTGTCCACCGCGCGTTGTGGGATGCAGAAAGTCGGTCTTAATCCAAAGGATCTTCATTACGGTTGGGACGGGTCTTCCGGACGCGCCAATATGCGGATTACGGCTCCAGCCAACTCTTCCTGGGTAAACCGCTGAAACTCCGGAGCCAGAGGAAAGCCGTTGCGAAGTTCATTCAAAGCGCGCTCATCCGTCCAAGTTTGTTCGCGCAAAATCTGGTAACCGCATTGTTCAAACAGTTCGTGATGCTCATGGGTCCGCATCCGGTTATGGTAGGCGTACTTATTGCCTCCATGATGTTGCCATTCGGCTTCGGAAAAGCGCAAGAAATTAATCGATGATATCGAAGGGTCATCGTGCGCGAAATGGTCCGATGGATCGATGTGATGGAGAACCACGCCCGTAGGGGAAAGTACGCGCTTAGCCTCCTTAAGAATGCCGCAAAGAACGGGCCGGGGAATGTGCTCATTCACGGTATAGGAGAGATGCAGATCGATGCTGCCATCGGGCAGGCCCGTCTTCGTGGCATCCTCGGGGGCGCGATATTGGATACCCGCGATCCTCATGGCCTCCCGCGCATTGGCCGCGCCCAGTAACGTTGAAATGCGCTGCCGGGTCTCATCCGGGTCTTCGGCCGCACCGAGAAAAATTTCCTCATAATGCCGCCGGTCACGCCGCATACAAAATAGGGTGAATTCGACTAATTCCAAGCGCAGGTAACGTGTCAGATCAAACGTATGTGTGCCTGCTGCTCCCAGTAGATAGAGCCCAAACGGCAAGTCCGTCCGGCGTCCAGTGCCCACTTCCATGCAACGCCTGCCGCGCAACGGAAGTCCCGCGGCGCGAAGCCATTCGCAAAAGCTGGCCGCTCCTTCCAGCAACATATTCGGCGGCGGCGGATTACGCAGACTGCCGAAATGGCGCTGCAGACGATAATAGACGGAGTCAGAACCAACGGGCAAACCCGCACAGAATCGCTGAATCGCGGACTTCAGTCGCCAGTTCATTTCTTTCTTTCAATCACGGATCTCGCAAGACCATATTCTTGCCTCGGCAAGTGGAGGCCAAGCGATGGCTTCCGAAAGAAAGAAATCATGAAGAGGCAGATCATTGTTACCGGCGTTAGCGGCCTCTGGGTGGCCAAGGCGGCTGGGTTCACTCCAAATACTCCCTGCGGCCAACCCGGCTTCAAATTCTGGATGACAGCAGGGCATGGGAGTATTCTACCGGAAGCGATGTTCGTTTAAAAAGGAACGCCCTAGTTGCCGTCATGGGAGTGCAGACAATTATGATAAACTGCGGTCGTACGAGAGCTTGCAGACGGAGCAGATGGCCTAGTAGTGTTGTGTCGTTACGAAGGAAGTCCGTCCATGGCACTCAGCCCAGAGATCATCAATAGGCGGGAGTAATTCAGTGGTAGAATGCCAGCTTCCCAAGCTGGACGTCG
>JBEBFS010000100.1:0-15022 GCA_040081855.1 Bryobacteraceae bacterium | reverse complement strand
AAGGTTGTGGAACTGGTTCCGCCGCGCGTCGGTACGAACCTGGGAGGTGGACGCAATCTTCCTTTCTCCATGCCTGTGCCGGTGTTTGTGGAGGAATCGATGAAGTGGGCGTCGGTATGGCGAAAGACTTGATGGCGATTGCCGGCACGGAAGGCGTCAAGCAGCCGATGACGCAGTTTAAATAGCGCCGTCTCAGGTACTACGCCGCTTTTCTCGCCGAAGCCGCAAGGCGCGATTCCAGCCACAAACACACCAGCAGTACGAAAACGATTCCGGAACCGATCAACGGCAGAAACATCACGACGCGTACGTCAATCAGCCAAGCGAAGTATCCGAGCGAGCATGGCGCCAGTAATCCGCCACCAATGGCAAAGGAAAAAATGCCGTTATAAACTCCTGGGTGGTAATCCGGGAATCGGTTGCCGATGCGCTCCACCACCAATGGATAGATGGGCGCGAACGATGCTCCCAGCAGGAGCACGCCGAGCACGGCGCCGAATTCGTTATCCGTCAACACGAGTAGCGTGCATGCGAACATCGACAGGAGAACACAGCCCACCAGTACTCGAGAATGCCGGACGCGCGGCAGGACCCACTGTGCGAGCACCCGTCCGACCAGCAGAGCAAGCCAATAAAACGCGAGCAAACCGATGGAGGAAGACGGGCTTAATCCTAATCGTTGGCTCAGGAACAACGGAAGCCATCCGGCAATGGCCCACTCGTTGCCGAATTGAAAAAAGAGAACCAAGCTGAAGAGCACCGCCGCTGGACTTTTCAATTCGTCGAGTAGCACGTGCGTGGTTTGCACAACACTGTCGGGTCCAAAGGGTGTGCGCGCGTAGGCGATGGCGAAAAATGCTGGAATCACAGCCAGCCACACCTGTATCGCAGAAGGCGTGTAGAAGTAGAACGCTTGTGAAATTCCAAAAGCCACTGCCATGCATCCAAGGCCGAAGAGCGCTCCGCCCAGGTTAACCGTAGCTGCCGGATCGTGGCGGTACATCGGTGAGATCGCGTGAAAAATCGCCGTGTGCAATAAGCCCGCTGCCGCACCCAGCACCATGAGTCCGGGCATTCGGAACCACGGGGAAAACGGCGGCGAAAAAAATGCCAGATAGAGGAAAGCGACGGCGGCAGCCGCGCAGCCTGCGGAAAGCGCCCAGCCGATTCCCTTGTTTGCCAGCAGCGATGCCGATGCCGCTACGGAGCCGAGCAGGCCCGCGAACAGCGCAACGAAGTACAGGCCGATCACCCAGTACTCGGCCAGTGCGTGATGTCCCCATGCCGGAAGAATTGCGCCAAGATAGGCGAGCAACATTCCGGATACAAAGAGCCCCGCGAGGGCCTTCCGCGCGCCTGGAGATTCCAGAGCGCCGTTGTCCGCCGCGATGGTCGAGACTTGTTGGATGTCCGCCACGGTAGCGTCCAGGAAAAAGTTAGAAACGCTCTTCCGGCGCTTCGCCGAGTTTCACTTTAAGGTCCACGTTGCGCCCGCCGCGGAACACTTTGACTTCGACGACGTCACCGGGACGCTTGCGCGAAATCGAGCGTGTCACGGCGTCGGGTTCTGTGACCGCTTTGCCGTCGATGGCCGTAATAAGGTCGCCACCAACGCCCAGCCGCATGTTGCCGACCTGTACAACGTCACGATAGCCACGAATGCCTGCAGTTTCCGCGGCCGAACCGCGTGCCACTTCCTGCACCAGCAGACCGCCGCTCGCGGGAAGTTTCAACTCCTCCGCCAAGTCGCCTGCAATGTACACCGTGGAAACACCAAAGCGCGGACGGCCGAAGCTCTTACCGGAGCGGAAATCTTCCAGCATCGATTTGGCGCGATTGATCGGCATCGCGAAACCGATACCGATGTTGCCGCCGCTTGGTGCAAGAATCGCGGTGTTGATGCCGATCACGTTGCCCTGTGAATCGAGCAGCGGTCCGCCGCTATTGCCTTCGTTGATGGCCGCGTCGGTTTGGATCAACCCTTCCAGGCGGCTGTTTTCGCTGCGAATTTCGCGGCGCAACGAACTCACAACGCCTGTGGTCAGAGTGCCGTCGTATCCAAAAGGATTGCCGATGGCAAGCACCTTCTGCCCCACTTGTAGCGAGTCGGAATCGCCAAGCTTGAGGAAGGGGAGTTTCTTCTTCGGTTCAATCTGAATCAGCGCGAGATCATCGGCGACATCGCGAACCAGCACCTTCGCCGTGTAGCGGCTTTGATCGGCAAACTTCACTTCGATCTTGGAACTGCCGCTGATGACGTGATTGTTCGTCAGAATGCGCCCGTCGGAGGCAATTAGAAAGCCGGAGCCAAGTGCGCGCGTCGGTACCGCCTCAAAAAAAAACGTTTGCTGATAAACAGTGCTGGTGATGTAGGCAACACTGTCTTTGGCGTTCTTGTAAACATCGATGCTGTTCAGCTCGTCCGATCCGAGCCCCGCCGAACGCGCCACAGTGGGGCCGCTCCACATGGGTTCCGCGGAGTGGAATGGGGAATTCGGTGAGTTGGTGAAGAAAACGAACGCGCCCACAATCAGGATCGCGAACAACAGCAGTGTACGAAATCTCATATCGTTATCTCTTACGGTTCTTACGGATGTGCGCCTACGATTGCCCTGCGATTTGCCGTAGCTTTTGGTGCAAATCCCGGACTTTCGAGGTAGTTTCTTCTTTGGTTCCGGACGTGTCGATCACGTAATTGGCGAAGCGAAGTGTTTCTTCGAGGGGCATCTGCCGTTTCATTCGGTCCTGCGCCTCCTCGCGGGTGGCGTGATCGCGCGCCATGGCTCGTTCCAGTTGCAACTCAGGCTTACAAGTCGCCAGGATCAACCGGTCAAAATCGCGGTATCGTCCTGTTTCTATTAGTATGGCAGCTTCCACAACAGCGATGCCATTTGGTTCCTTGGCCTGGAATTCCGTCAACAGGGCATCGGTTTTTGCGCGCACCGGTGGATGCACCAGCGCCGCCAGTTTCGCCAGCCGCTCGGGATTGTTGAAGACGAGCGCCGCTACTTTCTTCCGGTCGATGGTGCCATCGGGCATGGCGATTTCGTTGCCAAACTCCTGGATCACGGCATCGTAGGCCGGCCCGCCGGGCTCGATCGCTTCATGCCCCAGTTCATCGGCCCGAATCAGAAAGCAGCCAAGTTCAGAAAGGATCTCGCCAACAAAAGACTTACCGCTTGCGAGCCCGCCGGTCAGACCGATACGTAGCACTATTTCCTGCTTTCATGTTGCTCGGCCAATGTGACCGTATTCGCCATCAGCATTGCGATCGTCAGCGGACCCACGCCACCAGGAACTGGAGTGTAGGCGCCCGCAACACGCGCGACATCAAGTGGATGAACATCACCCACCACCGCTTTCTGTTTAGCGGCAAACTCATCCGCGCGTCCCAACTGCGCAGCCAGCGCGGCATCCGTCACGCGATTAATGCCCACATCGACAACCGTGGCACCGGGACGAATGAAATCCGCGGTAACGAACGCGGTACGGCCAATGGCCGCAACCAGAATATCGGCCTCACGACAGAGCTGAGGCAAATTCTCGGTGCGGGAATGGCAGATAGTAACCGTCGCGTTCTCCTGGAGCAGCATCAGCGCCATGGGCTTGCCGACAATATCGCTGCGACCAAGAACGACGGCGTGCTTGCCGGCCATCGGCACGTTGTAAAACCTGAGCAGTTCAATGATGCCCGCAGGCGTACAGGATCGCGGCGCGGTGCGTCCTGCTACCAGCAGGCCAACGTTGGTCGGATGAAATCCGTCAGCGTCTTTATCAGCCGCGACGGCTTCCAAAACTTTGCGCGAATCGATCTGCTTTGGCAGAGGCATCTGCACCAGAATGCCGTCGATATCGGGCCGGTTGTTCAGGTCTTCAATGACGGCGAGGATTTCTTCCGTCGTAGCGGTTTCCGGCGGCGCGATCTTTTCGCTGAAGATGCCCAGCTCTGCGCAGGCCTTAATTTTGCTGCGCACGTAAATCTCCGACGCGGGGTTTTGGCCTACCAACACAACCGCCAACCCGGGCCGACGGCTCAATTTTGAAATGCGAGGTTTGAGGCTTTCCAGGATGCGCGCCTGAACGGGCGCGCCAGTCAAAATGTGCGGCATTCAATGTGAGGATAGCAGGAGCCAGTGGAACGGGGCTGCATATGTCTTGACAGCATATGTCTTGGCGGACTGTGTTACCGCGAGGCAAACGCTTCCCGCACTGCGTCTTTGTCCGCATGCGCCAGTGCGAAGGCGACGTCACCGGCGCGGTCCGCCAATTCAAATGCGGGAGCTGCCTGATGAATCAAACCCCAGGAAAGAGCATCCGGCGTAGAGAAAATGCGGCCGGTCAAGCCCAGCTCTAAAGCGCGGCGCGGGCCGATCGCATGAGATAACGCCTGGTAGATCGGTACGCTCCAGCGATGTTCGCGCATCTCCGTTATGCCGAAGCTGGTGCCTTGCGCGGCGAGGGCCACATGGGCGTTGGCAAGAATTGCCACGCCGCCCGAAATCACCACACCTTGTGCGGAGATGACCAACGGCTTGCTCATGTCGCGGCCGATGGTGAAAAGGTCGCAGCCTTCCGGGGGCGTCGCGCCGCTGCAGAAGACGGGGCCTTCCGCTTCGAGGAGGATCGCGCCTGTATTGTCGTCCGCGATACCGTCCAGAATCTCGTCGAGCAGCTTTTGGCAGTCGTCCTCATTCAGGAAATTCCTCGTTTCGGGCGAAGCAAGGGTGATGCGGCGGAGGCGTTGGTCCTGCTCGATTCGGATCATAGGGTTTCCTCAATCAAATGCCGTCGGTGGCCGCTGGCCGTGGCGGCGTCCAGCGCGAAGCTTAAAATACGGCGAGTGGCCAGCGGATCGATGATCGCGTCCACGTGACCTCGTGCCGCGGCGTAGCGCGCATCCAGCCATTTCTCATAATTCGCGCGAGTCTGTGCGATGCGTTCTTCCATTTGCGCTGGCAGAGGTTCGCCAGCGTCTTTGTATTTTTGAATTTCAGGCCCATGCACGGCCTGGACGGCGGCATCGCCTTCCATGACGCCGATGCGAGCGGTGGGCCAGGAAAAAGTGAACGCCGGATCGAAACCTTGTCCGGCCATCGCGTAGTAACCGGCGCCGCTTGCGTGATTTATCGTCAGCACGATCTTCGGCACGGTGGCGCAGGCCATCGTTTCCACCATCGCGGCTCCAGCCCGAATGATGCCTTCGCTCTCGGCTTCCGCGCCTACCATGAATCCGGAAACGTCTTGAATGTAGAGGAGGGGCGTGTTGAGGCGCTCTGCTGTCTCCACGAAATACGCGACTTTTCGCGCCGATTCTGTATAAACGATGCCACCGATGCGCGGCCCGCTGCCTGTCTTGAGAAAGCCGCGGCGGTTGGCGATCAAAGCGATGGGGCGCCCATTCAATCGCGCGTTGGCGCACAGCATTTCGGGCGCGTGCTCTGGCTGAAACTCCAGGTAGTCGTTGGCATCCACGATGCGCGCGATCACTTCCTGCATGTCGTAGGGAAGGCGATGATCGGCAGGCAACACGTCGTAAAGTCCCTCAGTGGGTTTTGCGGGAAGTGAGGCTTGCGCTGCGTACGGGTCTTCTACGTTTCGTTGCGCTGCGATGGAAGGAAGCTCGCGCAATTTCTGGCGGATCAACGCGAGGCACGCGCGATCGTCCTTGGCCTTGTAATGAGCCACGCCGCTGGTGCGCGTATGCAAGCTGGCGCCGCCCAGCGATTCGGCGTCCACCACTTGCCCCACGGCTCCTTTCACAAGGTTTGGACCGCCGAGGCCCATGAAGCTGGTGCCGTCCACCATGATGATGAGGTCGGAAAGTGCAGGCAGATACGCGCCGCCCGCGATGCACATGCCCATCACGGCCGCGATCTGCGGAACTTTGAGGCGGCGGCGCATCAGCGAGTTGTAGTAGAAAATTCGCGCGGCCCCGTACTGGCCGGGGAAGATGCCGTCCTGATACGGAAGATTGACGCCGGCGGAATCGACCAAATAGACGATGGGCAAGCGGTTGCGCATCGCGATCTCCTGCGCGCGGAGAATCTTGGCGATCGTCTCCGGCCACCACGCGCCGGCCTTCACCGTGGCATCGTTGGCAACGATCACCGCAGGACGGCCCTCGATCACTCCGACACCGGTGACGACGCCGGCCGCGGGCGCTTGGCCATCGTATCTGTCGTAGGCGATCCAAAGTCCGATTTCGAGAAAGAGCGTGCCTGCGTCGATCAAGCCCGCGACGCGTTCACGCGCGGTGAGTTTGCCATCGGCGTGCTGCTTTTCGATTTTTTTCGCGCCGCCACCGAGGCGAAGCTTTTCCTCGAAATCGGCGAACTCGGCCGCCAGTGCGCGCATGTGATCGGTGGAAGGGGGCACTGGTAACATTCTACGTGGAACGCGGCACGGGTAATTGCGAATCGACGGATGGAATAGGCGGAGTGGGGCTGTGTGGTGGGTGGCGCGGGTTCGTGGCCGCGCAGTTGGGGCTAGTCGGCTGGAGTGCTTCGGTTGTTCAAGACGGAAACCGGGGAATCCCCTCCGTTACCGTCGGGGCTCGTGGCCAATTCGCGGCCCCAATTTGCTATCGGGGTCGAAAAATTCTTTCTTTCAGGAACGCGTTCCTTTGTCGCCACTATCGGTAGGCGACGACCGGCTATTGTTTCGAAACAGCTCACGACTTGAATCTTCCAGTCCTCCTTGCGGGAGGTTTTCACCGTGCATCGAGCGGGGTCCGGAGCGCTCGCGCTTTGGTGGCCGGTACTGTGCAAGACCAACACCCGGCTTCTTGCCCATACTTTAACGGTGGTTTGCGCGGAGAGGGCATCGGTTGAATCGGGATCTTGTGGGAACTGGGGTGGTTTCTTGTTTTAGCAGAGTTGTGATGGAGCGATGGGCAGGCGTCGAGATGAGTCTCGACGCGGCACGCTGGGAGCGTGCGCCACATTTTTCGATGGAGGTTAGCGGGGCGGCTTGCTACGATCAAAGGCAGTGGACTCCGCCGATCTGCATGCCCTCTTGCGGCGACATTGGGGCTACTCCGAGTTTCGTCCGAAACAAGAATCCGTTGTTCAGGCTATTCTCGAGGGCCGCGATGCCGCTGTCGTCATGCCCACGGGGGGAGGGAAGTCGCTCTGCTACCAGCTTCCCGCGGTTGCGATGGAGCGCACGTGCGTGGTGATTAGTCCTCTCATTGCGCTGATGCAGGATCAGGCAGCGGGGCTGCGGGAAATTGGTGTAGACGCAGCGTTTCTCAATTCGTCGCTCGATTCGGGGGAGATGCGCGAAACGATGATCCGGGCGCAGCGCGGCGAATACCGGTTGCTCTACGTTTCTCCTGAACGCATTGTGCGCGAAGACATGCTGAACTGGCTGACACGCGTGCCCGTCGGGTTCTTCGCCATCGATGAGGCGCATTGTATTTCCGAATGGGGCCACGAGTTCCGCCCGGAGTACAGGCAGCTTGGTCTGCTACGGCAGCGATTCCCGGAAGTGCCAATCGCGGCATTCACGGCCAGTGCGACTCGCATTGTCCGGCACGATATTCTGGCGCAGTTGCAACTGCGCGATCCGGCCTGCGTGGTGATGAGCTTTCACCGGCCGAATCTGCGCTACATCGTACACGGAACATCGGACAACGAGATTCAACAGCGCGCGCGATTGCTGGCCGCGATGGAGTATTACGACGAGGGCAACATCATCGTCTACGCGCCGACCATCAAGAGCGTGGAATCGACCACGGAATGGTTGTGTGAGCAGGGTATTCCCGCCATCGGCTATCACGGCCGCATGGATTCGGGCGACCGTGCGCGGAATCAGGAAACGTGGATGACGGGCGACCGGCGCGTGCTGGTGGGGACGCTGGCGTTTGGGCTGGGGATCAATAAGCCGGATGTGCGCGCGGTGATTCATTTGTCGCTGCCGAAGTCCCTGGAACAGTATTATCAGGAGGCGGGCCGCGCGGGGCGCGACGGCGAAGCGGCCGATTGCGTGCTCCTGTGGCGGCGGCGCGATCTGGGGCTGCTGGTCCACTTCATTCAGGAAACGCAGGACCCTGACGAGCGCGAGCGCGCCTGGCAGCGTTACCACGTGATGCGGCAGTTCGTGGAAGAACAAGGATGCCGCCATCGCCGCATCTGCGTGCATTTTGGAGAGACGCCGAAGTGGGAAAAGTGCGACGCCTGCGACGAGTGCGGCGTCACGCGCGAGTGGCTGACGGCGGAGTTTGCCAAGAAGCCGAAGAAGAAGGCGCGAGCGGCGGCCGCTGCCACAGAGAATGCCGGCAGACCGGCGGCGGCGAAAGCGTCGGGCAGCAAGGCGAAATCGGTCGGCGTGGATTCGCCGCTGCGAGACGCCTTACGCGAATGGCGCAAGGAGATGGCGAAGTCCCACAACGTGCCCGCTTACGTGATTGTGCACGATACAACGATCGACGCGCTGTGCCACGCCCGCCCCCGGAACATCGCGGAACTGCTGGAAGTTCCGGGGATCGGGGAGAAGAAGGCGGAGCGGTTTGGGAAAGTTCTACTTTCGCTGATTCAGAACGCATAGTCCAAAAGGCTGGCCGCGCGTAGTGCGTAAGATATACTCTCTGTTATGAAACTCTGGAATGCAGCTGTACTCATGGCTCTGGTGGGTTGCTTTGCTGGATCTGCTCTTGCTGACAGCGCCTTTGATGGCACATGGAACGCTGAGGTGGTTCGACCCGCGCCCGCGCCGAAGCAGAACTTGACGATTACGTTGAGTACGGACAAAGGTAAAGTCACCGGGAAGATGGCGATTCAGGGCGGAGGGGAGTCGGCGATCGAATGGGGCATCGTGAAGGGCGACCTGATTACGTTCAAAGTTCAGCTTCCATTCAACAATGCAATGGCGGAGTTCGTACATCTCGGGCGATTGGATGGCGACAAGCTGATGCTTGGACGGCGGCCCGTGGATCTGAGCCAAGGAGTGCTGGTGGAGTACACCGCGCAAAAAGCAAAATAGGGAAGTTCGAGCGGGTGTGTCGCCAATCCCGCTTCGTCTCCGTTGCGGACGAAATACCGCGAATCAGCCTGAGGGAAAGAAAAAAGGCCCGGCTTTCACCGGACCTCTTTTGACTACTGATTTCTTACCCCTGAATCTTAGGCTTTGCCTTCGCCCTTCAGCTTATCGCGCTGTTCTTTCAGGATGGCCTTGCGGCTCAACTTGATTTTGTTGCCTTCGAGGCCCAGCACCTTCACCAGGATCTGGTCGCCTTCGTTCAACTCGTCGCGCACCTGCTTGATACGGTTTTCCGAGATTTCGGAGATGTGCAGCAGGCCGTCGGTGCCGGGGAAGATTTCGACGAAGGCGCCGAAATCGACGATGCGGACCACTTTACCGAGGTAGGTCTTGCCCACTTCGGCGACCGCGCAGATGTCGGTGACCATCTGGATGCAGCGGTCGGCGGCGACGCCGTCGCTGGAGAAGATCTTCACGCTGCCATCGTCTTCGACGTCGATTTTGCAACCGGTGGCGTCGACGATACCACGGATAACCTTACCGCCCGGGCCGATGAGTTCGCGGATCTTGTCCACGGGGATCTTCAGGCTGAAGATGCGCGGAGCGTAGGGCGACATCTTGTCACGAGGAGTGTCGATCACGGCGTTCATCTTGTCGAGGATGTAGAGACGGCCGCGGCGCGCCTGTTCGAGGGCTTCCTTCAAGATCGCGTGCGTGATGGTCGGGATCTTGATGTCCATCTGCAGGGCGGTGATGCCGTCCTTGGTGCCGGTGACTTTGAAGTCCATGTCACCGTAGTGATCTTCGGCGCCCGCGATGTCGGTGAGAACCGCGTAATCCTTGCCTTCCATGACCAGGCCCATCGCGATGCCCGCGACCGGAGCCGTCATGGGGACACCCGCATCCATCAGGGCGAGACTGCCGCCGCAGACGGAGGCCATGGAGCTGGAACCGTTCGATTCCAGAATGTCGCTGACGATACGGATGGTGTAGGGGAACGCCGCTTCGCTGGGAACCACGGCGGAAACAGCGCGCTCAGCGAGTACGCCATGACCGATTTCGCGGCGGCCGGCGCCGCGCATAAAGCCAACTTCACCGACGCTGAACGGCGGGAAGTTGTAGTGCAGCATGAAGCGCTTGGAGGTTTCGGAAGAATCCAGCAGTTCGATGCGCTGTTCGTCGTCCTTGGTGCCGAGCGTGGCGGTAACCAGCGCCTGCGTTTCACCGCGGGTGAACAGAGCAGAACCGTGCGTGCGGGGCAGAACGCCCACTTCGATATCGATCTTGCGGATTTCGTCGAAGGCGCGGCCATCGGGACGGCGGCGTGCCTTCAGCATTTCGTCGCGGAAGATGCGTTCCTTCAAGCGGTCGAACAGGCCCTTCGCTTCGGCCAGCCGATCTTCGGCAACGCCTTCCATCGCCTTCTTCTTGGCGGCGTCGACGCGTGCGTAGCTTTCCAGCTTTTCGTACTTCTGCGTGTTGAGCGCGTCCTGGAGTTCCGCGGAGACGCTTTTGGCGATCTGATCGTAGAGTTCCTGGTTGACCGGCGCGGGGGTGTAAACGCGCTTTTTCTTGCCGCACTTCTGGACCAGTTCGCGGATGCCCTTGGCCAGTTTCTTGCAGCAATCGTGGCCGAATTCGATGGCGGCCAGCACTTCTTCTTCGGAAGCCTGTTGCGAACCGGCTTCCACCATCACGATGCCTTCTTCGGTGCCGGCGACGGTGATGTTGATCTTCGAGGCCTTCGCCTCTTCATAAGACGGGTTCGGGATCAGCTTGCCGTCCACCATGCCAACGCGGACGCCGGCCAGGATGTGTTCAAACGGAATATCGGAAATCGCAAGCGACGCACCGGCGCCCATGATGGCTAGCGGAGCAGGGTCGCGCTCGGGATCGGCCGAGAACACCATGGCGATCACCTGGCTTTCGCAAGAGAAGCCTTCGGGGAACAGCGGGCGGATGGGACGGTCGATCAAACGGCTGGTGAGAATTTCTTTTTCGCTGGGGCGGCCTTCACGCTTAATGAAGCCTCCGGGGAAGCGGCCGGCGGAGTAGGTGTATTCACGGTAATCCACCGTGAGAGGGAAGAAGCTGGCGCCCGGCTTCGGATCCGGGTTGGCGCATGCGGTGACCATCACCACGGATTCACCGGAGCGGACAACAACCGCACCGTTGGCCTGTTTGGCCATTTTGCCCGATTCGAGCGTGACGATCCGGCCATTGCCAAGATCGACTTCAACGGAATGCAACATTTGGGAACTATCCTTTAATCAAGACCGGCGCGTGCGTCCGCACCTCCGGGCGCGGGGCCGCGTTGGCCTGCTTTGATTAAGTGGGACTTTGGAGGGGTGGTTACACCAGACCGGTTACGTTCATCCGCGCGAGCGGAACCCGGCTCTTCGAGATCGAATTTTCCGAGACTCTTGGTGAACTAGCGACGGATGCCTAAGCTAGTGATCAGCGTCTTGTAGCGCTCAGGGCTACGGCTCCGCAAATAGTCCAACAACCGGCGTCGACGGGCGACCATCTGCAACAAACCTCTACGGGAATGATGGTCCTTGTTATGCGTCTTGAAATGCTCCGTCAACTCAGTGATGCGCCGGCTCAGGATGGCAACCTGCACTTCCGGCGAGCCCGTATCCGTCTTGTGGACCCGGAACTTCGAAATAACATTACTTTTTTCAACGCTCGCCAGTGCCATTCGGAATTCGATACTCCTCGTCTATCCTTAATCGTTTTGTTTCAGATACAGGATAGCACAGATGGGGAAGAAAGAGGCAAGGGGGAACGGCGGAGGAAACGGCTAAGCTACGGATTTTAGCTCGACTTCGCCCGCGAAACTGGAGGGAGGCGGAATGGGTAAACCTTCTTCGCGCATGGCTTCTACGTGCATTTCAATGGCTTCCAGGATGAGTTGTTCCACTTCTTCGCGGGTGTCCGCCGCCGCAACAACGCCGGGAAGGTCAGGGACATAAGCACCCCAGGACGTCGGGCCTTTTTCGTAGATTACGGTGTACGTCATTGCAAGCCCTCCTCGATCTGGGCGCTTTTAACGATCGCCTTCAAGGTTCCTATGGGCACATCTTTCCCGGCTTGCCCAGCTACCGTGACGACCATCCGTTTACCTGGATGTTTGAATTGACGGTGGCTGCCACGCACCGATTTCAGTCGCCATCCGTCCGACTCAAGGAGCCGAATCAAATCGCGAACTTTCACCTGCCTACAAGATACCTCATTTTATGAGTTGAATCGCCCGCGCGGCTCACTCCGGCACGACCACCAGCTTGGCTGAACCGTGACGGATCGCGTGCCAGGGCAAGCCTCGATCGAAACTAACTAATGTTCCGCCATTTTCCTTTGCCAGGGCGAGCAGGTAGGCGTCAATTACGTGCTTGGATCCGGTCAGAAGAGGATGGTCAAATACTCCCGCGTCGCAGAGCGTGATTGCGTCCGGCCAGAACTGGTGGCTTTTCGCGAAAGACTTCTTGAGGGAGGTGAGAATTTGAACGATGTCTGCAGGGGTCCAGAGACCGCCTGGGTAGGCCGGTTGGGACAGCACGCGAACCATTCCGTTTTCCGTGATCGGACAAGTTGCCCATCCGCGTTGGTGGTGAGAGCGGAACCAGCGCCGCATCGTTTCGTGCTGAGTGTGGTTCTCATCTACCAGTGCGATGAGAGCGTTTACGTCGAGCAGGGCCGCCATGTTTGGATTCCGAACCTCTAATCGTTCAGTTCCAGGAGTTCCTTGACCGTCTTGGAGGTTACCGGCTTGGCTCCGGGGCGCCGGGGAAGAGTGGGGATGCCATCGCTTAAGGACACTTTTGCCTCACGAGGCTCCAGACCAAGACGTGCCAGGTCGGAAAGGACGCGCCCTAGGCTTTGGTCGCGTTCCCCGGCGAGATCTTTCGCGGCGCGCAAGATATCCTCATCCAAATCGACCGTGGTTCTCACGGAGCCAATCTACCAATCTGATGCGATGATGTCAAGATGCGGTGATGCGAATGATTTTCCGGCGTGAAGTGGGCGATCGGGGATCAAAACGGTTTCCTCGCGATCAGTTGGCCGGTTCGGGCGTGGGCTACTAAAACGTTGGGGTTTGTGTCGGCGTCGTACATGCTTTTTGCCATTTCGCGCCAGCGTTCTTCCGTGAGCATGCCCATTTGGATGGCAATGGGTGCGGTCTCGTGGAACGTCCAACTCCAGAAATTCTTGTGAGGGCCCGTGATGTAGTGTGGCTGATAGGCGTCCACGTGCAGGATTTCGAAGCCTGCTTCTTTCGCCCAAAGGTGCAGGTGGCGTCCACCGGCGTAGTCGACGTTAATTTTTTCGCCGATCACGAAAGCCAGGTCGCGGTAGGAATGGTAGCCGTCGGTGGGAGGCTCGGTGTAGATCGCGCTGAGGTCGGCTTCTTCGCAAACCATGATGCCGCCCGGTTTCAGCGCTTCGCGGATCTTGCGCATGGCATCGACCGGGCGATTGAGATGCATCAGCAGCCAGCGGGAGTAGGAGAAGTCATAGCTCTCTGGTGTAAAGCCGTGTTCGTAAATGTTGGCAGTGCGGAACTCGATGTTGCTGAGCCCCTGCTCGTCGGCGATGCGCTTCGATTCTGCCAGTTGTTCTTCACTGAGGTCCGTGGCCGTGACGTGTGCCGCTTGCGTGGCCGCCCAGCGCGCGACGTAGCCGAGGCCGCAGCCGAATTCCAAGTAGCGGTGGTTGGAACTGAGTCCGGCTTTGAGCAACAGCTGACGGGTGTTCGTATCGTGAATCTCGCAAAGCATCCGAAGGCGGTCGTGACCGGAACGGCCAGACGCCAGCACGTAATTGTCGCCGAAGGAGGACATAAGTCGCCTAGTTTACCAAGGAGGAAGGGGTTCGTTGTCAGTGCTTCAGGAAGAGCGAAATCGCCATACCAAAGCCGACGAGGATCACAATACGCCGCACCATGGTGCGGCCGATGCGCTGTGCCATTCTGGCTCCGATGAATCCGCCGGCGATGGAGCCGATGGCCATGATGCCGACGAAGGGCCAGTAGACCATTCCGCTCGCGATGAAATAAATGGCCGCCACGGCGTTCACGGCGCCGCCCAGGATATTCTTCAGCGCGTTCATCTCGTGGATGTCGGTCATACCAATGATGCTCAGCGCCGCCAGCATCATGATGCCGATGCCGGCGCCGAAGTATCCGCCATAGAGCCCTACGAATAGTTGGAACACCATGGCTCCAACGAACCACTGGGTACCCTTATGCGTTTCCGCGTGCGACATCTTCAGCGCCTTCTGAATAGGAGCCTGCAGCATGAGGAGCACGGTGGCAAACAGGATGAGCCAGGGCACCATGACGTCGAACGTTGTGGTTGGCGTCATCTTCAGCAGGATCGCGCCAATTAATCCGCCAACCGCGCTGGGGATGTTAAGGTAGTGCATCCGCTTGTCGACGGATTTCACTTCCTTCCAATACCCCGCCGTCGCGCCCACGTTGAATGGCCACAGTGCGACGGTGCTGGTGGCGTTTGCGGTCACCGAGTTCAGGCCCAACCAGATCATGGTGGGGAAGGTGAGGAGCGTGCCTCCGCCCGCCAAGGCGTTCACCATTCCGGCGGCGAAGGCGGCGAGGAAGGCGACGATATTATGCGTGGGATCGAGCGCGTTCATGAGATCGGGAAAAATTACTGTAACACGACGACTCCTAAGCAGACGACGGCCAAGCATTGGTGGAGCACGGACAGGAGGAGCACCAGCAATCCGAAGTCACCGTTATTGGGAAGCGGCCGCGGTGGGCCAGGGCGCGAAAGGTTGCTGTTTTCCGTAAACCACATGCCGTGATGCGGCGTCCAAAGGACATGCCGACAAGACGCGATGTGCTGCGCATGGCTATTGGTGCGCCTTTGGCCACCATGGCGTTGCCGATTCTGGGAGCTTCGAAAGAATTTTGGGATACGAAGTCCCCGTCCGAGTGGAGCTCGGCTGAAATTGACCGCATGTTGACGAAATCGCCGTGGGCGAAGGAGGTTTCCGCGTCCTTTGATGGCGGCTTCGGTGGTGG
>JBEBFS010000160.1:0-4156 GCA_040081855.1 Bryobacteraceae bacterium | reverse complement strand
ATGCCTTTGCTCATCACCATGAGCGTCAGCATCATCGTGATTTGCGCGCTTGTGCTCAAGGCGATACCAGCGGCCTGCGCGACAAAGATGGAAGTGAGCGCCAGATACAGCGTCGCGCCATCCAGATTGAAGCTATAGCCGGCCGGCAGGACGAACGCGGCGATATGCTGCGGGACTCCAAGACGCTCCATATTCGAAAGCGCTTTTGGCAGAGCCGCTTCGCTTGAAGCTGTCGAAAATGCGATCAAGAAAGGTTCGCGTGTCAGACGGACGAAGCGGGCCAACGGAATGCGGGCGATGACAATCACCGCGCCCAACACCACAACGACAAAGAAAATTTCCGCGGCCCACAGGGTCCCTACCAATTTCCCAAGCCCGAGTAGAACTCGTAAGCCATGCTCGCCGACCGTGGCTGCGATCGAGCCAAAGACGCCGATCGGTGCAAGCCACATGACGTAATTCGTGTAGCGGAACATGATCTGCGCCAGCGATTCGCAGAATTCGAGCATGGGCTTGGCTTTCGAGCCCACCGCAGAACACGCCGCGCCGAACAGCATCGCGAAGACGACAATCTCCAGCACATCGCCCCTCGCCATCGCGTCAATGACGCTCTGCGGGAAGGCGTGCTCCACCATGTCTTTTAAGCTGGCGTTGCCCGCGGCAATTCCGGCGGGAAGCGGCGGCGCGTTTAGCGTGATCCCCTCGCCGGGCTTCACAATGTTTGCGGCGGCAAGCCCAATCGCAAGCGCGATGGTGGTGACGATTTCGAAGTAGATGATCGCCTTCAGCCCGATGCGGCCCATCACTTTGAGACTGCCGGTGGAGGCGATGCCCGTTACGAGCGTGGCGAAGATTAGCGGCGCGATGATCGATTTGATCAGGCGGAGAAAGATCGAACCGAGCAGTCCCATCTGGCGGGCTGGTTCCGGGAAGAATGCTCCAAAGACAACGCCAGCGACAAGCGCGATGAGAATCCAGATGGTGAGTGCGTGGCTCGACTTAGCGGAAGCCGCATCCGGCGCGGCATCCACGCCGTGGCTCAACGGCCACCCCACTTGAGCTTTTCGCGCAAGACGTCGAAGAACTTCTGGTCCGGCTGATGAATCAGGCCGACTGTCTTTTCCGAACGCCGGCAGATCACCTGGTCGCCTGCTTCCAGCAACTGCCCCACTTGTCCGTCGGCGGTGAGGTAGGTGTGGCTCGCGCCGAGAACGGAGGTCTTGATGATTGCTTCATCCGGCACAATCACGGGGCGCTGCGTCAGCGAATGCGGACAAATTGGCGTGATGCAGAGAGCCGCGACCGTGGGAAAAACAACGGGGCCGCCCGCCGAAAGCGAATAGGCGGTGGAGCCCGTGGGCGTTGCGATCACCAAGCCATCGGCTTTGTAGACGCACATCTGGTGGTCGTCTACATCCACGCGGAAATCGATCATGCGCGCGATCTCGGATTTCGCGAGCGTCATGTCGTTCAGCGCTTCATAGGTACCGATGCACTGCCCGCCGCGCCAAAGTTCGGAGTGCAGCATGCGGCGCCGGCCGGTTTGGTAATCGCCCCGAAGAACGCGTTCGAGCTGCGGATAAATTTCGTCGACCTTGATGGCCGTAAGAAAACCGAGATTGCCCAGGTTCACGGCAAACAGCGGAATATCACGCCCGCCCACTGCGCGCGCGGCGGAAAGCAGCGTGCCATCGCCACCGAGGACGATCACGAGTTGCGTGCCTTCGGCAACCGATTCGCGCGGCACCCCGGGGCGCTTCGCGTATTCGGCGCTTTCCGGGTCCAGGCGAACCTGAATTCCCCGCCCTTCGAGCCACGCCACTACTTCCGGAACCACGCCGACGGCGAGATCGCTGCCGGGTTTCGAGATCACTCCAACGGTGTCAATTTTGTTCGGCATCGCGTTCGCGGCTGGCATAAAGAAGGAATTCCCGGTTGCCCTCGGCGCCGAGGATCGGGCTATCGATGATTGTTGCACGGAAGCCGTGCTGCTCGACGGCGGCGCGAATGCGATCGCACGCGGCTTGATGCAGTTCGGGCTCGCGCACAATGCCGCCCTTGCCCACTTGGTGGCGCTCCACTTCGAACTGCGGCTTGACCAGCAGAATCATCTCGCCGTGCGGAGCGAGCAAGGGCACGATCGCGGGAATCAATATCGTGGTCGAGATAAAGCTGGCATCGCACGTGGCAAGATCAAAGCGCTCCGGGAAATCGGCAGGCTGCAGGAAGCGAGCATTGACGCCTTCGCGAACCACTACGCGCGGATCGTTGCGCAGCTTCCAGTCAATTTGTCCGTGGCCGACATCGATGGCCCACACCTTCGCGGCTCCGCGCTGCAAGAGGCAATCGGTGAATCCGCCGGTGGAGGCGCCCACGTCGATGCAGACCTTGCCGGTGACATCGATATGGAATTGATCGAGAGCGGCCGCAAGTTTATAGCCGCCGCGGCTGACGTAGGGCATGCGCTCCAGGATTTCAATGGAGGCGTCGGCGGGAACGCTATGGCCGGGCTTCTGCGCTTTTTGCCCGTTGACGAGCACGCTTCCGGCAAGAATCAGCGCCTGCGCCTTCTCGCGCGTCCCCACCAGCCCGCGCGCGACGAGGAGTTGATCGATACGTTGTTTTAATTCGGGGACAGGCTACCCTTTCACTTTTTCTATTGTGCACTTGTGGATGCCGGTGTGGCCAGCGGCTTACGGCTGCGACAAGCTTACGGCTGCGCCAGCGACGGCTACCCACAAGCCCGTTCCGCGGGCCGATGCGGCACGCAGGAGTGCGTGCGCTACGTTTCGCGCCCGGGAAACTTTGGGACCTTTTACGGAGCGGGGCTATTGGCGATCGATTTCTTGCACGGTCTTCGGGGGTACGCCGATGTATCCCCGCTCTGACGAGCGGGGTCCGATGGGTTCTTACGAGCTGGGGTCCGATGCGGCGCTGATTTTTGATCTTTCGCGCTGCGGGTTCAAAGAACTACGAACTTTCAAGACACACGTATCCCGAAACAAAGTTTAGGGAGCTCCCGATCCGGATTTTACTCATCCAGCGAAGAGGCTGTCGTTTGACTCGAACAGCGCGAGGCCATTTATTTGCCCGCAATGGCGTGGGTCTAGTTTTTACCCGCATAGCTTAGGGGCCAGTTTAAGACCGGCGAAACTCTCATCGCTCGCAGACCCGCCATGGGTGCCATGGATTCCACGCTTGGTCGATCCGGCTCTCCGATAAGTGAGCGCACGGACTCCTTGCCTACGTTGTAGGCGATGTTTGCGCGGTGGCGCGTGGAGTTTTTCTCGAAGTGGTTGAGGGGAATGGGAATTTGGGTTCGGGGATTAGTGTAATGGACTATTGTGTGCGCTTGCTACGGGCTTTGACCCCGCACCTACGAGACGGGCTATGAGGGGCGGGGGCGCCGTCGATGATTGAGTTGGAGCGCTATCGCAAAAAGTGAAAGGGTAGCCTGTCACCGTTTTTCACCTGTTACCGTTTTCCCGTTCGTTTTTCCAGTTTTTCCATTTTGTTTCCGACACGCTCTTGGACAGTCATTGTCTCGGCGAGTTATTCTTGGGATGCTTGTGTAGTCGATCTTCATCTGAGGAGCATTGCGCCAGTGCCTTCAAAAGCAACGATGTCAAATAAACGATTCGGCTTTCGACGATCCGCGCGTGTGACATCAGCACTGCCAATGGCTCTCGCGCTGGTGATGGTCATTGAAGCCCACGCTCAGTCGGACGCCGACATAGACCGAGTGGTGAACCCCTGTTTGTCGTTGATACAGAGATGCACGCCCGGTACCTGTGACAGGGGTGCGGCAGAGATGTTACCGCAAGCAAGAGGCACAGCGTCTTCTTTTCTTAACGGGCCACAATTCCTCCCGGATCGCATTACAAATGCCGAAGCTTTCAGGCGTCGGCAGGTTGCCCAAAATCACTCCAAAATCTTGGGTACCGACGTCGATATATGCCTTGCGAGAAACGCTCTGAACGTGGCTCGTTCAGGCCTCTCAGTGAAACCGGCGCCGAATCAAGATCAGGTAACCCCAAATGACGGGTCCAAGGGAACTTCCCAATTTGGCTCTGTCACGCCGACGCCCACGCCAGCGCCACCACCCAAGCCCGCGCCGGTGAAACCGCCGGCGCCTCCCGCCCCAACTCCCGCCCCA
>JBEBFS010000021.1:0-52303 GCA_040081855.1 Bryobacteraceae bacterium | reverse complement strand
GTGGGGCGGCTTCCGGCGGGGGAATTTTTTTCGGGCGGGCGTCGAGTTTGGTTAGGATCGCCTGCTCTTTGGCTTTGGCGAACTTCGGGGTGCCGGGTGGGACTCCGGCGGCGGCTATGGATTCGTCGGTTACTTCCATGGCCATCGGCAGATACTTTTGGAAATAGTTCTTGAGGCGGTCCTGAACCAGGCGCTGGTCGGAGTGCA
Source organism: Bryobacteraceae bacterium (assembly GCA_040081855.1). Classification (GTDB taxonomy): domain Bacteria; phylum Acidobacteriota; class Terriglobia; order Bryobacterales; family Bryobacteraceae; genus Palsa-187. Next base: position 52,096 of record JBEBFS010000021.1, on the reverse strand, counting down.
CCAGCAGGAAGAGTACGGCCTCGCCGAGGGCTTTCGAGATCAGCGAAAAGACCTGCGAGGGCCTTACCAGCTTCGGGTTCTTCAGATCCTTTTCTAGCTTCTTCGCGATAGCATCCAGTTTCTGCGCGGCGCTTTGTTCGGCCTTCGAAATCTCCGCCGCTTTGCACACCGCGGCGCGTTCCTTGGGGTTTAGCTTTTCGAGCAGAACGTTCAGAAATAGCGGCAGCGCGTTCAGGTGGAAGTCGGCTCCGAACGGGACCATCTGGCGGGCCTTCTGCAGCTTGGTGAAGACCGGCATGTTCAGCTTGGGTCCGGCAAGCGCGGGCGAGAGGATCTCGATCAACTTTTCGTCGGCGAGGAGCTGGATCAGATCGCCGGAGTTCGGCTCGTTCGCCATCTGCAGAAACTCGGCGTATAGCGCTTCGGGCGAAACCCTTTCGAGCACCCCGGCTTCGCGCGCGTTTTCGTATTGCAGGCGAGTGCGTTCATCGATCGAATAGCCCAGGCGCACTTTGAAGCGCATCAGGCGGAACATGCGGGAAGGATCGTCGTAGAACGAGTAGTTGTGAATGGCGCGCAGTTCCTTGCGCTCGGTATCGCCGACGCCGTTGGCGGGGTCGATGGGCAGGCCGAGCGAGGCTTTGTTGAGCGAGAGGGCGATGGCGTTGACGGTGAAATCGCGGCAGCGCAGATCTTCGTAAATTGTCGCGGCGGCGATTTGCGGCTTTGACCCGGATTTCGGAAAACGCTCCTGGTGCGCCATGCCCAGTTCGGCAGTGACGCCGCCGGGGAATTGGAGCTCGACGGATTTGCGGAGTTCGTCGGTGGAGACAACTTTGGCGCCGAACTTTTTCTCGGCGACCTTGGCGAGCTTCAGTGCGTTGCCTTCGATGGTGAAATCGAGGTCTCGGACGGGGAAGCCGCCGAGAATATCGCGCATGGCGCCGCCGGTCAGGAAAAGATTGATACCGGCTTCACCGGCGAGCTGGCGCATCTGCCCCACCACGCGGAATTGTTCCGCGCCCAGGTGGCTTTCCAGCATGAACATGTAATCGCCCATTTGTTAACGCCCTCAGACTGCCGCCGCTATGCGTTGGTCACGCACGCGGGTGATGTTGGTCCACAGTCTCACGCAGCCTACGCTGAGCCACGTGTGTATAAACTTGCGTGGTGGAGATGTCGGCATGACCAAGCATGATCTGCACGCTGCGAAGATCGGCTCCGCCCTCCACCAGATGTGTCGCGAACGTGTGACGGATCACATGCGGTGTCAACGCACGCGTCACGCCTGCTTTCCGTCCATGCCGCCGGAGCAGCTTCCAAAAACCCTGGCGCGTCATTGCTTGCCCGCGCAGGGCGGTGACAAATAAATACCGGCTGGCCCGGCCCTTCAAGAGAGCGCCGCGGCCCTCCTTCAAATACTGTTCCATCGCTTCACCGGCCGCTTCCCCGAAGGGCACCAGGCGCTGCTTGTTGCCCTTGCCGGTAACGCGGAGCACACCGGCTTCCCGCTGCACGGACGAAAGCTCTAGCTTGCAGAGCTCGGTGACGCGCAAGCCGGTGGCGTAAAGCAGTTCGAGCATGGCCCGGTCGCGCAGTCCTTCGGGCGTATTGGCGGCGGGCGCGGTGACCAGCGAATCCATCTCGCCCCTGTTCATGTACTTGGGGAGAGTAGACCACTGCTTGGGTGGGGTGATGAATTCGGTAGGGTCGGACTGAATTTTTCCGTCCTCCATCAAGAACCGAAAGAAGTTTCGCAGGGTGGTGATATGCCGGGCAATAGATCGCGGAGATAGCTGATCGGCATATAGAAATTCCACGTAGGTGGTAAGGTCAGCGGCGGAAATGGCTTCAGCCGGCTTCTTCAATTTGGACTCAAGTCTATATAAATCAGTCGAATAAGCCTGAACAGAGTTCGGCGCTAGGCCTTTCTCGACCCGGCAGAACGTGAGAAACGCCTGTATGCTCCCAAGGAGCGGGCTGGACGAGGCCGCCGAAGCGTGCATTGAGCCAATGATACAATACTTGGGAAATTGTTTGTAAGGGAAAACTCACAATAAGACCCTCTAAGTGGCTCCATCGACCAACAAAAAGGTGATTGTGACCCGGTTCCAGCGCGAACCGGTGGCGGGATTCGTCCAAACGCCGGGCGGATTTGCCGCCGACGCGGTGGAGGTGATCACGCCCTCCGGGAACCTGTTGAAACTTCCCTACTCCGAAGTAAAAGTCGTTTGTTTTGTTAAAGAATTCGATGGCGGCGACACCTGGCAAGCGCATCGGCACTTCGTCACCCGGCCGAAGACGCCCGGGCTGTGGGTGCGGCTGCAATTCACCGACAACGACACGGTGGAAGGGCTGATCGGGAACAATTTGATGTCGCTCGAGGCGAACGGCTTCCAGATTACGCCTCCGGACCCCACATTTCAGAACCAGAGGATTTTTGTGCCGAGGGCAGCGCTCGCCGAAGTGCAGGTACTCGGGGTGGTGGGGAGCCCGTTGGGGAAGAAGAGAGCGAAGAAGACGACTCCGGACGCAGGGCAGTTGGAGATGTTTTAGGGGGCGGGTAATCCGCTGGCTCACAAGTCTGTGTGAAGACTCGAGTACACATCCGCTTCCTGTCGCGGCTCCGTTAAATCGCTGAAACCGCAGGCCGCTCAAACAGAGCCGCGACTGAAGGGAGCGGTAGAAAATCACTTTTCACACAGACTCACGCGCGGGGTTCCCGAGTGGGGCCCATTGGGATGGGGAACCGCGTACCTTGGGGCAACGCGATCCCGAAGTTGTTCGCGAGCACATCGACGAGTTCTTCGTCGGTGGGGATTTCTCTATCTTCGATCAATCCAGTGGGTGTTTCCACCGTGAAGCGGCGGTTCGTCAGGCGGACGCGTTGGCCGGTTCCCGGCAACTGGGCGATGAGCATGCGGGTGAAGTGCGAATCGGGGTGCGTGGCGGTGTAGTGATTGGCGACTTCGTAATCGATGGGAAAGTGCTCCTCCAGGGTGAAGGTGTAGAGGGTGAACCAGCCTTCGGGACGCAGGGACTGAAGGAAGTAGTGATTATCCTGCTGGATGATCCGGCTTTTCCATCCGAAGGAATTTGCTTCTTCGCCCGCGCGGAAGCGAAGTGGCAAGAGCAGGCCCTCCCCACCGAAACCGACATCGGAGAGCCATTGTTCGCGATCCGCAGTTACCAACAGCAGCATGTGCGTGCGTGGGCGGGGTTCGGTGGCGCCCATTAGTACTCGTGCGCCGAGGCGCTTCACACTAAAGCCGAGTTGCTCCAGCACCGCGGCGAAGAGCGTGTTCTGCTCAAAGCAGTAGCCGCCGCGCCGGTTCTCGATCAGCTTCTTTTCGATACTGGGGAGATCGATGGCAATGGAGCGTTGGAGCAGGACGTCGAGATTCTCAAACGGGATGTGCGTGGCGTGCGCGAGGTGGAGGGCGGTCAGCATGGCGAGATCCGGACGCAGGGAGCCGGTAAATTCGATGCGCCGGAGGTAGGGAGCGAGGTCCACCGTTTCCATGACCCAAAGTTTCCTTTACTCGGAAATCTCTTCGAGCGCCAAGCCCTTTGTCGGGGGACCCAGGACGCCGATGGCGAGCATCACGATGAGCATCGCGCCAGAGATAAATGCGAAGACGCCGGCGACGCCGAAGCGGTCGAGGAAGAAGGCGATGATGAAGGCGCTGAAGACGACGGAGAGGCGGCTCCACGCATAGACGAAGCCTATGGCCATGGCGCGAATGCGCGTTGGATAGAGCTCAGCCTGATACGCGTGGAAAGCGTAGGACATGATGTTGTTCGAGAGCGTCAGCACAACGCCAAAGATAATAAGCAGCGGAACGATGGTGGTGCTGCCGAAGATGGTTCCACCGATGGCGACGCTGGCGGCGGCGAGAACGATTTGCCATTTGCGCTCCATGCGGTCGGCCAGCGATGCGGCGAGCAGCGGGCCGAAGGGCGCGGAGATGGCGATGAGGAATGTGTAGCCAAGGCTGGTGGTGAGCGCAATGCCCTGCTTGATCAAGAGCGTCGGCACCCAATTGGAGAAGCCGTAATAGCCGACCGTCTGAAAAATATTGAAGATGATCAGCATGATGGTGCGGCTGCGGTACTGGCCGCTCCAGATTTCGGCGAATTTACCGCGCGGTTCGTTGGGCTGCGTTCTGAGATCCGTGCTGAGCGGCGCGCCGTATTCGGCGGTCACCTTCGCTTCGAGATCGGAGACAATTGCATCGGCTTCTTCAAAGCGCCCATGCATGGCGAGCCAGCGAGGACTCTCGGGCACGCGGCGGCGGATCCACCAAACGAAGATGGCACCGACGGACGCGCCGAGCACTACCCATCGCCATCCATCGAAACCGAATGGCGAGAGCGGGACCAATAGCCAAGCAAGAAACGCGATGGTAGGAACCGCGGTGAACTGAATCACCTGGTTATACGCGAAGGCGCGTCCGCGATGGGCGCGAGGGACCAGCTCAGAGAGATAAGCATCGATGGTCACCATCTCGACACCGACGCCGATGCCAGCGATAAAACGCCAAAGGTTCAATCCAAAGGCGTGATCCTGAAACGCCATGATCACAGTGGCGATGGAATACCAGACCAGCGCATAAGTGAAGATGATTTTGCGTCCAAGGCGATCTGCCAGAAAACCGAACAGCAACGTGCCGAGGAACATGCCGAGGAACGTGGCCGCGACGAAACTGGCGAGGCCGGTAGTGCCAAACAGCCCCGGAGTAGTGGGCGTGAGGATGCCGCTTTTGACGAGTCCCGGTCCGACGTAGCCGGTGAACAGCATGTCGTAGAACTCGAAGAAGCCGCCGAGCGAAAGCAGGATGACGCGATTCCACATGGTGCGCGTCATCGGCAGGCGGTCGATCCGCGCGCTGATGAGTCCGGCGGCTACGGTCGAACGCTCGGTGTGGGTTCGCATCGGTTTATCAAGATAACATGCCGCACGCGAAGGTGTCTGCGGATTCGCGCGTGGATTTCTCATTGCGAAGAGCGGAGGGGGAACCGTCGCAGGCCGGGCGCCTGTTCCAGAAGATCTATCGCAGCTCAGGAGCGGCGAATGCGTTGCGCGGTGAGTTCAGCTGCAGCGAGATCCATCCAGCGGTTATCGAGCGTGTTCTGCACAAACGTCAACTTGTCCAGGACAAAACTGCGGGGCACGGCGCATTCGGAGAGCAATCGTTTCGCGGTTTCCGTTGCGGCGGGGACGGCTTCCACCAGCAACTCCTGTGCGAGGGTGATGTGCGGATGATACGGGAAAGGTTCCGTGAATGCGACGGGACCGCCATTCAAAGCGTGATGCATTTCCTCAAGCGCTTGGTGGCCGGCTTTCACTGAGAGATAAATTACCTGGGATTGACGAAACACTTCTACACCGCCGAGTTCAACAGGAATGGGCGCGAAGTCCTGCAGTTGCTCGGAGAGAACGTTCCATGCGTTCTCCGCAGTACCGGTGATGGGGCGCGGCGGCAACACGGTGATGTGGGCGCGCGCAGTACACCCCGGTGATAAGTGTTCGCGGAGACCGTCCAGATAACGGGCTAACGGACCAGAAAGATAAGAAACCAAGGCGTACGAGTTGATGCCAACTCCCCGCCCCCCTTGTTCATCCATCCTGCGTCTATCTTAACGCGATGCGATGGAAACCGGAACACTACGCGTTTGCGTTTTGCACTAGTACTTCTTCGGGTTTCGGTTCGGGGACGAACCAGCGCGCTTCTTCGAAACCCACGTACTTGAAGATGCGTAGATCTCCGGATTCGGCTTCGAGAACATCGCCCACTTCCAGAGCCGCACCTAAATCGCGCGACGCGAAGAAAGCCGCGTAGGGCGAAGCGGCTTCAATGGACGTGCCCGGTTCGTAATCGCGCTCCTTAATGACCGCGGCGCCACTGACGTGCGGAGCGAAGCGGAACTGCTGGCGAACGTTTTCCTTCAAGCGATGAATGCGATAGTTCGGCATGGCGTCTTCCCTATTATGGCCCAAGACAATCCTACGTGGAAATGTTTTGGAGAGGGATCTTCCCTTCCTCGAGTGCCGCCTGCGCATCGGCGATGCCTTGCAGGTACCAGCGTTCAACGTTGGCGGCATTCCAGAACCTGGCGTCCTTCAAACTGCCCAGCGGCGTTCGAGGGCAGATGTTCTGCCAGGTGAAACCGGGGGGCGTTCCTCTGCCTTTGCGCGCGACGCGCTGAAATGCGCGAACCAACGGGCGCAGAGAGACGATGGGGAATTCCGGCAGAGCGTTGAGCGCGAAAATGTCCGTTGCTCCCAGTTGCAGCGCCGCAGGCAACGGCAAGACGTTGACCACGCCTCCGTCCAGGTACCAGTTGCCATCAATGCGCTTCGGAAGCATCAGGCCGGGAACAGCGCAGGAAGCAACCAAATGCTGCCACGTGATGTCGGCTCCGGAAACAACTTCTTCCCGCATGCGGAACAGATTCACAAGCACCAGCGAGAAGTCTTTCTGCAGAGGGTGCGCGGTGACCAATTCGCGGATGGTCGCGGGCAGTTCGCGGAATCCCGCATCTTGGGGACGCCGCCACAGTTCGAGAATTTCTTCATGCGAGCAACCGGCCGCAATAGCGTACCCGTTGAGCGAACCGACGGAAGCGCCGACGATGAGATCGGGTTGGATGTGAGAAGAGAAGACGCTCCACGCGCCTGCCTGCCATGCTCCGAACATTCCTCCGCCGGAGAGGACCAGTGCGCGTTTGCTCATTCTTCATCATTTTCGCGCAGGAGGCCCCGTTCGCGTGTGGTTGTTCGCACAGCTTTCCGTGCGAATCGAACTCCGGCGACACTACAATGAAAGAACGGACAGAACAATTGCGTCCGCTCTCAGGCCCATCTTCATGACAAAGGCACTCATCTGGATCGTGATTCTGTTGGCGATTGCCGGCGGCGTTTGGGCGCTGGTGAGCGCACGCAACGCTCCGCCGCAGATTTCGTTTGCTCGCGTGACGAAACAATCGATTGCGAGCTCCGTTCCAACGAATGGCCGCGTGGAGCCCATTGAATGGGGCGAAGCGAAGGCGGACCGCTCCGGGCCGGTCGAAAAGATTTTTGTGCAGCGCGGGCAGAATGTGGCCGCGGGTGATCCGTTGGTGGAGATTGGATCGCAGGAAGCGCGCGCCGATCTTGCCGCCGCGCAAGCGCGCGTGAGCCAGGCGAAAGCGGAGCTGGAGATTTTGGACAAGGGCGGACGCACGGCGGACATTGCGGCGATCGACGGCGAAATCGATCGGGCGAAATTTGAATTGGCCGCCGCGCAAAAAGATTACGATGGGCTGGCCCGTCTGCAATCGAAGCAAGCCGCGACAACGTATGAAGTAGCGCAGGCGAAGGAACGCACCGATCGCATCCAGGTGCAGATCCGCACGCTGGAACAGCGCCGCACGACGCTGGTGAGCCCGCCGGACAAGTCATCGGCGCAAGCGCGCATCAAAGACGCCGAGGCCGCGGTATCGTTCGCCGAAGAGCGCATTCGCAAGAGCACGTTCCGGTCGCCGGTGGCTGGAACGGTGTACCAGTTCGACCTCAAACCCGGAGCGTACTTGAACGCGGGCGATTTGATCGCGGGTATCGGACAGTTGGATCGCGTGCGCGTGAAGGTGTTCGTCGATGAGCCGGACTTAGGCCGAGTGGCTCGCAACATGCCGGTGGTGATCACTTGGGACGCGCAACCAGGCAAGCAATGGCAGGGCGTGGTGGACCGCACACCTACGCAGATTGTTCCGCTAGGCACGCGGCAGGTGGGCGAGGTGTTGTGCATTATCGAGAATCCAGGCAAAGAACTTTTGCCCGGCACGAATGTCAACGCCGAAATCCTATCGGAGAAAGTGGAAAGCACATTGGTCATCCCCAAGGAAGCCATTCGCCGCGAGAACGGGCAAACCGGAGTGCTGACGCTTTCCGGCAACGCGCTCGCGTGGAAGCAGATCAAGCTGGGCATCGCGAATACGACGAAGACACAAGTGGAAGGCTTGAACGACGGCGACCCCGTGGCGCTTCCGAATGAGAAGACACTGAAGGTGGGGATGGTTGTGGAGCCGGTGTTCCCTTAGGGGGAAGAAGCCGGTGGGTACGTCTTCTCTGGTCGAGTTGGGGTGTGCCGCTAGAAGTGAAATGATAGCCCGTCGCCGAATTGTGTGCCAACCGGCGTTAGCGTTCGCTAACTGCTGATCTTCTGTCGTGCCTTTGGCTTTCGGCCAGGGCGTTTGGCCTTCAAGCGTCTTGGACAAGCCCCAACTGCCCTCGCATCGCTACAATGTTGACTCCCACCCTTCTCGGTATACACTTTCGGAATTTTTACTCCGCTCGGGTAAAGATCTTTACGCCGAAAGTAAGGACGCTGTCTTTTGTCCGTTGTAGCGAGCAAGCAACATTTTGACAATCCGATGATCGCTACGATGTGTGCGTCGTCGAAGTCTTTTTCAGGAATTAGCTTTTTCAGAAGTCTTTCGCGCTCATCAACCTTGTTACCATCTATCACAAACGCTCGTTGGGCCGTTCGTAGTTTGGCGAATAGTTCTAGGTACCGGCCAGTCCCTAGTTGTCTTTTATAGGTGCTCCCACCGTAGACGATAGAGCCTGCGCCGTCGATGATCCACGCCCTCAATTTACGGAACGGACCATGTTCAACGTCTTCTGAATTGAAGACCTTCGACATGACGCACTCGTCGATTAGCACGCACATCGGGCCTATAACTCCAGCATGTCCATTTGCTCTTTGATGAAGAAGTGTCGGTAGCTCTTGGGTTGATCGACCGGCAATTCTCCGCTGTCGGTTATGGCGAGTGGAGTAACTGTATTCTTGCCATTTCGACGCTCGAAAAAAAGGATCTGGCTGCTGGGCTTTTTCTTGGAGCGAGATTTCCTTAGGCTGATTCTATAGCGATCAATCATGAAGTCGCTGTGTGTTTCGATTAAGAATTTCTTGTTTTGCGAACTGGCAAACTCAAAGACAAAATCGCCGAGAGCTGCCTGTGCGCGGGGATGCAAATGCACCTCTGGTTGCTGAATGGCGAACCAACTTCCCGAGTCTCTGCAAAGGACTTCGACGACGATTGGCAGAGCTTGTGAGACCCCGTATCCGACATTTGTGACATTGAACGCTCTCTTATCGAGGACGATTTGTAGTTGAAAAGGTGCTGCATCACCTTTCCCGAATTCTCTGGTGGCTAGTGTACGGAACAATCCGCTATTCTTGCCAAAGTTTTCTAGGGCCCGCACCATCCCCATTTGGGTTGCGTTGCGGGAGAGGAGCAGCGTTCTAATTAATGTCGGTGTATGGGCGCCCTCGGGTGCGAAAAAACGCTGTGCTTCGTCGTAAGTTCTTCTGGGTTTGGATCGAACTGGCGCTAGCCAAGCTAAATGCACGTCAAACAGCCTAGGGACCAACCCTGACTCTTTGGCGACCTGAGACAAGGGATAAAAAAGGGAGGCCCCACGTAGTTGCTTGGGCATATCCAACAACTGGTATCCGGCCGGTACCGCTTTTGCACTCTGCTCTTTAATCCAGGAGCCGAAGAGGGAGCGGATGTCTGCCTTTGAATCAATAGCATTGGGCCGCACCCGTGCGTAGACGTGCCGGTCGATCCGCTTGATGGCTATCTCTTGCGTCCCGACTGTACAGGTGAAATGAGTATCGATTGGTTGGCCGTCCTGCTCGCCATATGTAACTAGAGCACCAAGAGGCATCACCAAGCCATCTTTGTCGGTGCTGCGGCGAATCATTCCAATTCGTAACGTCCTCTCCGACGTGAGATCTGACCATGTGCTTAGGTTGTTCTCTTCGTCGGCAAGTAAGGCGTGCGGAAGGAGAAGAAATCGCGGATCCGCCAAGAGGTTAAGCAGCTTCAGAACCGAGGTCTTTCCCGTGCTGTTTTCCCCTACAAGAAACGAAACATCGGTCAGCGGAACGTATGTGTTCTCAAACCCGCGAACGTTATCGAGGTACAGAACGTGCTGATCGATCATCTGCTAGGGTTTTGCGCTGGGTCGCGTTGTGCATTGGGGCGTTTCGTCGGCGAAACCCGCAGCAACTAGGGCTGCAAACTCGTCGATTGTGATGGTGGGGACTTCCGGGATCACCTCGGATGCCTCGATCATCGTATTATTCGACTTTATTTCCATAGTGCCCTCGTGGTCATGGCTCAATAGTATTGTATCGGCTTTGGTCGGCGCAAGTTTACCCCCCACCCGAAATGATTGACCAGCAACGAGAAATTTCCAGTCGTTCGCGTGGAATTGCACTTCCGCCCGGAGGAACCAGGGAACCAGAAAAGCGGTCAAGACGGCGAGCAGACTAACCACCCGCCACTTGAAATACACATAAATTTGGACAACGAATGCAGGCTTCCTGAAAAACGAAAAGGGCAGCCCCCGTTCATCGCCTTAACCCTTCGGCACGCTCAACAACTTCTCCACATGCTTGGCGAGCACATCCGCCTCAATGTTGATACGCGCGCCGGGTTTGGCACTCCCCAACGAAGTATTCGCAAACGTGTGCGGGATGATGGTGACGCTGACCAGGGCGTCGCCGTTTTCGGCGTGGTCGAGTTTGGCGATGGTGAGGCTGATGCCGTCGAGGGCGATGGAGCCTTTGTTCACCAGATAGCGATCGAGCGCGGCGGGCACGCGCACGGTGAGCCAGTAGTTTCCATTGCCCAGGGCTTCCATGGCGACGAGGACTCCCTTGGCATCGACGTGGCCTTGCACGATGTGGCCGGAGAGCAGCGTTGCGGGCGTGACCGGGCGTTCGAGATTCACGCGGGATCCGGGGCGGAGATCGCCGAGGTTCGTGCGTGACAGCGTTTCGGGCGCGAGATCGGCGGAGAAGGACTTGCGCGTCAGGTTGAGCGCGGTGAGGCACGTGCCGTTCACGGCGATGCTGGAGCCGGTGGAGGCGTTGGCGAGCACGGCGGCGCAGCCGATGGTGAGACGGGCTCCGGCTTCGCGCGGTTCGAGCGCGATCACGGTGCCGAGTTCTTCGATGATTCCGGTGAACATGATTCAGCCCAATATCCTAGGACCAGGTTTTTTCTAACCACGCTTCGACGGCGAATTCGTTGGCCGTGATGGCGTGGAGTTTGACGTCACGGAATTGGATGGCATCCACGCGGCGGCGGCGGCCGGTGCCTCCGGCTACGGGAAGCGATTGCGTGCCGCCTAGAATCTTTGGCGCGTAATAGAAATAAATTTTATCGGCGACGCCGGATTCAAGCGCGGTCCAGTTCACGCGGCTGCCTGCCTCAATCATGAGTGATTGATAGTTTTCGCGGCCCAGCAGAGTGACCACGGAGCGAAGATCCGTGCGGCCATCGGCACTTTCGAGCACTTCGACGCGCACGCCTTTCGACTCCAGGCGCTTGCGGCGTTCGGGTGAGCCAGCGGAGGTGGTCACCACCATTACGTCGTCCTTGCACGAGGCCACCATCCGGGAATCGGGGGGCATGCGGAGCTGCGAATCGAGAACGATGCGGAGCAAAGGGCGGCTGCGTTCCTGGCCGGTGCGGTCGTTGAGCATGCAGTCATCGGCCAGCACGGTGCCGATGCCGGTAAGGATGGCGTCGGCATGGTGGCGCAGCGTCTGAACGTGTGCTCGGGCCTGCGTGCTGGTGATCCAACCCTGGTTGTCTTCGGGCGCGGCGATTTTGCCGTCGAGCGTCACGGCGGCTTTCACGGTAACCAGCGGGCGGCCGTGCTTCATGAAGTGCACGAAGGGGAGGTTCAGTTCCGTCGCGCGAGTGGTATAGGCTGCATCCACTTCCACTTCGATGCCGGCGGCGCGCAGCTTTTGAAAACCTTGCCCTGCGACCTGCGGATTGGGGTCTTCCATCGCTGCAACCACTTTGCGGACACCAGCGGCGATGACGGCATCGGCACACGGAGGCGTACGGCCTTGATGCGAGCACGGCTCCAGCGTGAGGTACAGCGTAGCGCCGCGCGCGCGCTCACCGGCTTGTTCCAGCGCGATCACTTCGGCGTGCTTCACGCCGGACCACGTGTGGAAACCGCAGCCGACAATTTCGTCGGAACCACTTTGATCCGAGCTTGCGGCAACGACAACGGCACCCACGGCGGGATTCGGGCTCACCCGGCCCAGGCCTTCGGCGGCCAATTGGAGCGCTTCTTCAAGAAAACGGGACATGAGGACTTAATGAATAGCTTAGTGGATTGTTTTCGTTGGTTGCATCGTTCGGCGAAATCCCCGCCTGCCGACGGGGTCCAATGCGCGCGGTTAATCGAAAAGCGAGTTGACGAATTGCTGCGGGTCGAACGGGAGCAAATCGTCAATCTGTTCGCCCACGCCGATGTAGCGGATGGGCAGATTCAGTTCGCGCGAAATGGCGACCACGACGCCGCCCTTCGCGGTGCCGTCGAGCTTCGTGAGAATGATGCCCGTGACTGCGCTGGTTTCGGTGAATTTGCGCGCCTGTTCCAGGCCGTTCTGGCCCGTGGTGGCTTCGAGCACCAGCAGCACTTCATGGGGAGCTTCGGGAATTACGCGCTGCACGGTGCGGCGCATCTTCTCCAGCTCAGCCATGAGGTTGGTTTTCGTGTGCAGGCGGCCAGCGGTATCGACGATGATGCAATCGACTTTGCGCGCTTTGGCCGCCTGCACGGCATCGAAGGCAACGGCGCTCGGGTCGGAACCCTGCTGTTGCTTAATGATGTCGGCCCCGGTGCGCTCCGCCCAGACTTCAAGTTGTTCGATCGCCGCGGCGCGGAAGGTATCGGCCGCGCAAAGCAGAACTGTTTTTCCTTCCGATTGCAGGCGGCGGGTGAGTTTACCGATAGACGTAGTCTTCCCTGCCCCGTTGACGCCCACCACCATGATTACGGCGGGCGGCACGGCCACTTGCGGCAAGGGGCGCTCGGTAGCTTCGAGGATTTCGAGGAGGTGTTCCTTGATCAGGCCCTTCAACTGGCCGACATCGCCGACCAGGTGACGCTCGACGCGTTGACGGATGCGCTCCAGGATTTCCGACGTGGTACGCGTGCCGATATCAGCTGTGATTAAAGCGTATTCCAGCTCTTCTAGAACCTCCGCATCGATTTCCTTGCGGCCGCTGACGGCATCCTCAATCTTTTCCATCAACCCGGCGCGAGTTTTCTGGATGCCCGCTTTGAGGCGGTCCAGCAGACCGCCGCTAGCGGACGGAGCATTCGCGAGTGGAAGAGTTTCGCCCGAAGAAGGATTGTCTTGCGGTGCGGGTGTGCCGAATAACGTTTGGATAGCCACGAATTTTCAGTTTAGCAAGGGGCTCTGAAGCTCCGTGGCCACGGGTATGTGCTCAGGGTGCTGGACCCTTTCGCCGATGACTTTCTACGGCAAACGAAACTCGACGTGACGGTCCCGGTTGATCTGTTCGCTGAAGCGGACATCGACACTCGCAAGCGGGGCAACCTTTTCTTCGTGCTCGCGCGTGGTGTAGCGAATCGTATCGCCTTCAACCGTGTACGACAGAGCCGTGTGAATCGTGTGGTTCTGGAACGCGATCAGGTAGAAGTCGGCAGCCCGGTAATACGGCTGTTCCGGTGGAGTGGAGATGCGCGCTGGACCTACGGTTTCCGGCTGATAGTTTTGATTGATCACCACCGGCGCCGATTGCGGAACGTAAGACTGCTGCGAAATGTAGGTGGTCCCGTCATCGTAGTAGGAGTTTCCGTAGTAAGAACCGTAATAGTACGGATCATAGTAGGAGCTGTAGTAAGGCGCATAGCTGTAACCCCAATACGGATACGCGGAGTAACCGAGGCCGTACGAATATTGCGGATAGGATCGGGTGCCGTAGTAGCCGCGGTTCACATAGACGGGACCGCGGTAGCCGCCCGAGTAACCGCGGGAGTAACCGCCCGAGTAGCCGTTGGAATAGCCGCCCCCGAATCCGCGCGAAGCGAAGCCGTTACTGCGGAAGCCGGTGCCGCCTCCGCGGAAGCCGCCGCTATTGAAGCCGCCCGTGCTGAAGCCACCGCCACGAAAGCCACCTGAAGAGTAGCCGCCTGAAGAGAAGCCGCCGCGCGTGCCTCCAAAGGATCCGCCACGGGAGAACGAACCACCCCCGGAGCGAATGCCGCCGCCGGAAGATCCGCCGCGGAATCCACCACCGGACCCGCCGCGGGAACCGCCGCCTCTCTGCGCATAGATAGGAATCGCCGCGAATGCGGCCAAGACGATCAGGGAAGTAACTAACGGACGGAGTTTCATACAGACCTCCTATTGTTAGATTACGCCTAACGGAGAAACGGGTACAAGGGATGGCAACGGGCCCGTGCCGCACCGACCTGGGAGTGGGATAAAAACCGGACAGCGGAGAGGAAACTATTCCCCTCCGCGGCCCGATGGGGGAAACGTTACATCTGTCCTTCGTCGGCCGAAGGTCCATAGATCGACGGCACGGGGATATCATTCATGCGCAGATAAACGGAAAGCTGTCCGCGATGATGCAGGACGTGGTTGAGAACAAAAGAGCGCACCACAACAATTTTGGGCATTGTGAGCATGACGGTAGAGCCGTTCACCAACGACCAATTTGTCATATACGCATCGTCGGTGGCAGCGGCGATGGCGACGCGTGCGGCGGCGACGTTACGGTCAAACGCGGCCAGTACCTCAGCATTCGATTTTGCATGGAAGGGGCTGTATTCAGTGGCCAGATCGAGCGTGTCTTTCGCGAATGCGGCGACAGCCCACGTCGGCATCTCGGCCAAATGAGAGGCCAGTCTTCCGAGTTCCATGGAGCGGTCGTGGGGCTTCCAGGCGAATTTGTCGTCTGGAACGCGTTCGAGGCACCGGCGTGTGGTGGCCATCTCGTGATCGAATTCGGGCAGCAGAGCTGCGCTAATCGGCATAATTACTTTCCTCCGTGCAAGGTTTGGTGGGAACGGCGCTTGGGACAGCGAGCGGGAATCCGTAACCCTTCGATGCCGATGATAACGCGAATGTGAGTCAGCTTGGGGCAACATGCGCCTGCGGTATCATGAAAACAGACCCGTTGGAGCCACGCGAGTCCCGCAAAAATGGAAAAAGTCGGGCGTTATAAGATCATCGGCGAGCTGGGCCGCGGTGCGATGGGTATTGTTTACAAAGCCCAGGACCCCGCGATCGGCCGGATGGTTGCGGTCAAAAGCATCCGTTTGGACACGCTGGCCGACGATTCCGAACGCGATCGCATGCGAGAACGGCTCTTCCGCGAGGCCCAATCGGCGGGTATTTTATCCCACCCCGGCATCGTAACGATTTACGACATTGCCGAGGAAAATGGCATGGCGTTCATCTTCATGGAATTGGTGAACGGGCCGCCGCTGGAAAAGCTGCTAAAAGCCGACCGCGCACCGGATAAAGCCACCATTCTCAGCATCATGCGCCAGACGGCGGCAGGGCTGGATTTTGCGCACAAAAAAGGCATTGTTCACCGCGACATCAAACCGGCGAACATCATGGTGCACGAAGATGGCTCGGCGAAAATCACCGATTTCGGCGTAGCGAAAATCGTCTCCCAGCAGATGACGCGCGCGGGGACCATCATGGGGACGCCCAGCTACATGTCGCCCGAACAGGTGCACGGCGGCGAAGTCTCCGGCCGTACCGATCAGTTCTCGCTCGCCGTGATCGCTTACGAAATTCTTACGGGCGAAAAACCGTTTACTGCGGAATATCTGCCGACACTGCTGTACAAGATTGTGCGGGATGATCCGACGCCGCCGCACCGGCTGAACCCAACGCTGATGCCGATTGTGGACTCGGTGATGAGCAAGGCGCTGGCAAAGGATTCCTCGCAACGCTACGAAACATGTGTTGAGTTTATCGACGCTCTGGCTGCGGCTTGCTCCGCGTCGCAAAACTGGGTGCCGATGTCGCGCGGCGCCATGCAAAACATGCCGACCATCGCCACTTCGGATCCGCGCGCGGATATGGCCGAGACGGTGATGGAGTCGCTTCCAGGCACGGTGATTCTGCCGCCGGAACAAGCTCCGCCCGTGCCGCAGGCCGCTCCGGTCAGTCTTGCGAATGCGCCTACCGCCCCGGCGGCAATTGCGCGTCCGGTAGAGCCTTCGAAGACGACCGAACCTACCCGGCCGCCTGCGGCATTGAAACCCGCGGAGCCTGCCTCGGCGGAACTTGCCTCGGGCGATATGCCGACGCAGGCGATGCCGATTTACAAACCAGCTGCCCCCGCGAGTTCCGACGCGCCGACGCAGGCCGTTCCAGTGAAGAAATCCGCCCCCGCCGCGGACCAGGATCTTCCAACCCAAGCGATGCCGGTGTACAAACCGGCCGCGGCTGCCCAATCTGATCTGCCCACGCAGGCGATGCCTGTCCACAAACCGGCGGAGACGCCTCCGGCCGCCACCAGCAGTTCTGCAGCCCGCACGCAGGACATGCCGCTGGCCAAGCCGCGGCAGGAGCCCCTGCCTTCGAAGAACGTCAAGAACGAAGCGAAAACGAAGTCGCCGGCACCGAAAGCCGAGCCCAAACCGGCCGACGCGAAAAAGGCGGAAGCGAAGCAACCGCAACCGGCACCCGCGAAGCCCGAGCCAATGCGGCTTCCATTCAAAGACGCGGGATTAGAGACGAAAGCCGCTTCCGGCGGCAACGGGCTGCGCAATGGCTTAATCGCTGCCGGAGTTGTCTTGGTCGCGGCGGCGGCACTGTTCTTTATGCGAGGTTCGTCGGAACCAGCGGCCGCTCCGGCGCCGGATGCGACGACGCAATCGCCTGCACCGGATGGAAGCGGTTCCGCGGCGAGCACATCTACACCCACTTCCGCGACCCCCGTGGCTACGGCAGCGCCCGCACCGGTGGCTGCGGCTCCAGCAAAGGCGGCTGCGCCGGCGGCGCCTCCATTGCCAACAGAGGCCGCGTTTCAGATCAACTCGGTACCAGCGGGCGTCGATGTCGTTTTCGACGGTGCTCCCGAAACACGATGCATCGCACCCTGCTCGATTAACTTACCGCTGGGACGCCACACGCTGGTCGCCAAGCGCGATGGCTACCGCGACTCGCAGAGGGTGTTCACTTTGCCCAAAGACACGGCGCTTTCGCTCCAGTTGGATGCGATGGGCGGCACGCTGAGTCTGGTGACCACGCCCGCCGGTCTGAGCTTTGCAGTCGATGGGCAGGAGCAGTCCCGCAAGACCCCCGTGAGCATCCCGCTTTCGGTGGGCAACCATCGCGTGCAAGTGTCGCGCGGCAGTGACAAGCAGGAGTTCACCGTCGAGATCCGCGACGGCGTCGTGACGCAGCGCTCCCTCGAATGGGGCCAGTAGCGGTTCGGCTCCTGTTGCATCTTCTCTTAAAACCTAGGAATACAATTGGAGCTTCGGCTAATCGTGTGCCGATGCGTCGAGAAATGCGCGCAGGCGATGGCTGCGGCTGGGGTGGCGGAGCTTGCGCAGTGCCTTTGCTTCAATCTGGCGGATGCGCTCGCGCGTAACGGCGAAATGCTGGCCTACTTCTTCGAGCGTATGTTCGCTGCCATCCTGCAGACCGAAGCGCATCTTAATAATTTTTTCTTCGCGCGGTGAAAGCGTCTTCAGCACTTCCGCGGTCTGCTCCCGCAGGTTCAAATTGATGACGGCTTCCGACGGCGAAACCACACGGCGGTCAATGATGAAATCGCCCAGATGCGACTCTTCCTCTTCACCCACCGGAGTTTCGAGCGAGATGGGTTCCTGCGCGATGCGCAAGACTTTGCGGACCTTGCCGACGGGGAGATCCATCTTGAGGGATAACTCTTCCGTAGTAGGTTCGCGGCCGAGATCCTGCTGCAACTGGCGCTGCATGCGCACCAGTTTGTTGATCGTCTCGATCATGTGCACCGGAATGCGGATGGTACGGGCCTGATCGGCAATGGCTCGCGTAATCGCCTGGCGCACCCACCACGTGGCGTACGTAGAGAACTTGTAGCCGCGCAGGTAATCGAACTTATCGACGGCCTTCATCAAGCCGATGTTGCCTTCCTGAATCAGATCGAGGAACTGCAGGCCGCGGTTGGTGTAGCGTTTGGCGATGGAAACAACCAGGCGGAGGTTCGCTTCGATCAGCTGCTTCTTTGCGGCTTCGGCTTCCTGTTCGCCGCGTTCGACAATCTGTAAAGTGCGGCGCAGTTCCGCGGAACTTGCGCCTGATTCCTCTTCGAGCTGCAGAATCCGCTGGCCGTGCGTACGGAGATCCTTGCGGAGCGCGGTGGCCGCACCGGCCGCGCCCTCCGATTGCTCCACTTTGCGCTGGATCTTGGCAATTTCGCGCTCGATGGGCCGCAGTTCATCCACCACACGGCGCAAGCTGCTGGCGAGCGCGCGCCTAGTGGAGGAACTGAACGCAATGCCACGAATCAGGCGCGACACCCGCACCATGCAGCGTGCCAGGTCCCAACGCAGCGAGCGATGCATCTTCGGCTTCATGCTGCGCGAAACGGCTTGCAGCTTTTGGCGGAACTGTTGAGCCTTCTTGTAGTGCTTTTCGATCTCCACGATCGTCGCGGCCAATTCCTGAATATGCTGCACCAGGTCTTCGTCGGCAACGACGAGATCCGGCATGATCAGAATTTCGCGGATAGCCGCGGGATCTTTTTCGATTTCTTCGGGCAGCAGAAGAATTTCGCGGATCACGAGGGGCGAGCGTGAGATCGCTTTGCGCACGGACGCCTGGCCGCGCTCAATACGCTTGGCCAGTTCGATTTCGCCTTCGCGCGTCAGCAGTGGCACCGAACCCATTTCGCGCAGATACATGCGGACGGGGTCGTTTGTTTTTTCGGCGAAATCGGGTCCGATTTCGATGTCGCTCAGCTCTTCCGCTTCTTCGGGTTTTTTATCGAATTCTGGCTTCGGCTCTTCCAGGATCTCGACGCCGGCGGTGTCGAGTTCTGTGAGAAGTTCGTCCAGTTCGCGGCCGCCCGGATATTCGTCCGCGAGCAGATCGTTGACTTCGTCGTAGAGGACGTAGCCCTTCTGCTTGCCTGCGGTCATCAATTGCTTGAGCCGCCCGAATTTTTCCTCGCTCGCCACGCTACTTACGTTCCCCCGATGCCTAGCGTTTTTCTGACCGACGAAATTCGCTTCCCACCCAGACGCCACTAGTTTACAACACCAAAATGCATCGCCACGCCCGGCAAGTTTTTAAATCCCTGCCGTTCGGCTACGAGCCAAACGTGGTAATCGCATCACTTTCGAGACGGCTCAATTCCGCCATCCATCGCAAAGCCTCCTCGAACCGTCCGTCGCGCTCCGCAACCTTTACTTTGGCGCGCAAGTCGTCGATTTGGCGCTTGCGGTCATCCACATCAAAACGGCGCAGGCAAGCCTCGGCTTGCGCGAGACATGCCTCGTCATCACCTATCTCATCGGCCGAGGACACCTCATGCAGTAGGTTCCGCGCGGGGTCGGAGAGGCGGCCATCCAGCGCGGCGAACGTAACCGGTTGACCAGACGAGGACAGCTGCAGCAGGCATTCGAAAACTTCCCTGGTAACAAACGTCGCAGCCAAGCCAGGGGGAATTCTCGGCAATACGTGTTCCCGCGTCAATTCGCTGGAAAGCAGCGCATTCAGCAAAATGCGTTCCACGGCGGGAATTTCGATGCGCGGCGGCCGCTGGTCCTTCGCGGCCGGTGTGCGGCGTTCAGCAGCGGAGCGCTTGAATTGATCGAGGATCAGGCCCGGTTCGACGCCAAGGTATCCGGCGATGTCGCTGGCGACGGCGGCGCGCTCCAGTTTATCGTTCAGCTTTTGCACGGCGGGCATTAGATACTTAAATGCATCCATGCGGCCATCGGAAGAACGCATGTCGAACTTCGTACGGGCGCGATCGGCCAGCCAGTGGAAGTAACTGCTGGCGGAATCGAGCCTCGCCAGGTACGCTTCGGGTCCGAAGCGTTTGACGAATTCATCGGGATCCAGCTTGACGCCGTCAGGTCCACCGCCGAGTGCGAGCACGCGCACGTGCATGCCTTCATCGAGCAGAAGTTGGACGGCGCGTTCGGCCGCGTTCGAGCCTGCATCATCAGGATCGAAGTTCACGACGACGGTATCGGCGTGACGGTGAATCGCGCGCACTTGCAGATTCGTCAGCGCGGTTCCGCAGCTGGCAACCACTTCTCGCACCCCGGCAGCGTAGACGCCGATGACGTCCATGTAGCCCTCGACAAGGATGGCGCGATTCGCCTTGCGCATGCCGTCGCGCGCGCGGTGCAGGTTGTAGAGCGTTGAGGTCTTTTTGTAGATCGGCGTTTCGGGCGAGTTGAGGTACTTCGGCTGCTCATCGCCTTGCAGCGCGCGCGCACCGAAGGCGATCACTTTGCCGGATTCATTGTGAATCGGAAACATCAGGCGGCCGCGAAACGTGTCGTAGAAACCCGTGCCTTCGTTGCGCTTGCGGACAAGCCCGGAGGCTTCCACTTGCGCTGCGGTAAAGCGGCCATCGCTGAAGCGCCGCGTCAAAGCCTGGCCGGCAGGATCGGAGTAACCAAGGCCGAAGGTGTCGATCACGTCCTGGGTTACGCCGCGCTTGGCAAGATAGGCTAGCGCGACTTCACCTTGCGGACTGCGGAGGCCGTCGCGAAACAACTGCGCGGCGATTTCGTGCATCTCGAGCAACGCGCCTCGCAGGCGGGAATCGGCGTCGGTGTATTCGTTGCGCGCGGGCATGGGCACGCCGTTGCGCTCGGCCAAAAGCTTCAGCGTCTCCGGAAAGGTAAGGCCTTCCACTTCCATCACGAATTTCAGCGCATCGCCGCCCGCGCCGCAGCCAAAGCATTTGTAGAACTGTCTCGTTTGATTGACGTTGAACGACGGCGTCTTTTCCTGATGGAACGGACACAGCCCGAGGTAGCGTCCGGTGGCGCCTATGCGGCGCAGGCGCACGTATTCGCCGACAACTTTGACGATGTCGATGGCGGATTTTAACTGCTCAACGAAATCCATAGAAACACGCGGTGGGGGAGGACGACGTTTTCGGGCCACGAGCTGCCGATCACGGCCTCTCGCATTCCAAATTATGGCATGCGAAGAGTGCGTCGATTAAAACAAAACGATGTTAAAATGATTTTGATGACCGGAACGGCTCCGATTCGGCTATCCGAACAGCAAGTGGGCGAGTTCAAAGAACGCACGATGCAAAAAGTGCGCGATGTCGTTTGCCCCGTGCACCGTCAAGCGCCCCGCGTAAAATTCCACGGCAACACACTCCGCGACGTCAGCATCCGGATGAGCGCCTGCTGCAATACATTGATGGCCATCGCCAATCAAAAAATCGCCCGCATCGATTAAGCGGCACTCAAGAAACGCCGCCGCGCAACAACTCCGCAAGCTTTGCCGCCGATTCCGAAAAAAGCTGTGTTCCTGCAAACACGCGAGCCGCCTCGCCCATCTTGCGCCTGGACTGGTCATCGATCGCTAGCATCTCCGCAATGGCGCCGCGTAAACCAGGGGGTGGCACCATCCGGCCAAACTCTTCCCGCATGACGCTGCGCGCACCGTGGTGATCCACACAGACAGCGGGAAGCCCCGAGGCCAGAGCTTCGAGCAGCGTCAGGCCGTAGCTTTCGTGCTTCGAAGGAAACACGTAGAGATCCGCAAGAGCAAACATCGCGCGCTTGCGGGCGCCGGTGACATAACCGGCAAAGATGACATGCGTGCGCTGCAACTTCGCTGCAAGTGCTTTGAGCTTTTCCAGGTACCGGCGCCCTTGCATGTACGCAGCATCGCCGCAGATGACAAGCCATAAAGGTTGCGATGGGGCTTCGCCGCGAGTCTCCCATTCGAGGAGCGCTTCAAGCAGGAGGTCCTGCCCCTTCTCCGGAGAGATGCGGCTTAACGTCAGCAGCACCTGCGCATCGTAAGGAATGCCGAACTCGTGCCGGATGGCCGCAACATCCGCCGCCGGCGCTTCCGCTCCTTCGAGGTTGGAGCCCATCGCACCCCAGGGCAGCACATGGATTTTTTCGGCGAGGCACCATGGATAACAGCGCAGCAGTGTCGCGCGCATTTCGGGCGACGGAACTACCAGCCCCGTCGAGTAACGGACGCTCGCTTCCTGCTTTTCCCAAACCAGTTTCGCCATCGCAGGCAAGAACGGCCGCAGACGTTGATGCCAGCGGACGGTGGTTTCCGGACGCAGCCAGCCTTTGAAATAGATATCGGCCACATAGGCAACCACGTCCACGTGATAGATCGTGAACATCCGGAATCCGCGCGCGGCGAGTGCGGCGAAGTCCGGGCCTTCGGACACATCGTTAATCAAGACCGCGGTGCGGGAGGGATCGCAGCGAAGAATCGCTTCGGTGGATGCTCTTTCGAAAGCGTGACAGAAGTTGGCGTAATCGCGCTCGCTGAAGCCGACCAAATCGAGACCGGTGGGTGCGTTGCTTCCGAGCACGGCCGGAGTTACAACGTGCAAGGGGAAAGCACTGGTGCGGCGCCACTCCGCGGATAGATGCTCGAACACCGCTGCGCCGCCACCCAAGGGGACCGATTCACCGGCGAATCCGCCGTGGGCGGCAGAGTAGACGACTTTCATGCGATGTGGAGAGCCGGACGGATCGAGCGTCAGGGGACGTATTCAATGACCAGCGCGGTGACGTCGTCCCGAATCGCGCCGCCTTCGGAAAAATCGTCCACGGTTCGAACAACCGCCTCATGGAGCTGCACTGCGGATAGCGCGGCGTTCTGGCGAAGGCAATCGCGAAGACGGTCCGTGTCAAAGAAGACGCCGTTCGTATCTTCAGCTTCCGTAAGGCCGTCGCTGTAAACAACCAGTTTGTCGCGAGGCTCCAATTTTATCTGCTGCACTTCAAAGTGCGCACCTTCGATCATGCCCACAGGCACGGCCGTAGTGTGCAACGTCTTCAATTTGCCGTCGGCGGTCATCAGGAACGGAGCGCAGTGGCCGGCGTTCACGTAGGTGAGCATTCCATCTTGATGCAGAATGCAGTAAAACACAGTGGCGTACTTCTCACCGCGCGTGCGCTCCAGCAGGAACTCGTTCAGGCGTTCCATCTTCAGCCCGATGTGCGAAACTTCGCCGGAGGCCATCAGGAACGTGCCCTGCAACAAACTTGCCAACAGTGCTGAACTCACGCCCTTGCCGCAGACGTCCGCCACCACGGCGGCCCAGCTTTCATCCGACATCTGCCGGATATCGAAGTAATCGCCGCCGACCTGCGTGGATGCGATGCTCGATCCCGCGGCACGGAACCATCCGGTGGTGGGCATCGAAACGGGCTGCAAGCTGCGCTGGATCTCACGGGCAACGCGCAGTTCGCTTTCCATGCGGGTTTTCAGCCGCTCCTGCTCTAATAAGCGGGCGTTCTCGAGAATCGTGGAGGCTTCGACGGCGAGCGCCTGCAGAAGTTCACGATTGACACCCGAAAGATCCGCCGCGGCTTTCCGCGAATCCAGGTAGAGCATGCCCGCCGTATCTTCCATCGCGCCCACGGCTCGCGTTTCGTCTTCCCCGCCCCGGACACGAATCAAGGGCAGGCACACAACGCTTCGCAAATCGAGCGCGGCAACCGTATTCTCCGGACGCACGGAGCGCTCTTCGAACGGGTCAAACGTCATCGACAGCAGATCTTTTCGCGACGCCAAGGCGCGGCGGATGATCGACGTGGGAACGCGCAGATCCGTGGGCGGCAAGGCGCGGCGATCTTTGTCGCGAGCAACCGAGATCGTCAGATCCTCGCCTTCTTCCGGTTGCAGCAGCAGGAACCCGCGCTCGCAACCCGTAACAGAAAGCGCGGCATCCACGACGGCGGAAAGAATTTCTTGCGTCGAGAGCGAATTCTGCAGAGCTCGTGCCACTTCCATCAGCGAACGGAGTTTCGAAAGCTCCCCGGCGGCCAGCGCACGATCCCCGGAATCGTGGGAGATGTGTTCCATCAGGCGATGGATGTCATCCTGGGCGATCAGGAACGTGAGCTGGTAGCAATCGCGCACGCCGAACTCAATGACGTCGGAATTGCGCAGCGTGCGGCGCGATACGCGCTCGCCATTGACCCAGACGCCATGGCGCGAACCCTGATCCTGCAAAACGTAGCCACCGTCTTCCCACAACACGCGCATGTGTTCACGCGAGATGCGGTTGTCCTGCAACATCAGGCTATTGCCGGAGTGGCGGCCAACGGTAAAGGGGACGGAATTGACGTCAACGCGTGTCCGTTGCCCCGTGGGAGAGACAACCAGAAAAACGGCTTCAGGACGTTCTGTGATTCCTAGTTCGTAAGATCGGGCATCAGCCATGTGTTGGGCGGGTGGAGGCGCGGTGCGACGGGGATTCCGCTTTTTCGGCGGGCGCTTCGGCCAGTTCTTGCGCGCGCAACGCCTGGCAATCGGGGCAATAGCCGCCGATTTCCGTGCGAGCGCTTACGATCTGGAATCCAAGGCTGGATTCCACCTGGCGGCGGATTCTTTGAATCGGCTCGCCGAAAAATTCATCGATTTTGCCGCAACGCAGGCAAACGACGTGAGCATGTTCCTGCTTCAGCTTGGTTTCGTAGTAGTGCTGATCGCCTTCGAAATGCATCAGATCGAGTTCATCGACCAGCCCGCCCGCTTTGAGCATCTTTAACGTGCGGTAGACAGTGACGCGATTGAGCTTCGGATCGCGCTCCTTCGCCATTTTGTAGAGGCTCTCGGCATCCAGGTGGCGGCCGGAACGGTCGAGGAGCTCAAGCAGAATCCGGCGCTGGCGCGTCATGCGCACACCGCGTTCCTGCAACGAGCTTTGCATTCCAGGCACTGGCATTCCTGAATTGAGATTAACAGAAACAGAAGCCGAACCGAATCACAAGCTTCGCAAAAAAGCTAACCCGCATCATTGCCGCCAGTTGACCGCCTTCGTGCGGCAGATGGCTTGATGAAGCCGGGTAGTATGAGCGCAAGAAAGCTTTTTCACGGGAGTCTCTTATGACCAAGCCTTACCGCCTTCACTGGGTTCGTTATAAACGCTGCGATTTAGGAACGCCGGCAAGTCTGGAGGACCTGGACGCCGGCATTCGCGATCGCGTGGCTGCGCTAACAAACGAGGGAGAGATGGGCGTGCCGCTACGGCTCCCTTATCTGGATGCGCGCGAATTGCGCACGCGTTCGCACGCGATGCAATCGCTGCAATTCTCGCGGGACGCGGAAGGCATTCGCGGCATGCTGCCTATTCCGCTGGCGGGCGTGCGCGATCTGGCGGCGTGGTTGATTGCCAGTTCTCCGGCCTGGAGAGAGGCCCCCGGCGAACAGGATCTTGAATACGGCCGCACGTGGCAGAAGGTTTCCCTCGGCCTGCAAGCGGCACTGCGGCGCTGGATGCCGGAAGTGTATTTCGCCGATCCGGAGAACTACGAGAATCGCGAGCACGCGAATGCGATGATCGTATACTCCGTGTGCCGTCCCTTCCCTGGCCGCTCCCGCACGGAGTTCATTTACGATGTTGCGGATGAGGAGGCGCTCACCCTTGCGACTCGTTGGATCGGAACCGCGACACAGCAGGTGCTGGCCAAAGCCGAAGCGCGCCTGGTGGAGTGCGGAAAACGCGAACTGGCATGCCGGTATTCGCCGTTTTGGTACGAAGACGTGATCCGTGCCGTCCGCAGGAAACCTGTGCGATTGATTTCCCTGCTGGGCGATGAGGGAATGCTGATCAACGCTGTGATCCGGCTGGGTACCAGCGGAGCGAACGGCAACACAAGCGGCGTCAAGCCGTTTGTGCGCACGGCCTCGCTAGCCATGCGCACGGTGTTTGGAATGGATTTGCGCGTTTTGCTGCCCAGGGTACTCGAAGAAGCGACGCGAATCCTGACGGAGTTGAGGGAAGCGGAAATCGCGGGGGTGGATCGCCGGTCCGCTACTTCGAGATCTCGACAGGAATCGTCACATCCACCGTCTTCGGCGCCAGGCACATCTTGTCATTGCACGCCTGATAGCGCAGCTTGCCGGTAGCCAAGGCCAGGCCGGGCATCGCGCTGGCCGTGGTCTTGAAGTGCGTGGTGATCTGGAAGGTGTTCGAGAAGATCAGCACTGGCTTTTCCGAAAAACCCAGCTTGACGGACTGCGGCTTCGGAAAATCCACCGAAGCGGCTTCCACTTGGCCTGGAGTCCACGTCAGTTTGAGTGGAATCAAGTACTGGTCAGCAGGCGCATTACTGTTGACGTGATAACCCTCGCGCAACTGCAGCGTGATGACACCATCGCCGGAGCCACCCATTTTCACTTTTGCGCGCTGTGGAGGATCTACCTTAAGGACGTTGACCTGGGCGAAGCTGAGCGATGGTAACGCCAGCGCTGCGGCCAAGATCAGCCTTCTTTGGATCTTCGAGAAGCTTGAGAATTTCATTCTGGTAGTCCTGTTTATCGACAAGACCTGTGTGCTCCGCTGCAATGCGGCCCTGGCGGTCGATGACGAACGATGTCGGCAGCGCATCCACGTTGCCGTAAAGCTGGCCGATTTCTTCCGAGCCGATCATGACGCGGTAGTTCAGCTTGTGCTCAGTGATATAAGGCTTCACGGATTTCCAGCCGTCGTCGTCGAAAGAAACGCCGAGTACGGCAAAATCGCGGTCCTTGTACTTCTGCTCAAACTCCATGAACCACGGAATTTCCAGCTTGCACGGTCCGCACCAGGTGGCCCAGAAGTTCAGCAGAACAACTTTGCCCTTGTAATCCGAAAGCTTCACCGGCGAGCCGTTGACGTCCTTCAATGCGAAGTCCGGCGCGGGCTTGCGCTGGGCTTCCGCGCGAATCTCCGAGTCTGCGGGCGCCTGAGTCGCTGCCGGGGGATTACGCATGCATCCGAGCAGCAGAACCGTAGCGGCAAACGCCGCCAGCGGCACAATTTTCCTTGGCCGAAAGCCGGAGGCATCGATTCGAGTCATCACGCCTTAATTATAAGCGAACGAAGGGGCGAGTCTAAAATCGAACCGGCAAACCCGGCGGAAATTGCTTGCCAAACCACGCGCCGCGCTTGCGCCGGAACGCCGCGGGGAGCGTCCATTCCGGGTGGCGGCCGATTTCGGCATAAAGCCATGCAGCGGAATCACAAAAGCTTTCGCAGACATAGTGACGCCAGCGAACGGTGCGGGCTAAGACATCGGCACGGCGAAGTTCGTCTTTGCGCCACTCCGCGCTCCAGCCCAGCTCACCCTTTGCCTTGGCGGCAATTTCCCCGGCAAGGTGGTGCTCCCACTCCCTCCGGGTTGCGTTCGAAAGGCGCACCCAAACGAAGTGAAAGAGTTCGTGAACAACGACGCGATCGAACTCCAGATGCTCCTTTAGAACGCCGCCATCCAGCAGGATTAGCCGTTTCGGAATAGACGTTGCCGCGTGATAGAGTCCCAAGTCCGGCCGCAGTTCGACGCGAACAGGCCGGCCGGAAAGGATCGGAAGCACGTGGCGATTACCGCGGGCCGAGACCCGGCATTTGCGGACCCGAGGGCCGCACATTCATGAAGAACTCCGGCGCTTGAACGGCCGGCTGAAAGCGCTGCGACATTTCGTTCATCCACTGGCCGAAGTGATCCTGGCGGAGTTGTTGAATGATATTGAGCTCCACTTCGCTCTTGGGCTGGGGCGCGATGCTTTCCAGACGAGCCACGATGATCGCACCGGGCAAACGAAGCGGCTCACTGTATTCGCCCGGTTTCAGCGCGAACACCGCTTTCTTGAAAGCTTCCGGCTGGGAACTATCCTGCGTGACCGGGTCGTAATCACCACCCTTAGTCTTGGAAGTGGGATCGTCTGAGTATTCCGCGAGAACCTTCTCGAATTCCGTCCCGGCCTTCAGCTTTGCCAGGGCTTCCATCCCACGCGCTTTGGCCTCTTCCTCAGTGCGTTGTTTAATGCCCATCTTCGCAATCAACTCCGCCCGCGCCTTCTCCTCTGCCGAGGCGTTGCCCGCGAGAGGGGCGCCGAAGGTAATGGAAATCACCTTGAGCCTGGCGGACTGAAAGCGGGCCAAATTTTTCGCGTAATAGGCGGTTACCGCATCGGCCGTTGGGTTGAAATGGTTCTGCTCGTAGGCCAGCATCGCCGCCGCCATCATGTTCGCGCGGTTGGCTTCCAGTTGCTCTTTGAGCGGACTTTCATCGGCGAGTTTCTTCTTCTCCGCTTCGCCTGCCAGGTACTTCATCATGAACAACTGCTGTAGCGCCAGCGTTGGATTCTGCTGATATAGATTTCCAAATTCCTGCGGCATGGTGGCAATGGCCGATTGAACATCGGCGGCGGTGATATCGCGGCCGTCAATGCGGGCCACCACTTTATTGGGCGGCACGGGCGCCCCGCCTGGCATCTGCGCGTAAAGAGCCGCGCCCATGGCAAAAAGAACAAGAACTCGCTTCATCGTTTTCAATCTAGCACGAGGAAACCGACGTTCCCGAAAAGAGGCGTGCGGCGAACCGACTGGGCTATAGTAACGGGAAAGTGCGCCCACGTTCGCATCCGCTTCTAACCTTGGCCGCCCTTGCCGCGACTGGCGTTGCCGCAATTGGCCTGGTGGGTTGCAGGAACATTCCCGCTCCTTCGGCTCCACCCCAGCAACGGCCCACTTTCCTGGACGCGAGCCACTGGCAGCACATCGTTCACATGGACGACGCCGACGCCGAGGATCATTTCGTCCGCGACATTGCACCGCACCTCGACGCGACGTGGCGATGGGGTGCCAAGCATCCTCTGCTGCGCGTTCGTCCGATGACGGTGGAGAATCTACACTACGTGATGGAACTCGCCTTGCCGGAGGGAACGTTCCGCAGCACTGGCCCCGTGAATATCTCGTTCTTCGTGAACGATCATCTTCTGGACCGCGTTCGCTACGACACTTCGGGCACGCACACGTTTGAGAAAGCAGTACCCGCCGGCTGGCTGCGCGCGGGCGAAGACGCGATGCTGGGCGCGGAGATCGACAAGGTTTATATGGATGGCCGACTTCCGCTCGGCTTCATCATCGTGAGCATGGGTCTGCGGAACACGACAGCAATACAGGAGCACCGCTAGTGCAAGCCATCACGGCACTCCTGGGTGCGCTGCTGACGCTTGCGGCCTGTTACGCGTTGGGCACGGCGATGGCAAAGCGGCTGGCGCTTTCGTTAGGGAAACTGGAAATATTTCCACTTGCCATGACGCTGGGGGCCAGCGTTCTGCATTTGGCGATCTTCGCGATATTTGTTTTGCAGATCGCGTATCTGCCGGTGTTCGTCGCGGTGCTGTTGGCAGCACTGGCGTTAGGCTTCGCGGCGGGCGGCTGGCGGATAGAGGATATTTCGGCCAACGAAAGCGCCATGCCGGCGGGGATCCGCTACGGGTTGGTCGCGGTCGCTTTGGTGTACTTCATCGTCTATTGGACGAACGCCTGGGCGCCGGAGTTCAGTCCCGATGGCTCCACGTATCACCTGGGAATTCTTGGACGCTACCTTCGTGCGCACGGCTTCGAACCAGTGCCGACGAATGTTTACGCCAGCCTCAGCCAGGGCTTTGAGATGCTTTTTGCTCCCGCGTTTTCGATTGGCAAGCATTCGGCGGCAGCACTGGTCCACTTCGGATTCTTGATCACGCTCGGAATAGCGGTATTCGCCTATGGACGGCGGATCGGTAAACCCATCGCGGGCGCCTGCGCGGCGCTGTTCGTTTGTCTTTCGCCAATTGTGGGCGTGGATGGTTCATCGGCATATGTGGACGTAGCGGCGGCCACCGCAGCGTTTTGTACGTTTTACTTCACGGAACTGTGGGATGAGAAACGCTCCACGGGATTGTTGATCGCCATGGGTCTGGTGGGCGGCTATTGCTACGCAATCAAGTACACCATGGCGATCCTGCTGTTTTACGCCGTGGTATTCGTCCTATGGAAATCGCGCAGCTTGCGTTCCGCGTTCATGGTTGCCGCGACGGCATCCGTCATGATTCTTCCCTGGATCGCAAAGGACTGGACGTTCGTGGGAAACCCCATCGCCCCCTTCGGCAACACAATCTTTCGCAATCCTTATATTCATCCTGAGTTTGAACGCTACTGGAGCGAATACCTGCGGCATTACGACCTGAAAAGCCTCTGGCAGATTCCCCTGGAGGTAACAATTCACGGCGAATTGCTAGGTGGAGCGCTCGGCCCCGTGTTCCTGGGCGCACCGCTGGCGCTGTTGGGGATGGCCACCAAACAGGGGAGGCGCCTGATCGTTCCCGCGATCTTGTTGAGTGCGATTTACTTCGGCAACGTGGGGACGCGATTCCTGATTCCGTTGCTGCCTTTTGTCGCGCTGGGCATGGCGTTGGCGCTGGAACGATTCAGTATCTACGCCGCGCCGGTAGTGGTGCTGGGCCACGCTTTGGCGTCATGGCCTCCGTATTTTCATCAATACTCAAACGCGTGGGCCATTGTTCATGTGCCGCATAAAGCCGCGCTGCGTTTGCAATCGGAAGAAGAGTTCCTTGGCTGGCGGCAGGATTACCAGATCGCGCGGATGATTGAGAACACCGTTCCCGAAGGCGGCCGGGTTTATACAACAAATGGCTTGCCCGACGCCTACACGACCCGCGAAATCCTGGTGGGTTACGAGGGTGCCGAGAACGCTCTCGCCGAAGATATTTTGGGCATCGCGGGTTTTGAGATTTACTCGCCTTCGCGCGCGTGGGTGTCGCATTTTTCTCCCCGCAAAGTGAGCGCGATTCGAATCGTGCAGACTGCCGCGATGCCCAAGCCAGAGGAACAGTGGAACATCCACGAAGTGCACGTTTATTCAAAAGGACGAGAAGTGCCGCGTGACCCGCGCTGGCGGCTTTCCGCGTTTCCGAATCCGTGGGACGTCGGTATGGCGTTCGATCATTCGCTAGCCACGCGATGGCGCACCTGGGAGACCACAAAGCCGGGGGATTTTCTGCAGTTAGACTTCGGAGCGGAGCAAACCATCGACGAGTTGCGGTTGATCACATCGCCCGACAACGAGGACGTGCAACTTCGGCTGGAAACAAAAGACGCGCAGGGACACTGGCTGCCGTTGGACGTGAAAGATGCCGCTTTCGAGAAACGGCACATGGCGCCGGAAGATGATGTGAAGCGAGCGGCAACCTACGAACTGCGGCAAAGGGGCATCGACTACATCCTTGTCCGCGACACCGATTGGGGCGGAACACTTTTCTCGTCTGATCCCGCAAGCTGGGGCCTCGCCGTTGCCAGCCGCGTTGGTCCGAAGGGTTCTGGCGCCACGCTGTATCAAATAAACCCATATCCCAAAACCCCGTATCGTAAAGATGCAGAGACCCCGTGACCGATTCCGCAAAACTTTATTTGGGAGTAGACGGAGGCCAATCCTCCACCACCGCTGTTATTGGCGATGAGCATGGCCGCGTGCTCGGCGTGGGCAAAGGCGGGCCGTGCAATCACGTTTCGACGGCGGAAGCGAAAGCTCGGTTCTCGGAGGCCATTGGCGGAGCGCTGCTCTCCGCGCGCGAAACCGCCGGGGTGAGTGATGCCGCGTTCGACGCCGCGTGCCTGGGGCTAAGCGGCGGTCCTGCCGACAAGGACGCACTCTCGCGCGAAATTGTCCGCGCCAAAAAGTACCGTATTACGCATGATGCCGATATTGCGCTCAGCGGAGCGACGGCCGGCGAACCCGGCATTATTGTGATCGCGGGCACGGGCTCCATTGCCTACGGAAGAAACGCCGGGGGAGAAACAGCGCGCGCCGGTGGCTGGGGATACATTTTCGGCGACGAAGGCGGCGCGTTCGATATTGTCCGCCAGGCTCTGCGCGCGGTGTTGCGCTACGAAGAGGGCTGGGGTCAAGCGACGGCGCTGCGCGATGCCCTGCTCGATGCGGCGGGCGAAACTAGCGCGAACTCGCTGCTGCATCGTTTCTATACCCCAGAGTTTCCACGCCAAAAAATTGCCGCGTTCGCGAAAGTAGTGGACGAAACCGCGCAACAGGGCGACCGCGTCGCCATGGAACTTTTGAATAGCGCAGCACAGACACTCACCTCTCTTGCCACCACGGTCCGGCATCGATTGTTCGAGGAAAGCGAAATTGTCACGGTCGCCTACATCGGCGGCGTGTTTCAAAGCCGGTCCGTGCGCGAACGCTTCCGAATTCTGGTGGAGTTGAGCGATGGATGCACAGTTCAGGCTCCGCGCTACGGTCCAGCGCACGGAGCGTTGATCGAGGCCTACCGTCTGGCGGGACTTCCTGCCGAACCGACCGGCACGGAGGAACATCTATAATTCCATGAGCCGCCTACCCGAGCCCATTTCTCATTTCTTTTACTCGCATCGCCTCAAGCTGCAGTTCTGGGATTGGGGCGCCGACGGCAAGCCGCCTCTGCTTCTGGTGCACGGCGGTCTGGATCACGCCCGCAGTTGGGATTGGGTGGCCCGCGCTCTGCGCGACGATTTCCACGTTTATGCGCTCGACCTGCGCGGGCACGGCAACAGTTCCTGGTCTCCGGGTGCGCTCTATAGCGTGCTGGAGCATGTGCTGGATCTCAGCGGTTTGGCAGACGTCATTCAGTCGTATCCGGTGCACATCATCGGCCACTCGTTGGGCGCGGCAACTTCGCTGCTTTATTCGGGTATTTATCCGGAGCGCGTGAAGTCGCTCATTGCCATCGAAGGTGTCGGCCTGCCGATTCAAGAGGTCCACCACAATGCGCCGGAGCGCATGCGCCGCTGGATTGAACGCATTCGCGACGCGGAGGGCCGCACACCGCACAACTATCCGAACCTGGAGGCGGGCGTCGCTCGCATGAAGGAAGCGAATCCGTTTCTTTCGCAGGAAGTCGCCGAACATCTCACGCTGCATGGAACCAACTGGAACGCGGATGGCTCCATCTGCTGGAAGTTCGACAACTCCGTGCGCCTGCTGCCGCCCTTCGTCGTCAGCCTTCCGGACGCAGAGGAGATCCTCTCGCATATCACCTGCCCGACGCTGCTGTTCTGGGGCCGCCAGAGTTTCGCGAAAGACCCGGAGACAGATCCGGCCGCCCAGCGCATTCAAGACCGCCGCATCGTCAAAGTGGATCAGGCAGGACACTGGCTGCATCACGATCAGTTGGAGATCTTTCTGCGGGAGACAAAAAAGTTTCTGACGGAAACGCAGTAACGAAAAGCGCCGCACGGTAGGATCAATAAGACGCCATGCTTTGGACGCAAACGGACATTCAAACACTACGGGAAGACACGCACGCGCCGCTCGTCCGGGCTGGATACAAGCGCGCCGGGCAATCGAGTGTTTCCGACTGGCTTTTGCTGGGCCGCCGTTCTTTGCAAAAGATCGAACGGATCGTCGCCACCGCGCAGAACTTCGGCATCGCGCTCGGCAAATGCGGCATTCGATTCATCCGCACATCGACCAGCTACGTCATGGAATCCCCGGCGGGCGATCAGATTGTGGTCCGCGGAAATGAGTACGACGAATTACTGGACGAAGCCGCAAGCATAGCGTCGCCGCTGCTTGCGCCGGATCCAGAAGGCGATTTTGCACCCGAGCCGTTCCATACGCCCAACGTGAAAACCATCGCGCAGATCGCCGAATTCACAGGCTTGCCGGTGACGTCGCAGATGAAAAGCCTGGTGATGATCGCCGATGGCGCGCCGGTTCTCGTGCTTCTGCGAGGCGATCACCAATTGAGTGAAAAAAAGTTCCAGGCTTTTACCGGCGCTTCGATCATTCGCCAGGCGACGGCCGACGAACTCCGCACAACTTTTGGAGCGGACCCCGGCTCGCTCGGCCCCGTCGGCGTTGCGGGTGTCCGTATCGTGGCCGATAGCGCGCTCTCGGGGCGCCGCAACATGATCTGCGGCGCGAACCGCAACGATTACCACTTGCGGCAGGTTACTCCCAACAAGGACTTCACGGCCGGCTTCGCGGATCTCCGCCTGGTGAACGAAGGCGACGCGTGCGTTCACGGCGGCCCACTCGTATTCTCAAAGGTCCGCGTGCTTTCGCCCGAAGACCCCGGCGTCATCCTCGAATCCGCCGCCGAACAGCATCACGACAGCGATGGCCTCACGCTGCCGCGCGCCATCGCACCGTTCGAGGTCGTCGTCACTCCCGTGCACCCCGAACGCATGGAGGCCGCGCGCGAAATTTATCAGCGGTTCTCCGATCAGAGCCATGACATCCTACTCGACGATCGTGACGCAAGGCCGGGCGTCAAATTCAAGGACGCCGATTTGATTGGATTCCCGTTTCGCATCAACATCGGCAAAAAGCTGGGCGAGGGGCTTGTCGAATTAGTCGCGAGAAATCCAAAGCAATCGAGCGACGTCCCGGTGGCAGAGCTGCGGATTCCATCCTAGCCTCGGCGTAACGAGTCGCGCTAAGAAGTCGGCCCGTCCGCTGCGTACTCCACACTCACCAGGAACAATCCAAGCGCTGGCGCCGTTGGCCCAGATGGAATCCCACACCCTGGTTCCAGACGTTTCAAAAACAACTCACGCCCGATGTTGCCCTTTCCTACTTCCAACAGCACGCCGGCAATGTTCCGCACCATGTGTTTCAGGAAACCGCTGCCGCGCACGCGATAGATCAGCAGATCGCCGCGGCGCTCCATGCACGATGAATAAATGCGCCGGACTTTAGAATGGCCCAGGCCGTCCTTTTCATCCGAGGCGGCAAACGACGTAAAATCGTGCTCGCCTTTGAGTAGCGGGGCGGACTCGATCATTGCCTCTTCATTCAACGGATAGGGATAGTGATGCACATACCGGCGGTCAAACGGCGGACAAATCTCCGGGCGATGAATCCGGTATTCGTAAGTCTTCGCCATCGCGTCGTAGCGTGGATGAAATCCCGCCGCCACTTCGCGAACGTCGGTTACGCGGATATCGTGCGGCAGTAGCCGGTTCATTGCCTTGCGCAAATTATCCACCGGAATCGGATTGGCCATGCGAAACGCGGCCACCTGCGCCAGCGCATGCACACCGGCATCGGTGCGTCCTGAGGCCTCCACGCGAACGCGTTCGCCTTCGATCTCAGAGACAACGGCTTCAACGGCGGATTGCACAGTCACCAGATCCGGCTGGACCTGCCAGCCGTGGTAGTCGGTGCCGTCGTAGGAAAATGTAATCCGGATTCGCCGTCCCGGTCCCGCCCCGGTCATGGATTATGCGCCCGGACGCGAACCTGGCTTCACCGCAGGCGATCCCTGCTTGCAGAGCGGGCACTCTTCCGGCGGATAGGTGACCGCTTCCAATGTCGCCAGAGCCACGCGCGGCACACCCACATCGGCGCGGCCGCCGCTGCGGTCAATCACCGACCCCGCGGCCAGCACCTGCGCTCCCGCGGCCGTCAACACCGCAATCACTTCGCGCGTGCTGCCTCCGGTGGTCACCACGTCTTCCACCACCACGGCTGTCTGCCCGGGCAGCACGCTGAAGCCACGCCGCAGGGTCATTTTGCCCTCGCCATCGCGCTCTGTGAATAAAAATGGGACGCCGGTGCCGTTAGCCTGCTTCGCGCTCTTGGCCCGCGCCACTTCATGGCCGATGATCAGCCCGCCCACGGCCGGCGACACCACAATGTCGGCATCGGGCAGGCGGGCCGCCAACTCCGCCCCGAAACGTCCGGCGATGTTCGGAAAGCGCAGCACCAGCGCGCACTGCAAATATTCATTCGAATGGAGACCGCTGGTAAGCCGGAAATGCCCCCGTAGGTAGGCTCCGGTCTCGCGGAAGAGATGCATCACTTCTTCAGACACGAAACCTACTATAACAATCGATCCAGCCCACCGGCACCGGCCGTCGCGGGCGCGGGTGGCAACGGCTTCCCTGGGAGTGCGAAAATAAAAGATGGAGTTGCGCTCCGAAGTTCCGGTAAATCAATTGGTTCGGCAATCCGGCTCCCCTTTTTGCAGGGGGGCTGAAACTACTGGCTCTTCCGCGTCGTCTTGATAGGATCAAGCGCAAGACGGGTACCGCCTTCGTCCGGCTGTCGCCGGCGTGGTCCGCGTCCATGCCCTTTGAGGAAAAAATGAAACAGTTGCAATCCTTTACGTCGTTGTTGTGTGTCGTGCTAGCCGCAGCGCCCTCGGGCGTTGTGCCGCAGGCTTTCGCTCAAAAGGCCGACGACGCGCACACGCCGCGCCTCGAAAACGAACGGCCTCGTTGGTATTCGGGCATTACGCGCAATTACGAGACCCCATCGATCGCTCCCGTAAATGTCTCGAACTCGGGCCGCGTCGATCAACTCCTGCGTAACGGAACGCTCTATCTGTCGCTCTCCGACGCCATCGCCCTCGCGATTGAGAATAACCTCGATGTGGAAATCGAGCGTTACGAATTCTCCCTCGCCGACGCCGACCTGCAGCGCGCCAAGGCAGGTTCCGCTATCACCGGCATTCCGACCAACGTGCTCGGCGGCGTGCCCACCGGCGCGGGCGCGCTGCTTGGCAGTGTGAACTCGGGCCTCGCGTCCGGCGGTTACGCCAGCCCGCTCGCCCCGGGACTCAGCTACGATCCCTCGTTCACGGCGGCCACCAACTTCGGCCACACCACCGCACCGCAGTCGAACACCGTCACCAGCGGCACTTCCGCCCTGGTCACCACCAACAAGACCGCGAACTTCGGAATCACCCAGGCATTCGCCACCGGCGGCAGCGCGGCAATTACGTTCAATAACAACGATCAGCACCAAAACTCGTTCCGGAACACCGTGAACCCGGTGACCAACTCCTTCCTGGACCTCGCCATCAATCAGCCGTTGCTCAACGGCTTCGGCTTCGCCGTCAACAACCGGACCATTCGAATCGCCAAGAACAACATCAAGGCGGCCGATTACGTTTTCCGCCAGCAGTTGACCAACACGGTCGCCAACGTAGTGCAGCTGTACTGGAATCTGGTCGCGGCCAAAGAAAACGTCAGCGTGAAGCAGCGCGCCCAGGACGTTTCTCAGAAATTGTACGAAGACAACAAAAAGCAGGTGGAGATCGGCACCTTGGCGCCGATTGAAATTGTTCGCGCCGAAGCGCAGGTGGCATCCGACCAACAGGCCGTCGTCGCGGCACAGTCGGCCGAATTGCAGTTGGAAACGGTGCTTAAGAGCGCCCTCAGCCGTAACGGCCTCGCCAGCATCTCGGTCTCCGACGCCAAGCTGGTCCTGACCGATAAAATCCAAATCCCCGAAGTGGAAGCGGTTGAACCCATCCAGGATCTCGTCTCCCGCGCGCTCGATAATCGCCCGGACCTGCAGCAGAGCCGCATTCAGATCGACAACGCCCAGATTGCGCTGCAGGGCACGAAGTCAGCGTTGCTGCCGACTCTCAGCCTCGTGGGCGACATTCGCAATAACGCCCTTTCCGGCCCGCAAAATACTGTGACGGGCCCCATCAGCACAACCACCGGGCTGGTACAAAACGCGCCCATTGCCGACCCCTTCTTCGTTGGGGGCTACGGCAACGTGCTCAGCCAGTTGTTCGGCCGCAACTTCCCGACCTACTCCGTTGGCTTCACCCTGAACATGCCGCTCAAAAACCGTACCGCACAAGCCAACTACGCAACGGCCAGCGTCCAGCTTCGCCAGAACCAGTTGCAGGTTCAGCGCCAGATCAACCAGATTCGCGTCGATGTCCAAAACGCTCTGATCGCATTGCAGCAGGCTCGCGCACAGTATCAAACCGCGGTGAAGGGCCGAATTCTGCAGGAACAGACGGTGGATGCCGACCAGAAGAAGCTCGCGCTCGGAGCCACCACGGTCTACCAATTGATTCAGGCCCAGCGTGACTTGACCGCCGCCGGACTTGCCGAGGTCACCGCCCAGGCCGCTTATATGGCCGCGCGCGTTCAGTTGGACGTCGCCACAGGCACAACGCTGCAGCGGAACAGCGTGGAATTCGACGAAGCTAAGTCTGGACGCGTCTCGCGTGTTTCGGCTCCGGCTCCCGACGCGGCCCGTATTCCGTCCCCGCTTCTCAAGAGCGCTCAGTAGAACTCAGTAGAACAACGCACATCCTACTCGCGGCGGTCCGGTCAAATTTGCCGGACCGCCGATCATTTTTCCGCGAAGTGCCACCGAACTTCCCTCGCTCGCGGGAGTTCTGCCAATTTTTCAACCACTTAATTCACGGCACGCAAATTGCATAGGAAGAGAGCGTGAACAAGGACGAAAAAGAAAAAGGCCATCGAGGAACTTCGGCATATCCCACCACGACACCCTCTGTCCCATCCTTCCATCTCTTTCCCTCTAGTTGATCCCAAATCCCCAAAGCCGAAGTTCCTCGGCGGTAGACCGTAATGCCGCCGGGGACTGGTACGACAAATCAATAGTTTCAATTTGCCGCCGGCCGCTATCGGACATCCTCGCAATTGCCGATACAATCCGGCATGATGACTTCCCCGAGTGCATCCAACGCAGGCACCACGCACGGACCGAATTACTCTGAATTCCAGGTGAGCCTGCTCAATCTGGCCTTTCAAGGCGCCCTGGCTCCGTCACTGGCCTCGGAACTCGAGAGCAACACCGCGAAGCCGCAGGCACCGGCAGCCACGCGCACTTAGTGGAAGGAAAACCCGCTCGCCTTGGTTTATAATCGATCCAGGCATCTCAATTATGGTGAAGCGGGTTGGAATCTGCGTTTTCGCATTCAGTCTCTGTGGCCTCGCGCAGCAACCTGCGCCGCCACCTTCCTCGTCGGAGCCCATCGACGCCGGTGCCGCCGCGCCCATTCGCGTCACAATTGAGGAAGTCATCGTCCCTGTCACGATCACCGACCCCAAAGGCCGTTTCGTTTCGAACCTCGAGCGTAAGGATTTCGAAGTCATCGATTCCGGCCGCACGCAAACCATCCGCTACTTCTCGCGCGAACGCAGCCAGCCAGTAGTGGTCGGCTTCCTGCTCGATCTCAGCAACTCCAGCCGCCCCCAGTGGAAGAATTTCCAGAACGCCGCGCGTGAGCTGGTTCTGACCTTGATGCCGGGCAAGGATCAATTTGCGGGATACGTCATCGGCTACAGCAATCAAGCCGAGCTCATGGTGAACACCACCACCGATCCCGAGCCGCTGGTGAACAAGATCGACAATTTGAGGCCGGGCGGCGGCGCTGCCCTGTACGATGCCATTTACATGGCTTGCACGAACCGCGCGCTGGTTAAAGGCGAACCGATTGAACCGCGCCGCGTCATCGTGGTGATCGGCGATGGCAATGACAACGCCAGCAGCAAGACGTTAAACGAAGTTTTGGAAGTAGCGCAGAAAAATCTGGTCACCATCTACGGCATCAGTACGCAGGCCTACGGCATGAAGGCCGAAGGCAATGACAATCTGCTGAAGTTGGCCGAAGAGACCGGGGGCCGCGTCGAGTATCCGCTCGAAAACGTTTACAAAGACGTGCAAGGCTTTGCCTCAACGCCGTCCGACGAAGGCAACTTCTCATTCAAGGTAGGAACGGGCGGCTATGCGGCGGCGCTCTCCAGCTCGGTCTTCCGCTCCATCGCCAACGTCGCGGGCGAAGTGACCACGCAGTATATTTTGCGTTACATTCCGGACGTTCCGGAAAATGCCAATTCCTTCCGCGAAATCAACGTGAAGGTTTCACTGCCGGACGTCACCGTTCGCGCACGTAAGGGCTACTATCCGTCGGGCGAGTAAACGGGCATCGCCATCCTTTAGACCGGGACGCTACCTAGCCGGGGCGCGTGACCGATAAGATACTAGAATCGCTCTGATGCCTGCCGCTACTCATCGCGCGCGCTATTCCCTGCTGAGCATCACCTTGCCCGCATGGGAAGGCGTCGCCGGCGTGCTGCTCGAAGATCCAGGCACCGACCGCCTTCATCTCCGCTTGCGACGCGACTGGGATGACATCGCCGGTGACGAAGTCGAAGTGCTTACCTCGCTCGAATACGATCTGAACGCGAAAGCGTCGGAGATGGGCGCGTCCGCCTTGCTCTCTCAACTCGAAGACACGCTCTCAAACACCGTCACCATCTCTGACCGCCGGGAAACGATTGTCGCGGATTTCGAACGCGCGCTCAACCGCATTTACCGCGAGCACGTCTCGTCCACTGTTCACGAGTACGGGACGCATCTGCCGCGCTACTCGCTCGCGGCCGCCGCAGGTCCGTTCCGCGATAACCGTGAGGTGGAAGCCGAGGGTTGGGAAGAGGCTCCCGCGGGCCTGCGTTTGACGAAGGATCACTTCCTCGCGGGCATCGCGGGGCAATCCATGGAACCCCTGATTCCGGATGGCTCGCTGTGCGTTTTTCGAAAGTTCGGCGCAGGCTCGCGCCAAGGCAAGCTGGTCTTAGTGGAAGAACTCGGCCGCGG
Source organism: Bryobacteraceae bacterium (assembly GCA_040081855.1). Lineage (GTDB taxonomy): Bacteria > Acidobacteriota > Terriglobia > Bryobacterales > Bryobacteraceae > Palsa-187. The sequence continues at coordinate 11,850 of JBEBFS010000021.1, read as the reverse complement.
AGGCAATGACCGCTACACGGTGAAGCGTTACCACAGCGATAAATCGGCGTCGGCCACCGGGGAGTGGCAACACGCGAGAATCCATCTGGAGTCGCTCAATCCCGACTTCCCCTCCTGGGACTTGGACCCTGAAGAAGACCGCTACCGGATTTTGGCTGAGTTCGTTCAAGTATTGGATTAAGCCATAGCCGATCCTGTCTCATAACAAGCAACCCTTTCCCCGCCTCGCCCGTCCAATCCGTATTGGTGAACTACAATAAAAGCGGAGTAAACATGCGCGCATTGCTGATGCTGACCCTGCTCGTGAATCTGGCCGCGGCATCCCTCTTTGCCGCCGATAAGTACGACGGTCCACGCCCGCCGCAGGCCGACCAACTATATCTGGTCCACGCCGACAACCTCGTTGCCACCGAATCCGTGGAAGCCAAAGAGGAATCGGGCAAGAAAGACGAAACCGTCTATTCTGTAAGCGGCGCGGCCTCTTCGGCCAAGACGCCCATCGCCGAGCCCATCTTCTTGTTAAAGAGCGACAAACTATCGCCCGACAAGCTGGAGCTGTATAAGATGGACGTCAAAAATGGCCGTCGCGAGATCGCCATCGGCAAAGGCAAACGCAGCAGTAGGGGTCCTCGCCCACTGCGTCTCAGTGTGACGAAACTGGAAGGCGGACTCTACCGGCTTGAGGCGTCCCAGCCCTTGGACAATGGGCAGTACTCGGTTTCGCCCAGCGACTCCAATAAAGTCTTTTGTTTCGAAGTTTACTGAGGTAAATCCAGTAGATCGGCCGATTTCGCTGACCCCGCCTAGGCCGCTCTGCTAAAATCGTGGGTTCGGTCGTCTGGTCAGGTTTCCTTGCTTCGTCGCGTCTTCAAGAGTTTCCAATATCGTGACTTCCGGCTGATGTGGCTGGGCGCTTGCGTGTCCACCATCGGCACGTGGATGCAGTCATCGGCGCAAGCCTGGCTGGTCTACGATCTTTCCGGCGATTCCTTCTACCTTGGGTTGGACACTTTCCTCGCGCAAGTTCCCATTATTCTGTTTTCGCTGGTTGGCGGCGTCATTGCGGATCGCATGAACCGGAAGACGCTACTGCTTGCCTCGCAGTATGTGCAGATGACCACGGCGTTCGTCCTGACTGCACTGGTCTTTTTCAAGGTGGTGGCCGTGTGGCACATTCTGTGCCTTTCGTTCATTGTCGGATGCGCCCAAGCGTTCGGCGGACCGGCGTATCAGGCACTGCTTCCCAGCCTTGTGGGCAAAGAAGACATTCAGAATGCGATTGCGATGAACTCCATTCAGTTCAACCTGGCGCGCGCCATCGGCCCCACCATTGGCGGCATCGCCCTGGTGAAACTGGGCGCGGAATGGTGCTTCGGCGTGAACGGCCTTTCGTTCCTCGCGGTAATCGCTTCGCTCTACACAATCACAGTGGGCTACGTTCCGGCAAAATCGCGGGAACCGATCCTCACCAGCATGAAGCAAGGCATTGGATTTATCCGGGATAAACCAGGCATGAACGGATTGATTGTTCTTGCCTTCTGCATGACGTTCCTTGCGGTCCCGCTGCTGACGTTCCTGCCGGTGTTTGCAAAGGAAGTTCTGCACGGCGGACCCACAACCTTCACGCAACTTCTGGCCTTCTCCGGAGTCGGCTCTGTATGCGGTGGTTTGGCCGTAGCCGCCGCGGGAAAGATTAAAGGACAAGGCCGCACAGCCCTGCTGGTGATGATGGCCCTGGGCGGCATTATTGTCGCGTTCTCGCTCTCAAAGGCGTTGCCGCTGTCGCTGGCACTGATCTTCTGCTCCGGCGCGCTGATGATGATTTCGATGTCGATGGTCAGTTCGCTGGTCCAGCACGTAGCGTCCGATGAGATGCGCGGACGAGTGATGAGCGTCTTCAACGTGGCCTTCCGTGGCGGTATGCCCCTGGGCGCCCTGGTGCTCGGAAGATTGATCCCGATCTTTACTGCACCTGTGACAATGACCGTGACCGGCTGCCTGCTCGGCGTGCTCGGCCTGTACTACCTGTTCGTCCAACGGCGCGTGGCGGAACTGTAAAACTCCGCTACTTATTTGCTGACGGCATCAGACCTTCCGCAGCCAATTTCTGGCGGCCCGCCGGACCCGTAATCGCTGAAGCAAGATCCTTCACCGCCGACGATACATTGTTGCGATGCCATGCCGAAAACTGCGTCTCTAGCGCATATTCCTGCGGAAACGGCCCCGCCATCGCCTCCGGGCTTGCTTGCAGAACTTCGCTCGATTGCGAAACGCCGATATCCACGCCTTCTTCCACAACGAGGCGCAAGGTGGCGATGCCGTCGCTTGTAAAGGTGATTTTCGGTTGCAGCTGGTCTTTAATCCCCAGCGCCTCGATCACTTTCATAAAATGCGTGCCCACCGTCGCGCCTCGCGCTGGATCGGAAACCGCGATGCGCTTTGCGGCAAGCAGCGCAGCTTTGAATTTCTCTGGAGTCGAGACATCCGGCTTCGCGGACTTCGGCGGTACGGCCACAGCCGCCACTGTGCTGCCCACGGGAAGCAACGCGCCGTCCCGCAGCGCACCCGAATTTTCCGCGTCGCGAAGCAAGGGGACCGTAGTGATCAACAGCGATGCCTGCGGGTCCGCCTGAAACCTCTTCGCCGTAGCACCGGCAGTGTCGAAAATCAAAGTTACCGAGTTCCCTGTCGACCGCTCATACTCGGCGGCGATCGCCGTCAGCGGAGTCTTCACCACCGCTGCGGCGTAGATCTTCAAATTCTCGCCAAACCCTGGCTGTGCGGACGCCATCTGCGGCCAAAGTATCAGGGCGGCGCTCCAGGTCACGAGCATTTTTCTAGTCATTGGTGCCTCGCTTTGTCGTAACTTTTGTCGTAACTTTACTCTAACGCCACCCACCGTTGCTATAATCATTTTCACAACCATGGGTCCTGAATCACTCGTTACCCGTTGGTGGAATGCGGTTCGTCCCTTGCCGTCTGAGCAGGTCACCGATCCCGCGATCCTCGCACAAAAACGCAAACAGCGAAACCTCATTCGCTCTTCCGTCGCCATTCTTGTTGTTATTGGTGGCGCTTGGTACGGCATCGATTACTACAATCGCGCCCCGGAGCGCGCCCGCGCCGAATTTGAGCGGGGCATGCGCCTGATGGGCCCGAACTCGTATCTCGGCGCCATTCAGGCGTTTACGCACGCGGTGGCCATCTGGCCGAATCTGCCGCAAGCGTATCTCAACCGCGGCATCGCTTACTATCACACCAGCCAGCGCAACGAAGCTCTGGACGATTTCGAACACGCCATTCAACTGGATCCCAATTTGATTGAGGCGTACGACGAACAGGGCCGCATCGCGCTCGAAAAAGGCGATACGAAAAAGGCGATCGACGCATTTTCGAAATCGCTCGCCATCAAACCAACCACCGATGGCTTCTACGCCCGCGCACTTGCCTATGAGTCGGTTGGCGAACATCAGAAAGCCGTAGACGATTTTGACAAGGCCATCGCTGAGCGGGTGGACGCCCCCTACGCCTACCGCGCCCGCGCCACGTCAAAAGCGAATCTCGGCGACACGGAAGGCGCCAAGGCGGACCGCAACATAGCCCTCTCCATCGAGCGGCCGGGAAGAAAGTAGCCCATCCCACTCGATGTATTCCGTCTCCTTCTCTGTTGAACCCGCCGACCACGAACGCATCGTCGCGGAGTTGTGGGAAGCCGGCACGCTGGGCGTCGTCGAAGGCGACGGCGAAGTAGAGGCGTTCTTCGAAGAGGAACAAACCGCCGCGCGCTTCGGCACGCCGAAGGAATCGCCCGATGTCGATTGGGTCCGCCAGACGGAAGACGCCTGGCCGCCGCTGCTGGTTGGAGAAAAATTCTTTGTCGTTGCGCCGTGGCGAACGGAGCCCACGCCGCCCGGCCGTTTTCGTCTGGAAATAAACCCCGGCCAGCAATGCGGCACCGGTCAGCATCCTTGCACGCAAAAATGCCTGGAGGCGATGGAACGGATCATCCGCCCCGGCGATTCCGTGCTCGACGTCGGCACTGGTTCCGGCATTTTGTCGATCGCCGCAAAGATGCTGGGTGCAGGAAGCGTGATCGCCTGCGATATTGACCCCGAGGCCGCGCGCGAAGCGCCATTCTTTATCGGCAGCGTCGATGCGGTGCGAACCAACTCGTTCGACGTCGTGGTCGCCAACATCAGCGAAGTGGTCATCACGGACCTCCGCGAAGAGTTCCACCGCGTCGCCAAGCGCCGCATTTTGTCAGGCTTCCAAAACGAGGCCGGCGAATGGACCTGCGTAGTAGAGTAAGTCCCTCGGCACATAACCTCGGCACATAACTCTCCGGTCTCCGAATTTCCCGCTATCATCGAGATGGAGGAATTCCATGCGTAACAAACTCACTCTTGGTTTCGGCATCGCCGCCCTCGCCCTCAGCACCGTTCCCGCATCGGCCCACCATGGCTGGGGCGGTAACCTGGACGAAGAATTTGAAATCTCCGGCACCGTGGCCGCACCGCTGAGTATGGCGGGTCCACACGCGACTATGAAACTCAAAGACGCCGAGGGTAAAGTTTGGGACCTCACTCTCGCGCCGCCTCCCCGCACCGACCGGGCGGGCCTGAAGGAAGGTATCATCCCCGTCGGCGCGGCCATCAGCATCCATGGCCATCGCAACCGCGACATGAAAAAGTTCGAAATCAAGACCGAACGCGTTACGTGGAACGGCAAAACCTTCAACGTTTATCCCGACCGCACCTGACATACATTTGGCCGCGCCAAATCGCGAATGGGGACGGATTGTCCCCTTTCCTTGCTATCCCGTCATTCGAACGCAACCGCCATAACCCGAGCTTTATGTACGCCTTCCTCGCCTGGCTGCAATCTTCCTTCCTCGGGCACACCATGCGCGAAAGCGGCGTTTGGACTTACGGCGTCGTCAATCTGTTCCACATCCTCAGCGTCGCCACGCTGTTCGGCTCCATCCTGATCCTGGATCTGCGCCTGCTCGGCGTTTGGAAAAAAATCGACCTCGCCGCGCTCACCACGCCCATCGTCACCGTCTCCGGGGCGGGCTTCCTCATCGCCACACTCACCGGCATCGGCCTGCTGGCGACAAAGGCCACCGAGTACGACGGCAATCCCTTTTTCTATATAAAATTTCCCGCCATCGCCCTCGGTCTGGTGAATGTGGCGATCCTTAGTAGTACAGAAGCCTGGAAGCACCACCGTACCCGCGAGCTCACGCTCGCCGAGCAGGCAAAACTTGCCCGCTACGGTGGGGTGTCTCTGGTCTGCTGGTTGACCGCGATAACCGCCGGAAGAATGATTGGGTACTGGTAGCTGCCGGGGCGAAGTGCCCTGGTTGCTCTAATGAACCAGCGTCGCGCCCGTCCACTCCGCCTGTTTGGTCACCAATGGCTTCCGCACGCCCGCCTGCGCGCGCTGGCGCTTCTCTTTGTAGAGTTTCCGGTCGGCTTCGGCCAATAGTTGTTCGGCGTCGGTGCCATCGTCGGGGAACTGGGCGGTGCCGATGCTCACAGGTAGTAGTTCTCCCGAGAACAATTGCCGGCTCACTCCCGAAATCAAACCTCGGAATAGCTGCTTTCTCTGCTCCAGATCTTCCAGACGGGCGCCCGCCATCACCAACACGAATTCGTCGCCACCCATGCGAGCCAGCGTGTCATATTCGCGGCAGGCCGAACGCATTTGCTGCGCGATCGCCCGCAGGGCTCTATCGCCCTCCAGATGACCGAAGCGCGCGTTGATCTGTTTGAAGCCGTCCAGATCGAACGTCATCACCGTGATTGGCTGTTGGTCGCGTTTTGCGCGCGCCAGTTCGGAATCCAGTTGGACAAAGAGACTCCGTGCGTTGGACAATCCTGTTAATGCATCGGTAGTCGCCGACGACTCCAGTGCATGGAAGCGTTGTGCACTCTCCACGGCCAGTGCGATCTTCCCGGCCACCGCCATCAGCAATCGCAAGTGGTCCTTGCTGAAGTGATCGCGCTCGCTGCTGTAAAGCGCCAGCACGCCGATCACACCATTGACGCCTTCGAGCGGCAGGGCAATCGCAGAACGTAACGCCGTCGTCTTCGCCTGATCGCCAAGATAACCCGATTCCACCGACGGATTCCCGTTCACAATCGGCTTTAGGTTCTCGATCACCCAGCCCGAAAGTCCCTGCCCCAGAGGGATCTGCAGAGCGCCGTACAGCCGGTGTTCATCGCCGGTGACGAATTCCGGAAGAAGCTTCTCTTCGCGCCGCAGCCAAACCACCATCGTGTTGTGCGGCACCACATTTCGCAGTTTCACCGAAAGCATCGAGAGCGTATCGCTCACGCTGAGCGAACCGCCAAGGTCGCGCGAAATCTCAAAAAGCGCCTGCACTTCCTGCCGTGCCGCCGCAATTTGCTGCACGAAGTCTTCCGGCTTGCCCTCTTTCGCCGCCATTTTTTCGAAGCCGGCGGCCGGAGCCTCCCCACGTTCCACCTTCACGTCCGTCGAAAGCTTCCCGGATTCGCTCGGGATCTTTGCCTTCGCCAATTTTTCCAATTCCACGTAGCGTTTGGACAGCAGTTCCACCACGCGCGGATCGAACGCCTTGCCGGATTCCTGCTGCACCACCTTCATCGCTTCCGGGAGTGGCAGCGCGCGCCGGTATTGGCGGTCGGTGGCCAGTGCATCCAGGCAATCCACGGCGGCTAGAATGCGAGCCCCAAGGGGAATGTCTTCACCCCGCAAGCCGGCCGGATATCCGCTGCCGTCCCACTTCTCGTGATGCGCGCGGACAATCGGTACCACCGGATAAGGAAACTGCACGCGCTCCAGAATCTCCGCGCCTACCACCGGGTGGATCTTCATCTTTTCGAACTCTTCCGGCGTCAGCTTGCCCGGCTTGGAAATGATATGTTCGGGCACCGCCAGCTTGCCGATATCGTGCAGAATGGATGCCGCCTGCAGCGCTTCCATCTCCTGCGGCTTCAAACCCAGCTCACGGCCCAATTCGTAGGCGTACACCTGCACGCGGGCAAGATGTTCGTGCGTCGTCGAATCCTTTGCTTCAATCGCCATGGCCAGCGCCTCAATGGTGCGCAAGTGTAACGACGAAACATCTTCCACGTGCTTTTTCTCGTTCTCGATGCGCGCCAGATGCAGGCGATACGAACGAAACACCAGGTAGATCGCAGGCCCGGACAACAGCACCGTCTGCCATCCCACATAGCGCCCCGCGAAATTCACCAGCGCTGCAACCGCCGCGCTGCCAAAGTAATACGGCAACAAGCGCAGGTAGCATTCCTTCCACGTCTGCAACACGGATACTTCTTCGGCCACCGCAAGCGCCACCGTCACTGGAGCCGTGTTCACAATAAACAGCACCAGCGTCGCCAGCATCAGGCCCACCGTCGGATCCACCCCGGAGGCCACCGCGTGATACACAACCGCCGCCGCCGCGGACGCCGCCGCCATCGAACACACCGTGAACGCCACTTGCGGCAAAGGAGGGATCGCCGTCTCCTGCCAGTAACTTTGCACGGTCATCGCCGCCACACCCAGCGCGATGGTTTCCGTTACGCTCAACTCCAGCACCGCGAGCAGAACGAAAATGATGGCCGGAGAAATCGTCCCCATCACACCCGGCACGCGGAATCGCATCCCGGAGAAAAACATCGCAACCAGCAGAAAGCCCGCAAATTTGATGAGGTCCTGAGACTCCCAGCTCGCCACCGCCATTCCGACCGCAGCCAAGCCTAAAGCGGCGAACAGCGCGATCACTAAAGCCGCGCGTGCCGGCATGCTTTGACCTTTAGGATTCATCGGATTGTTCCGATGCAGGACACACGCCAAAGCTATTCACTGCCAACTTATTGAAATCATGAGGCTTCGTCAATCGCGCGCCCATGGATTGCGACATCTTGTCCCATCGATCGCCGCCCAATTGCGCCAAACTGTCCCAAATCCGGGGTCCTTTTATCGCAGGACTAAGGTGTTGAACGGAGGGTACTCCCCCCGAATTAGTGGCCTACTGGAACCAGTTCTCGCGCGCACCGCGAGCCACACCGGCCCTTTCGCCAGCGATCATGCATACCAACACGCATCCGGAAAAACTAACGTTCCTCGGTCTGGAGGCCGTGGTTGTCAGCTCTTCCATCCGCGAACTTCTCGCAACTGTGGAGCGCGTCGCCCGCACCGACGCCTCCGTACTGATCACCGGCGAAAGCGGTACCGGCAAGGAATTGATCGCCCGCGCCATTCACCATTACTCCCGCCGCGCCCATCGTCCGTGGATCGACCTCAGTTGCGCGGCGCTTCCCGAGCACCTCGTGGAAAGCGAACTCTTCGGCTACGACCGAGGCGCATTCAGCGGCGCAGAGACATCCAAGCCGGGTCTTTTTGAACTTGCACACACGGGAAGCATTTTTCTGGATGAAATCGGCGAACTCGCTCCGCGCATGCAGGTGAAGCTGCTGCGCGTGCTCGACGCGGTACCCTACTTCCGTCTCGGCGGCATCCGCAAAATTTCCGTGGATACGCGCGTGGTCGCCGCAACAAATAAGGATCTCGAAAGCGCTGTCGCAGACGGTTCTTTCCGCAGTGATCTGTATCATCGCCTCGGCCAGTTCACGCTGCATGTCCCGCCCTTGCGCGAACGCATCGAAGACGTCGCCCCTCTCGCCGCGCACTTCCTCGCGCAACACAATCCCGAGATGACGCTTTCACCGGACGCTATCGAGTGGCTGGAGGCGCAAGCCTGGCCGGGCAACATCCGCGAACTCCGCAACACGGTAATCAAAGCCGCCGTGCTCGCCAGGTCCAAAGAACTACACGCGCCCGATTTCCCGCGCCCGCTCGGCCAGGAATCCGCCCGCCGCGCCGCCGCGCCCGGGCTCGAAGCACTGGAAAAGGAAACTATCCTCTCCACATTGCGAGCCACCGGCGGACACCAGTCGCGCGCCGCCGAACGCCTCGGCATCTCGCGCCGCACACTCAGCCGCAAACTGAAGATTTACGAAACGGAAACCAGCGGTCCAAACCGCGTGGAGGCCCTGCAGTGAGTCTCCCGAGACACTTCCCCGCTCCAGTGAGCGTCACGGCAAAGGAGCCCGCCGCCGCCCCTCGGCCGGAAAACCGCCGCGAGCCCCGTCACCCCGCGCACGGCTCCGTCGAATTCTCCTGGAGCGATCCCGTGCTCACCAAAGTTCGCGGCACCCTCGTGGACATCAGCAACAGCGGCTTCCGAGCACGCCACACACACCTCGCCCTCGAAGCCGGAACCATCGTCGATTTCACCCACCCCGAACAATCCGGCAAAGCCCGCGTCGTCTGGAGCCGCCTCCAACCCGCCAGCGGCGCACACTCCGCCCACGCCGAGAGCGGTTTCCTGATCATCGAATAGCAAACATTCAACCGTTTGCCCTGCCCCTCGCCACCCCATCTGTGGCAGAATCAAACTCTCCCCCCAAGTTCGCGGTTTCACGCCCGCGCTCCCGAAAGGATCACCTGTCTCGATGGACATCGTTAGCGGAAACATTGGTTGGATTGAAGTCGTCAGCGGACCCATGTTCTCCGGCAAGAGCGAAGAACTGATCCGCCGCCTGCGCCGCGCCAAGATCGCGCGCAAACGCGTGCAGGTCTTCAAACCCGTCCTGGACGACCGCTACTCCGCCACCGAGATCGTCTCCCACGGAGACCAGCGCATGGACTCCACCGTCATTGCCAGCGCCAAAGAGATCCTCGAAAAGCTCGACTGGCGCACCCAGGTCGTCGGCATCGACGAATCGAACTTCTTTGGACTCGATCTTGTCGACGTCGCCACGCAACTCGCCGACACCGGCAAACAAGTGGTGATCGCCGGACTCGACACCGATTACCTCGGCCGCCCGTTCACGCCCATGCCCGAACTCCTCTGCGTGGCGGAATCGATCACCAAGATGCTCGCCATCTGCATGCGCTGCGGCAACCCCGCCAAGCACACGCAGCGCCTGGTGGAATCGAGCGACCTCATCGTCGTGGGCGCCGCCGGCATGTACGAAGCCCGCTGCCGACGCTGCTTTGAACCCGGCATCCCAAAGCAGGAAGTGCTGGACTTCGGACGACCCAAGAGCGCCGAATCCAAACTGTAATCTGGACGATCCCATCCGGTACGTACTGGGGCCCCCGGTACCATGTAGCCACATCAATCCTCCGCCGATGTAAACTAATACAAATGGGATGCATCCATCCCAAGCTACTGGTTTGTCCGGTGGCATGATTCAGGGACGACCTATACCGGTCATATGTCCCGACACACTACCAGGAGGTAGTTCCATGTTTTCAATTAAAGGAGACAATGGCATGAGCGATCCATCGGTGCAGCCCTCGGGCGGATCCGGAACGGCGTCGAAAATTTTGTTCGCCCTAGTAGTGGTGTTGCTGGGCGCGGTTGCATTCCTCTTTCAGCAAATCAATGACACCAAGGCGCAGATCGCCCAGGTGCACGATTCTCTTCTCGATGAGATCCAAAAGATCCACGAGACCAACGCCGTCACCTCACAGACCAGCCGCCGTTCCGTCGAAACTCTGAAGTCCGAACTCGACGCAGCACGCACCCAGGCCAACCAGCTCGCCGGACAGGCGAAGATTGAAGCCGAGAAGCACGCCGAAGAACTGGCCGCACGCCTCGAGAAAGAACAGCAGGCACAAGCGCAGCGCGTCGCCGCCGTTTCGAATGAAGTCTCCAGCGTGAAGGAAGCCACCAACGCGGTCAACACCCGCGTATCCGAAGTTTCCAGCGACGTTGGGAACGTGAAGACCGACGTAGCTAACACGCGCGCCGACCTCGAAAAGACCATCGCCACACTCAGGGCCGCGCAAGGCGACCTTGGCGTACAAAGCGGACTCATCGCCACCAACTCAAAGGAACTCGGCGCGCTGCGTGCGCTCGGCGAACGCAACTACACCGAATTTAAACTGGGCAAGACCAAGGGCCCGCAGCGTGTCGGGGACGTTGCCATCTTCCTCAAGAAGACCGACCCGAAGAAGAACAAATACACCATCGACGTCATCGCCGATGACAAGACGGTTGAAAAGAAGGACAAGGGCGTGAATGAGCCTGTGCAGTTCATCCTGTCCCGCGCCTCCCAGCCCTATGAGCTGATCGTCAACGAAGTCCGCAAAGACATGATCGTAGGCTACGTCGCGGCCCCGAAAGTCCAGGCACCCCGCAACTAGCTCCATCCGGTTCGCGCCGCAGTGTTCCACGAAGCCCTTCGCCCATCCGGCGAGGGGCTTTTTCTTTGCTATCGGCGATCCAAAAGAAATCCGGCGCGATACTGGTAATTTTACGGTAATATCAGAGGTGGGCCGGGGAGTCTCTTCCTCCGACAGGCTCCCCTGACCCGCTATAAGGCGCTGTGTCCCCCAGGACATGGCGCCTTTTTGTATATACCGATTCTCGTGCAATGACTTACGTGGACTTTACGGGGTGCAAAAAAAAGCCCGATCCGGAGGACTTCACGGATCGGGACGGAAATCAGAATGAAGATTTATTAATCTATACCACGACCGGCAGGCTCAATCAAGCGAAAAAATATTACCGAGACTAAAAAGCGTCCGATCCCGAGGGAGTGTCGATTGGAACCTTGGGTGACGTCCGTTAACATTATCACTGTATTCGCCCCCGATCAAGAAAAACTACCTCGCGCCGCTTCGCTTCCCTACATCCCCTCCACGAACAACCGTACATTGCCCCGCGCCCGTGCCAGCTTTGCGCCCGCCATCCATTCCTGGTAACGAATGCGGATCGCTTCTTCCTCGGACTGCGCCAGATCCCCTTGCGCGGTCACCACATCAAGGCTGCCCGTGTAACCGCCC